>JAZLAM010000029.1:0-35707 GCA_045613125.1 Alphaproteobacteria bacterium | reverse complement strand
CAAAATTTAAAATTTGCATTTTATTGTTTTTCAAATAGTTAGAAGAAACTGAAGTTCGAAAAAAACATCAAAAAAACTGCTTGATTTAAACGTACGTTTAAATCGAGCAGTTTAAAACGCTTAAAACCATTGTAAATAAACACTTTTTAGAGATTCTTATTTGCTGAAAAAATATACCCCTTTTATACCATAAAAATGTAAAAAAACACCAACCTGTCGTCCCTCGTTTCTGCCAAGAAACGTCAAGGGACCTTCCGATTAACTAATTTGAAGATCGCTGAACGATTGCTTATCACAATCGAGCGATGACTTTGTAGACCGTTATGCCTACGAAACGAAAAATATAATACCGTCATGTCTCTGAAACAAAAAATATAATACCGTCATGCCTCCGAACGAAGTGAGGTCAAGGCATCTTCCGATTAGTTTTTCACCAACCAACAATGCATTAGATGATAGATATTTTTAAACTAATTCGAAGCTCCCTTGAATTTGTTCGTTTCACTCATAAATAGGGGGACAATATAGAGGGGATAAACAAAAAATAGGAATGACAATTGTTTTACGCCCTACCACCAATCCACAAAAAAAAAGCAGGAAAAACCCTGCTTTTTTTTGTACTTCTTGAAATACTATCTTGAGTAGAACTCGATAACGAGGTTTGGTTCCATTGTGCAAGCATAAGGAACATCTTCATATTTCGGAACAAAAGTATATTTTGCAGACAATTTTTTGTTGTCAACTTCTAAATATGAAGCAACTTCTCTTGTTTGAGATTCAACAGAAGCAAGAACCATCGCCATAGATTTAGATTTTTCTCTAACTTCAATAACATCACCAGCTTTAAGCATATATGAAGGGATGTTTACTTTTTTACCGTTAACTGTAACATGACCATGGTTTACAAATTGACGAGCGGCAAAAACTGTAGGAACAAATTTTGCTTTGTATACCAAGTTGTCTAAACGAGATTCTAACAAACCGATTAAGTTTTCAGCAGCATCGCCTGATCTGCGAATTGCTTCAACATAATATTTGTGGAATTGTTTTTCAGAAATGTTACCATAGTATGTTTTCAACTTTTGTTTAGCAGAAAGTTGGATACCATAGTCTGTAGATTTCTTTCTTCTCTGACCATGTTGACCAGGAGCATAACTTCTTTTTTCAAATGGGCTGTTAGCATCACCCCAAAGGTTAACCACATATTTGCGGCTTGCTTTTTTCTTTGCAGAAACAATACTTTTCATAAAATCAATCCTTTTTTATTATTAAATTACATTATTGTCCCGATAGTCTTAGGCTAAACCTAAAACGGGATACAGAATATCCACATTCTCGGAAGTGAAGTCAACATACCATAAAAAAAACATTTTTCAAGCAAAATTTTAAAATAAAACTGGATTTTCACAAAAATAAACATACAATATGTTTGTGGAGGAATAATGTCTTACGATTTAATGTTTCAAAAAGCTAACAATCTATATATGAACGGCTCACTTGATGAAGCCGAGCAACTTTATCGTCACATTTTAGAAGCCGTTCCCGAAAATCCGGATGTGTTAAATATGATGGGTCTGACTGCTCAAGCCAAAAATATGCACCAACAAGCCGTATCTTATTTTTCTCAAGCTCTAAAATTTGCACCTCAACACCTGCCGTTATATTTTAATTTGGCCGTATCATATCAAAATTTAGAAAAATATGTTCAAGCTCTCGAAGCATATAATAAAGCTCTGAAACTAAATCCGAACATTAAAGAAATATACAACAATGCAGGTGCCGTGTATGAAAAATTAAATCAGCCTCAGCAAGCTCGCATTTTTTACCAAAACGCCATCAACCTGGATGAAAATTATATTGATGCCTTAGTTAATTTGGCTTTACTGGATAAAGATTTTGCACAATTAGAAAAATTGAACCAAAAATATTATCCCTCAACGCTTATTTTATATACTTTGGCAAAACATAATTTTGAACAACAAAACTATGTCAAAAGTTTGCAACTGCTTGAAGAAATTAATCTCTCAGAGCGCAATTTGTTTGAAATACAACTTTTAAAATCTGAAATATATCTGGCACTTAAAAAATATGACGAAGCTAAACACACACTAAACTTGGCTTTAGAGCTCAACCCTAAGCATGCTAAAAGCTTAATTATGTTGGCTGATTTGGAAGAAAGTGAAGCTCTATATCTTAAAGCTCTCGATTTAGAACCTAAAAATTTAGATGCACACGCTCATTATGCCGGCTTATTGCATAAACAAGGACGTTTAGTTGAATCTCTTGAAGAATATCGTAAAGCAATAATCATCAATCCGGATTTACCCGAACTTAGCAACAATTTAGCCCTGATTTTAAAAGATTTGGAAGAATATGAACAAGCTCTCGATTTGCTGATGAATGCTTTTCTCAAAGATAAAAAACAAAAAGATTTTTGGATAAACATATCTGAAACACTCGTTCTGTTATACAAAAAAGAACCTGATAAAGCCCTAAAAATTGCCCAACGATGGAAAGAGACAGCTCCTGATAACATATTTGCACAACATATACTCGCCTCATTTAAAGGCAACCCAGAAAACACAAACCCCAAATATGCTAAAGAACTGTTTGATACTTTTGCCTCAACTTATGATGTAACTATGCAAAAAATAAAATATGCCATACTAGATAAAATTGAACAAATCGGTATATCACTTAAAGGAAATATATTAGATTTAGGATGTGGCACGGGAGCTGTGGGCTTAAGATTTGCAAATAACGGAAACACATTTACCGGAGTTGATATTTCTCAAAACATGCTGAATATTGCAGCTCAAAATAATAAATATAACAAATTAATCAACGCCGATATAACAACTTTTGCGGCTCAAAACAAAGATACTTTTGACTTTATAATAGCAACCGATGTCTTTGAATATGTTCCTGATATTGAAAATATTATAAAACACTTTGATAACACTACCTTTATTTTTAATATAGAAAAAGCATCTCCCGATGTTAAAGAATATACCCTATCCTATAACGGACGACATCAGCACAACCCAAAATATGTTAAAGAAATTTTGCTAAAATACGGATATAAAGATATTTCAGAATATAACTTGGATATTCGCCAAGAAGATTCTTTTCCCGTGGAAGGTGTTTTATTTGTCGCAAAAAAATACTTCTCACACACTAAAAATTAACTCTTGCAAACATATAATGTTTTTATGAAAAATAAAATTGACTATAAAGCCGAAGATGATGTTATTAATATTATACATTCTTGGATTGGCTATTTAACAAACGAAAGACGCTATTCTCAACATACAGTAAGCGCTTATGCCAGAGATTTAGCTATATTTATTAAGTTTTTTTCTGATAAAGGTAAAATTGTTAATATAGATTTTTTAACCAATCTTGAAGTTAGAGATTTTAGATCTTTTATAACATCTCGAGCCAATAAACACATAGAAAAATCATCTTTAGCCAGAGAAATTTCGGCATTTAAAAATTTTTTCAAATGGTTAGATATTGCACACATACTAAAAAATAGTGCCATAAGCATAATTTCGACACCTAAACAAAATAAAACTTTGCCTAAATCGATTGATTTTGATGACACACTCAGTATAATTCAAGATGCAAAAAGTATTGCCACAAACGATTGGCAAGGTTTACGAGATATGGCTGTCTTTACACTTCTGTATGGCGCCGGACTTCGCATTTCAGAAGCTTTATCCTTAAATTACAAAGATTTCATCACAGCCGAAAATTTTCTCAAAATAAAAGGAAAAGGCAATAAGGAACGCTTTGTTCCACTATTGCCCATAGTTAAAGAGAATATAAACGCTTACATTAAATCTGTTTCACATAATTTTTCCCTTAACGAGGCTCTTTTTATTGGTGCCAGAGGTGACAGATTATGCCCTCGTATCATACAAAGGCAGTTACAAAAGATAAGGAACCGGCTGGGCCTACCTGATACTGTGACACCCCACGCCCTTAGGCATTCTTTTGCAACACATCTTTTAGCTCAAGGCACCGATTTACGTTCAATTCAGGAGCTGTTAGGACACGAAACATTAAGTACTACTCAGCGTTATACCAATGTAGAATTTGAAACTCTAAAAAGAGAATACAATAAAGCGTACGGCTCTCAAAAATCCAATAAATAAAAAATAAGGTGCAACACCTGTTGCACCTTACATCAACTTATCATAAAAAGAACTTACTTTAATTTCTTTTCAACGAACTCTTCATGTTTTTTTGATTTTTTATCATATTTTTTCAAAACCAATTTTTCAGGATGAGTTCTTGGGTTCTTTTCAGCAAGATAAAATGTACCTGTGCCGGCACTGCTTTCCAATTTTACTTTTACTTTTACTGCTTTTGCCATTTTTTTACTCTTTAAATAAAGTTACAAATTAAAACATTTAGGCGTTATATACATTTTTTCACGAGCCTTGTCAATAATAATTTTTAATTTTATTTGTTTTTTTTTAATTTCTTAACTTAAGATATCTTTTTATAGCTCATTTTTTATAAATTTAACAGCAATTTCAACATCTGCTTCATTTGTAAACCTGTCTTGACGTTCACAATTACCATCAGCTATATCATAAACGGTTTTAACACCTCCGGTACAAATTTTCGGTATTATACCTTTTTTATCTATTATATTACCTCCCGGTGTATAAAAATATGAAGTTGTTAAAGCCAAAGCTGAACCGTCTTTATTTTTAAAAATATCTTGAACCGTACCCTTTCCATATGTTTTTGTACCAACTAACACAGCTCTGTTTTGTTCACTTAATGCAGCCGCCAAAATTTCTGAAGCAGATGCACTAAAACCATCAACTAATATAACCATAGGCTTATTATCTAAAATATCACCTTCTTTTGCCGTATAAAATTTAGGCTCTTTATTTTCTTTAGAAAGTGTATAAGTTACAATTCCTTCATCTAAAAACATATCAGTAATTTTTAATGCTTCATCAAACCATCCACCATGATTACCTCTTAAATCAAGAATAAGTCCTGTACAATCATCACATTCATCAACAACTGTTTTCACCTGTTGATAAATATCTTTTTTAAAAGATAAAATTTTAATCAACAAAACATCATCTACCATTCTTGAAGCAAAATTGCGTTTTATAACATGTGGTTTATCTGCATGATCAGAAAATGAGCTGTAATAATGAGAATATCCGTCAAGCCCGTCAAAAACCTCTTGTGCAAATCTGTCAGGTATTTCAAAATCTATAAGTTCAACTTTGGGAGAAACTTCTATTGCTTTATTAATTATTGATTTTGTAAAATCAGACCAAATATCAGGCTGATCTACCATTGTCGGCATTGTAAAAGTTCCTACTTTCTTAGAAGCATGATACATAATAACGTTTTCACTAATTTGATTAAATTTTATAGAATTATCAATTTTTGTTAAAGATCTAAGACCTTTAAACATAATATCCTTATTATCAACATTATTGATATAATCAGAATTTATAGTTACAAACACATCAGATATTATATCCGTTTGTGCAAAAACCGGAAAAGTATACAACATAAAAAAGAAAAACAGAAAATACTTTTTCAAAATATATTCCTTATTAAACATCAAATTCAGCCGTAAGAGGAGTATGGTCAGATGTCTTTTCCATACTTCTCAATGTTTTATCAACATAACACTTTTTTAATCTATCCATCATTTTAGACGATAAAAATAAATAATCTATCCTCAATCCAAAATCTTGTTCAAATGCTCTTTGAGCATAATCCCAATATGTATAACCACTATCATTCGGATATATTACTCTAAATGCATCATAAAAGCCTAGATGTTCCAGGGCTCTCAAGCGTTGTTTTACACTTTCTTTGTAAAGAGCATTATTCATAAATAACTCAGGATTATATACATCATTAGATGTTAAAATGACATTAAAATCGCCACCTAAAATTACAGGCTCATCATTTAATAACAAACTTGCAGAATGCTTATAAAAAGCATCCATAAAACGGAGCTTATATTCAAATTTTGATGTATCATAAATATTATTGTATGGTGGATTTCCATTGGGCATATAGACACTTACAACCCTTATCTTTTGTCCTTTAACATCGGCTATCGTTTCTAAATAACGCGCATTTTCATCTTCAAAACCGGGAAGTTTATCATGTACAACCTGAAGTTTGTGTCGGCTCAAAATCGCAACGCCATTATAACTTTTCTGCCCCACAATTTTCACATCATATCCTGCAGATTTTATTTCAAAAAACGGAAAAGAATTAAAGTCTGATTTGAGTTCTTGTAATAACACAATATCCGGAGAATTTTTATCAAGCCAGTCTAAAAAAATAGATAATCTTGCATTTACGGAATTAATATTATATGTTGAAATTATCATATTTTACTCCTATCTACTGATTATAAGACTACTTAAATTTTTATTTTTTTGCAAGCCCGATGTTAATTGATTATAAAGTTTTTTATTTTATCTTAGTACAACAAGATAATAAATAGAAGGCATAGGATATGTTTAAAGAATTTTATGGCAATAAAGATGATGATTATTTAAGTGAGTTTAGGCAAAAAGTTGCTTCCGAAAGACAAGCAGAATTACAAGCCAGAAAACAAGAACTACAACGTTCTCGCAATGGTTTTATAGGAACCGTTGCCGGTATTGCTTTAGCTGGTATTGTGAGTTGGCTTTTGCTTGCTCCTCGATTTAACGAAAATCATAATATTGAAATACCGATAATTCGCCGTCCTACCAATCCGGTTAAAATTCATCCGAGCAATCCTCAAGGAATGCAAATTCAAAATCAGGATAAGTCTATATATGCCTTAGTAGAAAAACAAGAACCTGAAACCGTAAAAATAGAGAGCATTTTACCGGCTCCCGAAAAGCCCAAGCTCCCTGAGATTGTTCCAGAACCTGAAGCAAAACCGGAACCTGAAATTTTTAAAGAAGAAGTGGTTCAAGAAAAACAAGATATTTTACCAATGAAAAATCTTGATGAATTGATTGAACAAGTCGAAACAAGCGAAGAAAAAAAGATTGAAATACCACAAAAACCTGAAATAAAGATTGAAGCAAAAACAATTGAAACAGTTAAAAATATTGAACCTGTTAAAACAAAAAAAGAAGTTAAAACTACAGAAATTAAAAAAACAGAACCAATTCACGAAGTTATAAAAACAGGAAATTGGCAAATTCAACTTATGGCATCCTCAAATATTGAGGCGGTCAAAAAAGGTTGGAATGATCTAAGCAAAAAACATAAAAGCTTAGAAAATTTACCACATAATATCGAGTCGGCCACAAATGACAAAGGATCTTCAATTTATCGATTAAAAACCGGAAACTTTGATTCGAAAGAAGATGCTGATAAATTTTGTAACAACCTAAAAAAAGAAGGTCTAAGTTGCATCACTAAACAAAAATAGGAGAAACACCTATATGGGAAAACCGATTCTATCAGCCCTATTATCTGTCAAGTCACTTACTTTAAGCGATACCGAAAAATTCTTGTTTGAAAAATACAATCCGTTAGGTGTTGTTCTTTTTAACAGAAACGTATCTTCTCAAGAACAATTATTCTCACTTATAAAATCAATAAAAGAAACCATTGGCCGTGATGATGTCTTAATATCTTTAGATGAAGAGGGTGGAAGAGTTGGAAGCCTTAAAAATATCGGCTTAACACAATGTGTGTCTCAAAATATTTTAGGATTAGTCGATAACCTAAATACGACATCTTTACATGGAAAAATAATTTCATCAAATATGAAAAAAGTAGGTGCAAATTTTAATCTTGCTCCGGTGCTGGATACTGATTATTCGGAAATTACCATTGCTTTAAAAAACAGATGTTTTGGAAAAGATAAGAAAAAAATAGCAAAACATGGAAAAATTTTATGCCAAACTTATATCACTGAAGGAATATGTCCTTGTATAAAACATTTTCCTGGACATGGTAAGGCCATTAACGACCCTCACGCCACAACTCCGGTTATTGATTGTTCACTACAAGAACTGGAAAATGATTTTTATCCTTTCAAAAACTTAAATAACATGCCAGCTGGTATGACCGCTCATATTTTATTGCCACAAATTGATGAGAAAAATCCGATAACTATATCTAAAAAAGGAATCAATTATATTATCAGAGGTATAATAGGTTTCGACGGTTTTCTCATTTCTGATGCAATTGATATGCATGCCTTAAAAGGAAAAATGACTGACAGAGCAATGGCAGCATGGGATGCCGGTTGCGATGCTGTGTGCTATTGTATGGCTGATGAAAAAGAAATGGAAGCAATTTGTATCAATGGACAATATCTTAGTGATAAATCTTTAGAACGCTTTGAAACGATAAAGCAAATAATTTCTAAGAAAAAAGAAACAATAGTGCTTGATAAACAGATAAAAGCATATTATAGTAAAGTTAGTAATTTTACTGAAGAACTTATCAACTACGACGCGATAGAAGTGTTGAGCCAGCAAAAAAGGAGATAAAAAATGTTTAGTTGGTTATTAGTAATTATCTTAGTTGTTGTCATTTTTAATGCCGATAAATTACCTGAATGGAAAAAAACCATTGAAGCTAAAACAAAAGAAGGTGTTGAAGCTGTTAAAAAAGGTCAACAAAAAGCTCAAGAAAAACTTGCTCAAGTAAAAGAAGCAAAAACAAAAAAAACAGAAGCAAAATCATCTGAAACAAAAGAAGAAATAAAAGAATAATATCTTATATACATTTTATATAAAAAAATCTCCGATAAATTTATCGGAGATTTTTCTATAAAGCCTTATCTATTAGAGAGCTGTTGTATCAACTTTAACACCAACACCCATTGTAGAACTTATAGAAACTTTTTTCATATATGTTCCTTTAACAGTTTGTGGTTTAGCTTTGATAATAGCTTCAATAAATGCTTTGGCATTGTCATAAATTTTATCTTCGCTAAATGATGCTTTAGCAACACCAGCATGAACAATACCGTTCTTTTCAACACGATACTGAACTTCTCCGGCTTTAGCTTTAGCAACAGCTGTAGCAACATCAACTGTAACTGTGCCGAGTTTCGGGTTTGGCATTAAACCTTTAGGACCTAAAACACGAGCAACACGGCCAGCCATACCCATCATATCAGGTGTAGCTATGCAACGATCAAAGTCAATTTTGCCTGACAAAATAGAATCAACAAGGTTTTCAGCGCCAACAATATCAGCTCCTGCAGCTTTTGCTTCATCAGCTTTTTCACCTTGAGCAAAAACAGCAACACGAACTTTTTTACCATTTCCATGAGGAAGTGGGCAAACACCTCTAACCATTTGATCAGCGTGCTTAGGATCAACACCTAAGTTAATTGCCAAATCAATTGTTTCATCAAATTTTGCTGTAGCGTTTTCTTTAACGATTCTTACAGCTTCTTTTAAAGCATATGCTTGATTTTTATCAAGATTTTTATATGCATTTACAATTCTTTTTCCTGCCATCGTCTTACTCCACTACCTTAATACCCATAGAAACAGCCTGACCTTTAACCATATTCATAGCAGATTCAACTGTAGAACAGTTTAAGTCAGGTAATTTTGTTTGAGCAATTTCTTTTACTTGAGCAAGAGTAATTTGGCCGGCATAAGATTTTCCAGGTTCTTTGGAAGCAGACTGCACACCTGCAGCTTTCTTAATAAAGTAAGCAACAGGAGGAAGCTTTGTGATAAAAGTAAAGCTTTTATCTTCATAAGCCGTAATGATAACCGGTACCGGAATACCTGGTTCCATTTTTTGAGTTGCAGCATTAAATGCTTTGCAGAATTCCATAATATTCAAGCCTTTTTGACCCAAAGCAGGACCAACCGGAGGAGAAGGATTAGCTTTTCCAGCGGCAATTTGAAGCTTGATTAAACCTAAAATTTTCTTTTTAGACTTAGCCATTTTTCATACCTCTTAGTTAGGTTCCGTGGTTTTGAACATGGCTGTTCTCCCACGAAATAGTTAAAACAAATTACACCTTTTATTAAAAAGGTTTCTTAGCTATATCATAAAACTTTTAAAAATCAAGAACTTTTAAATTTAAATATTATTTTTTTCAAATTATTTAATTTTTTATATTGACAAGTCAAAAATCATACTATATAAGTGCCATCAATGCGATGCCAACATAGCTCAGTTGGTAGAGCTACTGATTTGTAATCAGTGGGTCGGGAGTTCGAGTCTCTCTGTTGGCACCATTAAAACAAAACGCACCTTCATGGTGCTTTTTTTTATTTTAAATCATTTACCTTTCCTCTTGTATTTTCTCTTTTTACGCAACTCAAATTTTAATTGTCATCACCAAATTATTTTATTGCAAATTTTAAAAATTTGCGATACAAGGACAACAAGATTGTATAATTATATAAAAATATATTATTATGGGCACAAAAAATGATTTGCACCAAGGAACTTTGTTTCCTGAACTTGATGTCGCAAATACTGCCACATCAACAGAGGTAAAACCTCAACCAATTAAAAAGAGAACATCTGCTAAAGATTTACAAACAGAGATTGCGAGCTTAAAACAACAGCTTAATGAAAAACAAGCTGAAATTGAAAATTTGCAAAAGCAATGCTCAAAACTTAAATCAAAAGCAGAAGCGTTTGATGACCTGATTGAATCAAACAGCCTATTTCCTATCGGAATTGTTGCCAAGAACTTTGGATACTCTGCAATAGGCCTTAACAAATATTTGCAGCAAAAGAAAGTTCAGTATAAAACCGGTGATGTTTGGGTTTTATATGCAAAATATCAGGCGTGTGGCTACACAAGGGTTTGTTGGTATAATTACAGTGAAGATTCACAAGGAAGACCTCTAAACCGCCCCCACACCTACTGGACAGGAAAAGGTGTATCTTTCATTCGCGATTTATTAAAAGCCGATGGCCTAATTTAATAAATCCCCTCGTGTTCGAGGGGATTTTTTAATTAACAAATGTTTCAAAGAACTATTTGGCTTTTAAGAACTCAAACAATTTCTTTACAACATCATGATAAAGCGGATGTTTCTGAAGATATTCTTCCAAAATCTCAAGAGCATTTTCCAGATTAAATAACTCAAGTTGTGCCCGATAGCAAAGAGAATTTTTCTGAACATACTCCTTAACCAGTTTGCCTGCATTTTCCACTCTAAACAATTTTAACTGGGCTTCATCACAAAGAGGATATTTTTGAATATATTCAGTAAGAAATTCTTCAAAATTGTCAATTTCAAACAATTTTACCTGATTTTCTTCATACAAAGGAAACTTACGAATATATTCAAGAACACATTCTTGAGCCCGGTCAAGTTCGAACAGCTTTGCTTCAGTTGCCACACCGAGAGGACGCTTACGAATATATTCTAAGATAATATCGTCAGGATGTTCAAGATCAAAAATCTTTACTACATCAGCATAGCCGAGTGGCCAAGATTGTATGTATATCCGAACAATCTCTTTAGCATTTGGATGCTTAAACATTTTTGCTCTTGCTTCGACACCAAGAGAAAACTTACGGCAACATACACCTACAAGAGCGACAACATTCACATGCTCAAACATTTGAAGCTCTGCTTCTTCTGCCAAAGAAAACATACCACAATACACTTTTGCAAGTGCGACTGCGTCCTCACGTTTAAGCATTTGAATTTGCGCTTCAACGCAAATAGAGTGTTCCTTCTTAACAAGGCATTGTACAATATCCAACACATCGTTAAGCTCAAAAATTTTAACCTGTGCCTCTTTGCAAAGCAAATGTCCGTTATTGACGTATTGTAAAACTTGTTTACCTGCGTCATGTTCATTAAACATTGCCAATTGTTCACTAATTGTCTTCATAATATTTGTTGTCGGTTATAAAGCATCGACCCATCGCCTTTTATATTAATTATTTTATTTACATCATAATATATTTGTAAATTGCATACTATCATAAAAAAACATTTTGTCAATTTATAAAATACAACCAACGAGGTGTTTTCACACCCCGTTTTATAATCAATTTCCATCCATTGCCTGCCATTTTTTTACGGCATCGTCACAAAGAGCGTGATACTGAACATACGTTCTTACAACATCAAACGCACGTTCAACATCAAACATCTTCATCTGAGCTCTATTGCTTAGAGAGTATCTGCGAACATATTCACTCAGAATATCCTTAACATTTTCAAGATTGAAAACCAACATTTGCGCTTCCTCGCAAAGAAGATTTCCCATTTTGACATACTCTTTTACAACTTCTTGAGCATTTTTAAGACTAAAAAGTTTCAACTCAGCTTCAGTATGAAGAGGATAGCCTCCTTTAATATATTTCAATACACGTTCACATGCATCTGGCTGATTAAACATAGCCATTTGTTCACTTAATTTAGCCATAATTGTTGATTATCAGTTATAAAGCATCGACACATCGCCTTTATTTTAATAATTTTATTTGTAGCATAATATTTTTACGTATTATATATTAGCACTAAAAATACTTTTGTCAACCTTAAAACAAAAAAACGAGGCATATTTATGCCCCGTTTATTTAACCGCTCAATTACTTACCGACCATTTTTTGTGCAGCTTCTTGGCAAAGAGTGTGATAACGCGTATACTTCTTAACAAGCTTTTTTGCGTTTTCCAGCTCAATCATTTTAAGCTGAGCATCAATACTGAGTTGATTACCTGCGTGAACATATTCCAACAGTATCTTTGATACATTTGGTAAATCCAGAAGTTTTAGCTGAGCCTCTGTGCATAATCTATATTTTTGGACATACACTTCTATGAGCTTTTCAGGATTTTTAAGCTCAAAAACTTTTACCTCTGCCTCGTTGCAAAGATAATTATCCATAATATATACTCTTAAAAGCTCTCTTGCGTTTTCATACTTAAACAGCTCAAGCTGAGCTTCATCACAAAGCCGGCGCCCTGCGTTGACATATGCCACTAAAAGCTCTTTAGCACAATCAAGAGACATCATTTTCATTTGAGCACGCTCGTAAAGATGATGACCTGCGTGAATATATTCAAGCACAAGCTCTCTGGCATTTTTCTGCGATAAGAGTTTTAGCTGCGCCTTTTCACAAAGATCATATTCTTTGATAAAGACTTTTACAACATCTTCCCAACCTTCAAGATCAAACAATTTTTCTTGAACAGTTTCACATAGATACCTACCCTTGTTGATATATTCAATCAGGATATCTTTAGCCCCGTTAAGAGTAAGAACCTTAACTTGAGATTCATCGTAAAGAGGATACCTTAAGATGTACCTTTTCACAATATCTTCTGCATTTTCAAGATCAAAAATCTTTACTTCTGCCTCCTTGTAGAGAGAATTTCCTCCCTTAACATACTCGAGTACTGCCCTACGTGCATCAGGCTCATTAAACATTGCCAATTGTTCATAAAAACCCTTCATAATATTTATTGTCGGTTATAAAGCATCGACCCATCGCCTTTTATGTTAATTGTTTTATTTACATCATAATATTTTTATGGAGCATATTTTATCACAAAAGTTTCTTTTGTCAACTTATAAAACACAAAAAACGAGGTGTTTTTACACCCCGTTTTTAATTTAATGTTTTTATACATTATAGTGTTCGATGTTTAAGATATGCTTGAATAATTTCTCCGGCTTTTTCATGCTTAAGCATTTTTGAGTGAGCCTCATCACTAAGAGGATTATTGATAACATATACTTCTACGAGTTCAACAACCTTTTCATGCTCAAACATCAACAATTCTGCTTCTCGCGTCAGAGAAAACATATCGGTATACCATTTTACAAGCTCAACAACATCTTTATGTCCCATCATAGCAACCTGAGCTCTGACACAGAGAGAATGATATCGCCTAACAAGGCATTTTACAATATCCACTGCCTCTTCAAGCTCAAAGATTCTTACCTGAGCATCTTCACTAAGATCTTTACCGGATCTGATATAATCTAAAACTTGTTTACAGGCATCAGGTTCATTGAACATTGCTAATTGTTCACCAACTGTCTTCATAATTTTTGTTATCGGTTATAAAGCATCGACACATCGCCTTTTTATGTTAATTATTTTTTTACATCATAATATATTTGTAAAGTGCATTTTATCATAAAAGTTTCTTTTGTCAACTTTAAAACAAAAAAACGAGGTATTTTCACACCCCGTTATTTGATCAATTTACATTATTGCAATCAGCAAATCAATTAATCAGCCATCTTCAACTGCAACTGAGCGGCATAGCAAAAAGAATGTCCGGCTCGAAGATATTCGATTATCAAATCCAAAAGATTTGGCGTCTTTACCAATCTGACTTGCGCTTCACAATCAAGCTCATAATATTGAAAATATTCTTTCAATAACTTTCTTGCTTTTGCATGCGAAATCATTTTCAACTGAGCTTCCACAAGCAAAGCATGTTTTTGAATGTATATTATCATAATTTCTTCAACATCTTGGTGCTCGAAAATCTTCTCTTGAGCTTTGCAACAAAGATCAAAATCAAATACGACATATGCTGCAACAAACTCTCTGGCATTTTTATGCTCAAGCATTTTTATTTGAGCCTGCTCGCTAAGACGACCATGTTTTTGAATGTATCTCATCGCAAGCACACTAAACTCTTCAAGTTCGAACAATTTTGCCTCAGCTTTATCGCAAAGATAATATCTACTAATATACTCTTTAACAAGAGATTGTCCATTTTGCACTTCAAACAGTGCTACCTGTGCATCAGGACAAAGATCATATCCGTTTTTGAGATACCTAACCAGAAGTTCTTTAGCATTTGCTTGTTTTAACATGTCAAGCTGCTCAAATAAATTCTTTTTATTCATAATATTTATTGTCGGTTATAAAGCATCGACACATCGCCTTTTTTAATTATACCTTTATTCATAATATTTTTATAGTAGCAATATTAACACATGTTTCTATTTTGTCAACTTTAAAAACAACAAACGAGGTGTTTTACACCCCGTTTTTTTGATAATTAGCCTAAACTTGAACAAATGGTTACAAATTATTCCTCTTCTGCACTTTCAATCCATCTCAATTGCGCCTCATCACAAAGATAATGCAATCGAGTATAAATTTTCATAAGTGCTTCGGCATCTTGTCGGTCAACCATTCTTACCTGAGCTTCTTTACTTAGCGAATAGCCTTGTTCTAAATACTCATAAATTAAATCTTCCGAATACGGTAAGTCAATGATCTTCAATTGGGCCTCATTGCAAAAAGTATGCTTCTTGATATATTCTTTCAACATTCCACCGAAATTATGAATGTCTATAAAATTTATCGTTGCCATGTATAGCTCAATAAACCTTACTTCTGCCACATCACAAAGCAAATATCCTTTTTGGATATACTCTCTGATAAAATCTTCTCCATTCGGAAGCGTAAATAATCTCATTTGCGTTTCATCACAGAGACTATGTTTTTTAATATACTCTTTGAAAATTTCCAAAGCGTTTTCCAATCCGAGCATTTGCACCTCAGCCATGGGAAAGAGCTTATCGCCGGCTTTTACATAAGCGAGTACACGATCAGATGAATCATGTCTACCAAACATGGCCATTTGTTCACTAATTGATTTAATCATAATTGTTACAGTCAGTTATAAAGCATCGACACATCGCCTTTTTTATGTTAATTATTATATCTACATCATAATATTTTTGTAGGACACATTTTATCATAAAAAAATCTTTTGTCAACTTTTATCTCTTGATATTTAAAAACAAAAAACGAGGTGTTCTTGCACCCCGTTATTTGATAATTTGCTTAACCTGTTACATACTTTTTTAAAAGGTTAAACTTACCAAGTTTGATTAATTTTTTCTGTACTGCTTCAGAAACAGCATGTTTCAAAAGATAGTTGCAAATAAGATCATCAGCATCTTGTAGCTCGACTAATTTAAGTTCTGCTTCATGAAAAAAAGGATAATATTCTATATATTCTCCTATCACATCTTTAGCATTTTCAAGTTCAAACAATTTCAACTCTGCTTGGCGACATAAAGAAAATTCTTTAATATACACCTTAATGAACTTTTCTGCATCTTTTAGCTCAAACAATTTCAGCTCTGCTTCTTCACAAAGAGGAAATTTATGGGTATAAATTTCCACTAGCTCCAGAGCATTTTCCAAATCAAGCATCAAGAGCTGAGCTCCATCACAAAGACATTCTCCATCTTTGATAAAGTCTAATACAAGTTGTGGAGAATTAGGCTCGTTAAACAACAAACTCTGCGCATAACTAATACGTTTCATAATTTTTATTGTCGGTTATAAAGCATCGACACATCGCCTTTTTATATTAATAATTTTTTTGACATTATAATTATTTTATAGCCACATACTATCATAAAAACCTCTTTTGTCAACTTATAAAACAAAAAAAGAGGTGTTTTCACACCCCGTTTTTCATATTTGGCTGAATATTCAACATCCAAACGTCTGTCACTTAGAATTCAAGCGTGTAAGCAACTTCCGTTGAACTGCTCTACAAAGATCATTCTTCTCAATATATAAAGTTAAAAACTTGGCGCCATGTTTGTGTTCCAGCAACTTCATTTGCACGCAGTCATAAAGAGTATATTTTTGAACATATGTTTCAAAAATTTTCTCATAACCATCAAGTTCCAACATTTTAATTTCAGCATCAGGACTCATCGGATGATATTTAATATACTCTCGAATAATACTCTTTGCATTTTCAAGATTAAATAGCTTCTGTTGGGCTCTATCGTTAAGAGCATATCTTCTGATATACATTTTTATTAAAGCATCAGCATCAACAAGTTTAATCATCCTCAACTCTGCCTCATCACAAAGAAAACGATTTTCTCTTTTAATGTAAGCCATTACAAGATTTTTTGCATTTTCATGCTCAAGCATCTTTTTTTGCACTCTTACATTAAAACTTTGCCTAGCAGCACATAACGACACCAATGTTGTGGCATTTTCATGATCCAAAATTTGCAATTGAGCCTCTTCATGAAAATAATTATGAGCCATATATATCTCCACAAGTATTATAGCATGTTCATGCTTAATCAATTCAAGCTCAGCTTCTACTGCAAGAGGAAATCTGCTGACATACGATTTCACAAGCTCAACAACATCTTTATGGCCAAACATCGCGACTTGAGCTTCAGTGCAAAGACAAGTATGTTTTTTTACTATCTCTAACGTATTTTCAAGCTCAAAAATTTTAATCTGCGCATCTTTGCAAAGAGCATGCCCGTTTTTGACGTATTGTAAAACTTGTTTACCGGCATCAGGCTTGTTAAACATTGCCATTTGTTCACTAATTGTCTTCATAATTTTTGTTATCGGTTATAAAGCATCGACACATCGCCTTTATTTTAATTATTATTTTGACATTATAATATATTGATAAGCTGTTATACTAGCAAAAAATTATCTTTTGTCAACTTTAAAACATAAAACGAGGTATTTTCAAACCTCGTTTTATGCACTTAACAATAACTCAAAGACTTGCTACAATTTACTTAGATGCAAAAGGTTCAAGCAATTTGGTCAGTGCCTCATCGCAAAGTTGATTCTTCCGAATATATTCTTTCAAAAGTTCTGCTGCATTTTTTAGCTCAAACAGTTTAACTTGAGCCTCATTGCAAAGAGAACGTTTATATTGCCGAATATACGTCATTACAATTTCACTTGCATTATCAAGTTCAAACAACTTAATTTGCGCATTTTCACAAAGCGGAAATTTTTGCATATATTCTCTGATAACTTCTTCAGCATTTTCAAGTTCAAAAACTTTCATTTCAGCTTCATCACAAAGATAATGTTTTTGAACATATTCTCTGACAATTGCTTCAGCATTTTCCAAATCAAACATCTTAACATGAGCTTTTCTGCAAAAAGAATGTTTCATTTGTATATACTTTTTTGCATAAATTTCACCTTTGGGAAGGGCTAACATTTTAACTTGTGCCTCATCACAAAGAACATAATTTTCAATATATGTCATGATAATTTCACCGACATTTTCAAGCTCAAATATTTTTAATTGAGCTTCTTCACACAGTGGGTGTTGTTCTCTGACATATATAAGCACCTGTGAACACACATCAGGTTCATTGAACATTGCTAATTGTTCACCAACTGTCTTCATAATTTTTGTTATCGGTTATAAAGCATCGACACATCGCCTTTTTATGTTAATTATTTTTTTACATCATAATATTTTTGTGAGCACATTCTATCACAAAAGTTTCTTTTGTCAACTTATAAAACAAAAAACGAGGTGCCAAAAACACCTCGTATATCAAAACAATCAGCTTTAATTCATTGCTTGCCATTTTTTCTCAGCCTCAACACAAAGTTTATACTTGCTTGTATATATCTGCACAAGTCTTTTGGCATTTGAAAGATCAAGCATTTTTACTTGAGCTGCACCACAAAGACTATTACCGCTTTTGATATATTGCAAAACCAGCTTTTTAGCATTCTCAAGCTCAAATAATTTTAACTGAGCATCATAGCCAAATGCATACTTTTGAATATAACTTCTGATAATATTATCACAATTTTCAAGTTCAAATAACTTGCATTGAGCCTCCGGACAAAGATAACGTCCTCTAATATACAAATCAACCAATTCGGCAGCACTATCATATTCAAACATTGCCAATTGCATTTGATTACAGAGATATCTTCCCCGATTAATATACTCTAACAACAACGCTTCAGAATTTTCTACCTTAAGCATCTTTGCTTGAGAACGAATATCAAAAGAATGATATTTGATATATTCTCTCACAAGTTTTTGATCTTTTGAAAAGTCCAACAACTTCAACTCCGATTTATAATAAAGAGGATGTAAGACTATATATTCTCTCAAAATATCTTCCGCATTTTGAAGTTCAAACAACTTGATTTCAGCATCAATACTCAGAGCATATCGTTGGATATATGTCCTCAAAATCTCTTCTGTATTTGTATATTCAAGCATTTTTAGCTCAGCTTCACAGCAAAGATGGCTCTTTCGAATGTATGCATTCACAAGTTGTAAAGCATTTGAAAGGTTAAGCATTTTTACTTGAGCCGCACTATCAAAAAAATTACCATTTTCGATATATTCTAATACACATTCCTCAGCATTAGGTGCATTAAACATAGCCAATTGCTCATTCAAATTCTTCATAATTTTATTGTCGGTTATAAAGCATCGACCCATCGCCTTTAAATAGTTTAATTATTTTAATGACATCATAATATTATTCGTAGGTATGATATTAACACCAAATAATATTCTGTCAACGTTTTTTACATATTTAAAACAAACAGCGAGGTGATTTCATCCACCTCGCTTTAAAAATAAACTTACTGTTATTTTTTTATTAAAACTTACTTAGCTTTTGAAAGTTCAAACTGTCTTAATCTGGCTTCATCGCAAAGATAATGTAGCTGAGTATACATTTTCAAAAATACCTCAGAATTTGCTGCTTCAACCATTTGTACTTGAGCTTGCTCACACAGAACGTATCCTTCAGCCATGTACAACATCGCAAGTTTATCATTACCTTCAAGCTTAAACATCGACACTTGAGTTAAATCACAAAGAGGATATTGTTTAATATACTCTTGCATAAATTCTTCAAAGCGCCACAACTCAAGCATTTTAACTTCAGTTTCTTCTTGAAGAGGATGTTTTTTGATATATCCTTTCAAAAATTCTACAGCATCTTCTTGCTCAAGCATTGTAAGCTCAGCAGCCCAATGAAGAGGTCGGATATTGATATATTCTTTTAAAACATTCCTCATCTTATTGCTCTGCACCATTTTGACTTGAGTGTCCGCATCGAGTGAATACTTCTGAGCATACAACTTTACAAGCTCTTTAGCATTCCTTTTCACAAGCATTTTTAACTCTACATCATCACAAAGCAGATACTTTTGAACATATTCTTCCAGGACATCTTCCACATCTTTACAATCAAACAAAGCTCTTTCAACTTCATCACAAAGAGGAAACTTATTAATGTATGCTTTGATTAATTCTTTGTAATTTTCAAGCTCAAAAATTTTAATCTGCGCATCTTTGCAAAGAGCATGCCCGTTTTTGACGTATTGTAAAACTTGTTTACCTGCGTCAGGTCCCTCAAACATTGCCAATTGTTCAATAATTGTCTTCATAATATTTGTGTCAGTTATAAAGCATCGACCCCTCGCCTTTTTTATATTAATTATTTTATTTACATTATAATATTTTTGCAAAACACATGTTATCACAAAAAAAGCTTTTGTCAACTTACAAATCTGCAATAAAAAACAACTTTTTCAGCAGTATAGCACTATAATACACATCATTAATGACATATTATCGACTTATTACTACTTTAAACCACATTATTTTGTACAAATAAAAAATTTTCTTTTAATAAATAAGTTTGAAAACCGCCATTTTTTCTGATTTCGCACTTGATTTTTATAATAAAAAACTTCATAATACGATTCAAAATACAATGTACTTATGGAGACTTTATTATGAAAAATAAAACATTGGTAATATTATTAGCTTCAACTTTTTTATCTTCTAATGCATTTGCTGACAATATCCAAATAAGTGATTGGCAAGGCTTAAACGATGTAATGAGAGGACATCATCGAGCCGAGTTAAAGACAGATATAAAACAATGGCAGTGGAATAGTAATATAGATCTCATTCTTAATGGTTATGCCGGAATTTATGGTTATAAGACATCATCCGGTGACTACCCTACATTGTATGCTCATGATACCAAACCTACTCGTCTTTTACAATGGCACGATGAAGAAAATAACGGAACCGGAGTTGGAAACACTACTTTATCCATACAAAAAGTCAATATACATAACTTCAAAAACAATCAAAAAGCCAATGATAACATTATAGCAGGTGGTGCTATAAACGTACATAGTAACAATGAAAATAATAAACTGGAAATCAATGAAGTTCAATTTTTAAGCAACACTGCTGAAACTTCAGAATCCACGGTGAGAGCCGAAGGTGGTGCTTTACGAAACTATGTTAAATATGCACAAGATACATTCATAACAAACAGCTTGTTTGAAAACAACACTGCTAAAAACACATCTAACAGTTCAAACAGCATGGGCGGTGCTATGCATATAGGATTTTCAAAACATGTTGAGAATGATAAGAAAAACAACACATATAGCATTGCAAACTCTAGTTTTAAACAAAACTCAGCAGCAAATGGTGGTGCCGTCTCCATAAACACCGAAGCGCTAATTGCAAAAACAAATGTTGTTGAGTTTAAAAATGTTGAGTTTACAAACAACACTGCAGGTGTTCATGGTGGAGCAATATATTCTAACACCAGTTTCAACTTATTGGCTGATGGCAATGGCAAAAAGACCTCAATAAAAAACAACACACTTACAGATGGTACACAAGAGGCAATATATGTAAACAGCACCGATGCAACATTGACATTAGGCTCTTACAATGGCGGAAATATTGAAATTTATGATATCATAAATGGTGTTTCCGGATATGATGTCAAAATCACAGGAGATTCAAACAGTACGGTATCTTTATACCATGACATTACCGGAGCAGATATATCTGCTGAAAAAGTAAATATTGATTTATCAAACGGTATTGCAACAATATATAGTATGAAGAGCTTAGATTCTAAAAATACTGCAAAATGGAGTATTGATTTAGATTTATCAAAAAATTCTGCCGATAAAATTGTAACATCAGAAGCATCAAGCGGTACAATCTTAATAAATAATCTAAACGTTGTAAACGGCAAGCTCGCCGATTTATCAATAGATCAAACCGTAAATCCGTTTAAGGTTCAAATTTTATCTACTAAAAGCAATGATTTACAGTTAGCATTGAGTTCTTCAGTTCAAAGTGAATTAGATAAATATACAGGCTTTATCTTAGAAAAATCCGGAGGTTCAAGAACTGACGCAATAATAAATGCCGTAACCGGTTGGGATGATGAATATTATGCAACTGTTGTCTCAGATAAAATCACTTATGGAAAATTAGGCTTAACAACAACCAACTCCACCAACGATTCGCTAGGCATAGTAGTAAGCCATGTTGTTGATAGTGAAGAAACATTTGAAAAAATGGGCGACACATTATCTGTTGTAGCCGGAGCAGACATTGGTGACAGAAGTTTCAAAACCAGTGATGCAAGTAAAACTTACAATGTAAGTTCAGATATAGGCACCGTTGCTGAAGGCAATTTGAGCATACAAGGTGCAATTGATGCCGATGGTAATGTATCAACCGTTGATATGAAATATTATAAAGGGTTTAACTTAACAAATGAAACAACGTTAAACTTAAGCCACCTCACAATAGGCAAAACAGATGGAGCTTTGGTAAATGTGACCAATGAAAAAGCACAAGTTAATTTGAACAATGTCAACTTAAACAGCGACATAACCGGAAGTGTTGATTACAAAATGAATATTACCGGAAAAGCTGATATAACAAGTAATATTGCAAAAGCTGATGTAACAGCTGAAGATGCAACATTAAATTTTGTTGCCGATACATTTAAGGATTCTACATTGTCTGTTTCCGAAAGCAAAATAGAGCTTTCAGACGGCACAGTAACAGATTATAATATCGGTAGCTTAACATCTGATTATACAACAAATTGGAGCATTGACGTTAATGCAACAGAAGGAAAATCAGATACAATTAACAGCAGCAATTCTTCAGGTATCGTATATATCAACAAAATAAACTTTATAGGTTCTTCTGATGAAGATATTGTTATTCAAGTTTTGAAAAACAGCGATAATAACAGCAATTTACAGCTTGCCTTAAATGAAAACACCTTAAAAGTTGTGGAAGATGCAAGTAAAATTGATAATACTGTTTATTATTCAAATAACTATATCACACAAAATGCCGGAATTGCTCTTGATAAAACGTCTACAACAAACGATAGTATAAAAATCTACACAGGATCAATTTATGATGCTTTGGTTCTTATAAACAATAAGGGAACAACCGAAGACAGATTATACAAATTTGATATGGACGGCACACATACTTTAGGTGAAAACTTGCAAGCTACAACAGCCGGAAGTTTAACCATAGAAGGATATCAAGCTGCTCAAAATTCTGTTATAGATGCAAATAAAAACAGCTTATTTAATTTGGCAAATGAAACAACCTTAAACTTAAGCAATGTCACATTAACAAATGCGAGCGGAAATGCAATTACCGTGTCAGATAAAGCAGAATTACACTTAACAAACGTTCTGTTTAATAACAATAGTGGCAATGCAATCAGCGCATCAGGAAATGTAAACTTAAATGTTAAGGATACAGATCTTGATATGAGTGAAAATATTGAGATGAATGGTGCAGATTTAACATTAAATGCTCAAAACGGCACCTTAAATCTTAACAACAGCATAAGCGGACAAGACTACAACTTGATATTATCCGGCGGAGATATAGCTTTTAACGGTAATATCAGTGGTGTTAAAGATATGGAAATGTCATCAACTGTAGTTCTTGGCTTAGGTTTAGGAGGCAATATTGAAATTGCAAATATGAAAAACATGAACACAACATCAATGTTCAATACAGCTTCTGCGACATCACCTACCTTAAAGATTGATGTTGATATTGCAAACAACAAAATGAGTAATGGTATTATAAAAGTAAATGAAGATATCTCTGGCACATATGGGGTAATTGTAAACGCTCTAAGTGAACAATACAGTTCAGAAACATCTGCATTTTTAGAAGCGTTAAACGATGATACATCAACATCTTCTGCATTTAATATATTACGTGTTGAAGGAAATCCGTACATGTGGAAAACCATCTTAAATGCTGAAGGTGAAACTCAAGGTTCTACGTGGTATTTAGCTATGGATAAGAAAGAACCTGCACCTGATGACGACGATACAGATACTGATTATATCGTCACACCGGAAATAATTGCCGGAGTAGGCTTACATGAAGCAGCAATTGAACAAACACGTAGCGTTGTTCGTAATGTATCAAACAAAGTAGCAAGCGCACGCACCCAGTGTAATTACTGTGGTATCGTATCAGATAATTGGAACGGATCTAAACTTTGCAACACGTGGGTAGTGGCTCAAGGTGAAGATATAAATGTAGAAAAACCTGTTGATATGAAGGGTAAAATTTGGGGAGTCGAAGCCGGATTTGATATTCAAAATGATATCAACAATGCGTTAGGCGTGTTTGTTTCTTATCGGGATGGTAAGTATGACTTATCAGGTAAAAATTCTAAATTCGCAGACGGTATAGGTTCAGAAATCAATATAGATAGCTACTTGGCAGGTTTATATTATCGTTATGATAAAAACAATCACTGGGTATTTGCAAGTATGTATGGTGGTATGCAAAATGCAAAAATTGATACCGATGATAATATTGCAAACATTGAAACAGACGGAATTGAATTTGGTGCAAGCGCTGAATTAGGTCATAGCTTTGTATTAAATAAGAAAACAACCTTATCACCAAGCTTGGCTGTTAAATATACTCAAATCAATTTTGATGAAACTACTGATAATATTAAAAAGCATTACAAATGGGGTGATATTAAACAATTTGAGACTGAGTTAGCGTTGTCTTTGGAAAGAAAGCTTGAAAATGGCAAAGTTTATGTTAAACCTAGCGTAATTCAAACCTTAACTAAAGATGATAATGTATCTATAAGCGGATTAAATAAAATTGACACCTATAAAGATGGCACTCTCGGAAGAGTAGAGATAGGCGGAAATTATAACTTTAATAACAGTTTATCCGGTTATGGTTGGGTTAATTACACATATGGTTCAAACTACAATGCCACCGCTTTAGGTGTAGGCTTAAATTACAGCTGGTAATCCTTATTTTAACAAAAAAATCGCTAATAATTTTAGCGGTTTTTTTTTACATTTAATGGTTGAAAATTGTAACACCTTATATATAATAACACCATTAAATAAGGGAGATAACTTATGATTTACTATAACATTGGGGATATACTTATCAGAGACATGACAAATGCTGATCCTCAAATAATCACAAACGAAGAAATAGCCCAAGGATGGGTACATCAAAAAGTTGAAAAATATACTCAACGATTAAAGGATGCTTCAGAAGGAAAATGTATAGCACTGGTTGCAGAATATAAAGGCTATATTGCCGGTTATTTTAATGTTTATCCTGATTCAAAAAGCGGACCTTTCGGAGGCAAAGGTTTACCTGAATTGGTAGACTTTGGCGTATTTAAAAAATATCGCAACAACGGCATTGGTAATATCCTGATGCAAACGGCTGAAAACATTGCAAAACAATATGCTGATGTTGTTTACTTAGGAGTAGGTCTACATAAAGATTATGGTGCAGCTCAAAGAATGTATATCAAACGTGGATTTGTTCCTGATGGAACAGGTCTTTGGTGGAATGACACAAATCTTGAACCCTATGCCGACATGAAAAATGATGATTGTACGGCAATTTATATGTCAAAGAAACTATAATATTTATATACTGTTAAGACGCTCATTTTTTACAAACGCCATCTAAAAAATCATCAAGTCTGTTTTCTTTTATTCCAAACGGATCTTGATGTATAATAACTTGTGCGTTTGGAAACTCTTGTTTTATCTTTTCTTCCACATGTTCTGAAAAATTGTGAACTTCAAACAAACTTAAATTTCCATCAAGTTCAAGGTGAATTTCAAACAAATAAGTTCCACCTAAATCTCGACTTCTTAAATCATGAAAACCTTTTATACCTTCACAATCACTTACGATATTAATAACTTTTTTTCTAATATCATCACCTAATTCTTTATCTGTTAAATCTCCAACAGCTTCAGCTGCTATTTTGTAGGCATTATAAATCAAATAAATCGAAATGATACCTGCCGTAAGTATATCAAACCACATAAAACCAAACAGTTTAACAACAATTAAAGACATAATTATTGAACCATTTGTTAAGACATCTACCACATAATGAGCACTATCAGCACTAATTGCAACAGAACCTGTAACTTTTGCAACATATTTTTGAAATGAAATTAGCCCAAGTGTAACAAGCAAACTCACAATCATAACAACCAAACCAAACGTTGTCTGATGAACTTCTATAGGATTTAAAAGACGATTTATCCCATCACACAAAACAAACAATCCTGAACCGGCAACAAAAGCTGCCTGTACCAAAGCACTTAAAGATTCTACTCGACCATATCCGTAACGATGGCTACAATTTGCCGGTCTCGTTGAAAAATTGATAGCAATATATGAAACAGCAGAAGCAAAAACATCTGACAAGCTATCAATTAATGAAGACAAAACGGCCAGTGAACCTGTATAAACAGATGCTATAGTCTTTATAGCACACAACAGGCAGGCCACCCCTATACTGGTGCTAACTGCTACTTTTTTTAATTTATTTATCTTATCCTTATTTATGCTCTGTGGCATACTGTATTAACTCCAAAGTATCTTTAGATATTTCAAAGAATAAACCTTTAACATTTTTTGCAAAAAATTGTAAATGCTTATTTGTTATAGGCTCTACAAAATTATATTGCAACCAAACTTGATTATTTTTTTGATAAAAATCAATTGTTAGTTCATTATAATTTTCAACATGCATTGCTAAGCTATAAACTTTCTTTGCGCCATCAATATTTGTCGTTTCTGCAATAAAGGGAGCATTTAACATTACTTTCATTACATTAGCTAAAATATCAACATCTGTATTCTTATTAATAGATTCTAAACGTCCGTATCTTAGGTTCCAAATATTACTGTAAGTCCAATCTTGTTTTTTAGAAGATAAATCTACAAAATCCACCTCTGCCAACCATACTTGAAACTGTCCGTCAAACTTAATGTATGCAGCTTTTGAACCTCGTCCTAAACTAATATCATACTTTCCAACTTCAAAAGATTGAATATTCACACCATTTACATCTGCCAATTCAATTCTCACATTAGGAGAATTTTCCATTTCAATCGGTTGCAAACCAAACATACTTAAATTTTGCGCCTTATCAGATTTTTTCTCATAAAACTTAGCTTCCATCAATGCACTTAAGAAACTACGTATTCTTTCCTGATAAACAGGTATTTGACTTTCATCTTCCAAAGTCCAGATTCCATCAATATCTTTAACAAAATCAAGTTCATTATTATATGTTTTAATCTTAATTTTCTCAATATCATTTATCTTATCTTTAAAGTTTTCAAATAATGGTTTATCTTCATATTTTTGTATATCAGACTGATTACTTACATAAACAGAAATAATTCCAATAAGCCATACAAACAATGAAAAACCTATCAGCTTAAATAATTGCTTATTGAGTTTAAAATTTGTCTTGATTTTTATTTTTTTTCTACCTCCTGCTATTGAAACAATCAATAAAACAAAACTTAAAAGCAATGGGATAATAAAAATGTTTACAAATTTTATCTTCATACCTATGTACTCAATATCTTTTCCCGCCTGTAAACGTATATTGCTTAAATCCTTACGTAAACCATCAAGATTTTTTCTTACAGAACTAATAATCCCTAGTTCATCTGCCGTAAAGTTTTGCCGTCCTTCAAAATCTTTTTTATTCCATATCTCTTGCAATTGTTGTTTCACTTTATCTATTTGTTGAAAAATTTCTTCTTCCTTAATTTTGTACTCAAACAAATTCATTTTTCTCAAACGTTCAATATCAACAAACTCTCTATTCAACGCACTTTTACCCCGTAAACTTAATAAATCAGAATTATTTACCAAATAATCCAAACTGTTCAAAATCAAATCCGGATTATCAAACAGCTGAATAAAATGCGTCTCTTCCATCACTCTTTGAGTTGTTGCCCAAAAATCATTATGTATAAGATCTGTATCCCCAATTACAACCATATTAAACTGATTATCAGGATTTCTACCATGCACAGCAGCAGCCATAATTTTTGAATTATTATCAGACTTAAAATAAGTTAAAACTTGTCGAGGATTCAATCCGTCATAAACAACTTTATTACTCATTATTGATGACATTTTACTTGCTTGCAACAAAGGTATAAAATCAACATTTGCACCTTCTACAGGTAAAATTATTGAAGCAGAAGACAATAACACAGAATTTAGATTTTTAGTAATTATATGTGATGGATTAAAATTTTCCTTTTTCAGCTTAAATTGAATAATATCTTGCGTATACGCCGGATTATTTTTATAATTACTTGTAGCATCAACCGTAATTGAATTATCTAAATCGGCAACCACATACTGATCATAAAACTTAATTCCCCAAAACTTTGACAGCTCACCTAAAGCAGATGGAACAAAAGGATAATTTGCAGAAGAATATAAACGTGTTGCTTCAGCCGCTGTATCTAAAAGTAATAAAATATTTCCGTAATTTCTTGAATAATTTTTAACAGCATCTAGCATTTTTTCATCCATTTCTTGTGGATGAATAATCATTAAAACGTCTATATCTTTATCAAAATCTTCAACAGTTTTTATAATTTTCACATCATAAAATTCTCTAATCCTATTAGTTATCTCCCAAGGTTGTAAAACCATATTGTCAGTTCCTCCTTCTCCATTAATCGGGAGAGATGATAAAATACCTACAGTTTTTTTCTTATGTGAGAGTTGATATATTTTTGATGTCAAATCTTGTTCTAAAAATACTATTCTATTCGGAGTAAAAAACTCTATCACCCTTTTATTTTGTAACGTATCACTCAAAGTTAAACCAAATAAAGCATTTTGATTTATATCTATTAACGGAATTGGTTGTATACCATCAGCTATAGCTCTATCCTCAATATTATCCAAATTTTCCGGATGGTAAACCCTGTAATCAAAACGTCCATTTGATACACTTTTATACTGTTTTAGCATTGTGCGAACTCTGTCAAACATATGTCTCATAGCCGGATTTCGTTGTTCTAAAACATCAGAAAAATATAGCTTTGCAACTACAGGCTCTGGTAAATTTTGTAAAATATAAACCGTACTTTTATCTAAAGTATGTAATCTGTCTTCACTAAAGTCGACTTGAGTTCCTCGTGTAAAATTATTGGCAAGCAAATTAAAACCCATAAAAATAAGCAGTAACATACACCATGCTAAAATATAAAAATACTTGTTAGTTGATTTTAACCAAGAAGCTGTTCCTGCTGTTTTAAAACTTACAATTAGCACTGTTGTAAAATTAAACAATAGAATAACCGAAACAAAAAACAAAATATCTCTTAGTTCGACAAGGCCACCTGTAATACTTGAAAAATGCGTTAAAAAGCTAAATGAGGCAATTGTATCAATTATGTAATCAGGCATAAAAAGTCGGAAAAAAGATAAAACAAATTCAATTCCGCTCCAAAAGAACACCAAATTTGCAATCACAGCCAACACAAGTGCAATAACCTGATTTTTACTCAAAGCAGACATAGTTTGCGACACAGCTAGCATACATCCCGATAGTGCAATACTACCTATATAGCTTATAGCGATTATACCATTATCCGGATTTCCCAATATATTTACGGTAACAATGAAGGGAAAAGTCAACAGCAAAGATAAAATGCAAAAAATCCACGAAGCAAAAAACTTACCCCAAACCAAAGTTTCAACTGACACGGGCATCGTCATAATCTGCACAATAGTTTTATTTTTAAATTCTTCAGCCCAAAGTCGCATGGAAATTCCCGGAATAAATAACAGATATAACCATGGTTGATACACAAACATGGTATACAAAGATGCTTGTCCTCTTTCATAGAAATTAGCAAAATAAAAGGTAAAAGCCGCATTTAATATTAAAAATGAAACCATATATACATAAGCTAGAGGCGATGTAAAATAGCGTAAAAGTTCATTTTTTGTAACGATAAAAAGTTTCTTCACTTTACTAACTCCCTATTCTTCCAAACTGGTTAATTTCGCAAAAGCTTTTTCCAATGACTTTGTTTTACTTTGTTTTAATATATCTTGACAACTTCCGTCAGCCATTATCTTGCCTTTATTTATTAAAATAATACGATTACATATTGTTTCTGCCTCATCAAGCAAATGAGTTGAAATTATGATTGTTTTATTTTTACCCATTTTTTCAATTAATTTACGCATATGCGCTTTTTGATTAGGATCCAAACCGTCTGTCGGCTCATCTAAAAGCAAAATATCCGGATTACTCAAAATGCTTTGTGCAAAACCGACACGTCTTAAATATCCTTTTGACAGAGTTTCAATTTTTTGATGTAAAACATTTTCGATTTTTGCAAGCTTAATTGCATATTCAACTTCTTTTTTCGATACATTTCTTAAGTCTGCCATATATTTCAAAAACATTTTAACACTCATATCCGGATATATTGGTGCTCCTTCCGGTAAAAAACCAATTTTTTCTTTTGATTTTTCAGAAAACTGAGCGATATCCAATCCGTCAACATAAATTTTACCGTCAGTCGGTGCCAAAAATCCGGTAATCATATTCATCAAAGTTGATTTTCCGGCACCATTTGGCCCCAAAAGAGCAATAATTTCACCTTTTTTAGTAGTAAAACTTATATTATCAACGGCCCTTATATTGCCATATAACTTAGTAATATTTTTAACTTTAATACTTTCGTTCATTTTCTATTCCTTTGCATAAATTTCACCACCGGTCATAGCCGATGCAATACCTGTGGTTTGCGGAAACGTAATCGGTAAAGAATAAATTCTGCGACAAGCCAAAAATGCAATTGCGCTAGCATCATCAATATCAACATCTAGTTCATTTTCAGGCATAATCGCAATTTTCATATTCTTTAGCTTATTTCTTAAAAATCTCAAAAGTGTCGGATTCTTTGTTCCACCACCACAAATAACTGCTTGAGCCGGAACCTCCGGAAGATAAAACGCTAAAGAATAAGCAATTGCTTCGGCAACAAAATCTGTAACAGTTGCAGCACCATCCATCAAAGACAAGCCTTCCAAATGCTCTGCTTTATTGTTAAACTCATTTCTATCTAATGTTTTAGGCGGATATTTTGCAAAAAAGTCATGTTTTAGCATTGTGTTTACAATTTTAGAATGTACCGAACCCATAGCGGCACATTTACCGTTATAATCCATCAAAACACCGGCATGTTTAAACATCCAATCATCAATAAGAGCATTCCCTGGTCCGCAATCAAAAGCAATCATTTCGCCAAAAGGACTAATCCACGTAATGTTACTTATCCCACCAATATTAATAAAGGCTATCGGCTTACCCAAATTTTGCGCAATAAAATTATAATAAGTAGCACTGATAGGAAAACCTAAACCACCATTTAAGATATCTGCGTTATGAAAATGCGTCACCACATCAACCCCGCAATTTTTAGCAATAATTTTACCTTTACCGAGTTGATAAGTATAATGATTGTGCGGTTCGTTGCAAATTGTCGGACCTTCAAGTCCTATGGCATCAATTTTTATATCTGTTTCTTTTTTAATTTCTTCAACAATTGAACATAAAAAATCCGTAAATTCATTTTCAACCACATCTATAAGTTTTTTTTCTTCTTCTACACATATTTTTTTGCCTAAAACGGACCTTATTTTATTTTGCAAAACTTCATCAAAAGCATACCGTCTTTTAAAAAATGTCTCATAAACATCAACTCCGTCTGTTGAAACCAACGAAGCCTTAATACCATCAAGCGAAGTTCCGCTCATCAAACCTAATATATTGAGTGGTTTTATAATCATTGTTAAAAATTTTTACCTCACTTCTTGCAATATTCCAAATATATGCTAGTATGCGTTAAAATTTAGTATAGAGGAATATATAAAATGAGCAAGTTTAAGTCTGAATTTTTTAACATAATGGTTGAACGAGGTTTCTACAATCAATGTACCAACGAAGTCGGCTTTGATGAATATGTTGCCGAATGCGAACAAAAAGGCATACCTGCAGTTGGTTATTACGGTTCAGACCCGACAGGCGATAGCTTACACGTTGGTCACATTGTACCGATTATGATGCTTAAGCATTTTCAAAACTTAGGCCATAAACCGATTATGCTTGTCGGCGGTGCCACTGCTCGCATCGGAGATCCTTCTGGAAAAGATAAACTCCGTCCGTTTTTATCCGAAGAGCTGATAAAACACAACATTGAAGGCTTAAAAACTTCTTATAAAAAGTTTTTAAAGTTTGACGATAGCGCAAACGGAGCCATTTTGGTTGATAACTGGGATTGGTTTAAAGATATCAATTATCTTGAATTTTTGCGCGATATCGGAACTTGCTATTCTGTAAACAGAATGCTTACGATGGACAGCGTTAAATCTCGTTTGGAACGTGAACAACCTATGTCTTTCTTAGAGTTTAATTATCAACTTTTACAAGGCTATGATTTTTGCGTTTTATACCAAAAATACGGATGTCGAGCACAAATTGCCGGTGCTGACCAATGGGGAAACATCACATCAGGTACAGAGCTCGGACGTCGCCGTTACAATGTTGAGCTTTTTGGTTTCACAAGCCACATCTTGACCGATTCGAGCGGCAAAAAAATGGGCAAATCCGAAGGAAACGCCGTTTGGATTAATGATGATAAACTTTCTTCTTATGATTATTATCAATATTTCAGAAATATCGGCGATTCGGAAGTAGGAAAATGCTTAAGAATTTTCACCACATTGCCTATGGATGAAGTCAGACGCTTAGAAGCTTTACAAGACAAAGAAATCAACGAAGCTAAAAAGATTTTGGCATATGAAGCAACCAAACTTTGCCGTGGTGAAGATGAAGCAAAAAATGCTATGGAAACTGCCATAAAAACCTTTGAACAAGGCTTAACCGGACAAGATTTACCGGTTATAAACGTTGACCTCAATGCTGGTATTGGTGTTTTAGATGCATTTTTGCAAATCGGGTTCGTTGCTTCTAAAGGAGAAGCCAGAAGACTTATTAAACAATCCGGTCTCAAATTAAATGACAAAGTGATAACTGATGAAAATTATCAAATTACAACAGCTGATTTAGTTGATGGTCAGGTAAAACTTTCTCAGGGAAAGAAAAAACACGGTCTGATTAAAGTATAGCTTAATAAAACAATCATCAAATGCCCCTCTTGAAAAAGCGGGGCATATTTTTGCTTGCTCCCCTATTTTTTGCTTGCGACTACCTTAATCTGTCACCGCTCCGAGCGAAAACAACTTAACAGTCATCCCTATTTTTTGCTTGCAACAACCATAACCTGTCACACCTACGAGCGGAGCGAGGTCAAGGTGTCTTCGAATTAGTTTTTAAAAATCCATCATCGAAAGCGTTGTATAACAATTAAAAAAATCGGTAGATGCTTGGACCAAACCTTGCGGTTTGGTAGCATGACATAAACTAGAATCGTCATCCCTCGATTGCGATAAGCAATCGTACAGCGATCTTCAAATTAGTTAATCGGTTGGTCCCTGGACGATTCCTGACGGAATCAAGGGACGCCTTTTTTATTTTTCCTGACGGAATCGAGGGACGACAATATTATATTTTGTTATATTTTTTCATAAAAAACTAATCTGAAAAAACACTTTATTTACAACATCTTAAAGCTTAAAAATGTTGCATTTAAACGTTCGTTTAAATCAATCACTTTTTTATCGCTTGTGCATAGTTTTTCATTTTGCTTAAGTGTTTGAAAAACAAAGAAACTCAAAAATCACTTTTTCAATATCTGACTGCTGCATTTAAACGAACGTTTTTATCACAATAATATCATATATGTTGCAACTATTATAAAGGACTTAATTATGATAAATTTTATCAATAAAAAACTCTTAGCCACAACTGCCATTTGTGCAATTTCTGTGTGTGCTAACACAGTTAAAGCTGAAGAAATCAGCATTTTAGATATCTTAAACAATTCAACAACCAAATCACCAAACATTTCATGGGAACAAGTAACTTCTGCCGGCACCGATACAATCCAAATCGGTGATGAATATTATAAATATACCTACACAACACCGGCAGATTATACCAAAGTAGAAAATTTAACCGAAGACATATCAGTAATTGATCCTACTGAAAAAACTACAGATTATTTTGCTTTAGGAATTAATAATCCATCAGGAACTGATTATGGTGATGTAGATGAATATGTATTCTCTAATAATAAACTAACTGTATCTTTAGAAAATAATACAGGTGAATGGAAATATTTACACGTCTATGGTGGGGCTATATCTAACCAAGGTACAATCGGTGATATAATTGCAGATTTTATCACCAACTCAACGGAAACATCAGTAATTGGAAATAGGCTATATGCTTATACCTATGGTGGAGCGATTTACAATGATTGTGACAGCAACATTGAAAGTATAACAGGATATTTTGTAAGTAACAGTGCAACTGGAGATTCTTGGGCTTCTGGTGGAGCTATTTCAAATAGTGGTACAATTTCATCTATAACCGGGGATTTTATCGGTAACAGTGTAACTACAATAATCATGGAAGAGACCTATGCAGGAGCTATTTATAATAATTCTAATGGCATAATAGGATCCATAACTGGTAATTTTATCGGTAATAATGCAACCGGTGAAGGTAGTATTGGTGGAGCTATCTCTAATGGTGGTACAATTTCATCTATAACTGGATATTTTAATAATAACAGTGTAACAGGAAAATATACTGCCTATGCAGGAGCTATTTATAATAGTCGATATGGTACAATATCATCTATAATTGGAGATTTCATAGAAAACCATGCAAAGTCTGTAGACGAAAATGCCCGTGGTGGAGCTATTTATAATAGTCGATATGGTACAATATCATCTATAACCGGAGATTTTATCGGTAATAGCGCTACTTCAACAAATGATATAGCTTATGGTGGGGCTATTTATAATGAGGGTACAATAAACTTTATCGCTGATGCATCAGATTCTGAAGATACGATACAAGATGATATATTGTTCCAAGGTAATTATACACAATCTGGAAATGGAGACAAAAAATACGAGGCTGTTTATAATGTTGGTAGTACGTTAAATTTTGAATCGAACAACGGCGGTTCATATACATTGTATGATTATATAGATGGTAACAAAGGCACGCTTAACTTTGTCAGCGATGATAATGAGGGTGCAACAATCAATCTTTATAACAACATACAAAACCAAAAAGATATCAATTTCCAAAATAAATATGTTATGAACATGATATCGCCTGATGATATACATTCTGATGCGTCAAAATATAGCTATATTCAGGCACAAAGCATCAACATCAATGCTGCATTACAAATGATGCTTGATGTAGATTTGGAAAATGCAGAAATGGACCGTTTTGAAGCAGAAAACTTTACTATCGCTGATACCGGTTCAATTGATGTAACTAAGTTTAACATCGTAACAGACTTAACAGGTGATATCGGCACAACAACCGAAGTTGAATTTATTGTATCAGATAACGCAACCGGATTAGATAAAATAACAAACGTTACTGAGGCAGTCGGTGAAATTTATACATATTCTGTAACGTTCAACCCTGAAACAGGAGCATTCGAGTTTGTTTCAATAGGACTTGCACCTGAACCTGTAACACCTGCACCTGAAGAAGTTGCGCCAAACCAAGCAATATCTGTAGTTAACACAACAACGGTTGCGGCAGTTGAAACTGTGGTTGCGCAAATATTTGAGCGTGATGTT
>JAZLAM010000028.1:0-60694 GCA_045613125.1 Alphaproteobacteria bacterium | reverse complement strand
AGCCAGATATGCGCCTTCGCCACCGGTGTTCTACCCAATATCTACGAATTTCACCTCTACACTGGGTATTCCCATATCCTCTCTATCACTCTAGTCAAATAGTTATAACGGCAGTTCCGAGGTTGAGCCCCGGTATTTCACCGCTATCTTACTTCACCGCCTACACACCCTTTACGCCCAGTAATTCCGAACAACGCTCGCACCCTTCGTATTACCGCGGCTGCTGGCACGAAGTTTGCCGGTGCTTTTTCTTGCAGTACTGTCATCATCTTCCTGCACAAAAGAGCTTTACAATCCGAAGACCTTCTCACTCACGCGGCATGGCTGGGTCAGAGTTGCCTCCATTGCCCAATATTCCTCACTGCTGCCTCCCGTAGGAGTCTGGACCGTGTCTCAGTTCCAATGTGGCTGATCGTCCTCTCAGACCAGCTATAGATCGTAGGCTTGGTAGGCCTTTACCCCACCAACTACCTAATCTTCCGCGGGCCAATCTTTCGGCAATAAATCTTTCCCCCTCAGGGCTTATGCGGTATTAGCAGAAGTTTCCCTCTGTTGTCCCCCACCAAAAGGTATGTTCCCACGTGTTACTCACCAGTGCGCTACTCTCATTAATGATAGCAAGCTACCATCAAATCCCGTTCAACTTGCATGTGTTAAGCCTGCCGCCAGCGTTCGTTCTGAGCCAGGATCAAACTCTCATCTTAATTGATGTATGTTCCATCCTGTCTATATCTTACTCATAAAGAATTTCTCTAGGTTCCAATACAGACTTTATATATATTAATCACTAATACATACTGCCTGTATATCCTCTTCTTATTCACTTTTTTCTATAACTTCCCCGCAACAAAGCATACCTCATCGCGCCGGTGAAACTGCTTATAAACAATTCTCCTTACCTTGTCAACACCTTTTTTTAAAAAAATTGAAAAAAATTGTTTTTTTCTTACAACTTTTTCAAAATAACAAATAAATAAAACTATTGCAAGACAGTAAATGTTGCTAAATCAATATGTTATATATTTTCATATTTTATACACAATATCGATATATTTTTTATATGTTTATAAAAATCACACCTGTATATATGCATACATATATTTAAAAGAGTATTTTTATCATCATTCGATTCGGATTTATGAAAATAATTACGATAGGATCACTTCGTTGTGCTATTTTTATTGACTTTTTTGTACAAAGGTGATACAAATAACATTGTCATATGGCAAAAATGCCATATTGATAACGGACTTTAGCAAGTCTATATGGTACACGGCTTAGATTAGCCGAAAGCTTGGGCAGGCAGGCCCCAAGCATATCTCTTCTCATGAGCGGGGAGCTTATCGTATATGTTCAGAAGTTATACTTTAAAAACGATAAGATCATTTTGTACCATATGATTTGCTAACTCTCCGCTCGTTGAAATTAGCAAGAAGGGTACAAAAAATGAGTAATACATCTAATTTTACAGCTGATATCTTACGACAGCTTGCCGATGTATCAGAAGGTAAAAAAGACTTAAATGAAGTGGTTAATTCTGTCACATCAGATGTTGCCGTAATTAAAAAAATCAAAGAAAATTATAATCAATTTAAAGAAATTATCTCAACTTTAAAGAGAAATGTTAAAGAGCAAGTAAAAGATGAAATCAGAAAAAATGATTTAGATGCAAAATTTGAGACATCGTCAGCACTTGCCGTGAAAGATGCTGATGGCAATGTGGTAGGATATATGGGGTTAAAATCTAAAGAGAAAAAAGCTTGGATTGACCGTATAAAAGAAAATTTGGCTACCTCTTTTCATAACAATGCCGATTTATTAACCGATAAAAAAACCTTTAAACAAGTTCAAAAAGAACAATGGGCAAAAACTCATCAGGATTACATCGAAAATTCTGCTACATATAGGCATGCAAGCGGTTTTGCAACCGGTGTTTACAAAGGAGTCAAGAAAACTATAGAGGAACTTAGAGGCACCCAAAAACCGACTCCTGTCTTGCCGAATCAAATTCAACCGAGTAAATATGCCGGCTTAGATGAAACGCAATTTAGGGTTGCTTTGGGCTCGGCTTATGACAACTTTGCAAGGCTAGAACATTTTAATGTTGCCGATGATGTAAAAAAGGAGGTTTTACAAGAAATAAATCTGGTTTTGGAAGAAGCAAAAAAACGATATCCCGATGCCGTGCCTGAAAACACTCAAGGCTCTTACTTTAAGGATAAAGATGTTGCAAATATGGAACAACAACTTATGCCATATATGCGAGAGGCAGCAAAATCAGATAATGTCTTTGCTCAAGATGTGAATCGTTTCGAATCTTGGCGAAATGGAAAAGATGCTACTATAATGTCTGGACCATCATTAACAGTAAATGAAATGCCTTTTGAAAATGTTGCTCGTTGGGGAATCCGTGATAAAACCGTTGAGGTTTCCAAACAAAGATATGGCAATGAAGCTCTTGATTTCTTCAACAATCCTTACCGAAAAGCAAAAAACACCCTAAGTCAGGAAGAATTGGCAGCAGAAATGGCAAAAGTTGCAAAACTTAACATTCGTTAAAAAAATGCCTTAAGATATAACTTCTTAAGGCATTTTTTTAGTGTTTTTTTGAACTATGCCGATTGTTATGGTAATGGCGAATCGGAGCCGGTTTATAATGATTATGTTTATCGTGCTTAAATTCATTATACAAAAGAGAGCCGACGGCAATCGTTGTCAATCCCGCTAATACGGCATGCCCCGTTAACAGAGAATCGTAATAATAAGAATTATTTACTACAGGATTTTCTCTAACGATGGTTAGTTGAGGATTAGATGTTGCTATAAAACGATTAGAAAAGTTGACTATGCGCTAATTTTGAAATTAATCCTTTCCTTAAAAAACTACTTGAAGTAGTTTTTTTATTTTTAGAAAAATACTTGACAACGAATCTTTGTTGTGCTACCTTTTAATTAGAGCGGAATTGGCGCTTGTTGCCTGCCTTTAGGCGAACCCGGACGGGACAATTGTTGATTTTATTTTTACATAAACACCTTTTAGGAGAACTTTTGGTTGGCAGGCGCCATTGATATATGTTCTCACTATAGGAGTTTGTGTTATGACTGATACTAATTTTGATTTATCCCCCGATACCATTAAAGAGTTGTTTGCTAACGGCAAATGTTTAACTTTTACGCCCTTTGTGCAAACATTAGATACTTGGTTATATATGAAAAATAAAAAATACGAGTTTGAAAAACAAACCGGAAAAAAAGCAGTAATAAAATCTAAAACAGCTCTCATGCCACAAGAATCTTTTAATAAAAATTTTCACTTTTTTTCAAACGGCGTTTTAATTTTATCTACGATGTCTCAAAAGAAAATAAATAATATCAAAAGAGCTATAAAACTCAACGGATTTGAAATTAAAGAAGTTTACCAACCGCAAAATGAAACAGAATGTATGCACTACAATACTTTTCTTCATAAAATTTCAGACATTGCTTCTACATATTATCCGCATCAAGAGGATTTATTAATTGAACCGTTACCCGATATTAAAGTTTTTGTGCAAAATTTGTTTGCCAACGACAATGAATGTCTTACTGCTTCAAAAAATGAAAATTTAGATCCTATTTATCGTGATTATATGGCTGTATTTGCAAACGGAAGAGTTCTTTTATCAGAAGAAAAAACTAATAATCAAAATATATTCGGCACGTTAAATCATTACAATTTCAAGGAAGATAATCCTCATTACGTTTTATCTCAATATGAGTATATTCCTCATGCCTATATAGAAGCCATTTATCAAAAAGCCAAAGAATACAATTGGTATATTTCCAAAAAAGATGTTCAAGAATTGAGACCGAAACAAAATATTCCTGAAGAAGATATAGACAAAATGAATCTTTATATTGATAATTTACTTAAAAACAGAACTTGCATAAGCATAACAATCCCTTCTGAAGGAAGTGAGATTACCACATCTCCCGATAAAGAAAAATATGTGCTTTTTTCCGATGGCACACTTATTTACTCTAAAACTTATTCTCCCAAAGTATTTTTGCAAAAATGTTTTACGAATCTTACTTTTAAAGAAGAAAAAGTGCCGGAATATTATATTGAACAAATTTATAAACGTTTATTAAATTTACAAAAGAGCGCTAACACCATTTTCTCCGAAATGCTGAAACAAAAGGCAAAAAAAATTAAAAAACTTTTCGAGATTCCTCATTATCAAGCTTTAGAAGCCGTGGCTAAAATAGCCGGACTTTCTAACTGGGAACAAATATCAAAGCTAACCGAACAAGAATCCAGAAGAGGTATTTTTATTGAGCAAAATAAAAAGAAATTGCATCAAAATCAAAATATGGACGATGTGTTAAAAAAAGAATATCATAAATTTTATATTGCAGAGAATAAATAAAATATTATTTTAATTTTTTGCACATACTAAAAACGGGTTTACCATTTGATAAACCTGTTTTTTTACTGAAATTTTGCATTGTTTTAAAAATAACATTATCTTTTTTTATGAGGTTTATGTTTAGATTTGAATTTGTTTTTATGAATACGAATCGGTTTATGTTTATTATGATGATGTATCTTAAATCCATCAAACAGTAAAGCGCCTACCACAGCCGTTGTTATTCCTGCAGCGATAGCTTCACCTGTAGAAATATTATCATAATAATATGAATTTGTAACTTTCGGTGTTTCTCTTACCACACTTACTTGGGGATATTGCTGCGTATTAATGTTAGAATCATTAAAAGTATAAATTTGCTGTTTTACGACTCCGTCTTCTCCAATTACTATAACACTTTCAGCGTTTGACGTATTTGAATACATTATAAAGGCTACGGCAAATATAAATAATTTTTTCATTTTTACTCCTTTTTATTTTTTCTGACAATAAACATAACGATTTTAAATTTTGAAAAGTTCATTTTATTTTTTTCATATACATACGAATTTTACTTGATAATTTATAATTGTTGAGTATTATAATTATGTTTTAATATTTTAAGGAGGTTACAATAGCTATTGAAAATAACAATGCGTCAGTACGTACTGATGACGGACCGCGCATTAACGAAGCCATTAAGGTAAAAGAAGTTCGTTTGATTGATGAAAATGGAGAAAACAGAGGTATTGTTTCTATATCGGAGGCATTAAAAATTGCAGATAATGCAGGCCTTGATTTAATTGAAATTTCACCACAAGCAATTCCGCCTGTATGTAAAGTGTTGGACTACGGCAAATATAAATATGAAGTTCAAAAACGCAAAAATGAAGCAAAGAAAAATCAAAAAGTTGTCAATATTAAAGAATTAAAATTACGTCCCGTTATTGATATTCACGATTACGAAGTAAAAATTAAACAAGCTAAGAAATTTTTAGCTCAAGGCGATAAAGTAAAGTTCACCATGCGTTTTAAAGGTCGTGAAATGAGCGCAAATGATATGGGAAAAGATATTTTAAACAGAATCGTTGAAGATTTAGATACTATCGGAAAAGTCGATTCCGCACCAAAGCTTGAAGGTCGACAAATGATGATGTTAATATCTCCAATGTAAAGCTTAATGTATAAAAACCCTCAATTTAAATTATAACTCAAAATTTAGTTTTATTGAGGGTTTATTTTATACTCGCGTCCATAGGATTAAACCTAAGTTTTATCGTATTCCACATATCATATTTATCAGCATATTTATCAGGAAAAAGCTTATAAATATTAACACCATTTTTATTAGAACAACTATATACTGCCCTTCTCGCACTTTCAGCAATTGCTCTAAAATGAGGATCTGAATTTAGACGAGATTTATCTAATATTTCAACATTTTTAATTGAACCATCTTTGTTTAAGAATGCTCTTATTTCAATTATCATATCTTCAATACCACGTACTCCCGGATCAAGATTCCAACATTCTCTTAATTTTCCGGCAATTGCGTCAGTTTCTGAAATAGTAAGTTCACTAAAATAAGAACCTGATGTACCTCCCTCAACTCCCATATTACTTACTTGGGTTCCTGTTTTTATAATAGCAGGAGCTGCTGCTTTACCTATTTCTTTTTCTAAAGAGCTAACCGAATCCATCAAACTTTTCAGCGGATTTGCAATTGTTTTCGGGGTTTCCTGTTTTTTAGGTGCAGGCTTTTTAACCTCCGGTGTCTTATTCTGAGTTTTGGGTTTTGGTTTAGGCTGGGGTTTGGGTGTAGGTTTTCTTGCAGGTTTTGGCACCGGTTTTGGTTTAGGTTTCGGTTTAGGTTTCGGTTTTTCCGACTGTTTTTCTTTTTTGGTAACTTCCGGTTCTGTATCCACAAAATCTTTTTTAGGTTCTTCAGTTTTTAACTCTTCAGGTTCCGATTCAGATTTTTTTTCTTCCCTAGTCCAATTTTGAGTTTTTTGTTTTTCTTTTTGGGGTGTTGTTGCTTTTTTTTCTTCTTCACCAAACACTGCTTTAGGTGGAAGATTTGTCATTTCAGCAAGTTTTATATCTTTCAAATCAACAATTATCGGAGCTTGCCCCATTGTTATTTTGGGATTTAAAAACCAAGGCAAATCAAACACCAAAACTAAAAATGCTGCTATATGTAATCCGATTGACCTGTAAAGATAGCGATTCATTGTTTTTTATTATTCCTTTTTCAAAGGTCGAGCTTCTGTTTTAAGACCAACTTTTTCAAAACCGGCTTCTTTTAACATTGCCATAAGGTTTATAACTCTGCCATATTCGGAAGAAGTATCTCCCGAAATTGTCACAGATGCTTGAGTGTTTTCACCGCGAATCGCTTTAACTTTTGCCACAATCTTATCAGCAGGAATTTCTTTTTTACCTATATAATAGTAACCATCTTTATCGACACTTATGTTTATCGAGGTTTCTTTGCCTTCTAAAGCTTTACCACCAACTTTGGGTAAATCAAGAGCAATACCTGAGGTCATTAAAGGAGCTGCAACCATAAAAACAACCAACAACACCATCATCACATCCATCAGATTTGTAATGTTTACATCAGAATTGCGACGTGATGTTCGCCTTGAAGAAGTTCTATTATATGAACTGCTAAACATTATTATTCTCCCGCAATTTCTGCCTTTATCGTGCTATCATCAATCTCTCGAGATAAAATAGTTGAAAATTCAGCAATAAAATTTTCAAGCCTTTTAGCATATCTGTCAATATCTGAGGTTATCATATTATAAGCAACCACCGCCGGAATTGCCGCAATGAGGCCAAATGCTGTTGTAAACAAAGCTTCTGCAATACCTGGAGCCATAGCTGATAATGAATTACTTTGTGTAACGGCAATTGCATTAAAGCTGTTAATAATTCCCCATACGGTGCCAAAAAGTCCTACTAGAGGAGCAACTGATCCTGTTGAAGCTAAAAAGCCCAAACGATTATCTAAATCGTCTAACTCTTTATCCATTGTCACCATCATAGCCTTTTCAATACGTTGTTGTAATGTAACACCTCTTAAGCTTCTGTCTGTTTTAGATTTCATCAGATTTGAACGACGCCATTCTTTCATTGCTGCCATAAACATAGAAGACATCGGATCTCTCGGATTATTACCGATTGCATCGTACAATCTGTCAAGAGAACCACCTGACCAAAAAGCCTCTTCAAATTTTTTGGAAGTTTTTTTTACATTTCTTAATGTTGATATTTTTTCAAAAATAATGGTCCACGACCAAACAGAAGCTGCAATAAGGCCAATCATAACAATTTTGGTAACAGTATCCGATGCCCAAACCAAATCCCACATCGACATTTGGTTTGCAGCATCAACAGCCACATCTACAAGTTCTTGAGTTTCCATTTTTTACCCTTTTTTGATTTTAATTACATAATCTTCCACTCTAATATCATAAAATGATAAATTTTCGATTAAACTTTGCAGTTTTTTTAAATAAAAAAAGCCTCGTCTTTCTTATAAAAAGAAATAACGAGACTTAATCTTACCTTACAAATTTATTAACGGTATTTAATCCAGAAAATAAATCGTGAAATTATGCTCCAAACTGAACCGATAACTAAACCAATCCAAAATGGATGACAACCGAAGATATATACATCTGAACAGATACATAAAAACTCTCCAATTATCATAATTCCTGACAAGAGTATTCCTAAGAATAATCCCAAAATGAAAAACGAAAGAATCCAAGAAAGACCATTACTGATTTTACCTTCCAAGGGTTCCCAAAGCGACACCAACATCCCGAAGAATGCCGCTATTAAAAGTAGTTTCCAAAACATAACAATTAAATTTTGCAGTGCGGTAAGAACTCTACAAAGAAAGACATAAAAACAACCACACTAATTTTTTTTAGAATCTAATTGTATCAAATTTTTTTTGATTTAGCAAGAAATACTTCATAAACTTTTTAAAAAATAAATTTATTTACTCCATTGAATAATGGATGAACAATATTGTTGTGTGCGTCCTTTAATGCGACATCTGTTTACTATAATATTTGGTGCGATATCTAAATCATAACAACCATCTCCCAACAATGTATAATTCTTGTATAATGGTTTGTCTGTTTCTATACCACTAAAACTCAAAGGGGTTTCAATCTTAGGCCATTTTAAACGATATGATACGTTATTTATCTTTTCTTTTACTTTAGAATAAATATAAAAACGCATACTGCAACTTACCATTCCTGTCAAATCACGAGATATCTTAAAATCACGCATGTACATATAAATTTTTTCATTCGGATCTGTATTCGTGTCTGCAGAAGACTCGGAGTCCACTTCCTGAACTTTCTTAACATCCACTTTTTTATTTACAGCCTCTATTGATTTATTTTTTTTAACAAAACGCTGAGAAGCACCACGTTTTAATGGTAAAACATTTTTATACTCTGAAGTTTGTTTCAACGTCTCATTAGAAGATGTTGTCAACTGATCTGCGTCATAATAATCTTCTGTTTCACCAAAAACTTGTGAATTAGCATCAATAGGCAAGTACGCAAAAACAACAGCAAACAATATACAAATATTGATTTTAATAAATTTATATATCAGATGTCGTTGTTTTTGCATTTACTTGTATATCCCTTATTGAATCTTCTTAATAGTTTCTTCTGCCTTTCCAAAATTTTCAATTACAGTATTATAAGCTTTTTCTAAATCGCTTACATCTTTCTTTCTATCATCAAGTATTAAACGTTCTTGTTCCGAATATGAAATATTTTTAAATTCATCATAATATTCAGGATTTGTAGAATTTATATATTCAAACAAATTAGCACATTCTGTCGGGGCAACACTCTTGGCACCTGATTTACCACCATTTGAAACTTGTGTATTAACTTGTTTTCCTACTAAACCACAATCTGACACGCGGAAATTTAAATTATCCAAAAGCAAGAAACATTTTTCAGTTTTAACCGATGCCTTCACCACAACTTGTTTATAAGAGCCTAAAGACGGTATATCAATCATTGTAGATACTTCACCTATTTTTTCTTGCATAGGATAACGAGTATTTCGAACATTATTATTTACCGGTTCTACCTCTTTATTTTCCGAAAGATTGTATTGACTTGTTACATTATCATTCCAGCCTAATTCCAATTTTGCAGGGCGTAAACCATCTTCTGTACGGTTATAAAATGTAGCCATAAAATCACAATGTGTAACTAATCCTTCCTCATTCATAACCGGCTTAATATCATGCAGTTTAAATAACACCGCACGGGGTTTAGAGGTTGTTTCGGTTGTTTGCGCTTGCACCGAAGTAATCATTGTAGCGCACGCTAACATTAATGTTGAATATAATGCTTTTTTCACAATTTTCATGTTAATCCCCTTAAAAAAACAGTTTAATTTTAGCCTACTATAAATCCCTTTTATTTAATTTTCCTTTAATTTTTTTAACAACCTTAAAAAATCTGACCACGCTTTTGCTTTTTGTGCTCCGTTTCTTAATAAAAACGCGGGATGAAATGTTGCTAAAGATGATATTTTTTCTTTTGAAGATGTTGTATACTCTAACCAACGACCACGAAGTCTGGAAATAGGTTCATTATTATCAAGAATTGCATTTGCAGCACTTCCTCCCAAAAGTAAAATAAAATCAGGTTTTATTAAATCAATTTGACGTTTCAAAAATGGTAAACATACTGCTATCTCTCCATCTGTCGGTGTTCTATTGCCGGGAGGACGCCAAGGTAAAATGTTTGTTATGTAAACATCTTCTCTGCTTAGATTAATACTTTTTAACATCTTATCCAACAATTGGCCACTTCTACCGACAAATGGTTTCCCCAATCTATCTTCATCTGCCCCAGGAGCTTCACCTATAATCATAATGGAGGCTTGCGAGTTACCATATCCGAACACAGTAGATTTTGCCGTCAATTTTAAAGCACATCCTTCAAAATTATTTACCATATTTTCCAGTTCGGATAAACTTGTTGCTTTAAGGCACAAATCCCGAGCATTTTTACAAGCATCATTTGTAGTCTGCGATAAATTTGTTACAGCCGGTCTTTGTTCCATATTTTTCGAAGCTAATACAGTGCTTTTATTTGTGTCATTCTTTTCATCTATTTTCAGGCAACACAAATCTCCACAGGTTGTATCAACTCCTGCTTCAATATACCAAGATAATAACTCGTCTATATTTATTTTCTGTTCCATAACTTAAATATATAAACAAAATACTTTTTTATTGCAACATAAAGCAATTATTTACACATAATAATTATATAATTGATATTCTTTTAAAGACAGTATATATTGTATGAAATAACACTACAAACTGAGATGAATAAATTTATGAAAATAAGATATATCATTGCACTTTTAATAAGTATCGGAATATTTAATTCTTGTTCCGGTGTTTTTCTTGATACAAAAAATTATAAAATCGATACGCAAAAACCATATTATGAAATAAGTAATACTCCTTATGGTTCATACTTAGCTGCAAGGGTGGCTCATATAAGGCAAAATTATAATTTAGCGGCTGATTACTACATCAAATCAATTAAATTAGGCGTTAAAGATCCTGAACTTTTAAGCAAAACTTATTTACTGTTAACAAATGAAGGTCGTATTGATGAAGCGGCTGAATATGCAAAACAATCTATACAAACAGGCGATAAAAGTAATTTTGTTCGTTTTGTATTAATGTCTAATGAAGCAAAAAATCAAAATTATGACAAAGCTATAGAGTATGTTAACGATATCAAAGACAAATCTTATAAAAATGCTATTGCTCCTTTATTTAATGCTTGGCTCCTAGCTGGAAAAAATGATAAAGACAAGGCTTTAAAAGAACTTAGTAAATTGAAAAAAGATAAAGGATTGCTCTCTTTTTATCATATGCATCAAGGTATGATATTTGATTATTTTAACGACACCGAATCGGCACAAAAAGAATTTGATAAAATTATTGAGGATAAAAATTTAGAAATTTCGTTTCGTTCACTGCAAATTATTACGAATTTCTACATCAGAAATTCGCAAATTACCAAAGCCCAAGATATTATAAAACAATATAATAATAAAAATTTAAATACGAAAATGTTCGCTGAACTTCTTAACACTACTTACAATATAGATAAAAGTAAATCTATTCCGATAATTGACACCCCTCAAAAGGGATTAAGTGAGGCAATTTTTAATATTGGAGTGATCTTCCGCGACTATCAAAGTGATATTGCTCAAATTTTTACATCATTATCTTTATATCTCAATAACGATAATGATGTGGCAAGAATTTCTCTGGCTGATTTACTGGAAAAAGCTCAACGGTATGATGAAGCAATAAAACAATATGAAAAAATAAGCTTAAATTCTCCTCTTTATTATATGGCGAATCTTAAGATATCAGCTATATATTTAGAAAATAAGAATCATGAAGAATCGTTACAAAAGCTAAAAGAATTACTTATTCACTATCCTAACGACTACAATATCCTATTCAATTTAGGAGAAGTAAATCGTATAACTAATAAAAATAAAGACGCCATAAAATATTATAACTTAGCACTTGAAAAGCTCCCTAACTCCCTAAAAGAAGATTGGACTATTTATTATGCATTAGGTATAGCTTATGAAAAAAGCAACCAATGGGAAAAAGCCGAACAATCTTTGCAAAAAGCTCTTAAAATTAGCAAAAGACACCCCTTTGTGTTAAATTATTTAGGTTATATTTGGCTTGAAAATAATCAAAATTATAATGAAGCATTATATATGATTTTTGAAGCATACAAACAAAACCCTGAAAATGGGCATATTATGGATAGTATGGGTTGGGCATTATATCGCATGGGCAAATATACCGAGGCATTATCAGTGTTGGAAAGAGCTGCTGAATATTTACCAACAAATGCTGTGGTTTGCGATCATTTGGGAGATGTTTATTGGCAAACCGGACGAAAATCTGAAGCCAAACATCAATGGCAACACGCATTAAGTCTTAAAGAAGATGCAGAATTGCTGGATAAAGATACTATCAGAAAAAAAATAACTGAAGGAGCAAAACAACCGACAGCCATTATATTTAATGAATCGTTATTGATAGAAAGATTAAAAGGCCTAAAAAAATAATCAATGACTACATCTTGTTTCTTAGGGCTCGCTTTTTATAGCTCGCCAACTTCACTTCTGGCACTTTCCTTATAAGTGTTGTTGAGCCGCCTATCGTTGGCTATCAACACTAACTCGGCTACGTTCCACAAACAAAAAAAGCACCTTAAGGTGCTTTTTTAATTGGTGTCTTGTTTCTTAAGGCTCGCTCTTTACAGCTCGCCAACTCCTCTTCGGGCACTTGCCTTATAAGTGTTGTTGCGCCGCCTTTCGCCGGCTATCAACACTAACTCGGCTACGCCCCACCAACAAAAAAAGCACCATTAAGGTGCTTTTTTAATTGGTGGGCGCTGAGAGGTTCGAACTCCCGACCCTCTCGGTGTAAACGAGATGCTCTTCCAGCTGAGCTAAGCGCCCATATCTTGCTTACGGAAGTGGTTATAACTAATTTATTTTAATAAATCAAGCAAAAAAAACATTTTTTTTGTTTTTTTATCATTTTTTATTCTTTGTTCTTGTTTTTACTATTTTTATTTTTTATATTTTTTTCATATTGCTATTTTTTATGATATATATTAAACATATTTTGGTATAAAACATACTTATGAAATAACTATGAATAAATTGCAAATTGATATAACCACACTTATTGATAAAGTAAAAAAACAGAATCTGCTTTTTTATCCTGTTATTATACACATTTTATCTAAAGCATTGTCTTTATACGGACATAAAGATATTATATCTGCCTATTTAAGTACGGAAAATACATCAAGTACACCTTTTTTATACCAATCATTTAATTCTGATTTTGAAACCTTTTTCAAAACTTATGTTGAAAATTGCTATTTTAATAAAACTACAATTGAATTACCGTCAAATTCTATACTATTTTCTTATATACCCGAAGATAAAATAAACAATTTAGCCGTTCCGGCAATTTTTATTTTACCTTTTGAACAATGCGAGAATCGAACATTTTTATCTTTTTACCCGCGAGATTTATCCGTTGATGATAAATTTTTAGACCTTTGCCAAGATTTATGCGATTCTTTTTGAATATCACATTCAAAATTAGCACTCATATTATTAGGATATGTGCAACCGCATTTATCATCTTCAGAGCAATCACACTTATTGGCATAATCATATATACAAGTTTCTTTTTCCATAAAACCTCCATAAAAAAACCGGTGATAACACCGGTTTAAATAGTCAACGATCCGAATTATTAAAGGTATTTAACCTCTAAAATTTCAAAAGATTTTCTTCCGCCTGGAGCTGTATATTCTGCAACATCTCCAACCTCTTTACCTATAAGAGCCTTAGCTAATGGAGAAGAAAGTGATATCAAATTCTTTTCAATATCAGCTTCATAATCTCCAACAATTTGATACTGAGTTTCTTTATCTGTTGCTTCATCAACAACTAAAACTGTGGCACCAAAGCGAATTACATCGCCTTTTACAGACTGAGGATCAATCACTTGAGCACGACTTACAACAGCTTCCAATTCTTGTATACGACCTTCAATAAAGCTCTGTTTTTCTTTTGCTGCAGAATATTCTGCATTTTCTGATAAGTCGCCATGTGAACGAGCTTCTGCAATTGCAGCTATAATATTAGGTCTGTCGATACCTTTCAAATTTTTCAACTCTTGTTCAAGTTGTAAGTATCCTTTTTTAGTTAAAGGGAACTTTTCCATTTTTAATTCTCCTAATAAAACCATATCCTTTTTTTTGCAAAAAAGGTATATTATTTTTAAAAAAGTTAGAAAAAATCAGACTGCGATAAGATTTTATCACAGTCAGTTGTTAATTTATGTCCTTATATATAACAACTTAAAAAAATAAATCAAGTATTTTTTTGTGTAAAAAAATTAAAAATTATATACAATTGTATAGGGTTTGTTACACTTTAGTTGTTATTTTGTAGTATTTGGAGAAAAACAATGAAGAAAACTCTATTAGCTTCCGTAATGCTTGGTGCAGCGATGTTTATTTCTGCTCCTGCTGATGCATTAGACAGTACAGGTTGTGGTTTAGGTTCTATGGCATGGCGTGGCCAAAGCGGTATCATTCCACAAGTTGCCGCTGTTACAACAAACGGTATTTTCGGAAACCAAACATTCGGTATCACTTTCGGAACATCAGGTTGTGATCCTAACGGTCGTGTTACCGGTGGTACTCAAAAGATGATTTTAGCTTTTGTTGAAAACAATATGGAACAGTTTGCTATGGATGCAGCTGCAGGTGAAGGTGAAACATTGACAACTTTAGCTGGTATCTTAAATATGGATGAAAAAACTGTTGCTTCTAAAACTCATCAAAATTTTGCTGTGTTATTTCCACATGAAAATGTTGATGCAGTTGAGTTGACATTAAAATTCTACGAAATTATGAAAGCTTAATTTCAAATTTATAAAGGATAAGCACGACTTTTAAAAGTCGTGCTTAAATTTAAAATGATTCTAAAAGTTCTCTTTTTCTTATTCAGCTTTTTTTTCTGTTTTGAGCTAAATGCTTCTCAAACAAACTTTGCTTATTCTGATAAATGGCTAAAACTGGTTCATTATCAACCTAAGTTTTTAGGTGGTTTTGAAGGAACAATAGGATCACAATCTTTTTATTTAAGTCCTTGCGGAAAAAACAATCCGTCAAAAGAGCTTGAAGAAACCATCGCACTTTTTCAATCTAATGATGATAAAAATAAGTGTCTTTTTCCGGCTCGTTATAAATTATTAAAAGATAACAACATTATAGATTTTGAGTTTCCTGTTTGTCCCGAATATGAAAAGTTTAAACAAGATTTACAACCGGCCGGAATTACTTTTTTGTTTACCGATGCATATATGAACAACTCTTCTTCTCTTTTCGGACATACATTATTAAGAGTAGATACAAAACGTATCGGCACACAACTACTTGCTCATGGCATAAATTATGGTGCATTTACACGAGGTTATGAGGATAGCTTTTTATACGCAATTTATGGAATTATCGGCGCTTATCCCGGCGGTTTTACCACTAAACCATATTATGATATAATTAACACCTACAACAACTTGGAAAATCGAGACATATGGGAATACACCCTAAATTTAACCGATGATGAATTAGATTTATTCGTGGCACATCTTTGGGAAGTTGGGAAAACACTTACTCCATATTACTTTTTTACACAAAATTGTTCTTATATGTTGATTGAAACTCTTGATGCTATAAGGCCGGAACTAAATTTAGCATCTGAGTTTAAGATTCAAACAATTCCTCTTGATACAATAAAAGCCATAAATCAAAAAGAAGGTCTTGTAAAAGAAACAAATTATCGCCCTTCAAGACAGCGTAAAATTAGCCACCGTATCAAACAAATGAATAAAAATCAGTATAAAAGTTTTATCAATCTGGCGAAAAAAAATGATTTTTCAAGTTTAGATAATCTGAACGAGGAAGAAAAAGCCGACGTGTTGGAAACAGCATATCAATATATTCAATACCAATATGTTGCAAAAAAACTAGAATTACAAGATTATCGCAAAACAAGTTTTGCCATATTGAAACAAAGAAACAAACTAAACACACCTCCGAAATTTGATGAATTAAAAAATGGCGTAAATCCTGTTTTATCACACGATTCATCTTTAATATCCTTAGGTATTGGAACAAAAAACGGTGACATATTTGAACAAATAAGCTTACGACCGGCATACCATTCTCTAGTTGATAGTAAGAAAGGGTTTTTAACCGGTGCTGAAATCAATTTTTTAGATACGGTTTTCAGACATTATGATAACAGCAAAAAATATGTCTTAGAAAAAATAAACATCTTGGAACTTGCTTCACTCTCACCGATTGATGAGGTTTTTAGATCTGTTTCGTATAATATAGATTTAAAATTACAAAGACTTTTAAATCCTAAAAATGAAGATGAAGGATACGCTTTAATCACAAGTGTTGGTGGGGGCTCTACTTTGGCTATAAACGATAACTTTTATGCTTTCGGGTTAAGCTCAATTGAAGGTGCTTACGGAGGTTTTATTCCTGATAACTACTGGATTGGGGTTGATTTTAGTGTAGGTTTATTGGCTTTGTATGAAAAAATTGGTATCAAAACCGAAATCAATCAAACATTTGCAACATCTTCTATCGGAACAAACTTAAAATTTGAAACAAAAATAAACTATTATTTAAATCAAAATACTTCTTTTGAAGCCATATTTTCCTATCAAAACAACAAATATAAAAACATATCTGAAAATATTTTGAGTATTAAACGATATTTTTGATAAAAATATCTGTATTAATACAAATATATTTGACAAATTATAAATAATCAGGATATTTTATATATGTGATAACTTAAGGAGAATAACCATGCTCGGACGATATCGTTATACCGCAAGCACACTGACCCCCGGAGAAGAAATAGAACTTGTAGGCAGATTACACTATTTTGCCTTAATTATTCCGTTTACTCTAGCATCAGTATCTGTGTTTGCTTGTTTTACTGCATTAAGCTATGCGCGATCTTTAGAACATTACCATAGCTCAATACTAAATTTTGCAGTATGGCTTCCTGTTATAGCTTTGATTATATTTACTATATCTTCTTGGCTCAAACGCAACTTAATTGAAATGGTTTGCACAAACAAACGAGTTGTTAAAAGAACCGGAGTCATTAACGTTACAACCGAAGAACTGAATCGAGAAAGGATAGAATCGGTTGAAATAAGACAAAGTATTTTAGGTCGTTTATTTAACTATGGTGATATTTTATTTTCCGGAACAGGAACATCAAAAGTTGTATTTTCCTTTATCAATCAACCTCGTTTAATGAAGCAAGTTATTGATGAAGTAATCAGTCGTCCTAACTAATTTTTGGAGAAACTTATGAAAAAATTTTTATTATGCATTTGCCTTGTTTTATTAACATCTTGTAGTGCAGATTTATCACAATATAACAATGTAAGCGAAAATACTTCTTATAAAAACAAGATGAAATCTTGTTTAGTAAGCCAGGCAAATTCAAGATTACAAGCAGGGACTTTGTTTAATGCTTCAATTAGTGAAACCGCTAAAGAGTTGGTGTCAACATGTGTTCAAAATTTGGCTTTACAGTCTGTTGGCATTGAACAAGAAACTCAATCAACTGCAGAAAATATTATTCAAGGTCTAAAAAGTTTAGCCACAAATAAAAATTAATTCAAAAAGGTGTTTCTTTTGAAATGCCTTTTTTATTATCTGCAATATAAGGCTTGTTTTTTTAAAAAATTTGTGCTTAATTGTCAATTGTCGTAAAGATATAACAGTAACTTAACAGACACGACAGAAACAGCGTTTCGGTGTCTACATTATAGAAGGAATAAAAAATGAAAAAAGTAGATTTATCTTTTCAAAGATATATTTTTCCAAACATTAACAATGAAGGTTGGCGTTTTGTAAGTATTTTTGCTGCAATAACTGCGTTATTGGCAATTTTATGGTTACCTTTAGGTATTATCGGACTTATTTTAACAATTTGGTGTTATTACTTTTTCCGTGATCCGGAACGTGTAACCCCTCAAATCAAAGATGTGGTCGTTTCCCCTGCTGATGGTATCGTACAAATGATTACAAGAGTCTCAGGTCCTGAAGAACTTGGACTCAATACAAAAACGTATAATCGTATAAGCATATTTATGAGTGTTTTTAACGTTCATGTAAATAGAACTCCGGCATCAGGAAAAATTACAAAACTGGCATACATTAAAGGAAAATTTTTCAACGCTACTCTCGATAAAGCAAGTAAAGATAATGAACGTCAATTGTTAGCTATGCGTACAGATTGCGGAAAAGATATTGCTTTTGTTCAAATTGCAGGATTGGTGGCTCGTCGTATTGTTTGTTTTGCTAAAGAAGGTCAACAATATCAAGCCGGAGAACGTTTTGGCCTTATCAGATTTGGATCCAGACTTGATGTATATTTACCGACAGATGTTGAACCACAGGTATGCATAGGTCAAACTATGGTAGCCGGAGAAACCATACTTGCAAACTTAACTTCCACAGCATCTCGTGTTGAAGGAGATATTAAATAATGAAAAAATTAAACGACAGAATTAATGATAAGCTTTTGCTTTCCAAACAAAAGCTTAAAGAAGTTCCTTTTCGTAAAATTGCGCCTAATATGGTCACAATGATGGCTTTATGCTCAGGTGTAACCTCAATTCGTTATGCCGTACAAGATGATTGGATAAAAGCCGTAATTTGTATATTCTTAGCAGCTCTTTTTGATGGCCTTGATGGTCGTGTTGCCAGATTTTTAAAAGCATCATCAAAGTTCGGTGCCGAACTTGATTCTTTATCTGATTTTGTAAGTTTTGGTGTAGCCCCAGCAATACTTATATATCGTTGGTCTTTATATGACTTACCAGGTTTCGGTTGGGTTCTTTGTTTAATTTTTGCGATGGGTATGGCTATGCGTTTAGCTCGATTTAATACAATGCTTGAAGACGCCGAACAACCGGAATATTGGTCACACTATTTTGTCGGGGTTCCGGCTCCGGCAGCTGCTGCCATCGCTTTAATGCCACTTTTAATCACCTTTGATTTTCCGGCAACAGAAGTGTTTTTACGTTCAAATCTTTTTTGTTCTATATTAATGCCGGTGGTTGCTTTTTTAATGGTAAGCAGAATACCTACAATTTCTTTAAAGAAAATGAAAGTTCACACATGCATGCTTTTACCTTTAATGATATTGGTTGTATTGTTTATTAATTTTATGCTTTCGCAACCATGGCTAACTTTAGGAATCTTAACATGTATTTACATACTTTCAATTCCTTTAGGAGTTATAAAGTTTATTATAGATAAGAAAAAATACTCATAAAATAAAAAACCTCTGTTTTAAAAACAGAGGTTTTTTTATTATTACCAAAAAATTTGTTTTTGGTTTTCGAAAAAATTAACTACTGAAACAACAATAAAATAATTCATAATAGAAAATATCACTTCAGCATATATGTTATAAAACCACAATGGCATACCATGAGAATTTGACAGGATTTCGGTAACAAGAACCAAAAACAGTAAATCAATAAAAAACAAAAAAGTACAAGATAAGATAATTTTCATATTATAACCCGAGGTTTTATTCCATATGCTTTTAAATTCTTTCCAATTTTTTCCATCTAAAAATAGGGCAAACATCGAGTAAAATCGCATCAATATAAATGGAAATAAAAATCCTATTGAAACAACCGTAAAATATAACAATTCGACTTTCCAATCAGGGTTTGGAACTCTAAAAATCAGCAATGCTGCAGAAAATAACGGTATAAGATTAAATAGCAGAAAAACACTTATAAACCCAAAAGTTTTTAAAAACTTTTTCCATGAAGCTTTCAAATAATCTCTGGTTATAAGCTCCTTTTTGTAAACAGCTACATACCATATATTGATAAAAACAGCTATAACAGTAAGTTTTATTAGCAAATACGGAACATATAAATATGTTGAGTTAATACAAGAATTGCTATGAGCAAATTCTTTATTAAAAACACAAGCATATCTCTGATTAAATATATATGATATAACAACCATAATAAGAGAAAATATAAAACCTTGTTTAATAAATACTGTCAAATAATCGGTTATAGTCCACAATGGTTGCAGAAAAGATTTTATAATAGAATATTTTATTGTTTCATTGTTATCGTTCATATTTTATATCTCCTTAACTGATAATACTCCGGAAATTACTCTTATTTTTCCGATGAGATCCGATTGGCTAAAAGCATATCCATGATTCAATTCTATTCTGACATCCCAATTGTCTATTTGTGGTATAATATATATTTTATTTGAGCCTTGCTTATCTGTTTTCAATATATCTTTAACTTCCATAACAGCCGATATATTTTCAATGGTAATTATAAGACCTTTAGCTTGTTCAGTTATTGCTTCATCAAGAGGTTTAACCGAATTAATCATTATTCTCGGATTAGAATCTTCGTTTTGTTTATCTATGCTGATTTTTACCAAAACCGGTACTTGAGATTCAATAATATCGCCATATTTTGCCATACCTTCTGAGAACAAAAAGGCTTCAAAAGATGCTGTTGCATCAGACAAACCTACGAAAGCATATTTATTACCATTTTTACTGATTTTTTTCTGATAACTTTCCACACAAACTGCAATATTTGCTTTTATACTGTCTCCCACCTTAATATTTTGAATTATATCCGCACAATTTCTAACACCCAGTTTTTCGACACTTTCTTTATATATATCAAGAGGATGAGCTGAAAGATAAAAACCTATTGCACCAGCTTCATACCTTAATTTTTCTAATTGTGGCCAGTCAGGCGTTTGTATAAATTTAATTTTTGCCACCAACTCAGCGCTACCGAATAAAGATGCTTGCTCACTGGTTTTTAACTCTGTTGCCGAATATATATTTTTAATTAATGTTTCTATATTTGCATACAACATCGCTCTATTTTTTTCTATACTATCAAAAGAACCTGATTTAATAAGTTGTTCAAGTTGTTTACGATTGATATCTTTAATATCTATACGATGGCAAAAATCTGATATATCCTTAAAGCAACCATTTTTTTCTCTTTCTGCAACAATACTCGACATAGATGCCGCACTTACGCCTTTAATTGCTCCTAATGCATATCTTATCTTACCGTCTTCAACCTTAAATTCGGCTTCTGATTTATTTATATCAGGTGGCAATACTTCAATTCCTGTGGTTTTACATTCCGAGGTAAAAAATGTAAGCTTATCTACATTTGTAATATCCAAATCCATAACAGCACACATAAATTCTACCGGATAATGAGCTTTCAAGTATGCTGTTTGATACGAAATTAACGAATAAGCAGCTGCATGCGATTTATTAAAACCATATGATGCAAATTTTTCCATTTGATCAAATATGCTTTTTGCAACATCTTCAGCTATACCGTTTGCAATTGCTCCTTTAGTAAATTTTTCACGTTGCTTCGGAATTTCATCACGAAGTTTTTTACCCATAACTTTACGCAATTTATCGGCTTCACCCATGGTGTATCCGCCCAAAGCTCGAGCAATGTTCATAACTTGCTCTTGGTATACCATAATCCCGTAAGTTTCATCTAAGATAGGCGCCAAACTAGGGTGTAAATATGTAATTTCTTCTTCGCCATGTTTTCTTTTGATATATGTTGGAATATTATCCATTGGTCCCGGACGATATAAGGACACAATAGCAATCAAATCTTCAAAACGGTCAGGTTTTATTTGCTTATGAACTTCTTTCATTCCTGCAGATTCAAACTGAAATACGGCAGCTGTTTCACCTCTTTGCATCATCTCATACGTTGGTTTATCATCAAGAGGAATTGCATCAATATCTAAATCTATATTATGGATTTTCTTTATCCAATCGACTGCTTTTTTTATAACTGTCAGTGTCTTTAAACCCAAAAAGTCAAATTTAATCAGGCCTGTTTCTTCCACATATTTCATATCATATTGTGTAACAGGCATATCAGCTCTAGGATCTTTATAAAGAGGAACCAATAAATCAAGAGGTCTATCGCCTATTACAACTCCGGCAGCATGAACACCAGAATGTCTATATAATCCTTCAAGCTTCATAGCTATATCAAACAACTTATTTACTTGAGGATCGTTTGCTCTTAATTGTTCTAACTCTGCAACCTGTTCTAAAGCTTGAGCCAAAGTAACGTTTTTACCTTGAATCGGAGGAGGTATCATTTTAGAAATTTTATCTGCTTGTGCATAAGGCATTTGCAAAACACGTGCAACATCACGAATAACAGCTTTTGATTGCAATTTTCCGTATGTAATAATTTGTGCCACATTTTCAAAACCATATTTATTTTGCACATATTCAATGGTTTTTGCCCTATTTTCCTGACAGAAGTCAACGTCAAAGTCAGGCATATTTACACGATCCGGATTTAAGAATCTTTCAAATAACAGTTCTAACTTTATCGGATCTAATTCGGTAATTTTAAGCGACCAAGCAACAATAGAACCTGCGCCGGAGCCTCGTCCGGGTCCTACCGGAACACCATTGTTTTTTGACCATCTGATAAAATCAGACACAATTAAAAAATATCCCGGGAACCCCATTCTTTTTATAACGCTTAACTCATAGTCTAAGCGTTCAAAATATTTTTTATCAATTTCTTGTTTTTGTTCATCTGACATACCTTCAAAATAGACATGTCTTTCCATACGTTCTTTTAAGCCTTTATAAGCTTCTTCCGTAATATATTCATCTTGAGTTTTTCCGTCAGGGCACTCAAAAACAGGCAACAATGGGTCAACTTTTTCAGAAAGATAGTTACATCTTTTGGCAATATTTACCGTATTTTCTAAAGCTTCCGGCAAATCTGCAAAAAGCTCTACCATTTCTTCTTGGGTTTTAAGCCTATTATTTACGGAAAAATGATGACGATTTTCATTTGCAACAAATTCACCTTGAGCAATACAAACCAAAGCATCATGAGCTTCATACATATCGGCATCAAAGAAAAAAGCCTCATTTGTTGCAACCAGAGGAACATTGTATTTATAAGCTAAATCTATAAAAGTTTGTTCTGTTTTATTTTCTTCAGGAGTTCCTATACGCGAAATTTCCATATATAATCGGTTACCGAAAATTTTGTGAAGATACTCCAAAGTTTGAACAGCTTCATCTTTTCTGTTTTCCAAAATAAGCCGTCCGACAGGTCCTTCGACACCTGTTGTTAAAGCTATTAAACCTTCGTTTAATTCTTCCAAATCTGTGTATTTTAGTTGTGGCTCATCACCAGACTTCGTATTATCAAGATAAAAACGCTTCATAAGTTTAGAAATATTGAGATAACCTATATCATTCATTACCAACAAAACCAGCTTATCTCTTTCAACCGGTTTGCCTTTTGTTTTTAACAGGTTATCCATATCAGAATTTCTTAAATAAAATTGGCATCCCAAAATTGGCTTAATACCATTACTTGAAGCATACATAGAAAAAGCCTTAGCGCCAAACATATTGGCAGTATCTGTCATAGCCACTGCCGGCACATTTTGTTCGCAAAGTTTTTTCATCAATGCCGGAACTTGAATTGTTCCTGATGATAAAGAATATGCGGTATGAACTCTTAAATGTATAAATTTAGGATCTTGCATTTAAATACCCCGATTAACAACATAAGCGCAATTATAAGTCAACTTTATATTTTCTCAACATATTTTTCCCTGATATATACGATTTTATAAAAAAACTCCTCTATCAAAAAATGATAGAGGAGTTTTTTAAGGAAAAATTTTAATATTCATAAATGGTGTTATTATTTTTCACATACATATTCAAATATTGATTCACATTTTGTTCCATCCGAGTATTAAACTCTTCAAACAATTTCTGCACCATTTCGTTCCAATATTTTTCTTTATTTTCAATTGATGTATCAATTGGCATTGTAAGCTCTCTCCAAGCCTCAATAGATGTTTGGGCTGAAGATTGTCCGCCATCTGAAGTAATTTTTAACACAACAGACAACGTTGCTCTATACTTTAAGCTATCTTTATAAAACAACTGTGGAGCTTTAACTTCTTCTTCGGTAACACTAGCATCTTTAATGATAAACTCGGCAACTCTGTTTGAAGAATAGTCAACAGCTTCTAAACGATCTGTTGCCCACATACGAGCAGCTTTTTCTATTGAAACCGGAAATAAATGTTCCACATTCGGACGAGTAAACGAAGGTGTAAACTCTGATATAATATCTATTTTGCTAACATTGAGTTCTATCGGTGGTAAATTATTAAAACGAGGTTCCATAAAACGACGCGTTTCAGCAAATTCGCCATCATTAGCACAAGCGCTTAACAGAAAAGCAACCAGTACACCAAAAATTTTATATAATTTAATCATATTTTTAATCCGTTGTTGTTAAAAAACTTTTATTATTTTATATATTTTTCTAATACAATTTTTTATTATATGCAAGTTTTTTTAATGTTTAATCAGTTCATCTTTATCAAAAATATAACTTGAAGAGCAAAAATGACACGTAGCGCAGATTTTTCCATCTTCTGCCATATCTTCAAGTTCTTCTTGTTTGAAAGAGCTTAAGGTTGAAAAGAGTTTTTCACGACTACAACGACAACCAAACTCATATGCTGTTTCTTTTGCAACTTCTACATCAAGCGAGTGGAACAAGCGATATAAAATTTCCTCTGAAGTAAGCTCTGCATCAAAAACCTCATTTTCGGATAAGCTTCCGATAAAAGCTTTAGCATCTTCAAACATTTGGTTATAAGAAGTTTCATCAATATCAACATTTTTTCCGCCTTTTAGCGGAACTTTCTGCAACATAATTCCAGCCGCATAGAAAGACGAACTTTCATCGGTTGGAGATTTTACAAAAAGTTTCAAGGCTGTATCAATTTGCTCAGACATTTTGAAATATCTCAAAGCAATTTCAGATAAGGTTTTACCTTGCAAATCAACAACACCTTGATACAAATCGGTATTAGGGCCTTGATCTATGGTAAAAGCCATGTGTCCGCCACCAACCAAATGAGGAACAGGCTCGATAACATCTTCTGTTTTACGCAAAGATTTTGCTTTATAAAGCTGTTCTCCGTCAAACTTTGCGCAAGCTCTGATCTTGTGGTCCGATGTAATATCTGCAACCAAAACAGATACCGGACCGTTTCCTTGTAATTGAAGAGTAAACAAACCATCATATTTAAGAGAATTTGAAAGCAAAACAGCCAGAGCGGTGGTTTCAGAAAGCGCTGTCGAAACATTTAACGGATATCCATGCTTAGGTAAAATATCTTGCAAAACTTTATCTAAACGCACAATTCTCCCTACAAATGTACCTTTTGCCAAACTAAAAGATACACAACTATCAAAATTTTTATTACTCAATTTTCAAATTCCTTATATAATGATGTTATAATTATGAGCAATCTAATCTAAAATAAAGGATTTTTCAAGTGTCAGAATTTGATGATAAACCGATAAAACAAAAAAAACTGAAAAAAATGAGTAAACATCGATTAAAAAACATTGCGCTATATTATTTGAAAAGGTTTGACTCGTCGGTTGAAAACTTAAGACAGGTTTTAAAACGCCGTGTAAATGATTATGTTTTTTATAATCCTGATTTTAACAAAAGCGAGGCATATTCTTGGATTGAAGAAATTTTAGCAGATTTTGAACGCTTAAAATATATTGACGATTTCAGATATGCCGAAATTAAAATACAGAGCTATTTAAATGCCGGAAAACCGGAAAGATATATCAAGATTAAAATGCAACAAAAGGGTATAAATACTCATTTGGTTGAACAAATTTTAGCAAATCAGACATTTTCACCTTTTGATATGGCTTTAAAATTTGCAAAAAAGAAAAAAATCGGTCCATACAGAAAAGATGAAGATGAACAACGTGCGAATCGGCAAAAAGACTTAGCAACAATCATCCGAGCCGGTTTTGATTATGACGTTGCATTAGATGTGTTAGAACAACATTTTACAGATGATGATATATAAAAAACGCTTGCATAATTAAGTTTTTTATTTTATGAAGAAAAAAGTCAACGGAGAGATGGCAGAGTGGTCGAATGCGGTTGACTCGAAATCAATTGTGCGTGTTAAAGCGTACCTAGGGTTCGAATCCCTATCTCTCCGCCAACATAAACACCCGAAAGGGTGTTTTTTTGTGGAGAGGAAGTATGACGCTCTACAAAGTCACCCCTCGTTTTCGAAAGAAAACGTCAAGGGGGTCTTCAAATTTGTGTTAAAATATCCCTCATCGGAAATGGTGTTGGTTAGGGGAAAAACTAAGCGGAAGATCGCTGGACGCATTCGGCATAAATGCCTCAGCGAGCGATGACTTTTATTATATTTTCTGCCTCAACGAGCGATAACTTTGGTTTTATTTTAAACAATAAAGTCACCGCTCCGAGTGGAAAAAATAACACTGTCACCCCCTATTTTGCCTAAAATCGCTATAAACTGTCACCCCTCCGAACGAAGTGAGGTCAAGGGGTCTTCAAATCAGTAATTAATCGGAAGATGCCTTGACCAAACCTTGCGGTTTGGAGGCATGACTATATTATATTTCCTTAGCGGTTTGGAGGCATGACAGAGGGTGTTTTGCCAGTATAACACTTTAAATATTAACCCCCCTTGATAAATACACAAGGGGGGGAATGTTAGAATAAAATAAATCTATTGTTTAACCGATTTACACCCTGCATAATATGGACCTCCACATACGCCTGCCGGCACTACAACATCACCTTCCGGTTCTGTTCCAGAGTCTATACACTCTTGCTCTGTATACATAGTCCTACCATACGTAGGTGAATATTTACCTTCACAGTCTGTCGTCTTTGAATTACAAGCAGCATAATAAGTACAACCGTTACTTTTACTCACTTCATAGTTTTTATCCCAATTGACCGAAGAAGTATCTGTTGTTACAAAACACCCTGTTTGTTCCGGACATACACATTCTGTATTTGGTGCATAATATGTTGTACCACACACTGTCTCTTTCTCCGCATCTGTAGCAGGGAGAAGCCCGTCTTGACATGGATTTTCTTTCCAACCATCTTTAGGTTTATAGGGATGTTGATCACATCTAGCATAATATTGACATTCTCCAACACTTTGATCAGCTACAAGATAAAAAGAATCATTACCGGCCTTATCAAGATATAACCCCCCTTGTTGTCTGTTCTCACATTCACATTTTGTACCTTCTGAATAATACACTGTACCGCTACATTCTGTACCATCCCCAGAAGGAACTTTTCCATTTGGACATACTTCTTCTGCTGTTTTTAGACCATAAATTTTTGAATCTGTACAGGTAGAATCACACGTTTTGTAGTATACGTAACAATATCCTTCCATATCGCTGAAAACCGTTGAACTTCCTCTGTAATCGTAACCTTCTATTTCGTCTTTATGATTATTGTGATATATCTTACATCCACCAGTGTACCCATAATAATCTGAATATTCTTTACATGTACTATAGTTTTTGTTTTTTTTGCGTACATAGTAACAACCGATTTGCTCATCAAACTTTTCCGGTTCTGTTGTATACAAATCATGATACTCAGCTGTAACATCTTCATAAGTATAAGTATCCGATGTTTCTTCCAAAGCTTCTAAAAATTTGTCCTTATCACCATACACTGTCACGCTGTGATCACCTCCAGCACAACATTTTTCACTCCAAACATAACTGCCACAATTTTCGTGAAATTCTGCAGATTTCTGATATACACGGCTAGAACAGTAATCTATCTTGGGTTCTCCTTCATCTTGTTTACCATTTTCATTACTATCTAAAAAAGTAGGAATAGGCTTAAAATCCGTAAGCTCTGTACATGGAGAATTTTCATCAATTGCTCTATTGCATACGTGTATTAAATTACATTTATAATAGTCATCATCAATAGTAATTGTAATTTCTTTCTTATACCAATTAGAGAAACTACTACCTTTAGGCATCACCCGACAATTTTCATTATTGTCATAATAATATCCAAAATTTGTTTTACCAGCGTCTGCTAAATTCTCAGCATATATTTTACACACATTTTTGCAGGTAGAATTATCGGTACAGTATGCTTCTCCTGTTATAGCATCTATTGCTTGTGATGTGCATTTTTCTTCGTTACTAGCACACTTATACGCTGTCACACACTTTGTACAATATTTCTCATCGCCAATTGTCACAGCTGTTTCACACGCCTGATCTTCCGTACATGTTTGCGTTTGTACACATGTGCCATCGCAAATTTTTCTGCCATTTTCTATAAAATTTCCTTTCGAATCTCTTTCTTTTGCTAATATATTACCTACACACAATTGATCCCCAAGACACACATATGATTCACCATATACTATATCTTCTGACAGGCATTTTTTCTTTGGTTCAGATCGACTTGCACTACCTGCTGCGGTAAACCACCCATATTGTTTTTTAAATCCGACACATCCCTCTTCAAGTTCCCCTGTATATATCACACCATGTTTACCTGCTTGTGTACCACCATTTGCATACTTAACTTCCCCAAAATAATCTCCTTCTTTAATATCACTAATTGGAATAGGTAATAAATGGCAATCTGATTTGATAGCTTTTTTACCATATGTTGTACATTTACAATCTGTGATATAACCTTTTCCGCCACATTCAACACGGATACCATCATGTAGCAACAAACCATTTTCGTCTTTTTCTTCAGAGTATTCATCATTATATTCAGTCGGTGCCGGATTTAAACAGTCATTTTTCTCATTAGCTGTTTTCCAACCCGGAAAATCATATAAAGTTCCATATGGGGAAGAGTAGTTACCTGCGCAATCTGCGTCCTCGCTTTCGCAATGGTGTAAACGAAGATGTCTATTGGTTTCATCGACATCATCCGTTCCTTTCAACGGAACACACCTATCTGCATGATAATATCCGTTATTTAACCAATATTCAGCTTTATCATCACTATAAGTTTTACCTTTCCAATATCCATCAGGTGACGGATTACCATCTGTAGTCCATTTATCATCTTCTTCGATCTCCAAAACCATTTCACAATAGCCGACACCGGAACCATCCCAATAGTAACGTACATCGTCTTCAAAAAGTGGAAAACACTGATTTTTTCGCTCACATTCCCTATAATAATTATCGCTTTTATTCGCATTATCCTTAGTTATGTCTCCAATGCAATAGTCATAAGCGTCTGCAGCTTGCCAATGTTGCCGTCTATCACATTGTTTATAACCTAAAGAAGTACAATCTAACTCACAGATCGGTTGTGTAGCAGTGCCTTGGTTATTGTAAACAACGTTGCAATCTTGAGGATTTTCATCGACCCCTCCTTTTATACATGCACATTCTTTATAACAATTCGGGTCACCCGCAGCACAACCCAATTTGTTGTCATAACAGTTATAATGATCTACCAACGTTTGTTGATATCCTAATGAGGTGGTCTCACAACCCTCAACTTTATAACATTTGCTCACGGTGTCTTCAACACACTTTATATGAGAACCGCTTTGTTTACAACTCGTCTCATCTTTGAACATACTCATTTCTTCGCAGGTTTTTGGCGCTTTGCACGCATAGCAAATTATGTTGCCGTTTATATCTCTTAAACTATGATTGATACTTAATTCTTCATTATCAGCGCAATCGCTCTTATAGTAAAAACCATCACGGCTACCATCTGTACACGTTAAAGTTTCATAATGTATGACACCATCGACAACACATGTATTACCACCCAAAGAAACCAAACCTTCATAACCTTTAATATCTTCTTCCGTATACGGATAGTTACAAAGGCAACCACTATATCTTGTAATACCCAAACCAATCTCTTCACAAGAATCTGAATCTTCGTCTACGCTAGAACCACCCGAGCAATTCTCAACAGGGTGATAAATATTACTACCTAAACTTTCAAAATGGTTATTAACATTGTCAGCATCTTCGACAACATATTTATAATCATCCTTACATACTTTATATTTGGTTTTTCCATCACACTTTTGATGCATTGCTGGGATATTACCTCCACTCGTATAATCGTATACTTCATCACTTGCATCTACTTCATATTTATAAGATTCCGGACAAACACATTTTTCATAATAGACTGTACCATTTCTAATACACGATTCGCCACCAGCTCTTTTAGGCAGCCTACACAACCGATCATTCTTATTAAATTCACAATCTTCACCAACTGCTATCGGACGGAGTTGCATATCGTTACATTTACCGTCTGCCAAAAAGCAAACCCTTGCGTTGACGGAACCGGCCAACAAGCAAGCAGAAAAAATGGCTAAAAACAAGGACTTCCAACGTGTGTTCATGGTAAATCTCCATATAATTATATTGCGCAAACATTATATATACGCTTTATTTTATCATCTTTTTTTTATCTTTGCAAATATTTTTTATGTTATAAGGTGTTTTTTACACTAATTTGAAGACCCCTTGAATTTTTTGCAAGCAAAAAATAGGGGGGACGGTATAGCGATTGCAAGCAAAAAAACAGGGGGGGACGGTATAGCGATTGCAAGCAAAAAATAGGGGTGATGATTTTTATTTAAAATAACCCCTGTCATGCCTCGATTCCGCTAGGAATCGTCAAGGCATCTACAAATTAATTACTAATCTGAAGACCGCTTGACCTCGCTTTGCTCGGAGCGGTGACAATGTATGGTTATTCGTTCGGAGCGATGATTTTGTAGAGCGTTATACCTCAAAAACGAAAAAATATAACATCATTTACAAATATTAATATCTAATAGCTAAAAATTTGCTCCATTTTTTTAATCGCAAAAGGAGAAACAAAAATTATAAGAATATCATCCTTATTCAATGTTTCATCAGCAACAGAAAATATAATGTTGTCATTTCGCACAATGGCAGCAAGCTTACATTTATCAGGTATATGTAAATCGGACACCTTCTTACCCGTTACAGGCTGATCTTCTTTTAACTTCATCTCCCAAATTTCGCCAAAGCCACGCCCCAACGAATATGCATTGATCAAACCGGTGATTCTGATATCTTGCAAAATTTTTGAAATGGTTACAGAAGAACGATCAACAATAATGTTATCGCCTATGTTGTCTATCAAGCTGTCATAAGCTCTTGAATTTACAAGAGAAACCGTTGAACAAACATGGTTATGTTTAGCAAGCAAGGAAACAAGAAGGTTATCTTTATCTTGTTCCGTAACAGCAACTGTGATATCAGCGTTATCGATACCGGCATCTTTTAAAATGACATCGCTCATCATCTCGCCGTTTATAACAATGGTATTATCCAAATTATCAGCCAAACGTGTAGCAACTTCAGAGTTGTTTGTAATGATTTTACAACTTAGCACATTGTCATTTTCTTCCAAGCTTTTTGCTAATCTGTATGCGATGGCATTACCACCGAAAATTACAATATTTTCGTTAAGCTTTTGTTCAATACCAAAATCATGCATCAAAGAAATGATGTTTTCACGATTGGCTAACAAATAAATTTCATCATTGCATTTTAAAATTTCATCCGGTTTCGGATAAAAATTTTGACCTTGACGTAAAATTTGCAAAATATGAAACGGAATATGCTTAAAGTTTTCATATATGTCAGCAATGCTAAAGTTATATAACTGACAATTATTATTACACTTAAAACTGACTAAAAATAATTTTTCATCTGCCAACGGATAAACCTCTTTGGCTCCCGGAATGTCAATTATGCGTAAAATTGCTTCGGCTATTTCGTTATCAGGAGATATAACTAAATCTATCGGCAGATTTTTTTCATTATATAGCGTATTCCACATCGGATTTAAAAAACAATCTGCACCTATACGAGCAATTCTTTTTGGAACATTAAACAAGCTATAAGCCACTTGACAAGCAACTAAATTTACTTCATCGTTTGATGTAGCAGCAATCAGGATATCAGATTTATCTGCACCTATTTTTTCTTGCACGTCAGGAGAAGAAATTGAGCCTAAAACAGGCTGAACGTCAAACTCTTTAGATATTTCATGTAAACGCTCTTGCTTGATATCAACCACAATGATGTCATTGTTGCTTCGGCTTAAATAACCTATAATACTGCGACCGACACTACCGGCACCACCTACTATAATTTTCATTTTATATCTCCCTTATCGCTGAAGAAAAATATTTTTCAATCTCTTGAACAGCCATATCATAATCGTTGATCCTCATATAAGATTCTCTAAATTTTTTAGCATCATAAAAATTTTTTGAATACCAACACACATGTTTTCTAGATAAGGCCACTGCAAGTTTCTCATCATAATAATTTTTCAGAAGCTCAACATGTTTTAGAACAGTGTTCAAAATTTCAAGATTATCAATTTTATTTGGTTTTATTCCTTCTTCCAAATAATCAAAAACATGTCCTAAAAGCCAAGGGTTTCCAAGCGATGCTCTTCCTATCATAACACCATCGGCCCCAGTTTTTTCTATCATTTGTTTTGCAGATTCAACCGATGTAACATCACCATTACCTACAACCGGAATTGATACTGCATTTTTAACTTCGGCAATTGTTTCCCAATCAGCAACACCTGAATATCCTTGAGCTCTGGTACGTCCATGAACGGTAATGAAAGAAACTCCGCTATCTTGACACATCTTCGCAAACTCTACTGCATTCACACTATTTTGATCCCAACCTTTTCGGAATTTAACACTAACTTTTAAATTTACGGCCTTCACTGTTGTTTTTATTATCTGCTCTGCAGTTTTGATATCTTTCATTAATGCAGAACCTGAACCAGACGATATAATTTTTCTGACCGGACATCCCATGTTAATATCTATACCAGAAGCCCCTAATTCAGCAACAAGCTCAGCAGCTTCGGTAAAAAGTTTCGGATCAGAACCAACCAGTTGAACTATTACCGAATATTTTTCATCTCGAACATCAGCAATTTTATAAGTTTTTGCATTTTTTCTTGAAAGAGCATTTACAGCCACCATTTCTGAGACAATATTTACCTTGTCTACACATTTTTGATGTATAATGTTGCGCATCGGCGCATCTGTTATACCGGCCATAGGCGCTGAAAAAACATTACTTTTAAAATCAAGAAAAGACATTCTTATTTTAACCTATCAATTGCTTTTGCAATTATATAATATACTTTACCGATATCTGCCCCCGAAATCATAGCAAGAACCACATCAGGGCGTTCAGCATTTTGTGCCGCTGTAAGCAGAGTTTCAAAATCTGCAATATATTTATCAACCAAAACTCGAAAATCGGAATTTTTTTCATACTCATCTCTAATTTTTACAATTTGCTTACGATTTAGTTTTTTCACAATATTGCGAACAAAGACGGCATGATCACCACCATAAAACCTTTTCCAGAGATCGTCTTCTTCTCCGGCATTGAAGAACTTATTGATATCGACACTTAAATTTTCAAGTTTGGCAACCAATTTTGCAGATTCATTCATAAAGTTAGCCATACTAAAGGTATCATACTGTTTTCTTAGTTCTGCGAGGTGTCTTTCTGAACGAACTTTATGGCTGTCTAATTGGCCAATTTGCTCATTTATGATTTTTCCCAAATTTGCAACTTGTTGTTGATATTGTTCAAAAGAATTTCCCGCATTGGCTGATGTTGTTATAATGTTTTGTTCTATTTGTGTGATTTTATTTTTAATTTCTTCAAAATTTTCTAATGCAGACAAGATACTTGCATGTTGACGCTCAAGAGCAACCGAACCTTCTTTTCCCTTATTTACAATAATATTTGCACTTTCAGATAACTCCAGAGTGTTTTTCTGAACAACACCGCTTACTTCATTAAACTTATCAATTGCTTCAACGGCACGCATCTTCAAATCATCAACTTTTAATCCTAAATCAATGCTTAAATCTCCGATTTTGGTTGTAATTTTCTCCGCAGTATCTCTAATTTCATCATTTTTAGTTTCTGTTTTACTGATAAACTCATTAAGTTTAGCCAGCTCATTATCAAGTTTTTGTGCAATATCTTCTATTCTTTGTGTGGCTTCCGCCGATTTCTTATCCAAAGAATTGTTAGCAAGATCTAAAATATCAGTAATTTTTTTGCCTGCTTCAGACAACGTTTTCAACTGGTGTTCAACATTAGTGTCCAATGTTGATGAACGCTCAACCATAGCTTCAACTTCAAGGGTTATAAGCTTGCCATATTCTCCTAACTTATTATCAAGATATGTTGAATTTTTATCTAAAAGAACAGACTGCTCCTCTGCTAATTGTTTATGACTTTTCAAACTATTCTCAATGTGAGAAATTCCACCATCAAGACGTTTATAAATTTCTTCGCAACTATCTGCAGTTTGCAAAAACATTTTTTCAAGTTTAACCGTTTTTTCTTCCAAACTTTGCGTCATCTTTTCAAGATTATTCTGATTGGATACAGCAAAATCAGACATATCGACCGAATGCTTAGATATATAGTCTTTGCTTTCATTTATAATATTTTTAAGATAATCTGCCGTTGCAATTGTTTCATTTATGAGAGGATTAAGTTCATTAGTCAAACTTAGAGCGCTTTTTTGTAATTCTTCCGCTTTCAATGAAAAATCTGCCGTAGTTTCTGCTGCTTTTTTATATTCTGATAACAAATTTTGTGTATTTTCATTTAATTTAAGCAAATTTTGTGAAAAACAATTTTCTATCACTGTGCTGATTTTTTCAAAATCTTCGGCTTTTGCAGAAAGTTCCTTTTTCAATAAATCATTCTGCAAGCTAATGTGTAAAGCCGTATCAGTAAGAGTTTTTATCTGCTTTTTCAAAGCACTATTAATCATTCTTGTAAGAGCGTTTTCATCTTCAGCATATAAAATTTTTCCCAGCTTATCTTCTAAAGCAGCCCTTTGTGATGCCGATATATAAGCATTGTAAACTAAAGCTGATAACAATAAAATAAGAGCAAGCGGTATAAATATGCCTATAAGAAACCGAATAAAATCATTTGGTAAAAGTGTAGATAAATTATCCCAACCAAAAGAATATTGCATATAAAAAACAATAAAAGCAAACCAAAAAACTGTTTCTGCCATAAACAGTTTTTTTAAGCTTGAACTTTTAAATACAGTGTTCTTTTGTCCGACATGTGCGTCTTGAGCAGAAAAATCCTGTAAAAAATCAGGTATTTTTTTATCTTCTTGATTTAATTCCATTATAAAACCACCTTACAAAAAGTCTTAATTAAGATTATTATAAAAGTTTTTAGCCAATTTTAAACCACCAAAATGACTATCCACAGACTATAAAAGCTATATTCATACAAAAAAATTAAAAAAAATTAAAAAATAAGTTGATTTTAAAAAAATCATTGTGTATGTTTTGCTGGTATTTTGTAGAAACAAGGCATTATTTTGCCGTTGTAGCTCAGTGGTAACGCTAAGTAAATTTGATACATGTGTATCAAATTTGTCTGCAAGTTCTTCGGAACATCTTGGCGAAAAAGGGAAGTGATAAACAACCGCGTTGAGCCTAGATGCCGAAGGCACGTCATTGGAAAAGGACGTGCTCTACTAAAATAAAAATGTATTATTTTGCCGTTGTAGCTCAGTGGTAGAGCACGTCATTGGTAATGACGGGGTCGTAAGTCCGATTCTTATCAGCGGCACCATTTTTTTTATTAAGCCCTTATTTCAAGGGCTTTTTTTATGCCTTATTTTCTCAGCATTTTAATATACACGTCGACCCTACACGTCACTTAAGACGTTGGAGACACTTTAGTTTACTCACTTTGATAAGATTTTTTACAATTCTCCCCGATTGGATTTGAACTTTTTTGTACAAATTATTCTTGTGTTCTTGCTTCAATCATTGTACTATCACTTTTGTAAATTAAGATTTATATTTGGAGAACCTATAACTCAAGTTATGAAAATCGTTTCAACAGCACCTATGGTTTTCCTATATAACAAGGAACAAGTATAATGAAAGAAAAAATAAAAAAATATAGTTTAAAGGCTTGTGGGGCAACATTTGTAATTGTATTATTTGTTGTAAAAATTGCTATAGGCTTAATTACTGAGGTTTTACAATTCATTGCTTGGTTTTATTTCAAAGACACTTATAATGAAAGAAGAGATAAAAAATACATAAAAATAAAAAAAAGATAGTTTAAATGCTTTTAAAGCAACATATACTGTTATATTGTATTTTTGCAAACTCTTTCATTAACCAAGTTTTACCAACTTGTCTTGCACCTCTTATTACTAAAGGCTTACGATTATGGTTATTTTTCCATGACTTTAACTTACTAAATGCATATCTTTCCATAGTTAATCCCCTTAATTTAAGTACTATTATATGCTCCAAATCACATTTTCATAATGAAAAATTACAAAACTATCACATTTTCAGGACGAATAATTGTAAAAAAATTCACAACACTCCTCTTAATCAAAAGGTTGTTTATCCTCATTCTGTTTTAATTGCCGGTAATTCAATTGAAATTAGCGAAATTGCAAACTTTTCCGGCAAAATCATAAACATATTCAAACAGATAATTGTGTATTTGTTTAATCTAGCGTAGATTATATTTTTTTTGAAAAATTTCTATTCATCAATATTTGTGTAGGTATATTTAGTGTATTTGTTTTCGTGTTCGTTACAGAAGATGTGTTTTGATCTTTTGGTAATAACGGATTTACTCCTTTACGCATAGATGAAATAATTTTTCCTTGTTCTTGTGAACTCATTTCGGCAATTTCTTGCGTGGTTTGTACAAACGGCGGAGGAGGTGGTGTAATTTCCTCATAAACAGAAATAGAAGGAGACATAATATCTGTATTCGACTGATTTGAAACAGATTGCTTAAACTCTATTTTTTCAGCCTGAACATAATTAAGCTTTTGTGAATTAATATCTTCAAGCGTCCTGCTCATAAACTTTTCTTTACCTCCAAGATCATAATCTGCAATCATATTATTACGACGATCAATCATAAAGCCTTTCAAGTTATCATCTATCGGTTGATGCAAATCTACAAAATCACGCCACTTTTTATCTTTTATCTGTCCCTTTTCATCGATTTCTAAAGGTAAGATATTGGCTTGTTCATTAAAAACTTTGGTAACTATGTACATTTTTTTCAATTTGTTTTGATGCGGAAGAATTGCCGTTTCATCACGTGCGCCTGCAGACTTAACAAATTCCTTATCAAATGTTCCTTTTTCGAATGTATAAGCTCCGGATCTATCTATTCCTATAAACTCTTGCTTATCACCTCTGCTCTCATATTCGCATAAAAATCCGTATTGAATTTTTCCTGTGGACAGTTTTCTCTTATTATGTGTAGATTTACCGAGAGCATAACCTAAAGCCCCATCAGGACTCCAATCATCGTATTTATGTGTAGAAACGTAAGCATCACCGCAAGCCCCACCTGCTCCATATACAAAATTCATATTATCTTCGTTGCATAAAACAACATAAGGGCTACCACACTTACCTCCGTGGAAAACAGATTTAAATGCTTCTCCTTTATTAAAAGCTTCTGCATTTTCTTTGTCTAATTCATTAGGAGATTGTCCGTTGTCTCTAGCCTCTTGCACCATAGAAACTAAATATTCGGAAATATTTCCTTTAGTTATTCTTTCCCAATCGCTACCATTGTTCATAGCAATATTTTCCGAAGACATATTATACCCTAAATCACAATCTACTGCAACTGTTAAAGCCTCCCTTGTTAACGGATTTGATAAAAATGGATGTTCAGCGTGTTCACTTTGACATATTGCTTCTATCATCTTAATATTTGCTTTTAATGCTTCATCTGGAGCCATAAAAGGTGCTTGAATAGATTTTTCTGTAACCACAAAAACCGTAGGATCCTTAGCTTTTTCATCGGTATTAGAAACAGCGTTAATTCCCATATCTTTAAGTTTATCAATAATTTCCTGTTGCGCTAGTTTATCTGTTCTGCCTCCATAACAAAAGGCCACCATCGGTGCTGCCGGTCTATCTAACCCCTCATAAAATCTGCGAATAGAAGAACGAACATTTCCGGCATAATTACTTTGCATAACTTGTCCTTCAATAAATTCCTCACTTAATCCATTGTTTGCGATTTCTTCTTTACTGATTGTTGGAGGATTGGTTATGTATGGACCTTTTTGCTCCGCAAATTGACGAATAATATTGTTCTTTTTATCTCTATTTTGTTTATATTCAGGGTCATTATCATATTGATTAATATCTTGTTGAATATAATCTTGTAAAATTTGCATTTTTTGTTGATATTGCTTTATATTACTTTGTTCCTTTACTATTTTTTCATCTGCCATTTGCAATGATATTGTTGCGTCCTTTTCGGTTAGTGCACATTGTATCAATTCTGATTTAGATTCAAAAACATCCTTATCTTGGCAGAAAGTCATCAGTTCTGAAAATTTTGCATTTGCTTCTTTTAATTGCTTACCGTGTATAACTTTCTCAACAAATCCATTAAACCCTTTCTTGGGTTGTGTAAGTGTCTCGACGGCCTGCTGCAATTTATCTTTTGATTGAATATTGTTCAGCACGTTTTTAAATTCTTGCTGCTTGTTTTTAGGATACAAATCCTGAATTTCTTTTATTCTTACAGTTAACTCATTGTATATACATTTTTCTTCTTGTATATTGTGCAGTTTTTTTTCAGAATTTTCAATGTTTTTGCTTTGTTCAACTATTCCATTTTGCCGTTTTAAGGTTGCCTCAGCAACAAATTTATCTCGGTTATGTTTATCTTTAGCCACAATAAATTCTTCTAAATTATCATTGTTTTTGATAACTTTCAACAGATCTGAGATATAAGATTCTGTGTAAATATCTTGTAGTGGATCTTTACCAGATGCTATAAATTCATTTTTCATTTATAAAATCCTTTTATTTATATATCTCTATCATCAAATTGTAACATTAATTATCAATTAATTCAAGTTATTAAGCAGATACTACCTGTTAAATTGTTGGCTCATCGCCATTTTTACCAAATTTGGATTTATTTGAGGTGTTATTCTTGTTTGCTCAGGTGTTTTATTCGCGCTATATTCTTGACTTTGGGATACAATATTCATTAACTCTTTATTTGCTCTATCAACCCCATATCCTTTACCTTTAGATGCGTTAACTACATTTGCCAAGCTTTCTGTTCTGTTTACAAAAGCCTCAGGATTTTGCGCATACTCAGCAACCAAATCAGGATTGTTATCTAATGTACGTAAAGCTGTTGAAACTCTCTCAGGAATTGTAATATCCGGAACATATTCTCCAAAATTAACAGATTGTCTTTCTCCGTTTACCATAACATTAACAGTCATTGCTAAATCACACCTTCTGTTTGTTTCTGCTTCATCTCTTTGGACATTAGGAAGATGATTATTAATAGCTTCTCGGTAAGCAGAATGGGCCATTTGCTGTACATAATCATATTTATTTTGATCTTGATTCATCCATTGATCATAAGCAAGTCTGCCCATAGCAGCAAATTCTCTCTTATTATCCTCCTGATTATTACTTAATGGATTTACTTGTCCTGTTTCAATCATATTGATATATCCGTTAATCATCTCATGATGAGATGGTATACCGGATATTTCTTGTAAAGCTGCCAAACCAGCTTCTCCACCACCAGCCTTAATATATGTATCACGCACAAAATTAAGTTCCGCAATACGAGCACCAACCTCATCCGCTGCAGTAATTTGGGCTGTTGCTTCACACCCTAACCAAGTGCTGTCTGATGTCGGCTCATAAATTCCGTTTGCATAATTACGCATATGATGACCTTCGTGATTAACAACATAATCTTGCATTGCCGGAAAAGTTAGAGCATCAATCCTGCAATTTCGTTCTTCTTCATCATGAATTCTTACTGTTGCTTGTTCAGCACTAGCTTCATCCATTCTTTCTATAATATTTATTCTATCGTCGCCATAAGCATAATACCCCATTTGACTACCATCATAACGAATATTGTTTATTCTCGGACCACCATTTTCTTCCCAATGTTGCACACCTTGTCTTGCAAGTTCCGTATCATCTTCTCTGGTAGGCTCTCCGGTTGCTGCCATTTGTTCAATTTCGCCATCATAAAAGTAATCATCTCTTAGTAAACTGGCAACTGTTTGCCTATCTTCTATTTCAGAAGCAGAAACTTCCGGTTGATTTTGTTCTGTTTGCACCTGATTTGATTGGCTATTTGTACCAGATGCCATAATTTGCCCCTGCTGGGATGCCATATATTCTTGTTGAGCATCTGCAAAATTTATAGTACTTAAAGATTCTTCTCTTGATGTACTAACTTCTGCCGTAATAGTGGTATTAGGATAGTTATCTCTATTTTGAGGTGCTGTTTGTTGAGCTTGTACCGGAGAAACTGTGGCTACTGTAGCAACTGTAGCAAGAAGTGCCACCTCAGCATCTTTAAGGAAGCTTTTTCGCTTATGCGCTTCTTTTTCAATTTTCTTTATAGTGCTGCGAGCTGCTTTTCCACCCTTGCCTTGAATAAACTTTTTACGTTTTTCTGTTTCATTTTCCATCGCAAAACCTCACATTTTATAGGGAGTATAACATATTTGATAAATTAAGTCAATAAATTAGCAATATCCATATAATATATCTACAATAAATATTACAAAAACATTCTTACATATTTAAACCCAAAGGACCGGTTTTATACCGGCCCTTTTATTTTAAGAAAACATCATCTTACGGATGTTTTTCTTTCCACCATTCCTCCAAACCATTAAAAAAGATAAAAAAGAGCAAAGAGAAAATAACTATGTAACACAGTTTAGTAAAAATTTGGTATGACCAATCTCTTTTTTCTTTTTCAAGAGTAAAATCGCGAGTTCTAAAAGATGGATAAACAAAATATGTTTCCCCTATTTGATAGGTTTCCTTTGCAGCGTCTCCATACATGTTAGCGCGTTTTCCGTCTTTTGATACTTCTATGAACATTTCTTGTTTGAAGGCTATTTCATCATATATATCCAAAATGTCTACCCACAAAAAAGGAACACCACCTTCAAAACTGTGATTACTCTTGTATTGCACTTTGGCAATAGGTTGATGGTTAAAATCCTCCATAAAACTACATGCAATGATTGCAATGCAAATACTTAATAATACTTTTTTCATAACAACTATTGTTTTTTTGAGTTAATATTGATAATTTTTATGCAAATAATATTTTGATACATATTACTTTATCATATAAATCTTTTTTGTCAATATTTTTATTTATGGAAAAATAAAGACTTAAATTAGTACAGTACAATTGCTAAATAATTAATCTCTCACTTTAATTTTAATTTAAAATCATTATATAATCTTTCGATAGAGGAAATAATGGTTTTAGTTAATGATAAAATGCAAACAAACTATTTTTATGAGCTTACGGCACCACAAGGATGCTGTTTCTCAGAAGATTTCAAACCTGATTTAACACCTCCGGAAATGCTTGCTTTAGGTGTTTTTGAAGGACATTATATAAATGACTGCAAAAATGAGTTTCCTATCGAATGGTTTGAAAATGCTAAATTATCTCCTGAAAAGCCTGATGTAAATTGTAATTATTTTAAAATAAAATCACGTCAATCGCTTACAATATGGCGAACAAAAGGTTGGATTATTGAACCGGATGTACGAGGTTGGTTTCAATGGTATTGCAGATATTATATGGGGCGGAGAATTCCTGAAATTGATGTAATCCAAATTAAGCGTTGGAAATCTTTTAAGCGGCACAAAGCACAACTTGAAAAAAACTGCGGACATTACAATTTTGATTGTCGCCAAAAACAGCGTCAAGCATTGCTTCAATGGGCTTATAATCCGTTTATTTAAGATTCAAAACTTATATTACACTTTCTAAATCTACTTTATATGTTGTAACAGGCTTTACAAAACATCCTTGAATACCTGTTTTGTAATATTCACCTTTTGCGTTCCAATCATAATCTTCTTTTGACAAACTGTTTTCTCCAGCTTTTTTGTGTCCTGTAGGATATTTGTAATTAAAAGCAGATTTTTCAACATAGTTCCAATTAGCAAATCTTTTTTTACCGTACAAAAAGGTATCTGTACCTGCTAAACTTTCGGAAAAACAACTTTCCGTCGGAGATTTTGAAGAATTTCCGTATAAATTATTAACACAAGAATATGCACTACCATGCCAATACATTCTCATTCTGCAATAAAACCCCTTTCCATCGCCATCATCACGACACACACCGAGCTTAGTTTCTTTATCTGAACATTCACCGCCATACATCGCTGCGATTCTCCAAGGTTGAACTCCTTTAGGCCATGGAGATACTATAGCCCCTTGAGGATTATACCCCGGTATTGCATCAGGATTATTAGGATCATCATAAGGTAGTCCCAAAAGTCCTTCAAAATAATAATATCTAACCCCATAAGACAAAGGTATATATGAAGGGCAAGTATTTTCTCTGTCAAAAAGTATTTGTTTTAAGGTGATTCTAGAAGTGTTACCTAAAGAACAAACATCTACCCTTTCTGAGTTTGCAAAAGAGCTATACCATAGATAATTATCATAGCTTTGCTTACCATTATATCCTTCTGTAGCTCTCATGTAAATATGTGGACCATATGTAAAACGCGGCCAATAATTTTTACCGGAAGCAACCCCTTCAAATTCAGGATTCATAACAGCTCTAATTGCACCTTTTATAGTATTGTTTTCTATCCAATAACACGGATAAACATCAGCATATGCAAAACGCCTCTCATCTAACGTTTCATGTTTTTTACAAACTTTTTCACCTTTTGTATTTTCTTCATCAATTAAGACTTCAAATAAATTCTTTCCTTGATTTTTAAATGTTGTAAGCAGTTTATTTCTAATATTTTCATTTGCATGTTCAACAATTCTATTGACATCGTTATTATTCATCATTTCCCATTTGATTATTTGACCATCGGCATATTTTCCATTCACATAGTTTTGTACATATGATTTTGCTTTTGATATAGGTGAATAGTCTTGATCTTCCGTCAATTTATTATAACCGGCCTCGGAGTCATAAACTTCTTTTACAGCAACATGAGAAACATATTCATTTTCTTTTGCCACAACTCTTAATTCTATATAATTATCTTTTAGGTTTTCTTTAATTTTTATAACCATACCTAAAGTTTTATTTATTCCTGTTTCCAAAGATGCAAGTTTGTTTTTTGTAGTTTCTGTTATATCACTTTCGTTTTCATAACAATAACCTCCTTCAATTACATAATCACCAACTCTACATAAATCTTTTTTATAACAGTTCAAATCTCCTTGTTTGTAAGTCTTTAATCTGTAACCTTTTAACGGCAGTGATGAATATCCTTCGTAATATTCACAGCTTAATTGGACACAAGCCCTACATGTGACAGATGAAGAATTATCCATTGCATACCAAGTTTTTTTCTCAGCATCTATATCTGTTTCATTAGGACTACAACTATCTTTATAAAAATGTCCTTTATATTTATTACCTGTACAAGTTGGCTTTGTATAAACTTCTATGCTATCTGTTCTTTTGCACAACTCTCCTTCATTAAAAACTCCTTTAATATAACCTTCTTTCATAATTTTTCTGTATTTGTATGTTGATGTATCGCATCGACAATGACTAAATCTTCTTGCATCATCAAAAGTGTTTTCTAAAGAAGTTTCAACACAGATATCTGATGTATCTACATCAGAATTATTTATACAATGTTCTACAGGTCCATTAAGATTATTTTTTAATATTTCCTGATTAAAATCTGCTAAATTTGTTATCCTAGTAATATAACTATATTCTTTCTTACATATTTTTTGATCATATTTACCATTACATTCATTACCATATTCATACTTATCATCTGTCTTGTCATATTTAAATTCAGGAGGACAAACACATTCTTTATAGTATTTAATACCACTACGCATACAAAAGTCATCTGAAGGTACTTTTGGTTTATCACATGAGGTTATTGTATATTTACAATTTTCTTCAGTTGTAGTAGCTGCGACTACCCCATCTCCACAATCATTACTGGGAAGAAAACATACTCTTGCATCGGATATATTAATTCCTATTAAAAAATACGAATTAATTGCGATAAAAATAAACCTTCTAAAAGATGCTTTCATAGTTTTTCTCCAAATATTTGAATCTTCAATTTGACATATTTTAATATGTTTTGTCGGCATGTTACCACAAATATTTATTTTTAGCAATTATTTTTTACATATAATTAACTGTTGACAAAAAATTTTTTTATACTATACTTGCTAACATCTTTTAGTTATTAATGTATTATCAATGTTTAAAAAATTACAATTATGATCGTATTTTTATTTATTGCTGCAGTTGGCTTAGTTTATGCTGCCTGCATGTATGAGCCGCATTTATTTTGGTTCTTTGGTGTTGGTGCTTTAGCACAGATTTTCTACAATTTATTACAAACATCTCGAGAGCAAAACAAAGATCAGGATGTTATGAAAAATTTCTTTGCAGAATTTAAAGATTCTCCGCAATCGAAACTTTTTGATACCGAGTTGGCAAGAGAAAAAATTCAAGACATGAGTAATTTGTTATGTAAATCTCTTTATCGTTCTCTCGAAAATGAGTTGTATATGACTGAAGATGAAACATATAGCGCAAACTTACAGTTTCTGATGATTGACATCCGCCAAAAAATTGCCGACCAACAAATTGAAGCTTACAGATATTGTAAGCGAAAAAAAGAAGGTAATTATGCCAATATTTATGCTTCTTCACTCAAGCTCCCTTTGTATAAAGAAGAGTTAAGAGATAAAGAAGTGTTAAATATCGTAAACCAATTTTCTGATGCTGAATTAGTATTCACTGTTTTGGATATTCCCAGTGAAATTCTCAATTCCACATCTGAACACACCTGCGGTAAAGAAGAAGAAATGGAAGCATGTTATCACAACAATTTACGCCGGATTGAATTTTTACTCCGGAACGAGTTAGCAAAACGCTTCCTCACAGCTTAAAAACTGATGTAAAACTAAAGCACCTTTAAAGGTGCTTTTTTTATACACACAAAAACTCAGGTTTTTACCTGAGTTTTTATTATAATTGATTACATTAATCAATCAGAGATAAACTCGTATATAGTGTTAACGATGTTCTCGCGTGTCGTTGCTTCACTAATACGCGCTACCGTCTCCTCATCAAAAGATATATGATATATACCTTCCAATGCAACCATAATCATGCATAAATCTATGCTTCCGATATCAAATTCTTCCTTCAAATCAGAGTCTATACGAAGCTCGTTGTTGTCTAATTTTGTTTTGAAGGATTTTCCTAAATAATCTTCCAAGACTTGATCGACTTGGTTTAAAATTTTTTGTTTCATATGCCAAATAATTTAAACGTTAATATTTAATGTATTGTGATAATAATATATGACAAAAAATTAAAAGTCAAGTTTTCTTGTTAATTGCTTGATTTTAAATTTTAACAAATATATCCTTATTCAGGAGGTGTGTATGAAACGCTGTTCTTGGTTAAATTTGAAAAATCCGCTTTATGTTGAATATCATGATAAAGAATGGGGTGTTATTAAACATTGTGAAAAGCATTTGTTTGAAACACTTATTTTAGAATGTTTTCAAGCCGGATTATCTTGGGAATGTATTTTAAATAAAAGAGAAGATTTTAGAAAATCTTTTGATAATTTTGATATAGATAAAATATGTTCTTATAATAATAAAAAAATTAATGAACTTTTAGATAATCCCAACATAATACGTAATAAATTAAAGATTAAAGCTACAATAAATAATGCTAAAATATTTAAGCAAATACAAAATGAGTTTAGCTCTTTTGAAAAATATATAGAAATACAATGTGGTACAAAACCCATAATTGAAGATTATGCAAAACAAACCAAATCCGAGCTTTCGGATAAATTATCAAAAGACTTAAAAAAACGAGGAATGAAATTTGTCGGCTCCGTTACCGTTTATTCTTATTTGCAAGCAATTGGTATTATAAACGGACATGGTAAAGAATGTTTTTTGAATATAAAAAATTTTAAAAATTGTAAATTATCATAAATTATAATAGTCTTGTGTCAGGTAATTTTGTTATTTAAGGGTTTTATGTAATGAAAAAAACTGTAGTTTTTACACTTATGTCTTTGTTGTTTATAGCGTTTTGCTTTATTTTATTTTTATATCTAGGCCAATCAACTAAAAAACAATATTATCAAGACGGAACTTTAAAGTCTGTATCTCAGCGTAGTTTCTTCAAAAAAAACGGAGAATATAATTTATATAATAAAGATGGCGGTTTATCTCAGCAATATATATTTAAAGATGGTGTTAAAAACGGACCGGCAAAAATATATATAAATGCTGAAAAAAATATTGATATGAATTATAATAATGGAATTGCAACGATTGATTTTACATCTAACTTTTCTGGTATAAAAAAACTTTTTGATGAATTTACTATTACTTTATATACCGACAATTCTTTTAAAATGAACCTTAAAAAAATCAAATTCAAATCTGATATAAACGGAAAACTTTTATGCAAAACTGAAGTTTTTATGGAAAAAGTACAAAAATTTTTTCAAAACAAAACTTTTGAAAATTTGAAAGATTTTTTAAGTTGTTTAAATATTCAATCCTTAAATATTGGAGATAATGAATTTACCTGTTCTTATAAAGGAGAATATATATACCCTAAATTTCAATCTGATGCTGATTTTACTTGTAACGGTTCTTTTTTTGATAAAGAAAGTTTCAAATTTTTAGAAAATGTCGATTTTGATGCATCGTTTGATAAAAAAACACAATCCTTAATAATCAAAACAATAAATATTCAAAACCCTCAAACATATTCTTCGGTTTCATTTAAAGGATTAGAAGAATTTTTAGAAACTCTTACCGAAATATCTGTTTTACACGATAAAAAATTATTCAAAGCAAAATTGATAACTAATTTGCTTAAAAATCTAATCATATCTGATTCAGAAGCTGTAGTTGATGGAAACAAAACATTTTCAACAATAGGTAATTTTAATATTATAAAAGGTTTTTCAAATCCATATAATATATATTTTTACACCAATAACGAAAATACTTCATTGATAAGTATAACAAATTCTGGCGCTAATAGTATAAAATTATATGTAAAAAATCCAATAAACAAAAAAAATATAATAACATCTGAAATTAATATTGGTCGCACTATAATTGACCAATATGTATCTTCATTAGAGAATTTCACACATGAATTTTTAAAAAATTCTGATATTGATATAAAGATGATAGAATCTGTTTTTGCGACATGGACAAATCATCTTTGGAAAACATCTGATATTATAAACAAATTTGATTTAAGTTTATTCAATAAAAATGAAGATAAGATTATAGATTTTGAAGTTAATATCAAAAAAAATATAGATTTTGCAACTTTTGTTGAAAATATATATAAATTTATTGATATAAAAATACGTGTTAACAAAAACGATAAACATCCAATCCAAAAATATAGTATAAGAGGAAACCCTCTTGATGGATTTATCTATAAAACTGATGAGGTTGAAAAAATCATATACCTTGAAGAAGTTATTAATATTTTGAAAAAATCAGATTTGGAACAAAATATTAAAGAAATATATATGGATTTAGACTATTTATATTCTCCTATAGAAAGCGACATTTTATCAGGTAACTATCTTTATTTTGATCCTATATTATTTACCATTTATCAAGAAATAAAAAAGTTTTTTAATAAAAATATTATAACAAAAAATATTGATCAAATAACAAATATAGCAACTAATATAAAAAACTATTTTACTGAAAGAGAAAGTTTTGATGGATTAAACAATGAATATGCAAAAAATCAAAACCTTATTCCGATTGATATGATTGATGCAAATCTTTCTGAAATAAAAAATGCTTCCGGAGGAGATGTGTTTATAATAGCTTCTAAATTGAATAATAATGATGTTTTAGCAAATAAATCTTATGTTATTGAATTTTCGGGATTATCACAAGAAGAATGTGTGTTTTTAGCAATAAACAACTGGGAAAATATTTGTAAAAATTCTGGTTTAGTTGCTATAGCTGCAGGAAAAGAAGATATAAAACCTTCCGAAAATGGAAATTTAGGAACTGTGGGGCTTAAAACTGATGAAGCTTTATCAGATAATGTTTTATCAGCAAAAATCCAAAAAGATTTTATTTTAGCAATGCCTAAAAATAATTTTGTTCCTACACCAATTTCTATTTATCAAGCTATAACAGCTTGTAGCGGACAAGAAAAAAATAATGCCGTTGCTCTAAAATGTTATTAAAAAATATTTTTACAAACAGGTAAAACCAAACCCTAAATCATTTTGTCTTTTTATAAGAGTATCTTGGTATATTTGTTGTCTTAAATTTTGACCATTTTCAATCATTTTATCAAAATTTTGTTCTACAAATTCTTTTTGTTTTTGTTCTTTGGGATTATCACTTAAAACCAAATTTCTCAAATTAGGTAAAGGCTCGTGTTTATTTTGTTGCAAGATAGAATTTTTAACCCCGTTTACAATTACGGTTTTTCTGATATGGCACATCATCTGCCCTTGAGGAGTTTGTGAAGAATCGTAAAAACCGTTAAAATTATGCTCTATATTATTTTCATCAACTTGAAAAACATCATTTTTAGGATAAGGATATCTTTGTTTTATCAAAAACATATTTCCCTGATTTTCCACTAAACAAGGTCTTAAGTTAAATTCTTTAAGATCAGCTGCTCTTTTTTCATTACCATCTATAATTGCCTGAAAATGCTGTTTATCTTCTTTTATTTTATTATAAAGATAATTATTAAACAAATTGTTTGATAATCTTCCATCGGGCGAATTAGGATAAACAGTGTCCCTAACAGAATTAAAACACACCCAAGCAGATTTTAAATGATCTGTCGGAGCGGCAGAATCTTTAGCTACAAACAACAATTGAGATTGAATTTTTTTCATTTCGTCTTTGTTATAGCCTAGTTTTACCATTTCTTTTTGCATTTTTTCTTCCAACTTAAAAGCGACATATCCTCCGTGACACCTCACATCAAAATTTATCATACGGATTCTGCGACAAGCCTCATTTAAAGAAATTCTCTTCTTACCGTTTAATATCGAAATCCTGGGAAGAAGAAGCTTATTAAAAGCTTCTTCAATATATTGCGGATTTAGCGTTTCATTATTTGATACATCATTTAATGCAGGAACTTTTACAGATAAAGTATCTCTTAAATTTTTTACATGATTTAACCTTCTTGATTGCTCTTTTTTATTATCGGTAAAATCATAAATTCCGACATAAACAGAAACACCTTCAACTTCAGATTGAAGCATATAATACAAACTTTTTGCTTCACCTTTTCCGTCTTTGTTGGTAACAACACCATCGCCACCTAAAACAACAATACAAGGTTCATTTAATGGGATATCATCAACTTCCTTAAAACCGTAAGGATTGTCTTGAGTTTTTTCTGTAATTTTACCAAAATGTATTGAAGACATAAACAAACCTTCTTAAAGAGACAATAAAAAGGGAGTATGGTTTAAAAATTAAGCAATTATATTAGGCATAATCTTTGCTTCTACAACTTTTATTTTATTTTTTATACCGCTACGCATTTTATTTAATTTTTGAGCCTGAAAAAAATCAATAGTCTGATTTTTATTTACCAAACGGGAAATATCGGAACAAACTCTACGCTCTTCAAGCCTTAACTCACAAAGTTGTTGTTGAAGTTTGCCGAAATTATCATTATTTAACATTATATTGAAGCCCTTTTAAATAAAGTTTATAACAAGTTCATTTTTTTACTGGATATTTTATTGTAAAATTTGTATGAAATTATACAACATTACATAATAATAATCAACTTTAAAAGTAACTAAATGGAGAAATATTTATGAGCAATATAAAAAAAATAGGTATATTAACCAGTGGAGGTGACTGTTCCGGATTAAATGCTGTTATATCATCAGTGGTAAAATCTGCAGAAAAGAAAGGTTGGGAAGTTTATGGTATTCATGATGGAACAGAAGGTTTAACAGAAACACCTCTTTCTTATGAAATACTTACATCTAGAAATTTTTGTGATACACCTTGGCCGCGCATTTCCGGTTCTTATTTAGGCTCATTAAACAAAGGTGTTAAAATGGAATCTCAAGCAGAAATGTCTCGTCGTTTTGGCGAAGGTGTTAAACAACTGGGTCTTGATGCTGTTATTGTTGTTGGTGGTGATGGTTCTATGAATATTGTAAGTAACTATTGCAAAAATTCTGGTGTTAAAATGATGGGTATTCCAAAAACAATGGATAATGACACTCCTTTAACACAATATTCTGTCGGTTTTGATTCTGCTTGTGATGTATGTATGGATGCTGTTGATAGCTTAAACAATACAGCTCGTTCACACCATAGAGCTCTTATATTAGAAGTTATGGGTCGTCACGCCGGACATTTGGCTATGCACACTGCTATCGCAGGTTTTGCTGATGTTTGCTTAGTTCCTGAAATTCCATATACAATTGAAGGTATTGTTGCAAAATTAAAAGAAATTAAAGCAAGTGGACGCACACACGCTGTTATTGTTGTTTCCGAAGGTATCAAAACAGAAACAGGGGAACTTTTAACTTCTGCTAAAAACATGGTTGGAGAAGGAGTTCTCGGCGGTATTGGTGATTACTTAAATGAAAAAATAAATAGTATTTATAAAGAATTTCAAACACGTGTTACACGTTTAGGTCATATACAACGTGCAGGAGCTCCTACGTTTTTTGACCGTATTTTAGCTTGTATGTTAGCTACAAAAGCTGTTGAACTTTTAGATGATGGTCAAACAGGTCTTATGGTGGGTTTAAGCAACGGAAAAGTTGAAGCATATCCTTTAGAAGATGTAGTTGCTTGTGGTACAACCATCTTAGATCTTAATGGCGATTACATCAGAACAGCTAAATCTTTAGGTATGTATATCGGTGAAATTTAATATATAAACCTTTAAAGTTATAAAAAATCCTCGATAAAATCGAGGATTTTTTTGAGCTTATTTTATCCGAAAAATATCGGAAAAAACTATACATAATCTTAACTTATTTAAGGTTCTATGACATTACTTACTTGTGGTTCGGAGACATAACATAAAAAAATAAAGCCATCCCTATTTTTTGCCTGCGCACCCTATACTGTCCCACCTTATTTGTGAGTTAAACAAACAAATTCAAGGGGCTTCAAATTAGTTTAAAAACATCTATCATCGCGTATGTTGTTGGTTGGGAAAATCTAATCGGGAGATACCTTGACCTCACTCAATCGGAGGTATGACGGTATATATTTTTTGTTTCAGAGGCATGACAGTCTACAAAGTCATCGCTCGATTGCGATAAGCAATCGTTCAGCAAATTTAAGTGGAACAACTCGGTCATTGATGTGTAAGGGATATACGACAGTTACTGTTGTTTATAATGATACAGTAATGTCTGATATAATGGGCCAATTGGGGGAATAATACTAAGTATATTTTATAAAAAAACCACATTTTCAAATGTGGTTTTTTTATATAGTTTTTATCCTTATTTTTCACCGCTTGCTTTTCTATAGCATCTGCAATGACAAATTCCGTCACGTTCAATGTCTGAACGACACAGTTCAGAAATGCAATAGCGGTTATCATTTTTACCGTCACAAGGACATCTTGTCCATTCTGCATCACCAAACATCATATTTTTTGCTCTTGCGATTTTCTCAATATTTTCTGTTGGTTCATAACCGGCATTTTTGCAGTTTTCTAACATTTTTTCTAAAATAGTGCTCATTTTTTAATCCTTTTCAAGTTTGTTTATAATATTTTCCAATTCAGACATATCTTTATAATTTAAGACTACCTTACCTTTTCCGTTTTTACCAGTGTTTATTTGCACTTTTAAACCTATTTTTTGGGTTAGGTTTTTCTCTATTGCAACCAAATCTGCATCTTTTATCTTCTTTACAACAGTTTCTTTTTGTACCGGATTTTTAATTTTTGCTACCAATTCTTCCGTTTGACGAACGTTTAACCCTTCTTTTATAATTTTTTGCGCCAAAGCAAAAGCATTTTTACAACCGATTAAACATCTGGCATGACCGGCAGTTATCTTCTTTTCATTTAATAAAGTTTTTATTTCTTCCGGTAAGGATAATAATCTTAAACTATTTGCTATATAACTTCTTGATTTTCCTATAATCTCAGAAATTTTCTCTTGTGTGTAAGAATATTTTTCGATAAGATTTAAAAAACCACCAGCTTCTTCTATATCCGTTAAATCTTGACGTATAATATTTTCTATTAAAGAAATTTCTGCCGCCTTATTGTCTGATAAATCTTTTTCCACAACCGGAACTTCTTCTAATCCGGCTAATATCGCAGCTCTGAAACGGCGTTCACCAGCAATAATTTCATAACCTTCAAAATCTTTTCTGACAAGAAGCGGTTGTAAAACACCATTTTCTTTGATAGAATCTACCAAAACTTGAATATTTTCTTCATCAAAAATTGTTCTTGGTTGATTTTTTCCGGCGTGAAGTTCGGTAATTTTAACAGTTTTAATACCTGTTTTATCTTCGTCTAAAAAATCTAAATCCAGATTAAGATCTTCATCTCCCAATAAAGCACTTAAACCTCTACCTAAACCATGTTTATTTACTGCATTCATTTTATAATTCCTTTTCTCTTTTTAAAACTTCTTTAGCTAAACTTATATAAGCTTGTGCTCCAACACTTTTAAAATCGTATATTAATATAGGTTTTCCGTGAGATGGCGCTTCAGAAATACGGACACTACGAGGAATTAATGTTTGATACACCAAATCTCCGAAATATTGACGAACATCATTTTCAACCATAGTGCTTAAATTATTTCTCTTATCATACATTGTTAAAACAATTCCTTGAATTTTAAGAGAAGAATTAAAAACTTTTTTGATTTGATTTATATTTTTAATTAAATCAGCTAAACCTTCAAGAGCTAAAAATTCACATTGTAGCGGAACAATAACCGATGAAGACGCTACCAATGCGTTTATAGTTATTAAATTTAACGATGGAGGACAATCAATCAACACATAATCAAACATACCAACAACAGATTGTAAAGCTCTTCTTAAAACAAATTCTCTTTTTTCCACTTCAATAAGCTCTATTTCAGCTCCTGCCAATGCCGGTTTTGATGGTAATATATAAAAATCAGGAATTTGTGTTTCAACTATAGCTTCTTTTGCATTCACTGAATTTATTAAAACATCATAAGATGAAAATTCACAAACTTTCTTATCTAAACCCATCGATGTTGTTGCGTTTCCTTGAGGATCTAAATCAATCACTAAAACTTTTTTACCAATTGCAGCCATAGCTGTGGCAATATTTATTGTTGTAGTTGTTTTACCAACACCACCTTTTCTGTTTGCAACAGCAATTACTTTCATTTTTTTCTCCGTAAGTTTTCAATTATTAAAATAACACCATCTTCGCATAACTGATTTTTTTCAATTTTTAATTTAAAATTCCAATATTTTTTAGCCTCATCAAGCTCATTATTATAACTTCTTCCTTTCGGAAAAATAAGTTTTGTTTCTTTATCACAGAAACAATAAGAATATTCCAAAAGATTATTTAAACAAGTCATAGCTCTAGCGGTTATAACATCAGCTATTTGCTTATGTAAATTTTCCACTCTATCATTAATTATTTCAACATTTTCAAGTTGTAACTCTTTTTTTACTACATTTAAATACAGTGTTTTTTTTGTTATACTCTCTACCAATTTAAACTTTAAATCTGGCTTTTTTTCTTTTGCAATAATCGCAAGCACTATTGCCGGAAAACCTGCTCCACTTCCAAAATCATATAAAATATCAGAATTTTCGGGAATATAATTGAAAAGTTGTGCCGAATCTTCAATATGCCTTTGCCAAACAAACTCTAAAGAATTTTTGCTTACCAAATTAAATTTAGTTTGCCATTCTTCTAATAGTTTGACATAACGCATAAAATCAGAATATGTTTCACGTGAAACATTATATTTTTTTATAAAATTTTCCATAAGATACTTATACAGTAAGACTTTATTTTGATAAACTTTAAAACAAAGTTATAAACATTATTTTAAAACAAACCTGTTTTTACAACCTAATTCTACCAATTTTTCTTCAGCTTTATCAAAACAATATCCAAGTTCTTCTATCTTATGAGCATCATCATTAATAACTATCGGAATATTTTTATCAATTATATCCTTTAATAAGAAATTTTCAGGATAAAAATCTCCTATTTTTCTTAAACCTTTTGTACTTAACTCTATAGCCATATTATATTCTTTTAAGTAATCAACAATACCTAGTCTTTCTTGGTTACAGGGATATTTTTGATGTAAATCATCTCTTCTAGCATAATCTAAATGAGCTAAAATATCAAATAAACCAGATTTTATAGATTGTTGTATAACTTTATAATGCCTTTTTAAATATGTTTCATAACTTTCTGTTTTTATTTTACTGCTTATATCATCATATTTATATATATTTATAAGATTTTCACAGTTTTCATCAAAGAAAAAATGATTACCGTTAATTAAATAATCGTGATCTACTTCAGATATAAATTCTTTAAATTCATCTTCCCATCCGTCATAATTAAAATAATCAACTTCAAATCCTACAAAAACTTTGATAGGATAATTTTTTGCAGATTTACGAATATATTCGGCCCGTTTTTGAAAAATAGATAAACATTCTTTAAAATTATCATTATAAATATGCGCACAACTTTTAATTAATATATCATAAACCGGAGATTTTTTCATATTCTTATGTATAATCATATGATCTGATATACCTATAGAATCCCAACCTAACTTAATTGCTTGTTTTAAAGTTTCTTCTAATGTATTTTCACCATCAGAAAAATTTGTATGTGTATGATAACTAAATTTTTGCATAATATTCTACTTCTTTAAATATCCTAAAATTGCAGTTATTGCTGCAGGTGTAACACCCGGAATACGAGAAGCTTCACCAATTGTTGCAGGCATAACCTTACTTAATTTATAAACCATTTCTCTGGATAAACCACCTATTTTCGTATAATCAATATCTTCTCTTATTTTAAGATTTTCATCTTTTTTGAAAACTTCTATATCAGATAACTGACGTTTTATATATCCTGAATATCTCGATTCTATCTCAATTTGTTCATAAACTTTTAGTTCAAAATCTTTCAATTCCGGAAATATATTTATAATTGTTTCACGTGAAACATCATTATATCCCATAAGCTGGTAAGCAGTTCTTTTAGAACCATCATGATTAACATTTAATCCGAATTTTTCAAGTGTTGCATAATCTGTTTTTAAACTAAGTGATAATTCTTTACACTTATCTATTTGAGATTTTTTATTTTTAAATACAGTGTATCTTTCTTCCCCTACACAACCTATTTCATAACCTAATTCAGTTAATCGGATATCAGCATTATCAGAACGTAAATATAACCTATATTCAGAACGAGAAGTAAACATTCTATATGGCTCATCAACACCTTTCGTTATCAAATCATCTATCATAACACCTATATAACCTTGACTTCTGTCAATAACAAATTCTTTATCAGAACCTAATGCTTTCAAAGCAGCATTTACACCAGCAACCAAACCTTGAGCTCCAGCCTCTTCATATCCGGTTGTTCCGTTTATTTGTCCGGCTAAATATAATCCGTTTGCTTTTTTAACAGCTAAATTATGATTTAATTCCTGCGGATCCACATAATCATATTCAATTGCATATGCAGGTCTTAAAACTTCAACATTTTCAAGACCTTTCATTGTATGTATAAATTCATGTTGAACATCTTCCGGTAATGACGTTGAAATACCGTTCGGATATACAACATCTGTATCTAAACCTTCAGGTTCCAAAAATATTTGATGCGATGTTCTGTCGGCAAATTTTACCAACTTATCTTCAATACTTGGACAATATCTTGGACCAACACCTTTAATTAAACCTGAAAATAAAGCACATTTAGAAAAATTATCCCTTATAATTTTATGCGTTTCTTCATTTGTATGGGTTATATAACACTTAATTTGCGGATTTTTTATACAATCAGTCATATAAGAAAAAGGTTCAGGATTTTCATCACCACCCTGCTCTTCTAAAACAGACCAATTAATTGTTTTTCCATTTAAACGAGCAGGAGTTCCTGTTTTTAAACGACCAATATTCAACCCTAACTGTTTTAAATACGGTGTTATACCCACACAATTAACATCATCAACTCTGCCGCCTACAGATGTTTTATGACCAATAAACATAATTCCGTTTAAAAATGTTCCTGAAGTTAAAACAACAGATTTTGCTTCTATAATATTACCATCTGATAAAATAATACCCTTAATACAATTTTCATTTTCTATAAACAAACCTTCAACAGAAGCTTCTACCAAATCTAGATTTTTTTGTTCTTGCAAATATGAAAGCATATATTTTTTATATAAATTTCTGTCAGCTTGTGCTCGAGGTCCTCTAACAGCCGGTCCTTTAGAAGAATTAAGCATTCTAAATTGAATACCGGCTTTATCAATGACTTTACCCATCAAACCGTCAAGAGCATCAATTTCTCTAACCAGATGACCTTTTCCGAGACCACCTATTGCCGGATTACAAGACATTTCACCAATAGTGTCTATTTTATGTGTAAAAAGCGCTGTATCAGCCCCTACCCTTGCCGAAGCACTTGCAGCTTCACAACCGGCATGACCCCCGCCTACTACAATAACATCATATATTTTTTTCATATCAAAGTATTCCTCTTAATTTTAAGGCTTATAATACGAGAATATATTTATATTGCAAGTTTTTTATTATTTTCCGATACAAAAAGAACCAAAAATTTTATCTAAAATTTCATCAACTTCGAAACGACCTGTAATTTTACCTAAAGCTCTGGCAGCTAATCTGATATCTTCGGCAGAAAGTTCAATATCTTTGTTAAAATTAAAATTTTTTAAGTTATAAACACATTCTAATAAAGCTTCACGATATCTTTTTCTGGTTATTAAAATATTCGAACTTGATGTAAAATTTTTTGAAATAATATCAGCTATCTTTTCAATGAGTATATCTATTCCTTTATTATATTTTGCAGAAACAAGCATACATCCTTTATTTTCAAACTCTGAACATTGTTCAAATGTTAAATTATCACATTTATTTGCTATATATAATATATTGTTTTTAGACTCTTTTTTAATTTCATCGAAAATATCTATATTATCTTTTGTAGCATCAAACATAGCTAAAACAACATCAGCCTGTCTTATTTTTTCAAAAGCTATTTCTACACCTTGTTTTTCAATTATATCATCTGTTTTTCTTATTCCTGCAGTATCAGTAAATATAACCGGATAACCTTTTATATCTAAATTTACATCAATTGCATCTCTTGTAGTGCCGGCAATATCAGAAACTATAACAGCGTTTCTCTTAACAATTGCATTTAATAAACTTGATTTTCCAGCATTTGCAGGACCTGCTACAACAACTCTAAAACCTTCTCTTAATCTTTCTCCGTTTCCAGAACATTGAATATGCTTATTTATTTTTTCAACAAGTTTAAATACAGTGTTTAAATTTTCTTCTTTTATATTTTCAGGAATATCTTCATCAGGAAAATCAATATAAGCTTCCATATATGCATAAACTTTTAAAAGTTCTTCTCGCCAACCTTCATATAAGTTTTTTAAATTTCCTTCCATTTGGCGTATTGCATACTTTTGTTGTTCTGAAGTTTCAGCATCTATTAAATCTGCTAAACCTTCTGCTTCTGTTAAATCCATTTTATTGTTATAAAATGCACGTTTAGAAAATTCTCCCGGTTCAGCTAATCTGAAATTTTGAATTTTAGATAAAGAATCTAATATTGATGATAAAACAGCTTTAGATCCATGACATTGAATTTCAACAATATCTTCTCCTGTAAAAGAGTAGGGGGCCTTAAAATATAATATAAGTGATTTATCTAGTATTTCTTTTGTTTCAGAATCTCTAACAGATTGAAAATAAGCATATCTTGATTTTAAATACACTGTATCAATATCTGTCATATGTTTTATAACATCTGTTGCATTACTTCCGGAAATTCTTATAACAGCAACACCAGACTTTCCATATACAGTTGACAAAGCATATATTGTTTTATTATCCATTTTTTACCTCATATAAATTTACTATAAAATATCATCAACTTATTAATATTTTTCTAAAATTTTGTTTTTAAGGACCTTAGAGAGGTTTTTTACCTGATTTTAATAAATATATCATAAAATTTAAAATAATAACTTCTACAAGCTTTATACGGACTCGATTTTTTTAAGGTTACTATGAAAAAAAAACTACTTATTTGGGATTTTGACGGTGTAATTGCCGACACAGAAAAACTTTGGCTTAAAAATAGGCAAAAACTTCTTAAAGATTATATGAATGTTGATTGGGATTTTACGACTGTTGAAAAACATCTTAAAGGTATAAGTGATATAACAAAAAGAGAAGTTTTAGATAATTTAGGTATAATAACAGATAATTACTTTTGGGAAAAATCTATTCAAATAGATTTAGAATCTATGTATACAATAGGTTTCGAATTAACAAAAGATATTGAAGAAATTTTTAAACTAAATATAAGTCAATGTATAGCAACAGGCGGAATGAGAGATAAAACAGCTAAAAAAATTAATGTTGTAAAAATAAGAAATTATTTCCCTGATAATACAGTTTTTACAGCTGATATGGTTAAAAGAGGAAAACCAGAACCTGATTTATTTTTACTAGCTGCAAAAAGCTTTAATTGTAAACCTAAAGAATGTATAGTTGTTGAAGACTCTGTTGCCGGTATAAAAGCAGCAATTAAAGCAAATATGACACCTATATTGTATTTTGATGGTTATATTGATGAAAAATCTCAAATAATTAAAGAAATGAGAAAATTAGGAGTTAAATTTATATTCAATAATATGAAAGATATAAAAAATAAAATTATTGAATTATTTTAACCATATAGCACCTTTTAATTTTTGTGATAAAAATTCTTCATGTAATTTGTTTTCTTCATCTGAAATTAAAAAATTTCTTGAAGAAATATAATTTCTTTCAATTTTAACATCTTCTTTTTCAACTTTTTTTTGCATATTATTTGATAATTCCATTGATGGTTCTGCACCACCTAAGAGTTCTAAATAAACCTCAGCTAATAATTCAGCATCAAGTAACGCTCCGTGTTTTGTTCTGGAAGAATTATCTATATTAAAACGACGACATAGAGCATCAAGATTATTTCTTGATCCCGGAAATTTTGAACGGGCAATTTCTAAAGTATCTACAACTTTATCCCAACTATAAGTTCTAAAACCTTTATGCTTAAATTCATAATTAATGAAATTAATATCAAATGAAGCATTATGAGCAACTAAAATACCATCATCTCCAACAAAATCTATAAAATCTTGAGCAATTTCAGATAATTTCGGATAATTTTTTAAAAAATCATATGTTAAACCATGAACTTTAACAGCTTCTTCAGGTACATCTCTTTCAGGATTTATATATTGATGATAAATTCTTCCGGTAGGAATATGATTTATAAGTTCAACAGCACCTATCTCAATCAATCTATCTCCGGAATCATAATTAAAACCTGTTGTTTCAGTATCAAAAACAATTTCTCTTAACATATTATAACCTTTCTATTAAGTTTATAAGTTCAATTTTTAATAAACCTAATGTTTTATCCGTATTAATAACATAATCAGAAAGAACTTTTTTATAATCATTATTAAGTTGAACTTTTACTATTTTATCAAAATCTTCAGATGTTATATTATCTCTTTTCATAACTCTTTGTTTTTGTATTTTTTTATCAACATCTGCTACTATAATTGATGAACAATATTTATCCCATCCCATTTCAAAAAGTAAAGCAACTTCAATAAAAATAATTTTATCACTTTTAGCATTCTTTTTTATTATATCTAATAATTTTTTTTTCAAAAAAGGATGTATTAAACTTTCAAGTTTTTTTAATTCTTTATTATTATTAAAAACATGATTTCTTAATTTTCTTTTATTAAAAACATTATTATCAAATGCTTGAGGAAAATTTTTTCTTATAACTTCAATAAAAATTTTCTGATAATATAATTTTCTACACCAATTATCAGCATCATAAACAGTATAACCTAATTTTCTTATCAAACCGGCTATAGTTGTTTTACCACATCCAATAGATCCTGTTATTCCAACAAGCTTCATTTTTACCTCAATACAATTGGTTATATATATTATACACAGATTAATTGTATATATGTGTATAACATATTTAAATTATAAACAATATATATTTTTATAAACATTAATAAATATATTTTAATAGACTTATTAACATCTTAATAAATTTTATTAACAAGTGTTAATAATGTTAATTATATATATTTATT
>JAZLAM010000027.1:0-13553 GCA_045613125.1 Alphaproteobacteria bacterium | reverse complement strand
AACTCAAATAGAAAACGCATGTGAATGTAAAACCGGATATGATGGTACATTTTGTAATGAATGTGCACCAGGTTATGATAAATATGGAACAAGAGAATGTCATGCGACATTAGAGTGTGTAAATGGTTCGCAGCAAGGTGCAGAATGTGTTTGTGAAACAGGATATGCCGGTGCGTTGTGTAATGAGTGTGCAACGGGTTATGATACCTACGGAACAGAAGAATGTCATGCGACATTAGAGTGTGTAAATGGTTCGCAGCAAGGTGCAGAATGTGTTTGTGAAACAGGATATGCTGGTACTTTGTGTGATACTTGTGCACCAGGTTATGATAAATACGGCACGACAGAGTGTCATTTAACATCAGAATGTGTACATGGTACGCAGCAAGGATCTGCATGTGTTTGTGAAACAGGATATACCGGTACTTTGTGTACAGAATGTGCCGAGGGTTATATCAAATTGAATGGTCTTTGTTATATTGATTTGCATTGTAGTCAACAACAAGGCTCAACCGGAACTCAAATAGAAAATGCATGTGTTTGTGAAACAGGATATACCGGTGCGTTGTGTGATAATTGTACAACAGGTTATATCAACTTGGATGGTTCTTGTTATATTAATTTGTATTGTAACAAACAACAAGGCTCAACAGGAGTTCAAATTGAAGATGCATGCGAATGTAATGAAGGATATACCGATACGTTTTGTAATGAATGTGTTGAGGGCTATGATAAATATGGAACTACAGCATGTCATGCGACATTAGAGTGTGTAAATGGTTCACAGCAAGGAGCAGAATGTGTTTGTGAAACAGGATATGCCGGTGCGTTGTGTGATACTTGTGCACCAGGTTATGATACCTACGGAACTACAGCATGTCATGCGACATTAGAGTGTGTAAATGGTTCGCAGCAAGGTGCCGCATGCGTTTGTGAAACAGGATATACTGGCACGTTGTGTAATGAGTGTGCATCAGAATATATTAATTTAAACGATACTTGTTATGTGAATTTATATTGTGATCAACAACAAGGTTCAACCGGAACTCAAATAGAAAATGCATGTGAATGTAAAAGTCGATATACAGGACAATTTTGTAATGAATGCGCAGAAGGTTATGGAAAATACGGGACGACAGAGTGTCATGAAACATTGAGCTGTGAACATGGAACCCAACAAGGCAATGTCTGTGAATGTGAAACAGGTTATACAGGAACATTGTGTAACGAGTGTGATACAGGTTATGATACCTACGGAACAACAGAATGTCATGCAACATTAAGCTGTGATGCGCACGAGGCTCAACAAGGAGATACTTGTGTTTGTATAGATGGATATGATTATTACGGAACATCAGACTGTCATAGAACACTAGGTTGTGCACATGGTACACAGCAAGGTGCCGCATGTGTTTGTGAAACGGGATATGCCGGTACATTGTGTGATGAGTGTGATGTAGGTTATGATCATTATGGAACAGAAGAATGTCATTTAACATCAGCTTGTGGTTTACATGGTACGCAACAAGGAGATGATTGTATTTGCGATAATGGTTATACCGGTACATTTTGTGATAGATGTGCCGATGGATATGATACCTATGGAACTGCAGAATGTCATAAAACTTTAAATTGTGGTACGAACAGTTCACAGCAAGGAGCAGAATGTGTTTGTGATGTAGGATATGATAAATACGGAACAACAGATTGTCATGCAACGTTAAATTGTGGCACACATGGAACACAACAAGGAGATACTTGTATTTGTGATGCAGGATATATCTTTGTAGATGGTCAATGTAAGATAAAAGAAAATTATGTTAATGAAGATATTAATATAAATAATAATAAAATAGCAGATGTAATAGGTAAAGAATATAATAGCAATGGGACTGCTGTGGGAGACATCAAAGGTAATAGTGGAGATTTATATCTTTCTTATGTTGACCTAGATTCTGTTGCACAAGAAAATTCGGAACTGAACGTAAGCGCTAAAATATCAATAAATAATTATGTTAATGCTACGATTTATGGTATGAAATCTGATAATGCTAAAAATATTTTCTTATCATTATTAAGGTCGCAAGAAGAAGATTATAATAAAAATGGTAGTGAAGAAGTTGGAATTTACATTCAAAATGGCGCTAGTATCGATGGTAAATCTCCAGCTACCGGAGGCAATGGAGATGTTTATGGTGTTTATGGCGGAGAAAATACAAGCATATATGCTTTGGCACAATATATAGATGGTGATGTTTCTATAGATTTGAATAAAATTAATAGAATATCTGAAATTAATATAGAAAGCATAGGTTCCGGTAATGTATACGGGATGTATGGTAAAGGAAGTTTATTTAATAGCTTGTTTAATATTACAGATTTTTATGCAGGCACATTAGAGTTCTACGACGGAGAGCATTTGGTAACAGACAAGGCAATCATTAATGTTAAAAGTAGCGGAAGCGGTAATGTATTTGGTATGTATGCAACTGGTAATAGCGGAGATGTTATAAATACCGGTAGTATTACGTCAGAAAATACTAATTCAGGGATGGCTTATGGTATCTATGTTAATGGCAGTCATCGTATAACTCATAAAGGATCTATATCTGCAAAATCTAAAGATGGTAAAGCTTATGGTATTTTTAGCTCTGGTGGAATGATTACCACATCAGCAGGCTCAACAATAAGAGCAGAAAGTACCAATTGTTCAGATAACGCTTATGGTATTTATTATTTAAACTCTTCATACATAAATCATAATGGAGAAATAGAAGTATTTACAGCAGATAGCGATGCTTATGGTGTTTATTTTACCAATAAAGGAGGGAATCTTATAACATATGAAGGTTCGAAAATAAACGTAAGTAGTGAGGTTGACGGCTATTCTTATGGTGTATTTTCAGATAGACCCTCATACGTAAAGCATAGAGGGGACATAGATGTAAGAGTCAGCGGTGATAACTATGGAAATGCTTATGGAGCATATTTGACCGGTGGAGTTTTAATTACTGATGCAGGGTCAAACATCAAAGCGACCACCGATTATGGAACTGCTTATGGTATTTATCTTGCAGATGATGTAACAGCCACTCATAATGGAAATATAGAGGTAAAGACTACTGGTGGCTTTGCTTTTGGTATTACGGTAAGAGGTAACTCTTCTTTGACAACCAGTGGTATAATTAAGGTAGAGAATAGTGGTCCGGAAGACACTTATGGTATCTATGCTGAACATTCAGATGTAACAGTCGAAAGGGATTCGCAGATTATTATTACTGCTTCAAATTCAACAACTGCTTATGGTATTTATGCACTTAATGGAGCAAGGGTGGAGAATAAAGGAACTATCTCAATTAATGGAGCTAATTGTGTAGGTAGTTCATGTGCTGTAGGAAATTATATTTATATTGATGCAACTTCTCAACTTACAAACTTGGGAACAACATCTGTTGCATCAGCACTTGATTTTGATAGCATAGCCGGTACAATGGCTTTAGGTAAAGGAGGCGTTTATGAAGCTCTCTCGCTTGCCGGTACAATGGCTGTTGATTCCAGTGTGGTTGAAGATGGGTTTGAAGACACATATGTTGAAAAAGACGCCCTAAAGAGCTCAGAAATTGATGTGAATGCAGTTTCAAGTTCTGCGATGTTTGATGCAACAGTAGAGAAAAATCAAGATAAAGATAGTGCCGATGTTGTTATGACACGTAAATCGTTTGATGGACTGTCATCTTCTTTATCTATTGCTGAGTTTTTAGAGCAAAACTATTTGGCACAAAATAATTCGGTATTGTTTAGCAATTTGAAAAAAGCAAGTTCCGGTGCATATTCTGAGACAGAGGCAGAGCTTTTGGGATATGGTTTAATTCCTAACTTTGTGCAAGAAAATATGAGCGTTTTAAGAAACCTTACAACAACCTTAAATGATGAATTGTTTACGGCAACAGGTGTTGAACGCAAAATGGTTGGTTATGATTATTTGTATAAATCAAGAGATACAAAAGGTATCTTAACGGGTTATGAAAACTATGCTAATACGATGTACTTTATGTATGATGTAGAAGGAGATAATCTTATCAGAAAAGGTTTCGGTATGGGTATAACTCAGTTTAGAAGCAATTATGATGATGATTCGAATCGTGAAGATTTGATGGTGCAGGCATTTGTTCCTGTATCATATATCCAAGAAAGCGGATTAAGTTTTGCTTCAATCGCTCGTTTCGGCTATTCAGATGGTGAATATGAGCGTTATACATCAAATGGCAAGTTTGAATCAGACTTAACTTCATGGGTATATGGTTTGAGTAATGCTCTTCGTTACAAATTTGATTTAGGATATGTAATAATTGAGCCGATAGCAGAATTAAATGTTTTGGGTTATTATCAAAATAGAATTCGTGAGGATAAAAACAAAAACTTAGCAATCAGAGCAGAAGCTGAGAACAATTTATCAGTTGAGATGGGCTTGGGCTTTAATGTTAGAAAAGATGTTCAGATTAATGAACATAGTAGCTTGAGTTTTAGTGCAAACGCAATGTACTATCACGAATTTTCTAATCCGTATCATAGTTTGGAAGCATCGATGTATGGTATGGACGGAACATATTTGATAACCGATTATGAAAATATTTATGATCGTGATAGAGCTATGTTTAGTTTTGGATTGGATTATAACTATAAACCGTTTACTTTCTATGGTAAGTTCAAACAGTTTATTGAAGATGAAAATCCGTTAGAGGTTAATCTGGGTATAAAATATAATTTCTGATAAACGACAAAAAAGACATCGAAAGATGTCTTTTTTAATGAAATATTTAATATACAACTTTATTTAAATATAATCCTGAAGCCGGCGCCGTCATCCCGGCAGAGCTTCTTTGTTTGCTTTCCAATATGGTCTTGACATCTTCCGGTTTTAAATGTCCGTCACCAACCATTTTTAAAGTGCCGACCATGTTGCGAACCTGATGATATAAAAACGAACGAGCTTCAACAATAAAATCTATCTCATCACCGTTTACCATTATATCAAGCTTATCTAAAGTTTTTACAGGTGACAAAGCTTGACAACCGGCACCTCGGAAAGAGCTAAAATCATGATGACCTAAAAGATGTTTTGCTCCTTCTATCATGGCTTCAACATCTAAAGGAAAAGGAACCCACCACACACGATTTTTTTGTAAAACCGGACGTGCACGCCGATTTAATATCTTATAAATATAGCCTCGCCCTTTTGCACTAAACCTTGCGTGAAAATCAGAATCAACTGCTTCTATATCAAGGACACTTACAGGTGCGCCCATATCTCTTAAAAGAGCGTTGAAAGCTTCACGCAAACGGAAAAGCTCCATATTTGTATCTAAATCAAAATGAGCAACTTGAGCTGTTGCGTGAACTCCGGCATCTGTTCGTCCGGCGGCAACAACCTCAATTTGTTGGTGCGAAAAACCAAACAGAGCCTGTTCAAGATAAGCTTGAACCGTGGGCCCTTCTTGTTGTTTTTGCCAACCTAACAGGTTTGTTCCGTCATATTCTATGCTAATTTTATATCTTGTCATGACTTTTTTTAGCTTATTTTTATTGCGTTTGCAAGTTTTTTATAAAGAAGTGCTTTACAAAAAGCGAGCAATAAGAAACAAGACGGGTGAGAACCTGAGAGTCCGATGTTTGCATAAAAAAACTCTGCACTATAGCAGAGTAAAATCTGGGGCGAACGATCGGGCTCGAACCGACGACAACCGGTACCACAAACCGCAAATTTTACACACACTGATACACAAAACAAACAAAAACAATCACTTATTTTTAAAATTTTTTTCTCCAAATCGTATCTACGTGTAACGTAGCGACATTTTCTTTGCAATCCAAAGGGGATATACTGAGGATAAATTGAAAAACAAGAAAGGATTTTTAATGAGAAAAAATAAATTTCCAGGTGTCAGAGAAAAAGTTACTTACGGACACATTTTAAATAAAAAAGATACATCATATTCTATTCGTTATACTGTTAATGGAATAAGACGTGAAGAAACTATAGGTTGGAAGTCAGAAGGATATACAGCCGAAGAAGTTTACAACATTCGTTCAGCCCTTATTAAAGATATTGAGACTGGTAAAGCCTTTTCTTATAAAGAACAAAGAGAACAACGCCAACAGGAAAAAATAGCTAATGAGGAAGCCTTAAAACAAAAACAACTTAAAGAAATAACTTTTTCAGATTTATTTGAAAATTATTACAAACCTCATATTAAAAGAAAGAATAAAAAATCAACTGTTGAGAGAGAAATTGGCTTATATGAAAAATGGCTTAATCCTTTTTTTGGGGATCTTAAGTTAAACCTCATTAGCCGCATTAGCCTCAATAGCTTATTGGATAAAATGGAAAAAGCACATTTATCTAATCGGTCAAAAAATTATGCCATTGCATTAACAAGACAGATTTTTAATTTTGCAATTAAACATGATTTATATTCCGGTATTAACCCTGCATCAAAATTTGATGAACTAAAAAAAGAAGATAACAGTAGAATGAATTTTCTTTCAGAAGAAGATTTAAATAATCTTTTGGATGAACTCAAAAAACACAGCTATTTAGTTTATTTAATAGCTCTTATTTCGGCTGACTGTGGTTTGCGTGCCGGAGAAATTTTCAAGCTAACTTGGGCAGATATTAATTTAGAAAAACGATTAATGCTTTTAAGAGATACTAAAAATGGCACGGATAGATATGCTTACATGACAAAACGTGTTCAAGAAGAGTTATCAAAACTCAATCAAGATGAAGGTAACAAACTTTTATTTACGAGTCGTAATGGAGAACAAATAAAACATATTTCAAGAACATTTGAACGAGCCGTAAAAACATTAGGTATTAATAAAGGTATTACAGATCGAAAACAAAAAATTGTTTTTCATTCTTTACGACATACTTACGCAAGCAGACTCGTTGATAAAGGTGTGCCTATTTATGAAGTAAAAGAGTTATTAGGACATAAAGATATAAAAATGACTATAAGATACTCGCATTTTGATAAAGACCGTTTGCTGAAATCTGTGCAAGTATTAGATGCTTAAATTTTCACAATAAACTAACAAAAAATATTTTTATTTAAAACTATTACTTTTTATTAATACACGATTTGATATAAACAAATCAGATTAAACAAACAAACTTAAAAAAACGTTAACAAAGGAGGTGGTACAACACACACTAAAAAATTGACGTATATACTTCTTTTAACAATCTACATAATTAAGGATGTAAAAATGAAAACAATAGAAAATAAAGTTCAAAGAAAATATATGTCTCAACTTCTTTTCAATGATATTAAAAACTTTTTAAAAAATAGACATGATATCAGTAGAAAAGAACTCTGCACAACTTTCAACATTTTTAAATATAATACATTAAAAAATGAGGATAGTAGAGGTATTGGAATAGGTGTTTCAGCAAAATATGGAAGATCTGCAATATATACTCCTCAACGAATTATAAATTATATTGAACAAAAATTTAAAATAGTTACAGAGGAAGACATTGATTTCTGCAACTTTTAATGAACTTTTTAGTAAAAAACACCTTGTAGATACTTCTTTTAACCATCTTTCAAACAGGAGATAAAATGAATGAAAGATAAAATAAATACAAAAATGGAGCGAGAAACTGAATTTTCATCGCCCCACTTAAGAAAAGATGTTAAAACATCTAATCTTAATAACAAAAATATAAGCGATATCACCGAAGCTACCAACTTTTTAGATATAGCCATATTTTATGCTAAATATAATATTAAAACCTTTCCGGTCAAAAAGCAAGGTAAATCACCTCTTTGCCCTAATGGTTTTAAATCAGCAACCACGGATAGAGGTATATTGCAAGAATGGAACAAAAAATTCCCTGATTGTAATATTGGTATTCCCACCGGCACAATTAATAATATATTTGTTGTAGATGTTGACGGTGAAATTGGATTGCAATCTTTAACGGAACTTGAAAATAAATATGGCAAGCTCAATGCTCCAATGGTATCAACCGGCAAAGGTAAACATTTATATTTCAAAATGCCGAAAAACGTAGAGCTAAAATGTAGTACAAGTAAAATTGCCGACCACATAGATATTCGGGCCAACGGTGGTTATGTGGTTGCTCCGCCCTCAGTTCACGAAAACGGACACCTGTATACTTGGAAAAATTTTGCACTCAATCAAGATTTTCCAGAAGCTCCTACTTGGTTAATTTCTTTGATTTCCAATACGGAAAAACAACATTCGCCCGTTTCAGACGTGCTGGAAGAAATTTCAAACGCACCGCAAGGACAACGCAATGATACCTTATATAAGCGTTCTATCAGCCTTATAGGACGTGCTATGCGTGAAAATTTAAATATAGCGGATATAAAAGAAAATATAATCAATGCGGCTATGCAATCGGGCTTATCAACAGAGGAAGCGTTAAAAACTTTTGACAATGCTTTGAAATTTGCTGAAATGCATTGCAATAATCAAGTGGAAAATGAACCTGATATGGATATTCTCGAAACCAAAATTCTTTTACCTGCCCCAAAATTAAATACAAAAATATTTAAGGGATTGGAAAATTGGGTAATTCAGACTGCTGAAAATACCAATGCTCCTGTTGATTATGTCGCATTTTCTCTGTTAGCAGGTGCAGCAGGTGTTGTAGGTTTATCTCGTAGTATTTCTCCTTGGAGCGGTTGGGAGGAACATTGTTGTTTATGGATTGGGGCAGTTGGCGAACCAAGTTCAGGTAAGACACCTGCAATAACCCCTATTCGCAAAATCCTTAATAAAATTGAGGATTCTCGAAAAAGCGGTTATTCCACCAAATTTGCGGAATGGAGACGAGAAAAAGAAGTTGCTAAGCAACGTAAAAAAGAATGGGAAGAAAAAGTTAAAGAAAATCCTGATACTGCAAGCAATTTTCCGACCTCTGCTATTATTCCGTCTAAACCACAAGCTTATCGTTTTGTTTATGGTGACACCACACAAGAAGCCATAACTACCGATATGGAAAGAAATATTAAAGGGGCAATTCTCTTTCGCGATGAATTATCCGCATGGATATCCGGAATGAATCGTTACAACAGTGGTAGTTCAGAACGAGGCTTTTGGCTTGAGGCTTTTAATGGTAACAAATTTATTTGTAACCGTGTCAAATTTGATGACGAACGGTTAGAAATTCAAAACTTATTAGTATCTGTCTTTGGCACTATCCAGCCTCAAAGGCTCATAGACACGGTTCTTTCCGACCGCGGGGACGGTTTTCTTGCCCGCTTTCTATGGGTCTATCCGGAGCTTAAACCGGCTGCTATCCCGCAAAATATTGATTTTTCGGAAAATATGTTAAAAACATTTGAAAAACTTGATTCTTTGTTAAATCCGTATGTTGAAAAGGCAGAGAATCAGAAAAAATGCTTACCATTAAACACTAAGGCGCAAGAACTGTTTAATAGTTGGTATCTATCCCATTCAAACAAAACACAGCAAGAAGAAAGCATTTTGAAATATTCTCTTGGCAAAGGTCAAGGCTATGTTTTACGTTTTGCTTTACTACTTGAATTGTTATGGTGGGCTAGTTCTGAATATCCTGAACCAACCGAAATTAGCCTTGAGGCTATAAAAAACGCTATTGAACTATACGATACATATTTAACTCCAATGTGTGAAAGGGTTTATAATATGTATTACAGTCCATCTCAAAATATTGAGGCTCGTGCTTTGGCTCAGTGGATTATTGCTAATAAACCACAAAGCTTTATTTTACGAGATATTTACAATAATGGCAATGTTGCAAATTTGCGCCGTAAGGAACAAACAGAAATAGCTGCAAATAAACTCATTAAGCTAAATTGGTTAAGTTGCAAATCTTCTCGCGAGGGGAATACAGCAGGAAGAACCCGCAAAACATATTTCGTAAATCCCGAAGTTTACGAACTGGCGGAAAATTATTAGGTCTTCCAAAAAAGGCGGATTCAAACTCCGCCTTTTAATTTTTTATAAACCTCAAGCATATACAAAGCATCAAGCAATGCACCATTATGTGGAGAGTGTAAAATCTTAATATCTAATCTTTCACATAGTGAATTTAAATTATTTTTCTGATTTGGAAATACCTTTCTTGCCATTTCTAAAGTATCCGTTATTTTATTTTGGAGTTCAAAACCAAGTTCATTATTTAAAAATTTTAAATCAAATTGAACATTATGTCCGATTATCTCTTTACCCGCAATAAAATGTAAAAATTCATTTTTATAAAATTCAAATGTCGGATATTTTTTCAAAAATTCATTATCTAAACCATGTATTTTAATAACTTCCTCCGGCATATCACAATCCGGATTAATATAGGCATGAAATACAGCACCGGTTTGAATATCGTTTTCATCAATTTCAATAGCAGCAATTTCAACCAATTTATTTCCATCTTCTGGGGCAAAACCGGTTACCTCTGTTTGAATAACAACTTTTTTAGTACATGTATTCTTTTGAAAAAGTTTATTAAAAATACCAATCATTTCAAATCTTCTATATTTATTTCTCTAACTTTTACACCCATTTCATCAAATACATCAACCATACCGGCTGTATCAGATTTAACATAGATAAACTCTTTATCAAATTTAATAACTTCTCGACCAGTACCCCAAGCAGGACATCGCATTTTTTTATTTTCAGAAGTTACAATACCTATCGGACCTTTCAAAATGTATGGACATTTTGTAATTTTAGAACCGATAACAGATAAATCTTTTAAATAATCAATCACAATCCCCCTCCGCTTTATATGCAACATTATTTAATGTAATTAATATACTTTCAGCCCGAGATAAGTTTTCATTTATATCAGAAATTATACTTTCATCCATTTCATTTGTTTGCAATTTTGCAACATCTTCTTTAAGTCGGCTGATTATAGGCATAAAGTCAGTATAAAAAGACTTTGTCATATCAACCATAACTTTGACTTTTATTTTATATACATCATCAACCATAGTTCTATTAGTCTAATTCACTATCTAATATTGTTTTTACAATATTACCGTCAATATTAATAACATTTACACGCTCCGGATAATGTAAATCACGAACATAAATGTAATCGCTATCAAATTTTATGACTTCACTTCCGCTAGGACAATTAGATAAATAGGTAGTATTTCCTGGAGTTTTTACCCAAATAGAACCGACTGTAACATACGGATATTTTTCAATTGTACCAGTACAACTATCTGACAAATATTCAATCATATTAAATTCCTTTCAAAACAGTTCACTGTAAATATATCAAACTTGATATATTTACCTAATTTGCATTTAATCCCAAATCTTCCACACGAGAATGAAAAACTTCTTTCCAATAACTTTCTCGTTCATCAAAATATCCTTTATCCTTAACTTGCCCCTTATATGCATATTCCAATAATGTAAATTCAAAATGTTGAGCATAATCAATTCCATTGTTTTTTATAAGCTCAACCAACTTATCATTATATCCTGTACCATTAGAATTAGCATAACAGCTCCAACGTTCCCAAATTCCACACGAACCATCAGCTTTACCTATGTACATTTTTTTACTTTTATTATCAAAAATAAGATAGATACCTTGAATGAAAGATAATTTTTCCATCCATTGAGTAATATTTTTATCAACAATATTTTTTAATTCCTCAAAGCTCAAATGCACATTTTCATAAGATGTAAATTGTTTAGAGCGAATAGGAAAATCTAGAATTTGTTTTATTTTTATTTCTTCAAATAAATTTGAGGTAAGTTTTAAATATGGAGAACGTCCTTTTTTAAACCTAACAATTAACCTACCAATTAAGTCGCTATACATATCTGTCAAAACAGGATCTTCCACACCTTCTTCATTTACCCTACGAATAACACCTCCAAATAACCATTCATTATGACCATAATTGACAAAGGATATAACATATTCTCGGGTAAAAGCTTTTCTGTTTCTATCTCCATTAGCATTCCAACCTTTAACCCATCTATCTTGATGCCCAACAAAAACATCAAAAGCACCTGTTGCAAAATGTAAATAATATTTATTAATATCGTGCTCAATTCTAAAAATATCAGATAAACTCGTTTCTTTTCCCATATCAATACACTCCACTATGAACGCCCTTAGAACAAAACACAGTGTAATGTGTATTATATATAATGTCAAACAAAACGAAGGAGAAAAACACAGCCAACCATTATGGAGTTTAACACATTAAAATGTGAAAATCATTCATAATTTGAAAGGCTAAAGATGACTGAAACAACACAATTCTTAAAATCACTAGGTAAGAAAATAGCAAAACTCCGCAAAGAAAAAGGAATAAATCAAGAAGAATTTGCGGATATATCCGGTAAAATGATTAATACAATATCTAATATTGAACGAGGTTTAAGCGATCCTAAAATTACAACATTAATATCAATTTCTAAAGCCCTCAATATTTCTATTGAAGAACTATTTTCAGACAACGAACAAGAAAAGTGTGTAGAAGAATTACCTGAAAATATCCAAATAATCTTAAACTTAATAAAAAATCAAGATACGTGCACCTTAAAAGCAATTAAAAAACAAATTGAAGCATTGTTAGAACTTGTATAAAACGGCAACTCTTGTTGATTCACTTAAATATTACATAAAAATTTACTTGAAAAGTGTTTTTTCTTATATCACAATACAGAATGAGTAAACTTTTGAGGAAATAATATGTCTATATTTAATGGTGATGTTGCTGGAAAAGTAAGAAACACATATCTACCTAAAACTAAAGGGATATATGCTTTATTCGAAGCTGTAGTTAATTCTCTTCAATCAATAGAAGACGCAGAAAATAAAAATCCTTACATTCATATAAACATTATAAGAGAAGAAGTTTTCAACAATAACTTTATATCAAATATCCGTGATATTGAAATTATTGACAATGGTATAGGATTTAATGCTGAAAATTTCACTTCATTTAAACGATTTGATAGTACACATAAAATTGCAAAAGGATGTAAAGGATTAGGTAGGTTTTCTTGGTTAAAGGTTTTTGAAAGGGTTTCCGTAAACAGTATATATAACAATGGTAAAAAAGAAATTTCCTTTAATTTTATGCGTTCTAAAGATGAATTAAATGAAAATATAAAAGATGTTGACTTTGATGATAACCAAACAAAAATTTATCTACATAATATTATTGAACCATATAAAAGCTCTTTTCCTCAAGATTTAAATAAAATAGCCAATTTAATTGTTGAACATTGTTTATTATTTTTTATGGAAGATAATTGTCCACAGATTACAATATCAGACAATAAAGAAACTATAAATCTTAACGATTTATACAAGAAATTTTATATCTCAGATAAAAACACCTCTACTTTTACAATAGGAAATTTTAATTTTAATACTATCAGTATTAAATTATATGAAACTGAGACACGAAATCTCATATCTTACACTTCAAATAGAAGAGTTATTACTAGTGAAAATATAGGAAAACATATTGAAACATTAAATGGAAAAATTA
>JAZLAM010000026.1:0-37461 GCA_045613125.1 Alphaproteobacteria bacterium | reverse complement strand
AAAATTAAAACTACAAATAATGAAAATTACTATTATAACCTAATTGTTAGCGGAAAATATTTAGATGAAAATATCCACCCTAGCCAAATGGAATTTACAATACCTGAAGAATATAACGAAAATGGTGATTTATTTGATAGCGGAGCCCCCTCTTTCTCACAAATAAGAAAAGAATGTATACAAACGATAAAAAAAGATTTATCAGATTACCTAGAAACTTCCACCAACAACAAAAAAGATAGATTAATCAGATATATAAATGATTACAAGCCAGGATACAGAATATTTACTGATAGAATAAAAAATAATAAAAAGTTTTCTTTTGATAAACTTCCGCATAATCCTAATATGCAAGAAATGGAATTATTTCTTCATAACCTGAAGTTTCAAGAAGAAAAAGAAATGTTAGCGCTACGAAATAAAATTAAAAACTCAACTAAGTTAACCGAAAAGACTAAGCAAATTTACGAAGATTCTATGAAAAAATATATAGCTAAATCTAGCGGAATTAGTACTTGTGAATTATCAAATTACATATGCAATAGAAAAGCTCTATTAGATGTCTTTGAACAACTAATTTCCTTTGACAAAGAAAATAACAAATTTTTAAATGAATCTTATATACATCAATTAATTATCCCTATGAAAATAAATTCAAATTCAGTTGAATTCGAAGCAAATAATTTATGGTTATTAGATGAAAAATTAGTATTCCACGAAGCTTTATACTCTGATGAATTTATAAAAAACTATGAAGAAATAACTACAGAATCATCAAAAAGACCTGACATAACTATTTTTAACAAACCACTAATATATACAGATGATTTTCAATATAAAAATTCAATCACTATTGTTGAATTCAAAAAACCTGGATTAAAAAATTTCTCCGATGATTACAATCCGCATCGAGAAATTATCCGAAACATGAAAGAAATAATATCTGGAAAAGCTATTGACCAACGAGGAAGACAATTTTCCATTAATGGAAGCACCCGATTATATGGCTACATAGTTACAGATATAACTCCCAAAATAGAAGCAGAATTAATTGATGTTATGGGATATAGAAAATCCCCCGATGGAGAAGGATTTTTTAAGTACCATCCTTTGGAAGGGTGTAATGTAACTCTTGAAATAATAACATATGAAAAAATGTTTCACGACGCAAGAAAGAAAAATGAAATATTTTTCAGAATTCTTGGATTAAATTAAAAAACGAGATAATAAATGAGCGAACTTACAGAAAAAGATTTGATTAAAAATTTAAAAAATTATTTAATTCAACATGGCTACCCCGATGAAAGCATCGTATCTGAGTATAAACTTGGAAAATATAGAGCTGATTTGGTTATTATTGATATTGATACAAATACCCCTATACAATTGTTTGAATTAAAAAATTCTAGAAACAAAAACTTTTTAGATATGGGAAGAAGACAACTTGAACAATTTATTAAGGAAGCTCGCAAGCTGAATACTGACATTATTGGATATTTAGTTTTCCCCACAGAAAATACTCCTTATTTTGAGGCGATAAATTATGAAGACTTGCTTAGCAATAAAACTTCCAGTATAAATGACATAAATGTAAAAAATAAACATTTGAACAATATTGATGATATTATTCAACCAAAATTTAACTACAATGATCAAATTAAGCGTAGCCGACTTTCAAATACAGAAATTATAAAGACAAAAAAAGTAGAAGCTGTTGACGAATTAAAAGAGAAAATAAGTAATTTATTATTCTTTATCATAAGCCTATTTGTCTTGGATATATTTAACATTATAAAATTAACCCAAATCCGCTTTTATATGATTATTGTTATATCTGTTCTTTATATAATTCCATACTATGAAGAAATTAAAATATTTAATCTAGAATTTAAAAAGCAAAAAAATGAAAAACATGGCAACTATCCCCAACTTATTGAAAATAAAGAAAATAAGTGTGGTAAGTTAAAAAAATAACCGCCATACTAAGGGTGTGGGGCAAAAAAACAAAAACCTAATGAGGCTTTTGAGGCAAATGAGGTTTGTTTTGAGAATCACAAAAAAAACATTGTAAATAGGTATATTTCCAAGATTGGGGAGATAGCGGGGATAAAAAAGTATATTTTAAAATAAAAGATTCGTTTATTACGCTTTTTGTATCACTTAAATAAACTTACTATCTTTTTATATTTAAAATAAAAAGACGTTATTTCAAACAGTAAGAAAAAAGGTGCCTAAATATAGACACCTTGTAAAATCTGGGGCGAACGATGGGGCTCGAACCCACGACAACCGGTACCACAAACCGGGGCTCTACCAACTGAGCTACGTTCGCCATTGCTAGAAGTGTTTTTACTAAGATTATTTTATAAAGTCAATACAAAATAGTATTTTTTTTGAAAATATTTTTTATCATTTTAACGCTTTCTTTGATTTTTATGGATAATATCAGTAGAAGTGTGAAAATATATAAAAGAGTTAATAAAAATGAAAAATTTCAAATTTATATTATCTTTAAGTTTGTTGTTTAGTTGTTATATTGCCAATGTAAACGCCGCTACATCTTCAATAATGATTGATGCAAAAAGCGGTAATGTTTTGTATGAAGAAAATGCCGATCAACTTCGTTATCCGGCCTCTCTTACAAAACTAATGACATTATACTTGACATTTAGCGCTCTTGAAAATGGTAAGTTAAAACTTGATGATGAACTAAAAATTTCGCACACGGCGGCTAACAGATCTCCTTCTCGTTTGGGTTTAGTTCCGGGAAAAACCATAGATGTAAAAACAGCTATAGTGGCAACAATTGTAAAATCTGCTAATGACTGTGCAACAGTTTTAGGCGAATCGCTTGCTGAAAACGAAAAAGCTTTTGCTGTTTTAATGAATGAAACAGCAAAAAAATTGGGTATGAAAAATACAACTTTTAAGAATGCTTCGGGTCTCCAGCATTCTAAACAGAAGACAACAGCCAGAGATATAGCAATATTAGCAACAGCGCTATATCACCATTTTCCGCAATATTATTCGTGGTTTTCAATTAAAAATTTTGAATATGATGGTAAAAAATATACTTCACATAACTTTTTACTAAAAACTTTTGAAGGTGCAGATGGTATGAAAACCGGATATACAGCTTCTGCCGGATTTAATATTGTAACTTCGGCAAAGAGGAATAATCATCGTGTAATTGCAGTTACTATGGGTCACGATCAACAAGACCAAAGAGATAAAAAAATTGCTCTCATGATGGATAAGGGTTTAGAATTTGCATCTACACTTAAAAAAGTAGATATAAAAAAATTGTATGCGGAAATTAATTCTGAAAAAATTAATAACATAAAGGTTGCCTCTAATAACTCTTACATCCCTAAGATGCGGCCAAACAAAGGAAATTGGGCAATTCAGGTAGGTGCGTTCGGAAGTTATGCTAAAGCACAATCTTATGCTAAAAGTATGAAAGATAAATTAGCTTCAAAGTTTGCATTTAAAGGTATAAATGTTGAAAAGTCGACAGCCGGAGGAAAAGCTTTTTATCGTTCTCAATTGACCGGAGTTAATAAAGAGTATGCGTTTAAAGTCTGTGGATTGCTCAGGAAAAAAGGTCAATCGTGTATGGTAACCGCTTATGATTCAAATACAGTATATGCGCAAAAATAGACATGGTTCAGATTATTGTAATTAATAGTATAAACAGATCTTCAGGTAAGTCGTTGTTGGCGGCTCATCTTGCCGTTATGCTTGCAAAAGACTATAAAGTTATTGTAATGGATAATTGTTCAAAAAGCGATTTATCAGATTTTATTGCAAAAAGACACACTCTTAATTTAGGTAAAAATTTTAATCTTGCAGTTCCGGTATATCAAAGCCTGAGTAAAGAAAGCTTTAATAAGGCTGATAAATATGATGTTGTTATTTTAGATTCCCCAAGTGATAAATATTTTGCTTATGCAGATGTTTTTATCACTCCTTTAAGAGGACAAGAGGGATTAAATAGTTTAGTGTTGCGTAACAGTTTATATGCAAGCCTTATTTGGGAAGCAAAAAAACAAAGAGCCGCAAAAGGAAAAAGCACGTTTAAATGGATTGTGATTCCAAATGATGATTCTTTTTTATCGGAAGATTATAATAAATTAAATGAAGCCGGCAAATTTTTAGGATTTTTAGTCGCTCCAAAAATAGGTTATAGGAAAGAGTTTGAATTAGGATTAAAGCAAGGTATTAGTGTTTTGGATAAAGATAGTCCAAAGCTTAAAACTTTATTTGACCTTCCGGATTTATATGCCAGACGTGATTTGAAAAAAATAACAGATTTTATATGGCAGAACAAGTAAATTTTACTTTACCTTATTAAGATTTTGAGTCACAATCTATTCATTAAGTTTTTAAAATTATAAAAAAGGAATATACTGATGATAAGAAACATTGCAACTACTCCTTATATGGATCAAAAAATGGGAACGGCTGGTATACGAAAAAAATCTAAAGTTGTAACTCAACCTAATTATGTTGAAAATTTTGTGCAAAGCTTGTTTGATGCAATTGGGGGAGTTGAGGGTCAAACGTTTGTTTTAGGAGGAGATGGCCGTTATTATAATGATATTGCAATACAAAAAATTATAAAACTTGCGGCAGCAAATAAGATGAAAAAGCTTATTATCGGTCAAAATGGTTATATTTCAACCCCCGCTTCTTCAAAAATTTTGCTGAAAAATAAAGCAGATGGAAGTTTGGTGCTTTCAGCTTCTCATAATCCCGGTGGTGTTGATGGCGATTTTGGTATTAAATATGCTGTAAAGAGTGGTGGTCAATGTTCTTCAAAAATATCAGATGCAATTTATGCTCGTACTAAAGAAATCAGTTCTTATAAAATTTATGATTGCGCAGATGTAGATTTGAGTAAAATAGGTGTTCAATATATCGGAGATATGGAAATAGAAATTGTTGATCCTATCAACGATTATGTTGAAATGATGAAAGATATTTTTGATTTTGATGCTATAAAAGCTTTATTTAAAAGTGGCTTTACCATGGTTTTTGATGCAATGAATGCTGTTACGGGACCATATGCTATTAAAATTTTTGAAGAGATTTTAGGTGCACAAAAAGGATCAGTTAAAAATTTTGTTCCTAAACCGGATTTTGGTGGTTTACATCCTGATCCAAACTTAATATATGCAAAAGAATTGGTTGATTTGATGTATTCTGATAATGCTCCTGATTTTGGTGCTGCTAATGATGGAGATGGTGATAGAAATATGATTTTAGGTCGTAAATTTTTCGTTACGCCAAGTGATAGTTTAGCTATTATTACAGATAATTATAAGTATGTTCCAGGTTATAAAGATGGTATATATGGCGTAGCAAAATCTGCCGCTACATCTACAGCTGTTTGTCGTGTAGCTAAGAGATTGGGAATAGATTTTTATGAGGTTCCAACAGGTTGGAAATATTTTTGCAATTTAATGGATACTAACAGAATAACATTTTGTGGAGAGGAAAGTTTTGGTACAGGTTCAAGCCATATAAGAGAAAAAGATGGTATTTGGGCTGTCTTATTTTGGCTTAATATTTTAGCTGTAACAAAAAAATCTGTTGCAGATGTTGTAAGAGATTTTTGGGAAAAATATGGCAGAACATATTATTTGCGTTATGATTTTGAAGCTATTGATACAATTGTGGCCGATAAATTGATGTCAGATTTAGAAAAAAGTTTACCAACCTTGAAAGGACAAACATTTGGTAAATATGTTGTGTCTGAGGCATATCCGTTTGTATACAATGATCCGGTAGATAAAAGCTCTACAAAAAATGGACTTGTTGTATGTTTTTCTGATGGTTCTCGTATAATGTATCGTTTGTCCGGAACTGGAACCAGTGGCGCAACTTTGAGAGTTTATATAGAAGCATATGAACAGCATAAAACAAGTGAAGATACTATAAATATGTTAACTCCTCTTGCAGATATTGCGTTAAAAATTGCGCAGATTAAAGAGCGTACAAGTAAAACAAAAGCTGATGTTATAACTTAATATATTTAAGGTTTTCAAGATATGCTTAAAAACAATTCAATTAATAGGCCTGATCGTCAACTTGAAAGAACGTTGATCGCTCTTGTATATTCAGTTGTGGCGATGAGTTTGAGCATTTTAATGTTGTTTGTTTTTCCGCAATATTCACTTTACTTATTAGTGCTTATTTTAGTAATTACAATTTTGAGTATTTTACTTTCTATAAGTGTTTTATCAGCCAGTGAAAATGCTTTGACATATGGCGGTTTTGCTAATGAAATTTTAAAAAGTAATGATTCTATAAGGCGTATAGATAATAATGAAGGATATCCTGTAATACAAAATGTTCCGGCACAAACGTTTTTTGAAAATGCGAATATATTGGAAAAGCTTAAAAGTATGCTCATTGAAGAAAGGCAAAATATTCTTAATTTTCAGCGTTTGGAACAAGCTTTGGAAAGTTTAAAGCATGAAAATGTTATTATAGGATTGGAAGCTGATGATAAAAGTGAGTGGTATATAGTGTCGGTTAAACCTATATATCTTAAAAAAAGTGATATCTTTGAAGGTGAATATTCATTAAAAAAAGTAATCAAAGAAACATATTTTTTGTGGACTATTGAAAATATTACAGCGCAAAAAAATATGGAACAAATTTTTGAAAACGAAAGAAAAAAACTTCATGATTTTATACATAATATGCCTGTCGGTTTATATATAGCAAATTCTGATTATGTTCTTGAATATGTTAATGAAACTTTTGCTGTTTCTCTTTCGCAAACAAGAGATAGTTTAATAGGTAAGAGTTTAAAAGATATTGTGGTGAAAGATACCGGGATTTTAAATTCACATATACCTACATATTGCGGAAGAACAGTTTTTTGCAATGAATTAAAAGAAAACTCTGAAATGTTTGTTTTGCAGAATAATTTTAAAGATGATGGTGAAGTTAAAATAAGGGGTTTAACATTAAAAGAATTGCAAAACGACAAGCAACTATTGGAAAAACTTAATTATGGAATTGATGAGCTTGATTGGTTATTTAATTTAACACCTTTGGGTATCATCTTTGTTGATACTATGGGAAATATTATGAGCTTTAATCATAAAGCAGTTGAAATTTTGGGCCAAACAGAAACTGCTCTTGAAAATAAGCATTTAAAAGATTTTCTGCAAGCATCTACTCTAAAATTATTAGATAATATTTTTAAAGATTTTAATACAGGAGCTTTAGATGTTAATTTAGGTGTTATAGAAACACGATTACATTCTGATAAAATTGTTAAAATAAATATTGCGCCAAGACAAAGAATTCATTGTGAAAAAACGGTGATTGACGGATATGTACTATATTTAAGTGATACAACAGAAGAAAAACAATTAGAATTAAAATTTGCGCAAGCACAAAAAATGCAAGCGATGGGGCAACTTGCCGGTGGTGTGGCCCACGATTTTAATAATTTATTGACGGCTATGATAGGTTTTTGTGATTTACTTTTACAAAGACATGGAATAGGAGATCCGTCATTTGCAGATTTAAATCAAATTAGAAATAATGCTAATAGAGCTGCAAATTTGGTTAAACAACTTTTGGCCTTTTCCAGAAAACAACCACTAAAACCAAAACTGATAGATGTTACGGAAAATTTTGTGGATTTAAACTATTTACTAAAGCGTACGCTAGGTGAACAGATAAGCTTAGAGTTTAATCATGGAACGGATTTAGGATATATAAGAGTTGATCCTGTTCAGTTTTCACAAGTGATAGTAAATTTGGTTGTAAACGCTAAAGATGCAATGAATGGTAAAGGTACCTTAAAAATAAGCACGCATACCGAAAAGTTAAATGCGCCGTATCAGTTTGGTGCAGATACAATCTCTGAAGGAGATTTTGTTGTTATTAATGTTAGTGATACAGGATGTGGAATTAAAAAAGAACATTTAGGTCGGATTTTTGAACCGTTCTTTTCTACAAAAGAAAATGTTGTCGGTTCCGGAACGGGACTGGGTCTTGCAACTGTTTATGGTATTATACGCCAAACAGAAGGTTTTATAAAAGTAGATAGTAAAGTCGGAAAAGGAACAACGTTTTCTATATATTTACCACGTTTTGAAAAAAATGATGAAGATCAGGAAACTGTTTATGAAGATACCAAACAAGAGCACACACCTGTTTTGACATCAAGTATTGATCCTAAATCACAAAAGATGGTTTTTGGCCTTAATGTTTTAAAAATTGATAGATTATTCAAGCCTGTATCAAATTTTGAGAATATTAGGATTTTGTTTGTTGAAGACGAAGATTCAGTCAGAGCTTTCGGGGTTAGAGCATTAAAGAAAAAAGGATTTGAAGTTGTTTCATGCAACTGTGCGGAAAGTGCTATAGAAGTTTTAGAAAAGCCAGAAAAGTTTGATATGCTTATTACGGATATGGTTATGCCGGGAATAAGTGGCGCCGAACTTGCTAAAATGGTTAAAAAGAAATTACCGGAAATAAAAATTATTTTGGCTTCAGGATATTCTGAAGAAATAGCGAAAAGAGAACTTGCCGGTTCTGATGATTTTGAATTTATTGCAAAACCATACAGTTTGGGCGATTTAACTCAAAAGGTTTTTGATGTTTTGGATAAAGGACAGGGGTAAGATGAACATTAAACAAATACCGTTAAGTTTTGATATAAACCCTGATTATAAAAGGTCTGATTTTTTGGTTAATCAATGTAATGAAAAAGCTGTTGCAATAATTGATAAATGGCCGGAATGGTCTTTCTTTGCTCAAGTGTTGTATGGTCCGAAAGGTTGCGGAAAATCTCATTTAGCGCATATTTTTGCCGATCACGTGAAAACATTATATTATAAACCGATTGCGGTAAGAATCGTAAAAGCTGATAGTATAACCGTAAGAAGAGCTGAAATTTTGCATAAAGAGAGCCCATTTTTAGTTGTGGAAGATTTAACACCAAAAGTTGATAATGAGGCGTTGTTTCATTTGTTCAATCTGTATCAAAATGAAGGAGGATATATACTTTTTACAGCAGAACTTCCTCCGGCTCGTATGCGTTTTAAGTTAGCTGATTTACAGTCCAGACTTAACATTATTCCGGCAGTCGCAATAGGTGAGCCTGATGATGAAATGTTGTCAGCATTGATTGTTAAACTTTTTAATGATAGGCAAGTTATGATTTCACAAGAAACATTAAATTATATACTTCAAAATATTGAACGTTCATTTTCATTTGCAATCAAACTTGTTGAAGAAGCCGACTTTATTTCTCTTGCAAAAAAGAGAGCTATGTCAGTTAGCATAATTAAAGAAGCAATCGAATATTTAACAAGCAATATGCAAGCTGATTTATTTGAGTAAAATCTCAGTTATTTCATTACAATCTGTTCAACATTAACAGCTAAACCGGTTTTATCATCGGTTTGAACGTATATTGCATATAAAGTTCCGTTTCCTTTAGCGGGAATAAGCCTTTCAGACGGAAATTTTTTACATAATCTTCTGATAGAAGCTTCGGGTTCAAAACCTAAAACAGAATTATAATCTCCACACATACCGACATCTGTGATATATGCTGTTCCTTTTGGGAAAATACGAGCATCTGCGGTTGGAACATGCGTATGTGTACCGGCAACTATTGAAACTTTGCCATCAAAAACATGAGCAAACGCAAGTTTTTCGGCTGTGGCTTCTGCATGAATATCAACTAAAATTGCCGAAATGTTAGCCCCCATGATGTAATATTTTAAAACCTTTTCCAAAGCTTGTACCGGACAGTCAAGATCTTCCATAAAAGCTCTTCCCATAACTTGGGCAATCAGAAGTTTTTTCCCTCCTGCAAGTTCAACTTCGCAAATTCCTCTGCCGGCATTTCCTTCAGGAAAATTAAGAGGGCGTACAATCTTTTTACAATCATCTAAAAAAGGTATAATTTCACGTTGATCATAAACATGGTTTCCGGTGGTGATTGCATCTACTCCGGCAGCAAAAAAATCGCGACAAATTCCGGGTGTTAAACCAAAACCATGGGCGGCATTTTCAGCATTTACGACTATGACATCAGGGGTATATTTTTCTTGTATTGTTTTTAGGTTTTTCAAAACAACATCTCGACCTGATCTGCCGACAACATCTCCGCAATAAACTATTTTCATATTTTCCCTCTCTTTTATGTTGGTTTTAATCTAAAGTAACAAAAACAGATATGCAAGATATTTTTTTAATTCTAAAACTTGAATAAATTTTACTTGCAATTAAAATAAATGTATGTTACAAAGCCCACAATTAATAAACATTAGACATGAAAAGAGGTGATTTAAGTGGTTCAAGTTACTGTTATTGGCAATGATGTTGCTCAATCTTTGAAAGTTTTGAAAAAGAAAATGCAACGCGAAGGAATTTTCCGTGAAATGAAATTGCGTCGTTGTCACGAGAAAAATGCTGAGAAAAAAGCTCGCCGTAAAGCAGAAGCTGTTCGTCGTGCAAGAAAACAGTTGCGTAAGCGCTTAGATATGGAAGGCTTCTAGTCCTTTTATACTTAAATCAACCTCCATCGGTTCATATCGGTGGAGTTTTTTTATGCTTTTTCAGATTGCCAACCTTTAGCGGCTCTGTTTATACAATCTGTATATTGTTTGTTTGATATTTTAGGTGTCGCAATTTTACCGCAAACAATTTTTTTATTGTCTTCCATTATTTCGGGAATTTCCCAAGTTTTATTTTCCAGTTTGTATCGAGCCAAATCGGCAAAAAGTCGGGCTTCCATATATTCTCCGAAAGCAGACTTTTTAATGTTTGGTTTTTGTTTAAATCTTGATTGTAATTTTTTACACTTTTCCTGATGTTCGTTTAAAACAAAAGCTTTGCCTTCCAATAAATCAGAAAAACTTTGATATACGATGGGGTTTTTCCAACCACCGCCAAATAAGATAAATTTATTAGGTATTTTTATATTATCCGGAATAAGTGTTAAAGCTTGTATAGCTATATATGCTGCAACATACTCAAAAGTATATACTGCATCTTCAAATTTGATGTTTTTTTGTTTTATGTAACGGAAAATTTCATCTTTATGATAATATGCAGGATCGCCTGATTTGGGTAAAGATAATTCATAAAAAGAACGGCCTGAGTTAAAAATTTCTTGTAATAAGTTTTTATCTAATTTTCCTTTTTCGCCTATTTTACCGTCTTTATCATAACAAGAATTTGAATATTGTCTTATATAATTGTCGGTATATTCATTAAAGGGGCCGGCATCGGTTCCGATTTGCGCTAATCCGTTATTAATGATTGCAAAGTTAGAAGTGTTTCCTCCGTTATAATATATACCATCTCCTTCCGTAGCGGCAATATGAGCGTTGTGCGGAGGAACAAGAGGGGCTCCTTCAAAACCTGACATAACATAATCTGAACGAAAATCATAAACTACCGGTATTTGGGTTAAGTCAGCCAACATCTGTCCCGAACCGATTTGTAGCGTGTAGGGTAAGGTATTATCAATTTTTGCTTTTGATGGAGGATTGTGATCTAAAGTTTTTCCGTGAAAACCAATCGCATCTACTGTTTTTTTATCAATATTGTTTATCAAACACATTTGGTTAATACAATCGGCAATTTGTTTGATATAATCGTTATGAACGGATATAAAATTTGGTAAATTTTCAATTTCTGTGCGTGTTTTGTTAAAAGCATCAGTTCGCAAATTTTCCATCTTGTTTTGCATATCTTTTGTATAGGGTTGAGTATAAGAGCATATGTCCGTCATCTTATCGCCGTCAAATTCGGTTAAAACAAGATCAATTGCATCCATTGAATTTCCGGTCATATTGCCGATAATTCTGTATTTTACCATTATCTGAAACTCCAAAAATATACTTACAATAAACTATAATGTAAAATATAGGTAAGTCAATATGAGAATAAAAAACGGCGCCTTTTAGAAAGGACGCCGTTTGATAAAGATTTTATCTCTTCAAGATAAGAAGATACCAACACTGGGGATATGACATAGCTCTTGTGTAATAAACATCTCTGTCGACGGAATATACAACAGGTAAGCCTTGATGTGTAAACCAAAAGTCTTCCTTTTCAAGAGGGTCGTCACCTGCTTTAACGCGTAAATCCGAGATTGCATCCCAGTTTTGCAATAGAACATTAACATCAGAAAGGTTAAGCAATTTTCCTGTAAGACGCTCGATATAACTAAGTAATACAGGAGAGTTTATGTTTATTTCAGTTCTGCTATGGATAACCAAAGTCGGACTGATGCGATAACCGATAATTCTTCCATGTTCAGGTTGAGGCTCTGTGCATTCATGATTATCTTCATAAACATAACGCGGAGAGGTGTAGTCGTCAACTTTTTCAGGTAAAACACCATTCCATCGGGGTTCGCCGGCAGGGCCTTGGTATCCTCCAGGTTCATTACCTAGTTTTTTGGATGTTGTGTCGATGTGTCTCATAGTGTTGATAAACATAATGACAAAGAGTATCAAAAAGATACCGAGAGCACCAAATAATACTATTTCAATTAGCATAAAAATACCGGAATATTTAACGAGGCTTATATGACCGGGTCCTCAAAGTTTGTTGATATTGATAATAATTAATAAGTGCTTAGTATTATATATCAAAAAAAAGTTTTGTCAATGTTGGTTTTGAAAATAAATAAACCAAAACGGCGCCTTTTGGAAAGAACGCCGTTTGATAAAGATTTTATCTCTTCAAGATAAGAAGATACCAACACTCGGGATATGACATAGCTTTTGTGTAATAAACATCTCTGTCGACGGAATATACAACAGGTAAGCCTAGATGTGTAAACCAAAAGTCTTCCTTTTCAAGAGGATCGTCACCTGCTTTAACGCGTAAATCCGAGATTGCATCCCAGTTTTGCAATAGAACCTTAACATCAGAAAGATTAAGCAGTTTTCCTGTAAGACGCTCGATATAATTAAACAATACAGGAGAATTTATGTTTATTTCAGTTCTGCTATGGATAACCAAAGTTGGACTGATGCGATAACCGATAATTCTTCCATGTTCAGGTTGAGGCTCTGTGCATTCATGATTATCTTCATAAACATAACGCGGAGAGGTGTAGTCATCAACTTTTTCAGGTAAAACACCATCCCATCGGGGCTCGCCGGCAGGTCCTTGGTATCCGCCAGGTTTATCGCCTATTTTTTTTGCTGTTCTGTCGATGTGCTTAGTTGTTCTGATAAGCAACATGGTAAACAGTATCAAAAAAATACCAAAAGCAACAAAATATATTATTTTAATTAGCATAAAAATACCGGAATGTTTAACGAGGCTTATTTGACCGGGTCCTCAAAGTTTATTGATAATAATTAATAAGTGTTTGGTATTATATATCAAAAAAAAGTTTTGTCAATATTGGTTTTGAAAATAAATAAACCAAAACGGCGCCTTTTAGAAAGAACGCCGTTTGATAAATTTGTTATCTCTTCAAGATAAGAAGAGCTTCAAAGTCGCTAAAAGCCATAGCGTTTGGCCAGTAGGAACTGTTTTTGATGTTGTAAGCTACCGGCTCATCATCGCAGCGGAACCAAAAGTTATCCTTCTTAAGAGGAGTATCACCTGCTTTGACGCGTAAGTCAGAGATTGCATCCCAGTTTTGCATCAAGACATTAATATCAGATGCTCTGAGCAATCTTCCTCCCAATCGGTTGAGACAATCCATTAACATTGGAGGGTTTACCGAGTACTTGCTATGACTATGGATAACAAGTGAAGGACTGATGCGATACCCGATGATTCTGCCATGTTCGGGAAGATATTCCGTACTTTCGTAGCTATCATCATAAACATAACGCGGAGAAGTGTAATCTTCAACCATTACAGGTAAAGCACCATCCCAAATCGGTTCGCCGGCAGGTCCTTGGTAGCCGCCAGGTTTATCGCCTAATTTTTTTTCTATTTTTTCTGTGCTACTGGTGGCTTTAAGAAAACGTACAAACAACATGGTAAACAAGATCAAAAAAAGACCAAGAGCAACAAAAAATACTATTTTAATTAGCATAAAAATACCGGAATGTTTAACGAGGCTTATTTGACCGGGTCCTCAAAGTTTGTTGATATTGATAATAATTAATAAGTGCTTGTCATTATATACCCAAAACATGTTTTGTCAATATATATTTTGGAAATAAATAAACCAAAACGACGCCTTTTAGAAAGAACGCCGTTTGATAAAGATTTTATCTCTTCAAGATAAGAAGAGCTTCAAAGTCACTAAAAGCCATTACGTTTAAACCGTATGATCCGTTTTTGATATAGCATACCACAGGTACATCATCAATACGGAACCAAAAGTTATCCCTCTTAAGAGGGGTGTCGCCTGCTTTTACGCGTAAGTCTGAGATTGCATCCCAGTTTTGTAACAAGATGTCAATATCAGGTTCTCTAAGCATTCTTCCTCCTAATCTGTCGAGATATTCTGCTATTGTCGGAGGAATTACAGCATATTCACTGCAACTGTGAATAACTAGTGTCGGGCTGATGCGATAACCGATAATTCTGCCGTGTTCAGGTTGAGGCTCTGTACATTCATGATTATCTTCATAAACATAACGCGGAGAGGTGTAGTCGTCAACTTTTTTAGGGAGAACTCCGTCCCATCGTGGTTCGCCGGCAGGACCTGAAATTTTATCAGTGGATTTTTTTCTGGTGAGGTATGCGACATCAAGCATCATCGCTACAAGTATCAACAGACAAAAAATCAAAATAATTAATACTATTTTTGTAAACATAAAAATACCGGAATGTTTAACGAGGCTTATTTGACCGGGTCCTCAAAGTTTGTTAATATTGATAATAATTAATAAGTGCTTGCCATTATATGTTAAAACCATGTTTTGTCAATCATTATTTAAGACTTGACAAAGCTAATTTATAAGTTATCATGCCACTACAATTATAATAATTATGGCAAGTTATTAATCTTAAAAAATAAAATTTTATGAAAAAATTTGTATTATTTTTGTTAATTGCCACACTAGGTGTTGCTTTAACGAGTTGTTCTTGGTTTGATAGTGCGCCAGTTAATCCTAAAATTATCGGTGTCGGAAATTTAGAGTATGACAGTAAAAGCGGACTTTGGTTTGCGGTTATAGATTCAACTCAATATACTGTCGCAAAAGTGACTATTCCGGACCATAATGTTCGTAGTTTTTCGGTTACTCAAGATATTCAGCCGGTTGACGGCATGCAGGTAACAGTGTTTACTTATTCGCTGGAATCAGGTATACAAGCTGTTGCGGGCAATCAATCCGTTGAAGAAATTGAAGAACTTTATCATAGGAATTATACATTTGGTGTAGCTTTTCTGATACTCATTTTTATATGGATAGGTATGGTTTTTTATGATGATTTTATTCGTAAGCCAAAACTTGATGAACAAAAAGAAAATGATGCTAAATAAAAAAAAGATTTTTTCCTCGCTACCGTGTGTTGCGAGGTTTTTTTATGTTAAATTAGAAGTTGAATTTAAAGAAAAAAACTATAAAATAATCTAAAATATATGAGTTAGAGTATAGGCTTGATAAAATGATAAAAATACGCAAAGCAACATGTGAAGATGCAGATAAAATAGCATATATAAACGTTACGACATGGAAAGATTGTTATAAAGGTTTAATATCTGATGCGCTTTTATCAAAAAGAATAGTTAGCAATGAGCGTGTTTTAGCGATACAAAATAGTATTAATGCAAAAGATACAATATATTGGGTTGCAGAACTAAATAAGGAAATTGTAGGTTTTTGTTGTGCCGGACAAGCAAGAGATGAAAATAATCCGTTTAAATATGAGGTACACTCTATATATGTTTTACTATCTGCGCAAAATAAAGGAATAGGTACAACTTTATTAAATGAGTTTAGAAAAGAAATCAATAATGAACCTTTTTATTTATATGCCTTAAAACAAAATGTAAAAGCACATGTTTTTTATGAAAAAAATGGCGGAAAAATGCTACCTGAATATGAAAAAAAGGTTGTAACAAAAGATGGTTTTGAACTTGAAGAAGTTCTTTTTGCTTTTAATTAAGTAATACTTTACAGATTAATGGTTGACAACAATTTTTTAAAAAGTACAATGTATTTATAAAACAATAATTATGGTAAGTTATTAATCTTAAAAAATAAAATTTTATGAAAAAGTATGTATTATTTTTGTTAATTGCCACACTAGGTGTTGCTTTAACGAGTTGTTCTTGTTTTGATAGTGCGCCTGTAAATCCTCAAATTATCGGTGTCGGAAATTTGGAATTTAGCGAGGATGCCAATTCAAATTTTGTGGTCATTGATTCTGTATATTACATGATTGATAATCTGAAATATCCGAGAGATGTTAAAATTGGATACACAGGTAGTAGAGAAGGTCCGTCGGTTGTAGGTGAGAAGGCAACGGTGTTTACTTTTAGCCGTAAGCCCGGTGTTCAAGCTCTTATCGGCAATCTGTCAGTTGAACAAATTGAAAATTTATATCGTGAAAATAGTACAATTCCTATGGTAGCTTTGATTTTGATGTTGTCATTTCTGATTTATAAAATCTTTAATCCGAGTGATATGCTGTAATAAAAACATACACCTGTCTATCAAAGACAGGTGTACTTTGTTTGGAATGTAAAGCTGTTTATTGATTCAACTCTATCACATCAACTCGTACGGAAAATCTTACCCATCCTCGATATTTTACAGAAAGAGGAACGTCTCTTTTGGCTGTTGTAAAATACTGAGAATCGTCAATATAAACACAGAATTTTGATCCTGCTTCTGTGATATATCCGCCTAAGAGTCTTTCGCCTGATGGTTTTTCTATAACTTTGTCAGGGTAAAAACTGTAAACTTTTTCAGGATTGATTATCCAATGTTTAAGCGAACCGTATGTAAGCCACATAAGACCATAGAGCATTGCATATCCGAAAATTGCAGCACCAATGCCATTGTAGAACGGTTCTGTTACACACGTATAAACTATATACGCGGTTACGACAAAAAGTTCAAAAGCAAACAAACTTTTGTAAATTTTGGCGGGAACATAGACTTTCATTTGAGAACCTGCAAAAGTAATAAGCAAATGAATAAAAGCCAAAATAAGGAAAATCTCCCGAGATAAAATTGAAGCATCCATAATCTAAAAAATTTTTAAAAGTTAATAATGTTGGTTTCATCATAATAAATGTTATGGATTTTATATATCAATAAACAGATCTTTTGTCAAATAAAAAAACACTTGTCTTTTATGAGACAAGTGTTTTTTCTTAATGTGTGGCGTTGTTTGGAGAAACAATAGCACTAACACATGTTACGGTTTCTTAAAGCACAAATCCCTTTGGTTATGAGAAAAATGCCTGCAGATATACCAGCGGTAACTAAAGCATAAGCAGCTAGAGTATCCTTGTCTTTAAAACCTGCAATCCAAAACACCAAAATACCTAACACAGCAATGGCTGCCATTACTGTTGTGAACACATCAATTTTTTTCATAATCGAACATTTTAATAAAGTTAATAATTAATTTTAACACGCTAATTATATCAGAAACTTTTATAAGTTACAATACTAAATAATTTATTTTGTAAAATTTTTACATGGCATTTTTATATGCTTTATAAAAATGATTTTAATTTATCAGACAGAAAAATTAAATTTAAAAGCAAAAAAACAGCGTCTTGCGAGACGCTGTTTTAAGTTTTGAAGAAAACTAGTTTTTATCCGAAGTCATGACCATAAAGAGCAGGTCTTGAAGGATAGGAAAGTTTAACACTACCGGACGGAATTTCTTCCGGATCGTTTCTTAAGAAGAACAAAGGCTCGTAACTTGTCTCAATGTGGAAATGTTCCGGCACCCACCCATCGGGATTGGTCCAATGATAATGATGAATGGCATAATCTTTTATGCAGGTAACTTTTTTCTTGTCAATGGCAAACTTTCTGTAAAGATCTGATTTTTCAAAGATGCACAGATGTTCTCTGTTATAGCAATAGAGTTTACAAACTTCGTGCTCATTTCCATGCCGTTTTAAGAATATTATTTCTTTTGAATATCCTTTTATTGGAGCTTCAAATGAAACACTTCCTGGAGAGACAGCGATAACTTCATCAAAACCTATCGGCCAAATGAAAACACGATATTTTGCTTTTGAAAAAAGAGATTCTTTAACTTTCTCAAGAGCGTAGAAGACAATGTGTCTATCATGTTTAAACAAAGTAAAATCTGCCTCTTGAGAAGTAAATTCTTCAACATGAAGTCTGCCTAATTTGGCGTTTTTAATTTTTCCCGAAGAAAAAGTTTTAAGCACATCTTTGACATCATTAGTCGTAACAGTTTTCTTCCCCAACAACATGTTTTGTTGTTCTTCTGAAAGATTGAATAATTCTAGATTCATAATTTTGTAAATTTTAAGGGTGATACAATAATATTAATATGTTGTGCATTATAATATTACGGTAAACTTTTGTCAAGTATGTGCTTATGTGATTTTTGTTACTTTTTCTTGCAGATATATAGCAAATGTGCACTGTAACCTTGTTGATCCAAGCGCTCACAAGTTAAAAAATGCCATTTTACAAAAGCTTCATAGTCTTTTTGAGAAAGTTGTTCAACCCATTCTCTCATAGCATATGCTATACCGTCTGTTGCCACATTGGTAATGTATGTTGTTTTTGTTTTTTCGAAAAGTTTTTTAAAATCTTCTATATGAAAAGCATTGAATATTTCTTCCGGAATGTCTTTAAAGCGTCCTTTATTATCCATAACTTCTATAAGATGTTCGGCAGCCTGATGGCGTAAACCATAACCGGTCATTAAAGAAGCACAAGGAATATATGCAAACATACAAACTCCGCCTTTTTTAGCAACACGAATTGTTTCATTCACTGCTTTTTCTTTATCTTTCTTGTTAAATAAATGATACATGGGACCAAGATTTAGAACCATGTCATAAGTTTTATCTTCAAACATACTCAAATCTAAAGCATCTCCAACCATACATGTAAAATTTGTTAGATGTTTGCTTTTAGATTTCATAACTTCAACATTTTTAGGAGTTAAATCAACAGCGGTAATATCATATCCCATGTTAGCCAGAGCAATAGAATAACGACCGGTTGCGGCACCGATTTCTAATATTTTAGCACCTGGTTTTAGAAATTTTTGAATATAGCGCATAGTTGTAAGATATTCTAAATTGTGACCTCTATCACTAACTAAGCGCTCATCTTCATTATATTCGGTATATTTGTTTATGATGATATCTTTATGTTTGTTTATGGTCATTATTTTGTTACTCCTGTATGATAAGATTTATGAATTAAATTTTATATTTAACGCATTTAAGGCATCGTTTATTGGAACATGCAAGTTAATTCCTAAAAGCGCTCCTCTTTCTTCTCTCCAACCTTGTACATTTACTCCTATAACATTTCCAAACTCGTCAAACAAAGGGCCTCCGCTAGAGCCTTTATTTAACACACAATCGGTTTCTATACGCGGATTTTTTTCAGTATCATAGGTATATCTGGTTATGCAACCCTTTGAAAGAACCTGATCGTGTCCCTTAGGGTTTCCTAAACAAAAAACTGTTGATCCTACACTTAATTCTTCAGTTTTTATTGTCATCGGATAAACTTTGTTTTCCTCAGAAACTTTAATAAGAGCTATATCAAGATTGTTTGTTCTGATAACTTCTCCCGGAATTTCTCTTCCGGAGAATAGTTTGATTTTAACAATTGTTTGCTCATGAACAACGTGTTTATTTGTTAAAATAAAGCCATTGTCGGTGATGAAAAATCCTGATCCGTAACCTTTATCAGTTATAACTTTTACAAAACCTGTTAAAACCTTATCATAATTATCCGTGATGGGATTTGTATAAAGATCTGGTTTATTGATGAATAGTTTTTCATAAGTTTGATCTTCTTTTTGATATATATTTTCTCCGGTACATCTTTTAACTTCTTCAGAAAATATTTCAAATATACGCTTTTCATCTTTTTGCGCATCTTCTAAACTTACTTTTTCTGCCGCTAATGTAAAAATTGCCGGTGTCAATTTTGTAAATTTATTAATTTCTTTTGGGGCTCAACACCAAATGTTTTATTATATACATAATTGTATTGATCTTTATGTAAATAATCAAACTTGGCATTTATTTTGAAACGACGTAAGGAGGCTTGCTCCATGTTTTCAAGATAATTTGTTGTACCGCATACCGGATACGGATGGTTTTCTAATTGAACCAAAAATTCATTTACAAGCTGAGCGTTGTGAACTTGCATCATATTATTTTTGCTTGATAAAAAGCTGTCAATTTCATCAAAGATGAGCATAGCTCTTCGATTTTTAGCTTCTTCGAAAGCGTTGGCAAGGTTTTGTTCAGATTCGCCATGCCATCTGCTTAATATGTCAGAAGCTCTTCTTTCAATCAGTTCATAACCGAGTTCTTGTGCTAAATGACGTAAATATAAGCTTTTTCCTGTTCCTGATGGGCCATATAACAAAATAGAGAAGTTATTAATTTTATTTTCTTTTATTTTTTTGACATATAAATCTAAAGAATTTCCTTCAACATTGATAAAATTTTTATCAAAATTTAGTTTTTCTTCGAGATGAACGACATTACCAATTGCTTTAACGGAGACTTCTTCTTTAAGCATATTATATAGCTCTTGAACATTTGATAAACAATCAAGAATTTCAGCTTTTTTCTTAACTATTGCAAAATCGCCGTTGGTAAGTCCGCCAAGTTTTAATAAACCGGCAGGAGGTTCTAAATTAAAAGTCAGACGAAAAGCATATTCGATTTGGTCAGGTTTTAAATAGTCAAATTTGATTTTGAAAACAAAACGTCTCAAAATAGCTTTATCTATCTTGGAAATAAAGTTTGTTGTGGCCATAAAAGGATATTGGGTGTTTTCTAAACAGGTTAAAAACGTATTTGTCATTTCGGAACGCCATGGGTTGCTTAAATCACTGTTTTTACCTCTATCTCCTGTTATTGTCTCAATCTCATCTAATATTATGCCGGCTTTTTTATTTTCAGCATTTTTGAAAAGAGTTAATACATTTTTAGAAGGTTCTCCTTGAAATTTTGAAAAAAGTTCTGCTGAGGTTTTTTCTATAAAGCTTTTCCCCATTCTTTGAGCTAAATATCTAAGATAATAGCTTTTTCCTGTTCCCGGAGGTCCTGATATCAGCAATGTAAAAGGTAGGTTTGATTTTTCTAATTTTGCGGTAAGTTTAATTAAATCTGTGTTGGCATTAATTAGTTTCGGATCGAAATCTAACAATTTATAATTTGTTTCTTGTGATGGTTCGTCTTTTGGTAAAACCACTTCATTTTTTATCTTCTCCGGGCTTTTTATAACAGTGTCAGCTTGTGCTAAAAATTTCAATTTTTCGTCTCGAGCAAAAATATTTCCATTAAATGAGGCTTTTTCATACAGACTTAAAATTTCAGCTCTGGTATCAGTATTTCTGTATCCATGAATGTTTCTCATATACATATATTTATAAAAACGAGCTGCATACAAATAAGCAACATGAGGACAATCTTTTTGTGAAGTTGTTTTGTTTATAAGTGCTTCAACTTTACATCTGTTTTCTGCATTGTTTTCAATAACATTGCTATCAATAGCAATGCATAAAGCTCGGATATATTCTGCAAAAAAGCGCCAGTAGTATGTTTTTTTCAACAAATGAGATGAATTATCTTCTATCTTTTTAAAATTATATAAAATGTATTCTATATCTTGATTTTCGGTGTGATAATTATCCATAAAGTCTATTAGAGCCGGAAAATCATTTTTGTTGTCTATTAATTTTATAAGGTTGTTTTTATTTTCTTTTTCAGTTGGTTGTTTTTTTAGGCTTTCAATTTTTTCTAAAAAATTTTGTTTTTCTTTTTGCGCCTGAGTGCTCCCTTTAAGTGCGGCTTTTTCATATAATTGTATAATTTCATATTTTTTATCAATATATTCATCAATGTCGCCTAAATACATATTTCTGTAAAAATTAGCAGCATATAAATAAGTTGCCAAGGTACACTTTTCTCTTTTTATATTTTTAGCAATAAGTTCTTCAACTTTATTTCTGTTTTCTTTATTGTTTTCAATATAACCATTAGACATCGCGATGGTTAAAAATCTGATATATTCTTCAAAAAAATACCAATAATCTTTACATTCCAGTGTATAAGCACAATTTGTTTCTATGTTTTTGAAGGAATGGAGCAGATAGTCAATATCTTCTTTGTAATAACGATATTTATCTAAATATTCAACAAGAGCATATACGTCATTATTTTTTTCTATAAGTTTTTTTAATTCGTCTCTTCCTTTTTTATTATTTATCATTAAATCGTGCCTTTAAATTTATTAAAATTTTTTAAAATATTATATTTATATAAAAATACATAATGATGATAATATGTTTGCCATTTAAATGCAATAAATTTGAGTTTTTTATAAGACGAAATTGTTTTATTTTAAAATGAAATTTTTACCAAAAACACATACAAAAAAGAGGGTTTTTTTACACCCTCTTTCTTTTGTTGCTTTTATGCAAACATGCCGGAATGATAAATTTTTCATCAGTTCTGATGATCGGGATGGTGCAGGGTTTTTCCCTTTCATATTCAAAACAACGAAAATCTTCGCTGGCATCATAAATTCTTTCGGTTGCTTTTGCATATTTTGCCTGTTCTTCAACAGAGCATTTAACTAACATGTGCTTTGGCATGGCAGAACCGATAAAATCATCGTTTTGTTCTTCCGTACAACAAAGCAAAATGTCTTTATTTAACCGACAAAGAACAGCTGCCTCAATGTCGCCTTTTTCAGATACCACATATTTAGGAGCTTCATAAGGTTTTAAGTATTCATCCATGGCAGATGGGCGATGACGAACGGCAATTACCACATTCTCGTTGATGGGAAGTTCAGCAGTTCTTAAAAAATATAGCACTCCGGTCGAGGCTCTGATAAAAGAGTGTGCCCCGCTACAAGTTGCAACCACAACTCCGTCATAAACCTCGTCATCTGAGTATGCGTAGCAAAGTTCACCATCTTCATTGACGATAACATCATCGCACGTTTCTTGCATATTTTTCTTTTTTGCAAACAAACCGATTATACAAAAAAGCAATAATAACGAACAAAATAGAATAATAAGTAAAGTTTCCATAAAGATAAATTTAAATAATTAAACATTGTGGAAAGATTGTATAGTTATTGATTAAATTTGTCAATAAAAAACCTCCCGTAACAGGAGGTTTTTTATAAGAATGTGTGTTTCTTATCTATCCATTGCTTCTTTTTTAAATTTTTGATGTTTTTCCATTAATATGAAAGCAAAAAATGATACTGCAAAATTACCCAAAACACAAAGTACTCCGGCACAGATAATAGTGGCTGCGTATTGCCAAGTAGGCAGCAAGTATACACATAGAACACATTGAATAACTGCAGCCAAAAGGCTGAGAACAACGAAAGTTATCCATGACGAGTTATTTTCAAGATTGACCCCACATCCTAAAAAGAATGCTAAGCATACAATCGGAAAATAACCGAGCAAAGCTCTCGTTTCAATAGAACAAAGCGGAGCAAAAATGTCAAATGCATAAACTGCAAGGGCGCATAGGGCAAAAACAATCGATGCCCAATGATTTTTCAAAAACTTTAGCATAGTTGTGAAAATTTAATGGTTAATAATGAATAAATTATAGTAAGATAGAGCAAAACTAACATGCAATCATGTTTCTGTCAATTAAAATTGCAAATTAACCATTTAAAACTAAAACTTGAGCATGAAACAAATCACAGATGTGAAACGTTTTAATGCTCAAGTTAAATGTGCTGTTATTGCATTATTCCTATTTCTTAATTTCTTCTTTTGATAAAACACTATTAACAAAAATCAATGTTGTGTTAATTAACAATAAGATAAGAGGAATAAGCGAATCACTTAAAAAATTACAACAGATAAAGACTGTGACAATCCAAAGTGATGTAGATGCGCCACGAAGCATAAGTATGGCTTTTTGCTTATCAGTTTTACATAACGAAATAGAAATAATATAAACAAGCATAAGCATAGCTTGAACGAAATAAAAAACTTTTTCCATAATGGGACAATTTATTTGATTAAACATTTAAGAATATTTCAATTAAAAAAACAAATTATTACGGAAAAACTTTTATAGCTTCCTGCGTATGCGTTATATAATAAACACAAAGGTTTGCATAATAATTTGTTTATGCTTTTATTTTATGTTTTTTGATATTGTGTCAAGAATTTTTGCTATGCTTTAGCATCTAAAAGATGTGTCACAACATAAATACAGGTTTTTGGACCTGTCATGCTGTTATTGCCTAATAGGTATTGGTATTTAGATATTTTACCGGATAAATATTATCTCGTAAATCCGTTATATTGAGTAGGTTGTTGTTCTTTTTGTTGTAAAGCAGTATATGTTTGCGGATATTTTGTTTGTAGTTCTTTTTCTAATAACGGTAAAGTTACTTTGTATTCATCATTTTTCATTTTGTTTAATATTTTGAATGTATCTAAGACATCTTCTTCAGTAAATTGATTAATATTTTGCGGATTTTCTTTTAATACTTCATGTCTGTAATATGCTAAACTGAGTTTTAGGTCTTCGTCAAATTCAAAATTAGGAACAACTTGTTTAATCATTTGTGCTTCAGCTAATCGGTCTTGAGGAGAACAGGTATCAGTTTGTTCCAAAGCCATAAAGTAAGCATCATGATACTCTGTGCCGGCAGGAATTACAAACCCTCCGTGAAAATCTGTTGTAACAGGCATGTTAGCTTTACTGGTAATATTACATACATCTTTTAAAACATCAGATAATGAACGCCCCGGTTGTACTTGAATATTAGGACAGCCATCTTTTACACATTGCATCTTTATATTATGCCATTTTAACTTGTTATGATTAATCATAAATATCTCTCCTAAAGCTAACTTATGTTTGTATTGTTATCCAAATATTTTTATATGTCAATATTTTATCAATTTGGTTTTTGTTCGTTACATTTTTTATATTCTTAATAATTAATGGAAGTATATCTAAATTTCGATCCAATATCTTTTGTATTTCTGCCCGTTATTTTGCCATGGTAATATAATTATATTTTCTAAAACACCACCATTTTTTTCAATAGCTTTCCAAGAGCCTATATTTTCCTCTTTGGCGGCTATAAGTAATTTTTTTATACCTAATTTACGGGCTTTCATTATCAATAATGATAAGCCTCCGGTCGCATATCCCATGCGTCTGTATTTAGGTGTTATACCATATCCGACGTGACCTCCTATATACATCAAGAACTCGTTTAATTCTGTTCGCAAATTAAATGCACCGATAAATTTCCCTTTATCTAGCAACCAGTATGAAATTTGCGGAGCATTCGGGTAATATTTACCATCATCTCGCAATCTTGGTGTAGGGTCATAAGGTTTTAGCACTTTATTTTTTAAAAAAGATTCGAAATCTTTTTCAATGTTGGCAATTTCTTCTTTGTTCATCGGAGATTGTGCACCCAAGTGAAAACCATCTTTTAATGCTTCAATAAAGCTGTCTTTGTATTTTGTATTCGGTTTAACAAGTTTCATATTATTTCCTTTAAAAACATTACGGAAAACTTTTATAGCTTTCTGCGTATGTGTGATATAATAAACACAAAGGTTTGCGTAATAATTTGTTTATGCTTTTATTCTATCTTTTTTGATATTTGTGTCAAGAATTTTATAAATGCTTTATTATTTTTGCAGGGTTTCCTGCTATAACCACATTATCGGGAAAAGATTTTGTAACAACGCTTCCGGCACCAACAATAACATTGTTTCCTAAACTAACACCCGGCAGAATTGTTACTCCCCCGCCAATCCATACATTGTTTCCAATGCTAACTTTTTTAGGTATGTTTAGTCCTTTTTGTCGTTCTTCAGAATCTAAAGGATGTGTAACAGCATAAATACAGGTTTTTGGTCCAATCATGCAATTATTACCAATTTCAATTGGTGCAGCATCTAAGAAGACGCAGTCAAAATTGGCAAAAAAGTTTTCTCCCACAAAAATTTGATAACCGTAATCGCAGTGAAATGGTGGTTTTATCATTATTTTTTCGCCGCATTTACCGAATAATTCAGTCAAAAGCGATTTTCTGTAACTTAAATCATCTTCAGAAGAATGATTATATTTTTCAGCTAATGTCCTTGCGTGTTTTTTATTTTCCATTAATTCAGGATCATTGGCTTTAAAAGTTTCACCATTAAGCATTTTTTCTTTTTCTGTTTTCATTTTTTACATCCTTCAGAATATTTATGTAAAATAGCATACATAGTTTTATATAAAAAAATAATTAAAAAGTTTGTGGAATGTATAAAGATGTTATTTTCATGCAAAAACGAAGCATAAGTCTAGCTTCTTGCTTATCAGTTTTCTATAACGAAATAGAAATAATATAAACAAGCATAAGCATAGCTTGAACGAAATAAAAAACTTTTTCCATAATGGGACAATTTATTTGATTAAACATTTAAGAATATTTCAATTAAAAAAACAAATTATTACGGAAAACTTTTATAGCTTTCTGCGTATGTGTGATATAATAAACACAAAGGTTTGCATAATAATTTATCTATATTTGTATTTTATATTTTTTAATATTCTTGTCAAGAATTGTATTTATGCTTTTTAGAGGAATGATTATATTTTTCTAAAAAAGTTTTTGCACTTTTTATGAGGAGACGCAATGAGACTTGTTGTTGCGAGCAAGAGAAACGAAGTAAAGCAACGACATAGTCAGAATTGGAGAAACCCGCTGTTCAAATCTCTAGGGTCACAAAAAAACACCCATGAAGGGTGTTTATTGGTGATGCTTACCTCGCAGTTTATGAACTGAAATTTATGAAGCTTCAAAAAAACAGTGTCCCTTCATAAGGACACTTTTTGATAGATTTACCGCATGTTTTCGTAATAGGCTTTTATTTCCTCACGATTTCCACGCTTTATCAGTGCTTCTTCTGCCTCATCGGAGAGAGTATCATGGCGTATGTAAACCATTATCTCTTCATGATTGCCACGTGCTATGAGAGCTATTTGCGCTTCATCACAGAATATTCCGTCAACAGCATATCTCTTGATTTCCTCATGATTCCCGCGCTCTATGAGAGTCTTTTGGGCTTCATCAGAAAGATGATATTCAGCAACATGAGCCATAATTTCTTCATGGTTTCCACGCTCGATGAGCAACACCTGTGCCCTTTTCTCAAGACTATGTTCGGAAATATATGCCATAATTTCCCCATGAATACCTTGAGCAATCATTCGGCACTCTAGTTCACAATTCATTTTATACATAATATCTGATTTTTTTAATGAGGTTCGGTCCTTTAACCTAATCCTTCGTGATGTTAATAATAAATGATGATAATTTTATATTGCTTTTATTTGTAACACATAAAATATAATTGTCAATATTTTTTGACAAAAAATCATAGCAGTTCGTAAAATTTCCCAAAATACGCATTTTCAAAACAAAGATTCGAGATTGTTTAAGTGCTTGGTTTATATAGCAAAACAGCACTCTAAAAAGAGTGCTGTTTGTATTGGTGATGCTTTACTCGCAGTTTACGAGCTTTTTGTAATAATGATTTTAATCATACCATTGTGCGCTATTGACAAATTGAACAATTAATAGTAGCATACAGCACGCAAAATCTATTATTAACAATCTAAATTTATAATTTATGGAACGAATTATTTCCGACAAAGTTGTCAAAGCAAAAAATGGCGAAGTCGTTTTCGTTTATCCTAAAGAGAAGGTATATGATGGAGTGGTAGTTGCGGAGTGTGCATCAGAAACCATAGTCAGAATTTCTTCAGGAAAACTTTATGTTCTACACGTTCTGGAAAGAGTGTCACCCCATGTCGGTGAAAAAGTTGTTATCTCTGTCCAGAAGGATATGTCGTCCCTTCCGCGCATGTACTCAAGGCCTATGAAAAGGCAGAAGTATGTTGTGTCTGAAAAAAGCAGTATCAGGGCAAGAGTTATTTGCAGGCTAAATGATAATCTTTTGCTCTGCGATACAAGTGGGAGACTATGTAACGATGATTTCTTCACGTGTCCGGCTTTTGTTCAGTGCACGCCGGAGGAGCAAGAACGATATGCCAAAAAGCAAGACGGATTTTTGTTAATCCCTGTTGCTGATACCGGTGAAATATTGAGCATTCCACCGTGTCTCCAGAAAGGTAGGAAAAAGAGAGGTTAAAAAACAACCTCTCTTTTGTTTTTTTTCAGAAGTTGTTCGTAAAAAATTCTGAAACGCAAATTTTCAAAAAATAAACATTCGAACTTGATGAAAGGCTTGGTAACAAAATAAAAAACAGCCATTTTACAGGCTGTTGTTTGTATTGGTGATGCTTAACTCACGGTTTACGAGATAAACATATTACAAATAACGTTTTTAAGCTAAAAGTGATGATATATGATAACTTCTGACAAAGTTTAAATTTTCTTCCGCTGTAAGTAAAATTTTATAATTATCTTCTATGAATAGAATGTCTTTTTGTTCTTTATTATGAATATCAATTAAAGCATTTATTTTTTTTAATGATCCATCAGTATGGATAATATGTTCATAAGATATTCCAAATTCTTCAAAAATAATTTTATTTTTAATGTTTCTAAGAGATGGAACCGTTGATGTTACAATAAAAATATCTTCTTTATTAAGTTGAGATATGATGTATTTCATTGTTTTTAAAATATGTATTTTTTTATATATGTTCCTCCCAGATTTTGTATATTCATCAATATTATCATCACGACAAGGCAACATTCGGTAGTCATCATACTGAAAACGGGTTAATGTTCCATCAAAATCAAATGCAATAGTTTTACCTCTACATAAATAAATTAAATCATTCATATTTTTTTCATACTGTAAAAAAAGCTCATTTAATTCCATTTATCAGATTCCTTTGTTACTGTTTTGAATAATTCCACAGTAATATTTATTAAAATCAGATTAATTTTCATTTAAAATATTTTCGAAGATCTATCTAAAATAACTACTTTTAAAAAACGAACACTCGAAACTGCTGAAGGGCTTGAAAAATAAAGAAACAGCAGGCATTTTTCAGCCTGCCGTTTGTATTGGTGATACTTAACTCACGGCTTACGAGTTAGTTTATTTTAAGCAGTTAATCTCATTTTGTAGGTTTTCTAAAAATTGCCCTGCGTGAGCTCCATCCATTTGAGTATGATGAAATTGAAAGGACAATGGAAGATAGTATTTAAATAGTTTTTTACGGTATTTTCCCCAAATAATAAAAGGATTATTGAAAATTCCACTGTTCATTCCTACTGCGCCATCAATTTCAGTGGCAATAATAGCTGATGTTCCAATTACCATGCTATTTTCTGACAAATCTCTATCTTGGCATGTTTGAGCTACTTCCTTCGTATACTTCAAATATTCTTGATTAAATGCTTCCAGATTATCTGTATATAATATATCGCAAGAACTAACTTCATTTTCTTTATTTTTAACAATAGTGTTAATGGCTATAGTATCATATTGTATGAGCTTTTCACCAACAGGAAGTATATAAAATTCCTTTACACTAACAGCTGCTTTACCAATACAATAATCAAGCAACATATTAAACTTTAGCTTTTTCTTCTTTGAAATCTTAATAAGATTGGAAACATCCAATGTTTTGAAAAATGTTACCATCGGATTAGGAGCATTCATCCAAAGTTCAACAGCTTTAGCTCTGCTTGTTTCTTTATAATTAACTTCTTTTGCCATTGTTTCTATTACATTAATTCCTATATTGCTTTAATATCTTATTGATAGCTTTACAATCTTTACATTATCGGCTAATATTTTAATTTATAAGAGATTGGTATTTAAAATTATCTTTACAAGAATAATGTATCTCTAAACAACCTTTCATGCAACTATGTTAGATACTTATTCTATGTAAAAATTTTATAGTTTTATTTTAATGGTTAAAAACAGCAGAAATTTGATAAGTTATTGGTAAATAAAAAAACTAATATACTCATTTCGAATATTTACCTAAAACAGCTATTTTTGAAAAACTAACACTCGAAACTGCTGAAAGGCTTGGTAACAAAATAAAAAACAGCCATTTTACAGGCTGTTGTTTGTATTGGTGATCCCAACGGGATTTGAACCCGTGTTGCAGCCTTGAGAGGGCCGCGTCCTAGGCCACTAGACGATGGGACCATTAGAGCTTATAAAGGCTTCTTTAATACATTTTATCTCATATTGCAAGCAATATTTTTTTATTCTTTCCAAAAAATCAAATGATCGAGAAAAGCATCAATAAAATCGGCTCTTTTATTTTGATAATCAAGATAATAAGCGTGTTCCCAAACATCAATTGCAATCAATGGTTCCAAATCGTGCGCCAGAGGGTTATCGGCATTTGATGTTTTCATAATTGCCAAATGGTGTTCATCTTTTTTAATAAGCCAGACCCAACCGCTGCCAAACTGAGCAATTGCAGCTTCTTTAAATTCTTTTCTGAAGTTTTCATAACTTCCGAAAGAATTTTTTATATCCGTCATCAATTCGCCATGAGGTTTTCCGCCTCCGTTCGGGTGCATCGAATTCCAAAAAAATGTATGATTCCATATCTGTGCCGCGTTATTAAAAATGGAGCTTAAATTTGGGTTGTTTGCAGTAGCTCTGATGATGTTACCTAATGACATATCTTCAAATTCGGTGTTTTTTATAAGATTATTTAAATTATCGATATATGCTTGATGATGTTTTAAGTAGTGAAACTCCATAGTTTTTTTTGAAATATATGGTTCTAAATCATCAAGTTCGTATTTTAATGGTGGTAGTTTAAACATGTTATTCTCCTAAAAGTTTACATATAATCTATATATATAGATGTTTTATAATTTTTGAATATATTTTACAAATTGTTGTTAATAATTATTAACAATACTTTAAAAGAATAAATAAATCAGGTTATAGTGGTGTTACGATTAAAAAAATAACAAGGAGGTAATATGAGAGTATTGTTAGTGGAAGACGATTATGCTGTTTCTCAAAGCATTGAGACTATGCTTAAAAAAGAAGGTATGATTATTGATACTACCGATTTAGGTGAAGACGGTCTTGAAATCGGAAAAATATACGATTATGACATAATTATCTTAGATTTAATGCTTCCGGATATGAATGGATATGAAGTGTTAAAAAGTTTGCGTAATGCTAAAATTGATACGCCTGTGTTGATATTATCGGGCTTATCAGATCCTGATAAAAAGGTTAAAGGTTTAGGTTTTGGTGCTGATGATTACTTGACAAAGCCTTTTGATAAGGCAGAATTGTTGGCGCGTATCCAAGCAATTGTTCGTCGTTCCAAAGGACATTCAAATTCAATCATTAAAACAGGTGAAGTAGAGGTTAATTTAGATACGCAAACTGTTACAGTAAGCGGTAAAACATTACATTTAACCGGTAAGGAATATGGTATTATGGAGTTGTTATCTTTGCGTAAAGGTTCAACTCTGAATAAAGACCAATTTTTAAATCATTTATATGGTGGAATGGATGAGCCAGAGCTTAAGATTATAGATGTGTTTATTTGCAAACTTCGTAAAAAACTTGAAAAAGCATCAGGCGGTAAAAATTATATTGAGACCGTCTGGGGACGAGGATATGTATTAAGGGATCCAGATGAAGTAAAATAAATAATTTTTTGATTAAACCCTGCTTTTGGCAGGGTTTAATAAATTTAAATATTAGCAGTCTTTAAAATATGAAATCATAACTTATATCTAATACTTCCATGTTAAGGAGGTTGTGATGAATAAGAAAGTTTGTTTATTGGCTGGATTTGATAAAAATAATATAATTCAGGATTATGTTGTTTTTTTGGCTCAGGAGTTGTCCAAAATAAGCGATGTATATTATTTTGCGGATGGAAATATGTCATCAGAAGAATTGTCAAAAATTAAAGCTTATACAAAGTATGCCCAAAGTTCTCAACATTGTGGAAAATACTTCGGCTCTTGGCAATTTTTGATGCATTATATCGGATGGCAAGAACTTGAAAAATATGATGAGATGATAATTTGTAATGATAGTATTTATGGTCCGATGACTAATATAGAAGATATTTTTGAATTTATGGAATTAAAAAATTATGATTTTTGGGGATTGACCGAAAATTATCACAGTAATTATCATTTAGACAGTTATTTTATGGTTTTTAATCAAAATATAATTAAAAATTGTAAGTTTCATGAATTTTGGAAAAGTATTACCCCCGAAATTGGTGGTAAAAGTTATGAAACGGTTCTGACACCATTTTTAACAGAATTAGGTTTTGTGGGGAACAGTTACATTAAAAATTATAAAAAAGAAGACCAATTGGCATATCCTTTGCATTTAATTAAATATAATAATATGCCGTTTATTAGGGTGAAATCTTTAAAATCTCCGGAAATAAATTTAAAAGAATCAGTGTTTAATATTGATGGCAGAATTAAAAATAAAACCGGATATGATACAAATTTGATAAAAAAACATCTTTCAACAATGGATAATTTTAACGGTTTCGGAATAAATTATTATATCAAAAATGCTATAGATGGTATTAAAAATAAAGTAGAACGAATTTTTTCATAAAGATGCGATAAATTGTTAATATTTCGCCAATAAATATTTGACAAAAAGATAATTTTGTGCTATGTTTTTAGAATAGTAACATATCTGAAAGATAGCTTATGAGAATCGAAACGCATCGTTTTATTATGGAAGAGCTTCAATCTGAGGAAGAAATTAAAATTTTTGCTCAGATAAGCCAAAAAATGGCGTGGCGCGACACCGTTGAACTTTTATTAAATGAAAAAAAACTTGAAGCTTATATCGGAAATGTTGCAAGAATAGATATGGAGCGTTGTTTGTCAAAAAGGCAAACGCTTACGGGTGATTATGCCGGCCGATTGTTAGCTAATAAAATCAGAATAGTAAAACAACAAAATAATTTTGATAAACATTATCAAAATCATATGCTCAAACATTTTATAGATAGCAATCGAAGCAAGGTGCTTGCTTATAGGCAACAAATACTTGACTTATGCAATAAAAAAGGTGTTTTGCTTAGAATAGATAATAATGGTAAAGTAGTCGGAATCAGAAACTCTGATTTGGATAAAATAAAAAATGAAGAATTAACACCTCCCATACCTATAGAAGATTGGCATTATAATATTCAGTTTTTAAAACCTACAGAAATTTCTGATAATGTTGATATGTGGGAAAATGCGGTAGGTAAATATGTAAGAGGAGGAATAGAGGCCAACAAAGAAGCCGATCGTAAATATTTTTATTTTAAGGTAATAGATAAGGATTCTAATCAAATTGTCGGTATTTCACGAATTTGCAAAGAAGAAAAAGATTTTATAGTTAATTATGATGACCATGAAAGACCTATAAGGCAAACCTGTATCGGTGATCCGGGGCTTTTCTTAGATCCGTCTTGTCAAGGTGCCGGCAGAGGAACAGAGATTTATGTAACAACACTGAATGTATTGTATAATTTCTTATTGGAAAAAGCAGATAAAGCACATCAGGTTTTTATAAAATGTAATGTCTTAAATAATGCGTCACGTAAATTACAAAGGTTGATAGGAGCAAGTGTTACCAATAAAGATAAACCTATAGGTAACAGATACTATTTTACCGTAGATGAAAAAGATATATTAGAATCGGGAGGGCTTAAAAAACTAGAAAGACTCGGAGCTGATACGTATACCATAACCATTGATGAAAGTACGGAATATAAAGTTTCTTTACGAAACGGAATTATAAGAGAAGGTAAAAATAGAGACTCCTTTATTGGAAGTATACAGAACATGATGGCTAAAGTAAGGATGTCACGTTCGATGCCTCAAGTTGAATGCCAAGATCTAACATTGTTTCGACGCATAAAGACATTGACAAATCAGAAAAAGTAAGATAATATACAAACCGATAATCAAATTATGTAATGTTATAATTTAAGAAGATATGAAAAAGTATACAAAAGAAGAGTTAATACAACACGTGTTAACATCTAAGAGAGTCGAATTAGGTAATGTTTATCCTGCAGAAGGTCTTTATCTTTATCCGGGTGAGGAAATGAAAACTGTTTCCGGTTTTGTGATAAATGATAAGTATTTTGCCGATGAATATACCAAAGAAATTTTCGATGTTGATGATCCATATTTGACAGATTTGGAAAATTTGGATGAATTTGATTACTAAGACTGCTAAATACGGCAGTCTTTTTTTATATAACAATAAAAAAAATGCTTGCTTTAATATAAAAAACGATTTAATAAGATGAGAGTTGTTGGATAGATGGCCGAGCGGTCGAAGGCGCACGATTGGAAATCGTGTGTACCTCCAAAGGGTACCGTGAGTTCGAATCTCACTCTATCCGCCATTACAAAAAGCCCACCGAAAGGTGGGCTTTTCTGTTAGGGCGGTGTGAGATTTGAACTCACTAACAAGTGAGTTCGCACTTCAAGCGAAAGCGAGGCGGAAGCATCGCGGTCGGCAAAGAGCCGATGAGCGCCGAGCACGAAGTCATCTCACTTAAATCCGCTATTACAAAAAAAGATGTTTATTCAAAAGAGAGAAGTAAAAAATATGTAATTACAAAACCAACTTTTTACCGATATAAAGAGAATTTTGGATTGTAATTATAAAGGGCGGACTTATAAAGTTTTGTGGAAAGAGTAGAAACAACTTATTTAGACATATCCAAAACAACAAAATATGATACAACTATTTAATCATGTTCTTTAACAGACAAAAATAACCTACGGATATTAAAATCAGTAGGTTATAAAATTTATAATCAGGTTATATCTTTTATTTTGCAGATAAAATATTTTAACTAAACAAACTATTTGTCACGACCTCCTCGTTTAGTATAATAGTTTATTGTTTTTTTAACTTTTTGATTTTCCCTTGCTTGTTCTACGTTTTTTGTTGTTCTATCATATATATCTCGGCACCTATTTTTTAGATGTTTAATTTTATTTTTAATCGTATCGACACCAAACCCAAGCATTTCTTCGAAATCGTTCTTTATAGCTGAAGCTTTATCCTTTAGTTCTTCTCTTCTTTTTTGTCTTAAGTCTTCTTTATCAATAATAAATTTATCTAAAAATTTTATTATACCTCTACCTTTTTTATGTTCTCCAAGAAATCGTCTTACTGATAACATATCTGCTACATCTAGATATCTATCTCCAAACACATTCACTACCTTCTTACCTTCTACGTCCAATTGTATAGATGTATGTGCCAAAGAAGTTCCAGCATACTTTCCAGCATCCCAACCAAACGTAGGATGACTATTCATTTCAATAACAGCACCTTTTGATTGCTTATTATCTTTAGGTAATATGAAATAAAGAGCTTTTCCGCACTCCTCTTGAGAATCAGTATAAGGATATGTTTCTTCTATAGTTTTTTTATCAATAACTGAAGCAACATAGAAACCATTAACTTCTTTTAAGGAAGTAAAATGAATATCTTGGTAATCAGGATTATTAATTTTGAAAATCCTATCCATTTCGGCAAGACGAGCATCATTAACATTTTTAGTCATATCTTTTTCTTTCGTTAAATTTTATTTATCATATATATAATATTACTACAAATATCCACTTTTGTAAAGTATTAATATTTAGTACCTTTTTGATAAAACAATAAATAATTTTATATAAATTAGCAGATGATTATATATTCAACCAACAGACATTGCGTTATATCAGAACAAAGAAGTGAAGCAGTTGGTTTCTATACTTCAACCACCGAATAATTACCAGCGCGATATTTAACAATAGCAAAGTTTCTTCTATTAAGGGCTTGGAATACAACAATCCAAGCCCAACCATTATTGAAAACAATTTGTCCGTCTTTCATTATGTAGGTGTATTTCTTATTAAATAACATCAATTTATGATATGCGGTGGTTAATTCCATTTATGACCTTTACAAATAGGACAATATTCTTTTGGTAATAATGCGTTGACCTCTATCTATTAAATAATAAAGATTGCGGTTTACTGCTTCTTTATTGTCAAATTCTTCATAAAGAGAATACAATTCATTTAGATTATGTAATAGGTTGTTTATTGCATTGATGGCAGGTTTTCGTGATTCACATATTATCATAGACATGTAATCTTGTGATTTATTCAAAAATTCTTTGGAAAATTGATGTTGTGATTTTATGATGCCTAATTTTTTTAGATACAAATAGCACTTCTTCATATATTCGGTGCTTTCACTTATTTGTTCATATTCGTATTTTTCGGTGCGTTGTTTTCTAATTTGATTAAGGTTATCTTCTTTTTCATCTGTTAAAGCCGCTTTTTTTGACTCTGTGGAGTCTTTTTCTAATTCTGTGTCTATTTGCTTGTTTCTATCCCTTAATGCCTTTATTCGCTCTCTAAATCCATTTATTATCATATTCATTGTTTTACCTTTTGTTTCATAGGTATTTATCAATTAAATAATGTAATTACCGTCTTGTATATCTTGTTCATTATAATATTTGACAGATTGATTAAGGTTATAAAGTCCTGCTTTCAGATTATCCAAATCACAAATTAAACTACCACAATGAGCCGTTAATTTAGGATATTTTGTTTTTAGATAACTTTTGATGAACTCCATAAAAAACTGAATTTCATTTGTCGGAATATCCGCTTTTATATGTAAATGTGGGTGTGTTGATGAATATTCACTATTTCCGTGTGATATATCAATATCCATTTTATATTGTTTGTCTTTATGTTTGTTATATCTTGCTTTCAATAATTTTCTATAATATCTCATCAATGCTTTTTTGAAATTTAATATTAATTCTCTATCTGATGCGTTGTATTTGTTTGGTTGAAATGTTATTTCGTAATTCATTTTGTTTTATCCTTTTGATAATAATTTATTATAACCACGAAACTACTTTTGATGTGGTTTTCTTAAAAATAAATATGGGTGGAAGTCCAACACCATAAATTCTATATATAGATTGATTTCAATTAGTGTTGTGTTCTACTGGTTTTGATTTCAAGTATAAAGATTTCTAATAAAAACTGTTCTCAAATTGTGTTAGGAAGTGCCGACTTACTTCCTAACTGTCGGCTATGAATAGATAATATCAAAAATGGAGCGACCATGTCAAAAATAAAATCTACTCATTTTTATTTATCTAAAAACAATTAAAATCCGTAATTGGTTAAAATGCGGCTTGACACAACGGTTTTTAATGTAATAATTGTATCAAAACTATGAGACACAATTCGTTAACAAAATTGTCGTTTTTTAGCAAAA
>JAZLAM010000025.1:0-55186 GCA_045613125.1 Alphaproteobacteria bacterium | reverse complement strand
CTATTGTATCGGGAAATTCAAAATTGTCTTTCATAAAAAGATATATAATTGAATCACTTGTAGCTTCTCTTAACCATTGTGGTATGTTAATTTTAAACTGTCCTAAATTTGTATCTAATGATAGATATACTGATTTTATTTCATCATAGGGTGAAACTTTATTTCTACGCACATGATTTTTATTAATGAAATTTACTAATTCTTCTTCATCCTGAATTCTTGTAGCGTTGTCTTTACATATATCGCTATATATAGAAAAAACCATTTCTGTTTCAGATAAAGGGGGCATAACAGCAGTATCATGAGGTTGTAAACGAAGTATAATTGGTAAAACCCTTCCTTTAAATTCAATAAAGAAAAAAGCCTTTTTGATATAGAGTTGATATTCATATAAGTTTTTAAAATCAATAAAAAAAGTAGGCAGTATGTTTTTATCTTTATTATAATGATATTCTATAAACTTAAGTTTGATTTTTATTCTATTTTTCCACCAATATATGCATTTTCTAATAAATGGAATAATTACACCAAGTAATAAAGAAATAATAACAGCTCCAACAGTTCCCAATGCAGTCATATAATCTAGTTTAGAAGGATTATTTATATATTCAATTTGAATAGGTTTATCATTTTGTACTACTATTTGTTTCACATCCTTTAATGATTTCTCTATTTTTTCTAATTGAGGAACAACAATCTTGTATTCAGTATTTTCTCTAGATAATGTTGAATTGATATTTTGTAATGTTTTTTCGATTTGTGTTAAATCAATTATATTTTTACTCATCATTACTTACTTTCATTAAGTTAAAAACTAATTTATATAATAATTTTACGAAGTTAATGAATGTGTTGCAAGTGTTTGTATTATTGAATCACAGGAATCTTTGAAGTGTTGTTTTCTGTTAACTTTTCCTTCTCCTCATGTGAAACAAATCCACCCCACAGGCATTGGTAGGTAAAAATCTATTGTCATAAAAAGAACCAAAGGAACTAATGTCTTAAAACTATCCAATATCTAGATATTCGTCAAAAGAATTAAAAAAATCTTCATTTGAAAATTTTTGAATAAGACGGTTAGTTATTTCTGTATATTGGTTATAGTCTATTTCTAATACTTCCATCAATTCCTTTTCTAGTATTTCATTTGTGCTGATTGCATGATTTCTAAGGGACATTAGTTTTTGTTTCTTTTCATAAAATTCATTGTTGTTTGAATTATCAATGAAAATGGTTTTAAATAATACTTCTTTATATATTGCTAATATATATGAAATATCTCCAATCATTGTCTTTAAATAATCATAATGATATTTTGAAAATAAATATTTTGTATCTTCTACAGCTCTTATAAAATTTGAAATGGATATATCTTGAGCTTTCATATTATCAGATATACTATATCCTCCTGAACCAGTATTATAAAAACTTATACGATTAGCCAATTCTCTTGGTATTAAAAAAGAAGATCGAGTATTGTTTATATCGTGCAAACATTGTAATCTTTGCTCCAAAAGAGATGTTTTTAATGCTTTATTTTGGATATTCGTTTGAGTTTTTTGTATTTTTGTTTGCCTAAAACCTATAACTACAAGTCCAAAAGTTGCAATAGCTGTTAAAACAGCACTCCAAATGCTCCAATCACAATTTTCCATATAACCTCCTATAAAATATAACTTATGTATATAATATCATTTCTATATTGAATATTTTCAAGGTCATTAGCGTATTTAATACCAGATAATATGCGTGCCATCAAATATCACAAAGCAAAATGGTATTATTTTGTAAAAGGTAAGCTCAATATACTTGTTACAGAAATAAACACATAAAAACAAAAGTTAATATAACTTTCTGAAACCTGCGAAAATTTGTAGATTTATGAAATTTTATTAAAAACAGAAATATGATAATTCTATATAAGTATTAAAAGATGTGGTTAATTAACAAAAATAGTTATTAACTTAACTTTTAAAGTATTTTTTTGTTTTTACTTGTGTAAAAATCATTCATGTCTCTAGTTGTAAATTAATGGTAGAAAAATATTGCATAATAGAAAACAATAAATGACGTATTAAAAGGTTTTTGTAGATGATTCGAAAGGATAAGTAAATGAATAAGACTAGTAATTATTGTTTAAGAGATATACTATTGATATTAATTGTTTGGAGTATATTTTTAGCAATTCCTTATATACTTTCTTTTTTGGATATACAGCAATATAAAATTATTATTGTTAATTCTTGGTATATTTATGCTATCATTTTAGTTTTAACAACTATGTATATTGTGTATCCTGCAGAAACAAAAAATTTTATTTGCAGAATATTATGCAAAAAGATTGAAGAAACCACAGGGCTAACTATTGAAAATAGTGATGAGACTATACAAAAACTAAAAGAGGAAGTTAAAGGGAAATCTTTAATATTTTCAGATAATTTTGATGATAACATAGTTACTCCAATAAAAGATACTTTTTTTGAAATATTGTCAAAAGATTTATTTTCTGAAAAATATGAAAAAGTTGTTTTAGATGCTTCAACAAAAGCTGAAGAAGATTCTATAAAAGGAAGTGTCAAAGAATTCAAGTGCAAAACATATGTTGAAATTGCTTACTCTTCTATGAACTTAAATCAGTATGATATGCCAGAAAGAATTAAAAATTTACAGTATTTAATAGAAAGTAAATATAATACGTTTACAGAATTACAAATTAAATTCCTTTTATCGCTATGTCAATGTTATTTAGTACAAGATGATGTGGAAGCTGCTCTTGATACATCATACAAAGCATTATGCTTAACTAGAAGTTCAAAAATTAACAATAATACAAATCTTTTATCTATTATATATCATATTCAAACTCGTGTTTTTATTGCTCTCGATAAACCTATGCAAGCTATAGCTACAGCAAAAGAAGGAATAAAATATGCTAATGATAAAATGGATTCTCTTCTGAATTATTTATTATCAAGTATATATTTTAATTATTTAAAAGATCCATATAAAGCTAAAATATATGCTATTAAAAGTTGGTCGAAAATTTATCAAGGAGCTGAATATTATAATTCTTTAGTATATCTATATTATTTCTCTTCTTTTTTCGCCGGAGATTATCAGATGGCAGTTGAGTTCCTTGAAAATCATATTATGACTGAGAATAATAATCAACATTATGGTAACTTATCTTATTTGCTTTTTAAAATTGGACGTATATCAGAAGCCAAAAAAATTGCTGAACAAGAAATAGATAAAAATACAGACTCTCAAAAACAGCTTGCTGCAAAAAATACTTTAGCTATGATTATGAAAGAGGAGCAAAATTATGAGAGAGCTATATACTTATTTTCAGATATATTACCCTCTTTTGAAAAAGACAAAGATAATTATTGGGGAAAATATTTTTATGCAGAGATATTATATAACAGAGGGGTTTGTTACACCAAATTAAAGAATTACGCAAAAGCTACGGATGATATTAGTAAAGCAATAGAATTAAATTTTGATGATATAGATATTTGTGTATATGAAAAAATTGAATTCAATTTAGAAAATAAGAATTGAGTATAAAATGATTTAATATCAAGATATTTTTTAATTTAATCATATTGCTTAACATAACTATAAAACTAGACTTTTGGAATTTAATGTTTTAACATTTTCCATATTAACTCATATGGAGAGGTTTGATGTTTGGTGAAGATATTAATTATTTTAGGTCAGAGTATGATAAAAATATTCTAATTTACGGAAGAGAAACAATTTATGAGCCTCTGGATATATCATATGAAGAGTTAAGTTATCATTTGAGACAGCAAAAACAAATAGGACTTCCGGTAAATTCGGTTTGTTTTGGAGTTAAAATAGGATTAAAGATTTCCGTCGGTGTAATTTTAATTTTTGAAAGGATATCATTCACAACAGCAAATGTTCCTTTATTAAAAAAGCTTTTTGAAGATACACAAGATGAATTTGGTGAGAAACTGGTAAGCGGTATATTCTTTATAGATTGTCAATTTAGCACACCATTAGCAATAGATAAACCGATTGATGTTGATGTATGTTTCAGAAATTGTGTCTTCAAAAGGGATCTGATTGTTGCAAACAATATTAATACTAACGTAATTTTCAATAACTGCAAATTCAGAAACAAGTTTGAGTTTAAGGATATTCAAATTAACAATATGTTTTATGTAGAGAACTGCTTATTTTATGACAGCAGTCTTGTTAATTTGAGCCGAACAACTTTTAATGAAGCAGCAAACTGCGTTATGGAAAACAATCAGTTTTGCGGAAAGTTTGAAGCCGAAAACACCAAAATAGAAGGAAATGCAAAGTTTATTAATTTGGCATTTTTCAGTCCGTTCAAAATTAATTCATTAAAACTATCAGAAAATTGCGTATTCCAAAATTTTGCTTTTTATAATGCTAACAGTAAGGCAATGTTGGATGCACAAGAAAAATTTGCTCATACTTTAAGAAAAAATAAGTATCTTTTGGAAATAGAAGCACTGGGTCTTAATACCAACAAACAAAATGTAGGTTTTAATGATAGTAATTATCAGCAAGAGATCGCATCCGGATATTTGAAAATAAGTTCTGCTGCGGAGTTTCTTGGCATGTCTAAAGATAACTTGGCTAAGAAACGTATGGCAGATAAAAAGAAAATCACAAGAGAATCTATTCCATATGTTGGTGAAGGTAAGTCAATTGCATATCCGTTAGACGCCTTAAAAGCTTTCAAAGCAAGCGATTGGGCTTTATTGAAAGAACTGCGAGAAAAGTATGCAAAAAACGAATCTGCAAACTCCGATTCTGAGTGATTTTTATCGTTTTTTTGAAGATTTTGCATAAAAATTGTGAGAAAAAGAGCGATATTAAGATTTTTGCAGTAAGAAAAATTACATCGTTTTACATCCAAATACATCAATATACATCCAAAATGACTTTAGGCCGATTTGGAGGCAAAAATAATCGTTTACAAATAAAAATTTAAATTCCACACTAATTATGTAAACGGCAATAAAGCCACAAAATTTAACTTAAATCATTGAGTGTAAAACACAAATGGTAAGTAGCGGACAGCTAGTTTCCATACAGGATTTCTATACTCAAAAAACAGATGAAAGGAAAATAAAATGACTGTTTTAGCTTACATAATAGCATCAATGGTAAGAAAATATTGTCTTAAAAGAGATGCAAAACGCTTAGAGAACATCGTTAATATGGCAAGATTTGTGTACTAGGAGAAAGTTATGAATTACAGAATTGTAGCAAGAGTAGCAGATTATCTTCCGGAAGAAGTAGAAGAAGCTGGATTAAAACATTTTGCTTCCTGCCAATGGATAGGAATAAAACGCTACTGCAATGTCATAAATACTCCTCAAGGTGTTTATGGTTTTATAACCGCTCAAGGTGAGCTTCACTATTTAACAGAAAAACGATGGCCTTATGAAACAACAGATATAGTTTATATTCTGGAATGCCATAACTAACTAAAAATCTAACAAAACCAACAGTTTTAACACTAATTGGCGTAAAGGGATGCCTAAATGCCATACAGAATTATTATGCTCTTTTTTTAACTTTAACCTAAAAAATGAAAGGAAAAATACAATGGGACATTGTTTAACAGTAGCAAGAACAAAAGACCATCCGTTTTTTGAACTATTGGAAGATGCTCTTATCTATGAATGTGGTAATATCTCACTCTTAGGAAAATGGGAGAAAGTCTATGCCAATAAAGAAGAGCTGATTTCTCAAAACAAAGATGAAATCAATTCAGAAGCAAAAGATTGTGATGGGAATTTGGATGAAGCCGTAAAATCTTTCATGGAAAGTAATTTCATGGAATACGGTGATGATAATGCAATTTATCAAAAAGTATCTGCACAATTTGATTATATGGGCCGCGGATGGCGGTGGAGCGATATCAAATTGGATGAAATAATGAAATACAAAGATGTCGTAGAGAAATCAAACAATGGGATTTCTGCCTTTATTACGCCGGATTATGATTTCATTTGTACCGACTATGTTAAATGCCCGTTTGCCGAAGATGACTTGGTTCATGTTATTGATGGGCATATGTAACAACAAACTTAATAATTCTAACAAAACATAATTTTTGAAAGGAAAATAAAAATGAAAAACTTTTTAGCAAAATACAACGCAAACAAAATTGAAACTTCAAAAGATGAAGGATTACTTACACTTGAAAAGGCTCGTGAGCGTATTTTGAAACTTTTGACCGAGAATATGAAAAACTTCAAACATGATACTTGGGACATATCAAACCGTATGAATAAATTAATGACGGATACTGAGAAAAATTCCATCTTTACTCTTCGTTTAGGCGGTAAACGTATTGTTCGCTATTCTTTAGATTTGTTGAATACTGAACAAAAACTCAGTTTCTTGGCAGATTTTTATACCAGCGTTGCCGAAAGAGAGTTTGATGAAGATATTACAGAGTTCTTGGCAAAAGAGATTGATAACGCCAACATTCGTAAAAAAGAGGCAAACGAACGCCGTCGTAATAAAAAGAAAGAAGAACGTGAGCAAAAAGCTAAAGACAAGGAAGCTGAAAGAGAGCGAAGTTTAGCCATGGCACAACAAATGGCTCAAGAGACAGCCATTAATAATGCTAATATGTTGCTTCATATTTAGGCTCAAATATACAGGGGCTCAAAAATGAGCCCCTGTATAAAAAGCAGCCAAATCAATATATTAGCTTGCATTTGTAAGGAGATAATATAAAATGACAGCAGGGTTAAAAGAAGCATTGCGAAACATATCATCAGAACCTTTATCAGATGCACAATTAGAACAAGGTGCCAGACATTTAATAGGTTTTGCAAAATGTTTATTAATGATGCGACAGGAGATTTTAGAAAATGAAAGCAATAATACTAACGAGAGTATCAACGAAGATGCAAGAAGAGGGGTTAAGCCTACTTGCTCAGAGTAATCGCCTGCACGAATATGCAGATAGAAAAGAACTGGAAGTTATCAGAACCTTTGAAATTGTTGAGAGTTCTACTCGTGGTCAACGTAAGCAATTTATGGAAATGATAAACTTTTGTAAGAAACAGAAGGAAATCATTGCTATTGTTGCCGATACTGTTGACCGTGTACAAAGAAGTTTCAAAGAAAGTGTACTTCTTGATGAATTAATGCGACAAGATAAAATTGAGCTTCATTTTTACCGAGAGGGTATGGTATTAAACAGTAAATCATCATCAGTTGATATTATGAGATGGGATTTTTCGGTGATGGGAGCAAAAGCATATGTTTTGCAATTATCCGAGAATGTACGTCGTTCTACCGAACAAAAGAACAAAAATGGAGAGATTACCGGATTAGCACCGCTTGGTTATGAAAATTTTGTTGATGAACGAGGAAAGCATTTTGTTCGTCAGAAAGAACCGGAAGCATCAATTATTAGAAAATGTTATGAAATGTATTCATTAGGCAAAGCCAGTATGTCTGAAATAGCACATTATGCCAATATGATGGGGTTAAGGACACGCAAAGGCAGTAAAATACATAGGAGCACAATGCTCTTTATTATAGACAATCCATTTTATTATGGGGAAATGAAAACCAAACGAGGTCTTATGCCACATATATATCCTACATTGATAACTAAAGAAATATGGGATTTATGCCAAGAACAAAAAGCCATTAGGGCAGGGCAGTTCTTAATATACAAAGAAAACAATACGGTTTATCGTTCATTGATTACCTGTGGTGTAACTAAGAGACAATACCCTTGTGAATTAAAGAAGGGCATGTATAGCTATGTGACTTGCTGGCGGAAAGACAGTACAAGAATTTATATACGTGAGGAAGAAATAACTAAACGTATCACTCCGATATTAAATCGTATCAAACTCCCTGACTGTACAGTAATGGAACTTCAGCAAAATCTAAAATCCTCAAAAGCATCTGAAAGAAAGTTTAACTCAAATGAGATTAAAAGGCTTAAAGGTGAACAGGAAAAACTGAAAGAAAAGTTAGATACATTATTCGATTTAAGGCTTGATGGAGAACTTGACCGAGAAACTTTTGATACTAAGCGAAATGATATACAAGTTAAAATTGAACGCATAAAAAGAAGGATTTCTGCGCATGAGAAGGCTGATAACTACTTTGATGAAACAATTTTAGGATTGTTAGATATAGCCACGCAATCGGGATATATATTTGAAAAATCATCTAATGTAGATTTGAAAAGATTATTGTTAAAATTTGTATTTGAGAACATAACTTTAACTGAAGGCGAGATAAGTTACAAGTTAAGATTTCCATTTAATGAGTTTGTTAATACAACTATTTTAAAGAAAAAAACTACAAAATCATTCGAACCGATGCAAGGCCAAGTAAATCAAGGCTTACAGGGAAATGATAACAAAAAACAACAATCAGGGTATATAAAATCTTTCGAACTCGCGGAAAGCCATAAAAATCAAGGGTTAGCAAAGAATTTCGCTAACCCTGTACAGTCTGGCTGGGGCGGCTGGATTCGAACCAACGAATGTCGGCACCAAAAGCCGATGCCTTACCACTTGGCGACGCCCCAATATCTTTTGGTAAGGCTACTTATATAACATTTTTTTTTAAATGCAAGAACTTTTTTTCATTTTATTTAAATTTCTTTATCTTTTTGCGCATAAGTATATAAAACTTAATAAGTAAATATAACGTATTTTATTGATTTATCTCTAAAATAAGCCATTATACAAATAATGATTGTGTAAAAGTTGTTACTGCTTCAATTTGTAAATTATTGAAGCAGTAACGATTATTCATAGTCCTTATTACGATTTTTGAAGTAAAAATATTCAATAATTTCAACAATACCATACATTATAATATATAGACCGAGTAGGGTACTTATGGTTATTGTACCTAGTGCTGGATATTGTAAAATCAGAAAGCCGAATACGACCCCTAATAAGCCCAAAATCAAGCTCCATCCCCAAGGCATTTTATTTTTACTTAGATGATAACTGCTAACCATTTGTGCTGAACCGACAGCGATGCACCAAAGGGCAAAAATAATCGGTAATGTGGCCGCACTGATACCTAAGTTTGAAACTAATATAATACCTACGATTATATCAATAAACCCTACAAACATAAACCAACCGGATTCAAGGGATATTGATGAACCTATATAGCCAGCACCAATTATTATTAAAGCAATGCCTATGTATAAACTTAATGCCATAAGACTTACAAACGGATTAAACCAAACATAAGTACCTAAAATCACCATTAATATACCGGCTAACATGTGCCATATTCCAACACAACAAGGTGAAGGATTAATTTTTTTTGTTACAACTAAATTTACCATTTTCTTTTCCATAAATAATATAATTAAAGATAATGATTATGTAATCATTATTTTGAAAATTAAAATAATACAAAAGGATAGATAAGCTTTAAAAACATTCGGGTTACAATATTTATCTTATGGATGATAAATTTAAGAAAGGAGAAAAAATGAAAACAACAGTTAGTATATTTACGCTCATTGCCTTGTTAATATCAGCACCTGTAGTATCAGCAAAAGATGATTGCCATTGCAAAATGGCAATAGGTGGATATATTGCAGGTCAGGAAGATATTTCAACAGTTAAAGCTATTGAGGGTATGGAAGATGATTCTATAGTGACATTACAAGGTCATATTATTAAAAGGCTTAAAAAGGATATGTATCAATTTAAGGATTCTACAGGAACAATAAACATTAAAATTAAGAAAAAAGTTTGGCATGGACAAACTATAAGTGCACAGGATGTTGTTCAAATTATGGGAGAGGTAGAAAAAGAAAGAGATGGTACAAAAATTGATGTAGAAAGCTTGATAAAAAAATAAAACAAGGGGAATTTCCCCTTGTTTAACATAATTTAATTAATCGCTATTCTAGTTTATTTTACTAAAATTTATTTACATACATTTATAAAGACCTCCACAGCTTGTACCAGGTCTAAGACCTGCCTCTGTGCACTCTCTAGCTGTATACATATATTCTTTACCGCAACAGTATCTAAAATATGCTGAATTATAAGAACACTTGTCAACAAGATTTCCACTGCAACTGGTAACACTTTGTTTATATCCTGCATTTATACATCTTTGTTTTGAAGAAACATTATTAGGACTTGATGAAGAGGATTTTTTACCACCTCCGACACCTCCACCGGCATTTGGTAAAAAAGTGACGGCAGCATTAACACTAATAGCAAAAAAAGATAATAGAGTTGTAATACATAAAACCAATTTAATTTTTTTCATTTATAAACTCCTTTACTGGTATAAATATGAATGCATTATATAGTTAATAAAAATTATTATCAAGAAAAATATATATTAGGATATCAAATTATTTAAAAAACCTATCTGAATTTTTGCAATTTGTTCTATACTGTCTAAATTGATATATTCTTCAGAAGAATGCATGCCATTTCCTGTCCCTGAATGCATTATTACAACAGAGCCTTTTTCTGCGAACTCTCTAGAATCTGTTGCTCCTCCAATATACTCGAACTCTATGCTAGAGTTTAATATACTTTCGGCATATTGTTTATATTTTTGAATATATATATTATTCTCATCCATAACTACAGGAGTTGATGATGACACAACTTCATATGAAACGCCTTTTACCATACAATCATCAAGATTTGAACATAATTCTTTTAATGAAGATGTATCAACGAGTCTGAAATCAAGCAAGGCTTCGGCTTCATCAGCAATTATATTAGCAACATTGCCACCATTTATTTTTGCAAAATGGACCGTATCAATCCAAGTGTTAGTAGGTTTTTCTTCAATGGAAAAGCTTGGATATATTTTGCGAATATTTTGCCAAACTTTAAATAAATTTTCATTTGCATCTACTCCATCCCAAGGGGTAGAACCATGGGCCGCTAAGCCTCTAGATTTTATTTTTATAAACACCGGATTTTTACATCTGGTAATTATTTTATAAATATTACCACCGACATCGTTATCTAAAACAATTTTTGCCGATAAATCAGGATGCTTTTCTAAAAAAGCTTTTGTGCTTTTGCTACCGGTTTCTTCATCTGTAGAGAAGATAAAACCGAATTTAATATTTAGTTGATTTTTAAATACATATTGTAAGGAATTTAGAGCAACTGCAACAAAAGATTTCATATCCAAAGTTCCTCTTCCAAACATTTTCCCATCTTTAATAATAGGAGTAAACATATGATTTTCAGCTGGGACAACATCAATATGCCCTAATATTAAAACATCAAAATTTTGTTCTTTGGTGTTTGTAGCTATAATAACAGGAGAGACGTTCTCAAAACGATGTATATCAACGTATGCACCAAAACTTTGGGCTTTTGACTTAATATAATCAAGACATAAATCTATTTCAGCTATATTACCAGTTATTGTTTTAAAATTAATTAAATCTTGTACAGTATTAATTAAATTCATAATTTTTTACCTTTTGTTTATTAAATTAATATATATATTTCCTACATTATAACAATACTAAAAAGGATATACAATATGAAAGCAATATTTTTAACAATAATTGCCACTATTTTTTGTTCTGCACAAGCTTATGCCGATGATATCAAAATAGGAAAAAGTGGCTTAGCATTGCCTCGTATGGTATCGTTGCGTTATGATAAAGTGAATGCACGTTCCGGACCGGGGATAAACTATCCCATAGATTGGGTGTATCAACAAAAAGGAGCGCCTATAGAAGTTATTGATGAATATGAAGTATGGCGAAAAGTAAAAGACTGGGAAGGTTCGGTTTCCTGGGTAAAACAGTCAATGATTACAGGTAAACGTTTTGTTAAAGTTATGACACTTGGTGAAAATAATATACATAATAATGATAGCTACAAATCTAAGGTGATTGCAAAAGTTGAAGATGGTGCAGTTGGAGAAGTGAAAAAATGTACTAAATCGTCAGATTTTTGCTTAATTAAATTTGACACTATAGAAGGTTGGGTACCAAAGAAAATATTATTTGGTATATATCCTCACGAAAATCTGGATTAATTTTAACCTATCTTGAAAACTCTGCTAAAGATATTATTTGCTTTAGTGGAGTTTATTTTTTTAAAAAATCGGAGGATAAATGGGTACCTTATTGAAATATTTATTTTATATCTTTTTGCTTATAGTTATTTATCTTTTAGTTGTTGGGTTTTATGAGGGAAGAATCAATAAAGATACAACAGTTGGAACTATGACGCAAGATATAGCACAAGGAACAAAACAAATTGTATCTGACGGATATGAGGCAACAAAAGATGCCATAAAAGATGTCGCAGAAGATAAATAAGCAACACAAAAGGCAAGGAAAATATCGCCTTGTTTAGTGATGTATAATTTTAGATAGTTTTGGTTTTCTTTGTTAAATGTTTTGGGAAAAAAACTTGACAGATATATTATACTACATTAATCTGTAATGCAGAAATCAATTATTTAATTCATAAACATTATGGCACAAAATTATTTACGTGAGATATCCGCTGATAGGAAGTGGGATATCATGTGCGCTGTTATCAATCGTGATGGCGTTGACGATGACAAAATCATCCAAATGGTTCAAGACGGTTATCCCGTTGGCCTTATCCTTTTCGAGCTATTGTACAGGCTCGGTAGAAAAGATCTTATTAAGCAACTTATTGCTTATGATGAAAATCTTTACTCTGAATGGTATGTTCGCTCTCCAAAAATGCTTCTGTTGGAGAAGGTTTTTGGCAAGGAAGAAGCGCATAAACTCAGACAAGAGCTGGTAGTTGCTCGTCAAAAAGAAATTGAAGAGAAGGAAAAGAGAACAAAAGAGGAAAAACAGAATCAGCTGATTGAACTTTACAATTCGGTAGGCCTTTGCGACAAGTTTTATGAAAAACTGATAAGCTTGTCTTTAGCTTCAACAGCCCTTGATTTATATGCCCAAAATGAAAAGATGAAAAAACAAATCATGATGGGGATTAGCAAAACATTAGCAGGACAACATTTCCTTGCACAAAATGTGAAGGTTTCAGAACTGATACATTATGGGCTGTATGCGTTTGCTTTGAAACTCCTATGGGCGTGTTCAGAAAACAAACGAGAAGAGCTACTCAAGAAAATGGCTGAAACTGATGAGGGTTTGGAGGTGATTTTGGATAATTTTACTTATACGAAATCAATCTGTATTGATGAAGACCTGAAAGCAAGAATAAAGAAGTTTGGTCGGAAAGGATATTTATTCCTCTTAAACCACAAGGATTTAACCGAAAAAGATTTTGAGGAATATTGTAAAATTTATCCTCCAGTATCCAAATTGTATTCGGAGTATAACAAAACTATCTTTTGGATTATGAAGAACGGATATCTAAAGTATGTCTGGTAAAATTTAGTTAACCACCCGTTTATGAAGTGTATCTTTACGATATATCTTTGTAAACCGGTGGTTTTTTATTGTCTTGACAAACTTGATAATTGGCAATAGTTTACACAAAAACAATGCTGAATTTGGGAAAAATATATGAAACAAGAACTTTTAGCACCGGCAGGTGATATTGAGGCAGGTTATGCAGCTTTATATTATGGTGCTGATGCTGTCTATTTGGGCTTGCAGAAATTTTCTGCCCGTGCAACTGCAACTAATTTTGATGAAGACAGCCTAAATCAATTTACGGCATATGCTCATCATCTGGGGCGCAAAGTTTATGTGGCTATAAATACGGTTTTGCAAGAGGTAGAATTAAACGACTTGCTGAAAACTCTGGATATTTGTTCAAAATGTAAAATTGATGCCGTTATTTTACAAGATTTGGGTGTGGCTAGAGTAATTAAAAAAGAATATCCTGAGTTAGAAATTCATGCAAGTACACAAATGGCTGTCCATAACAAAGAAGGGGCAATGTTTTTGCAAAAACAAGGCTTTTCCAGAGTTGTGTTAGCCAGAGAATTAACTCTTGCCGAAATTAAAGAAATTGCTTCAATTGAGGGATTGGAAACCGAAGCTTTTATTCATGGTGCTTTATGTTATTCTTATAGCGGTTTATGCCAATTTTCGGCACTTGAAACAGGAAGAAGTGCAAACAGAGGAAAATGTTTGTATCCGTGTCGAGCTTGTTTTGAAAAGAACGGTCAACGTAAACACTTTTTTTCAATGAAAGATATGGCATTAGGAGAAGATGTCTTAAAAATGCCCGTAACTTCTCTTAAAATTGAAGGACGTAAAAAAAATGCTCTTTATGTTGCCGCAGTGACAGACTATTATCGTCATATTTTAGACGGGAAGGGTGCTGATTATAAAAAAGAAGAAAATATTAAGCAGATTTTTTCTCGCCCGTGGTGTAAATTTCACTTCAACGGTAAAAATAAAAACATTATAGATCGTGATTTTGTAGGACATCGCGGACTTTTGATAGGAAAAATAAATAAGATTTCAAAATTTGGTATTGAATTAGAATTAAACCATAATATAGGTCGCTATGATGGTTTGCAAATAGATGTAAAAGGAAGTGAAAAACCGTTTGGATTTTCGGTACAAAATATTATACTTAACGGAAAAAATGTATTTGAAGCTAAAAAGGGTGATTTTGTTCAAATTGAGCTACCTAAAAAACATCCGTTTCTTGAAAAGTCACTAAATGTATATTTAGCATCTTCAACTGAGGTTAAGGGGGCTTATGCATATCAAAAGCCAAAACCAAATGAGTTTTTGAATGTTTCAGAGGTTGATGTTTTAATTGAAGTTAGCGCTTCTAACATGTTGGCAAAATGTGATAATTTTGTTTGTATTATTGATAGCGTTTTTGAAAAAGCAAATGATATTACAAAAGTTGAAGATGCATTCAAACAGTCTTTTGAAAAAACAGGAGGAACTGAATTTAGATTAAACTCTTTATCAATTAAAAATCCGGAAGGGTTATTTGTACCTGTTTCGAAAATCAATGATTTAAGACGTAAATTGTATGAAACAATAAATATAAATCATAAACAAGGAACATTACCTAAGTTAAGTGTAAAAGAACAACAGATGTCTCAAAAGTGGGCAATTAAAACTGATAATATTGATTGTTTACAAGATATAAATTTGGCAGAGTTTTCAGAAATTGTTTATCTTATAAATCCTAAAACAAATATTTCTGATATTAAAAAACTACCTAAAAACAAAGTTCGTATAGCCTTGCCGGAGGTTTGCCGTCATCCGAAAGTATTTGCTTCTTTGGTAAATTCATTAATTGAGAGCGGATATAAAAAATGGGAGATAGGAAACTATTGGGCTTTAGAAGTTCTTCCTTTGGGAAAAATTGATGTTTCTTTATCACCATCGATATATATGCTAAATACACAAGCTATTGAACATGCTAAGGAAATTGGAATTCAAAAAATTTGTTTTGCAACTGAAGATACAAAAGAAAACATTAAAAAACTTGTTGAAACTTCGTCTTTAACTACATGTTTTGTGGTATATCAAGACGCTCCGTTGTTTACAAGTGTAGGATGTATACGAGATTATGACTGTAAAAGCTGTACACAACAACTCGAAAAATATGAACTTACCAAAGATGGTAAAAAGTATGTTGCCGTTTCGCATGATTGTCAACTGATGCTCTTTAATGATAAGCCTCTATGTTTCGCAGATGAAGCAAAAGAAATAAAAGCTGATTTTTATCGTATGGATTTTTGTTATAAACAATATAGTTCGGAAAATGTAAAACATATTGTATCAGAAGTTATGAAGTTTAAAGATATTAAAGAATGTGTTAAAGCAAATATAAACAGTCAAAAAATATGATAAAAAACTTGATATAAAAAAATAAAAGTATAATATGGGGCTAACTTGCAATTAATTTGAGAAAGATGATGAAAGAAGAAGAAAAAAAAGAAACATTTGGTGAAACTGTTAAAACTGTTGTATATGCCGTCTTAATAGCAATTGTTATAAGAAGTTTGTTGTTTGAACCGTTTAGAATACCATCAGGTTCTATGTATCCGACTTTGGAAGTTGGAGATTATTTGTTTGTTTCAAAATATACATATGGATATTCTAAACATTCTTTTCCTGCAAGTTTGGCTCCGATTAAAGGTCGTATTTGGGCTTCGGAACCTAATAGGGGGGATATCGTAGTGTTTAAATTTCCGGTCGACAATAAGACAGATTTTATTAAAAGAGTTATTGGACTTCCAGGGGATACCGTAGAAGTAAGAGAAGGTATCTTATATATTAATGATAAACCGGTTGAAAGGAAAGAAATCGGAGAATACAAGATAGATGAATTTATGGTTCGACCGGAGATTTATACAGAGTATGAAGAAACATTACCTAATGGTGTAAAACATCGTATTTTAGAAATTTCTGATCATGAAAGACAGGTAGATAATACAACAAAGGTAACTATACCCGAAGATCACTATTTTGTTATGGGAGATAATCGTGACCGCTCTGATGATAGTCGTCTCAGTGTAGGTTTTGTTCCGAAGGAAAATTTGGTCGGGAAAGCTCGATTTTTGTTTTTCTCTCATAATGATAAAGGTGCTTGGTATAAACCATGGACTTGGCCAAAGATGATTCGTTGGTCTAAAATTTTTAACTCATTACACTAGAGATAATTTATGGAAAAACTTGAACATATTTTAGGTTATAAGTTTAATAATAAAGAGCTGTTAAAACAAGCGTTAACTCATAGCAGTAAGACAAGAAATGTATCTAAAAACTATGAGAGATTGGAGTTTTTAGGAGATAGAGTTTTAGGAGTGGCAATGGCTCACTTGTTGTTTAATATGTTCAAAAAAGATGCTGAAGGTGATTTATCTCCAAGACATACTCGTTTAGTCAGAAAAGAAACAGTTGCACAAGTTGCCTTAAAATTGCAATTAAACAATTATATTATAGCAGAAAATAAAGAACTATGCTTAAATGAAAATGTTTTGTGTGATGTGGCAGAGGCTATTATAGGCGCAATCTGTATAGATAGTAGCTTTGAAATGGCTATTAATTTTGTTGACAAGCATTGGAAATATCTAATCAACTCAAATCAAACTCCGATAAGAGATAGCAAAACAATATTGCAGGAGTTGGCTCATAAGCATAAATCCGATAACCCGACTTACCAGTTAGTTAAAAAAGAAGGATCAGAACATGAACCGCATTTTTTTGTAAAAGTTGTTGTTGACGGTTTGGGTGAGGCAGTCGGAAGCGGTAGAAATAAAAAAATGGCAGAACAAAATGCTGCTTTGCGACTTATTAAAGTTTTGGAAAGTGAAAATGGAAAACAGTAAAGTGACAAGAGCTGGTTTTGTAAGTTTGATAGGTGCACCGAATGCGGGAAAATCTACGATTACGAATAATTTTGTAGGCTCAAAAGTATCTATTGTGTCTCCTAAGGCACAAACAACCAGAACTATTGTTAAGGGTATCGGAATTTATAATAATACACAAATAGTGTTTTTGGATACACCCGGAATTTTTAAGCCTAAACGCCGTTTAGATAGAGCTATGGTAGCCTCTGCCTGGAGTGGTATGAATGATGCTGATATTGTGGTTTTGGTGGTCGATGTAAAGAAAGGTTTTGATGATCAAACTCAATCTATTGTCAGCAAACTTAATAAAAATAAGATTGAAGCCGTTTTGGTTCTAAATAAGGTAGATTTAATTCAAAAAGAAAAACTTTTAGAGTTAAGTGCGAAAATAAACACTGCCGGTAATTTTAGCCAAACATTTATGGTATCGGCTTTAACAGGTCAAAATATTGAGGATTTTTATAAATATTTAGCTGATAATTTACCTGAAAGCCCATGGTATTATCCTGAAGATCAAATTTCTGATATGCCGTTAAAACTTCTAACGGCTGAAGTTGTAAGAGAAAAACTGTTTTTATATTTAAGACAAGAATTACCTTATGCGATAACAGTTGAACCTGAATTGTGGGAAAGAAGAGAAAATGGCTCGATTAGAGCTGAAATGACTATCTATGTTGAGCGCGACAGTCAAAAGACTATAGTTTTGGGGAAAGGTGGTTCTATGATTAAAAAAATAGGACAATCAGCAAGGCGTGAATTAGAAAACATGTTGGAAGAAAGAATACATTTGTTCTTATTTGTGAAAGTGCGTGAAAATTGGGGTGATGACCCCGCACGTTATACCGATTGGGGCCTGAATTTTAATAGCTAATTACAAATATCCTTTTTTATCCAAAAATGTTAAAATAATGGTAAGAATATATATTCCCAGCATAATATAAATCACAATGTAAAGTATTTGTTTATCAGTTAGGGTGTGTTTGATTTCTTTTACGCCTAATGCACTTCCTTTGACAACAAAATTTTGGTTAGGATTTTGATGTAATATACTGATACCTATTTGATCTTGAGGATTTAGAAAATCAAAATTTATAATTAAACTGTCTTTGTAAGGCATCAAAGTTGCAGTTACAGATTGTGAAGTTATAGTGTTATCTATAATGTAATGAACAACTTCAGCATTTTTAGGTATAATAACTCTTATCGGATCGTGACCTATTTTAGAAACATCACTGCCGGCCAAAGGTTGTTGCCCACTGTTTTGTAAAATTATATTTGTTTGGTATAAATCATTATATTCTTTATTTTTAACACTTACCTTAAAATTGTTTTCATTTAATGATGAAATAAAGCTTTTGGATACAGTGTCATATTTAATGATCGGTCTATCAATATAAAATTGGTATATTCCGAAAAACAATGCGGAAAAACCAATAATAAAGGCTCCGACATTGCTAATTAAAAACAACCAAAGTTTATGCAAAAATTTTTTTAACGGTGTACTCTTTTTTATTTTCATCTTTTATCTCTGTTTTGAGATAAAATATAAGAAAGAAAATATCAAATTTAAAGGTGTCTGTTTCCGGAATTTATGAAGGCCATTCCGTTTGGGTATCTTTCCATTTTTTCAACAGTTTTTGGACTTATTTTTAAAACATCAGCTATAAAATTTAAGTCTTTTCCCATTTTACCCGAAGCTTTTTTAAAGCTTATTTTCCAAGGAGTTTGCGCTTGAAGTTCTTGATAAAGTTTTAGTAATTTTTCTTCATCATGATTTAAAAGTTTTGAAGCTAAAGCCCATGATGTCAACCATTCGTGCGGATAGCGATAATCAGAATTTGCATTTCTGCCATCTTCAAGTTTGTTTTCTCCTGACATATTGCCGAAACTTGTTAATGCTTTTGTAAGTTTCATTTTACAAAATTTTGCGGCTTCGGAGTTTTGTTCGTGTTTATGTATATCCTCAGAACGATTTGACAGTAAATCAAGGGTGTTTTCAGATGTCTTCATAATGTGACAATATGGAGTGATGCACCAAACATCACCTTTGCCGTTCCATAAATTAATGGCAAAATTATCATCTTTTACATTGTCCATTTCAATCAGTTGCATATCCTGTGCATTTAGATTAAAATCATAAATACCTAAATTACCTAGTTCTTCTTTTGTTTCTCGTAATACATTGTTTTGTGCAATAATATTAATATCATGAGTTAAAACAGGTTCATCATTTTTGATGATAATATCGTCTTTTTTTCCGACTAAAGCTCTTTTTTGAGCCGATGTTAATATGGCAAATTCTTGTTCGTTTGTGCGCTCAGATAAGCCACCCAATGCACCAATACCATCAGGCTTTCCGGTTTTTGCGTTGAGTCTGTTAATTACACCTATGTATATATTATCAAGTTCTTTCATGACACTATTCGCAACAGTTGGTTCGCCGGAATATAGTGTAACATTTGCCCCACTGCTTTTGATTAAGTCTCGATTTTGTTCAATGTTTAAAATTTGAGAACGTTTTTCACCTTTTTCGGTGTTTGCGAGGGCTTTTAATAAAGATGTTCTTGAATTATATATCATGTGTTATCTCTTTATAAAAAGGACGGTAAAAAGCTCTTACCGTCCAATATTAATATTAATTATTTAGAAAAAGCTGTTTTGTATACTTGTAAAACAAGTTCTTTAGTACATGGGCGAGGGTTGCCACCTGTGCAAACGTCAGCCATTGCAGCATCAGCTAAAGCCTCTAAATCAGTTTCTTTTACTCCGATTTCTTTTAATGTCAGAGGAATACCTACATCTAAAGATAGTTGTTTGACCGCATCAATAGCAGCTTTTCTATATTCTTCCATATTCATATTATCAACATCTTTAACACCCATAGCACGGGCTATTTCTTTATATTTTGTGCCCGTATATTCTGCATTGAATTCCATCACATATGGGAGTAATACAGCGTTTGCAACTCCGTGCGGAGTATCGTAAAAAGCACTTAGAGGATGGGCCATTCCGTGAACCACTCCTAAGCCAACGTTTGAAAAGGCCATTCCGGTAACATATTGTCCCAATGCCATATCTTCACGACCTTTAGGATCGTTTTTAACAGCAAGGCGTAAAGATCTGGAAATAAGCTCTATAGCTTTTAAATTTAAAGTATCGGCCAATTCCCAGGCACCTAAAGTTGTATACCCCTCAATAGCATGGGTGAGAGCATCCATTCCTGTGGCAGCAGTTAAAGATTTAGGCATAGATGACATCATATCCGGATCTACAACAGCTACAACCGGAATATCATGAGGATCAACACAAACAAATTTGCGACGTTTTTCTTCATCTGTTATAACATAATTGATTGTTGTTTCAGCAGCTGTTCCTGCAGTTGTGGCAACAGCAATAACCGGAACACTTTTGTTTTTTGTTGGAGCGACGCCTTCAAGTGAAAGTACATCGTCAAATTCAGGATTATTTATAATGATACCGATGGCCTTTGCTGTATCTTGCGGTGATCCGCCACCAATAGCAATCATATAATCGGCATTTGCTTGCTTAAAAGCTTTTAGCCCTTGTTTTACAATATCGACACTCGGATTTGCTTTTACTTTATCAAAAACTTCATAAGGTAATTTATTTTCATCTAGCAGAGTTGTAACTTTGTCGACAACTTTAAATCTTACCAAATCGGCATCGGTAACAATCAAAGCCTTTTGAAAATTTCTTAATTTAACTTCAGTGATAATTTCTTTGATAGCACCACTTCCGTGATAACTTGTTTCATTTAAAATAAAACGTTTTGCACTCATCTTGTTTCTCCTCAAAACAATAATTATAATTACTGTGTCATAATATCATATTTTTTCAAAATATCTATTATTTTTTTAAATCATTTACAGTTTCTGAGTTTGTTAAGTAACATTTTGTTGTTTGAAAATGCTTATTTATGAAAACAACTTACTGGTGTAACAATACATTACAGGATAAAAATATATTATGAAATACAAATTATGAGAGATATATCATGAAGGATAAAATAAAAAAATCTTTAGCACTAAAGGTAAAAGCCTTACGGGAAAGTGCTTCAATTACACAAGAAGAACTTGCTTATAAGTGTGATGTCAGTTGGAGAACTATTTCTAATCTAGAAAGAGGATTAGTTATTCCGGATCTTGTCATGATATATAAAATATCTCAAACATTCAATGTTAGTATAGATTATTTGTTAGAACTTGATATCAATCAAAACAAGAGTAAAAGTAGACTCAATAAGGAACAATATATCATAGAAAAATTGAAATATTCTAATGATAAAGTGTTAGATTATATCTTAGATGAATTGATTTTACTTTTTAAACATTTTAACTAATGTGAGTTTTAAACATTTCAGACAATTCTTGAAAAAACTCTTCGTATGCGTATTTTGCTATTTTAGCGCTACGATGAAGTTTATTTCTTCTTAAATCTTTTATTAAACGATAAAAATTAAGGTTTATTGTTTTAATTTTGCTAATTTTGTTATTCATAGTTAACTCCCAAGATTTTTATTGATATTTGCTTTTTTGTATTGCATAACATTTTATATGTTATATAAACAAAAAGGAAGAAACTAATTTCATATGATTGGTATATAAAATGGGACATAGTATCAAAAGCTCGTTAATAAGAGCCAGACAGCTTTTTTGTTTAAGTTCAGCAGTTAAGTATGGTTCAATTTCAAAAGCGGCAGAAAAGAACAATATGAAGCAATCGAATTTGTCGGTGCAAATAAGAGAATTAGAAGAAGAATTAGGTGAAATTCTTATTAGCAGAATTTATAATGGAGTAAAATTAACCGAAGCTGGAAAAGAAGTTTATACAATTGCATGTAATTTGGAAAATATTATAAATCGATCTTATAATTTGAATATAAAAGCTTTTCATGTGTCAGGAGATATAAGATTATGGACAACCGATGGTATAGGAATTTGTTATGTATCAGATTGTTTTTCAGAATTTTACAGTAAATACCCCAATGTCAATATAGAAGTTTTATGCTCTCCGGACAGACCTAAGTCTGATCAATTTGATATGGCAATGATTTATGAAGAACCTAAAGATAATTCATTAAAAATTATAAAATGTTATGATTTAAAGTTTTCCTTTTTTGCATCTAAAACATATTTATCCCGTTTCGGATATCCTAAAAGCATAAAAGATGTACAGGAAAATCACCGTATTTGTAACAAATCTAATTATTCAGAAGTATGGAAAAAGTGGGATATATTTATTTCTGATGTAAAAAATATATCAGCAAGTACTAATTCTTCGACAATGTTGTTGCAGCTTATTAAAGATGGAATAGGAATTGGTTTTTTACCTAAAGGAATAGCATCAAAAGAACATGACCTTATAGAATTATCAAATTTGAATTTGAATTTGAATTTATCTCATAAATATTGGCTTGTTGTTCGTAATGAAGTTAAAGATATTGATAAAATCAAGGCCTTAACAAAGTTTATTAAAGATGTATCTGACCAATTATAAAGCGGGCTAACTCTATAGCTTGTTTTGAATTAACTGCTGACACCCAGATTTTTTGTTTAAAATCTGTACCAATATAATTTTCAACAACTATAAGTTTTTGGCTGTTTTCAGGTTTTTTATAACTGATGATAACATCAGCATTATTTTTATCTTGGCTAAACGTAATTTCAGATTGTTTAAATAGGTTCAAATTTTTAAGTTCCATATTATCAGGAATATATAAAGCTAATGATTTTTTGTTTTCTTGTTTAAATAGTTCTTTTGATATATTGTCAAATACTTTTTCTAATTCAGATATTAAAACGGACAGTTTCACAGCCTCATCAGTTGGTATCACTCCTTTATTTGAACGATGGAAAAGTTGTTTTTGAGTGATATTTTCCAAATCTTTAATAATTTTACTTAAATTTGAAGTTTTAATCCCGTTTTTTTCAGCAGTCGTATTTATATTTGTGTGTTCAACAACTTCGCGTAAGTAAAGCAAATCGCGGAATAAAATAGATTTTGTTTTAACGGACATTTGAGAAAAACTCCATAACAACCTCCCCAAAATATATACCTTATTATCAAATTAGTATATACTAAATTAGTTTAAGTCAATATATAATCTCCATATGGTAACAAACAAAATAAACATAGTCATCGTATCAAATGATGAAGAGTATGCTCAGGCGATGCAAGTTCGTCGTGAGGTCTTTGTCGAAGAACAAAACATTAGTCCACAAAAAGAATTTGACGGAAACGACCATAGCGCAACACATGTTTTAGCAATTTATGAAAATAAACCTATAGGAACAATGCGTATCAGATATTTCAGTAATTTTGTTAAAATGGAGCGTATGTGTGTTTTAAGAGATTTTCGTAAAACAGATACTTCTGAATTGATTATGCAAAAGGGAATGGAGTTTGTGGCACAAAAAGGCTATGAAACAGTTTATGGTATTTGCAAAAAAGAATTATTAAACAGATGGCGTAGAGATGGTTTTGAAAAAATCCCTGATACTCCTGTTGTTGAACAAAACGGTATGACACTCGTGCCTGTTTGTTGCAAAATTAATAAGCCTGATAAATATATCACAATTCAAACAAGTGCCGATATTATAAATGCCAAAGAGGGAGAATGGTTTGATAATGTTGAAGAAAATGCCGTAAATAGAATTAAAAACTTAACAGATAAGGTAAGAAAAATTAAAGATGCGGAAAATCCGCATATTGAACAGACAGATAAATCTTTTGTAAAGTCGTTACATAAGACTGACGATAAAACCTACTAAAATTACACTCATCAGAGCGCTTCCGAATAATATAATATCAGGTGACGATTTTGTTTCTTTTCTTAGTTTCCAGTTGGCTGCAAAAATTCCGAGATAACTTAGTAAAAAAGCAGCACTTGATAAATTTACGATAGATGAAAAATCCATAAAAATGATAGATAATATAATTAAAAAACTTGTGAAGGCGTTACCGTATGTAGCATTCTTGGTAAGAGGTATGGTGTATATTACAGGTAAAACATGAAATTTACCTAATGCTTGAGAGATTCTGAACATACTAAAAAATGTTGCATTTATACCTGATATAAAGGCAAGGCCGGCGGCTAAATAAAGAAAATAATATCCCCATTTACCCAAAAGTGTATTGGCAACCAAAGCAATTGAAGTTTCAGGATCGTGTAATAAATCTGATTGCGGTGTATAATTTAAAACTACATATGCTAAATTAAGGTAAACAAGCATAACGATGATAAGAGTTATATAAATTGCTAAAGCCATTGTTCTTTTGGGTTTATGAACATTTGCGGCAGCATTTGTTATAACTCCGTAGCCGGCATATGCAAAAAAAGTAACACCAACACTATGTAAGAAGTCAAAATGTTCAATTTTCTTCGATGAAATAAAAGTAAGTTGTAAATCTGATTGGTAATAAGCTGCTGCTATTATTATAATAAGGATAGATAATTTTAGGATAACGATAAATGTTTCCACCCATCCTACATCTGCGGCAGTTTGCATATTAAGCCAAGCTAAAACAATGGTTATTCCGACTGCAAATAAATTGGTATAAAGTAAATGATTTGATATCGGTTTGATAAGTTCAACAGCGTATATTCCGAAAGATTTTGCAAGCATTGCTATGGAAACTGCCGATGCTATCATATATATTAAAGAAAGTCCGCCGGAAATAAATTTAGTTTTAAATGCAATATGAAAATAGTCGGTAAGGCCACCGGATTGTGGATAGCGACCAGCAAGTTTGGCGTAAGAATATCCCGAAAAAACAGCAGTAATTCCTGCCACAAAAAAAGCAATATATGTCATATTTCCGGCAAGTAAAATAACTTGTCCTAACAAAGCAAAAATACCCGCTCCTATGATTGAACCAAGTCCTAACGATACAACGTTTAGTAAACTCAAATCTTTTTTTTGATTTTCTAAAACAGACACGGTTTTACTCCTTTATTTTTAGATAAATTTAATTGTAATAAAATCAAATTCAAGAGAGAGTAAATGAGAAATATAAATGTTAATTTTGTTGCTATATATGAAAATAGCTATTGAAAAAACAAATTTAGGTGTATATAGTAGCATTGGAAATAAATATAACAGTATAAATGGATAAAAAAATGTCAACAGAAACAAATATTCATCGCGAATCAAGACTCGCAAAATTAAAAACACTGCAAGAAAAAGGTTACAATCCGTATCCTTACAAGTTTGAACCGAATGCTTATGCTGCCGATTTGCAAGATAAATATAAAGATTTAGAGACAGGAACAGATACAGAAGATCGTGTTACAATTGCAGGTAGAGCAATGGCTGTAAGAAACAGCGGTATGTTTATTGATTTAAAAGATAAAAGCGGAAAAATTCAAATATTCTGCCATAAAAATCATTTAAGCGAAGAAGATTTAGAGCGATTAAAATGTTTAGACGTAGGTGATATTGTTGGTGTAACCGGATATATAAGACGTACTCCGAGAGGAGAACTTTCTGTTGCAGCAGAAAAGTTTGATATTATATCCAAGTCATTACAACCATTACCTGAAAAATTTCATGGTTTGACAGATGTAGAAGCTCGTTATCGTCAACGTTATGTTGATTTTATTGTAAACGATGATAGTAGAGAGATTTTTAAGAAACGTTGTCAAATAACATCTGCAATCAGACGCTATTTTGAGGAACATGGTTTTTTGGAAGTAGAAACTCCTATGCTTCATCCTATTATGGGAGGCGCAAATGCAAAGCCTTTTATTACGCATCATAATACTTTAGATACTGATTTATATTTACGAATTGCACCTGAATTATATCTTAAAAGATTGGTTATCGGTGGTTTTGATAAGGTTTTTGAAATTGGTCGTAATTTTAGAAATGAAGGTCTTGATAAGAAACATAATCCTGAGTTTACTGCATTAGAGGCATATCAAGCTTATGCTGACTATAATACAATGGCTGATTTAATTCCTGATTTGATAGCTTATGTTGCGAAATCAGTATTAGGGACAACGGTTGTTAAGTTTGGTGAACATGAAATTGATTTAGGTAAACCTTTTGCTCGGAAATCAATTGTTGAATTGGTAAAAGAATATGCCGATATTGATTTGATGGAAGCTAACACTTTGGAGGAAGCTGTTGCTATGGCTAAATCAGTTGGAGTTGATGCCTCTGATTGTCCATCTTGGGGAAAAGTTGTTCAAGAAGTGTTTGATGTTAAAGTTGAACCTAATTTGATACAACCTATTTTGGTTATGGATATGCCAAGAGATATATCTCCTCTAGCTAAAACGCATCGTTCAAACCCACGTTTAGTTGAGCATTTTGATGCTTATGTTGCTGGAATGGAATTGGGTTGTGCATATTCTGAGCTTGCTAATCCATTAGAGCAGAAAGAACGTTTTGATATGCAAGGACAGGCTCGTGAAGCAGGAGATGATGAGGCTCAAATGCTTGATGAAGATTTTATCATAGCTTTAGAAAATGGTTTTCCACCATCAGGAGGTTTAGGTATGGGGATTGATCGTTTGGCAATTTTCTTAACAGGAGCTGAAACCATTAGAGATGTAATTGCATTTCCGACATTACGTAAGAGAGATTAGATTGAAAAAAGAGAAAAAAAATAACTCAATTTCAAGGGTATCGTTATCACAAACGATAACCCTTGTATTGATTTCATTTGCCATATGTTTGGGAATAGGAGTTGTTTTTTACGAAAATAAAACTCAAAATAAGGTACAAGCACCTGTTATTGTTGTTACACAAGAGGAGACAGTATACGATAAATCACAAGATTTAATAGGTGATTTTATTTTAAATCATGAGTATTTTGCTGCAGATGAAGATATATTTTTTACGGAAATAAATAATGAGAAAGAAGAACGTTCTGATATTACTTTAGATATTAGTAATGAAAATAATTTGGGAAAGGATCAGGATGATAATGTAGATGCAAAGGAAAAAGAACCTGAGTATCCTTTAATAGCTATTGTTATTGATGATATGGGAATTAACAAAAAACGAACTTTTGATATCATATCAATTAAAGCCCCTTTAACATCTTCATTTTTGACATATGGATCAAATTTATCAAGTTTGGTAAATCAAGCTAAAACCTCAGGACATGAGATTATGATACACGCTCCGATGGAACCTAAGGTTGCGGCTGATTTAGCTCCAGACACATTAAAAACAAATATGACTAAAAAACAAATAGATGAGTTGTTTATACAAATGTTGCAAAAGTTTGATAACATTGAAATCAGCGGAGTTAATAATCATATGGGAAGTAAATTTACCGAAGATGCTGAGAAATTAGGGTATATTATGAATATATTGAAACAGCGTGATATGTTTTTCTTAGACTCTAAAACTTCATCTTCATCAAAAGGTAAAGATTTAGCTATGAAAAATGGTATCAAATTTGCGGAAAGAGACGTTTTTCTAGATAATAAGAATGATTATGATTATATATTAAATCAATTACAAAAAACAGAGCAAATTGCACAGAAAAAAGGGTTTGCAATTGCAATTTGTCATCCTAAAAGTCAAACATATCTTGCACTTAAAGATTGGGTGGAAAGTCTAAAAGATAAACAATTCAAGCTTGTACATGTAAGTGAAATTATTCAAAAAAACAATAAAGATTAGCAATATATATTTAATTTAGTTGCTCCATAATTTTTTTTGCTATTTTTTCGTATGCTTTTGTGTGAGGGCTGTTTGGTATTGCCATAACTATAGGTGTTCCATTGTCAGCATTTTCACGTATATCAAAATGGAGAGGAATTTCTCCTAAAAATTGTACTCCTAACTCTTTAGCAGTTTTTTTTGCACCATCATGGCCAAAGATGTTAGCTCTATGTCCACATTTTTCACACAAATAATAACTCATATTTTCAACGATACCTAAAATTTTAACTCCAATTTTTTTGAACATATTGACACCTTTTACAGCATCAATAAGTGCAATATCCTGAGGAGTTGAAATAATCACAGATCCATCAAATAATATTTTTTGAGATAGTGTGATTTGTATATCACCTGTACCAGGAGGCATATCGATTATCATAACATCAATATCCCCCCAATTGGTTTGAGTTAATAATTGTTCAATTGTACTACAAGCTTTTGCTCCACGCCAAATTAATGGAGTATCTCGATTGATTATAGCACCAATTGAAGTAGCTTTAATGCCAAACACCGGAAAAGGTTCAAAAGTTTTACCATCTAAAGATATAATAGGGGTATTTTCAAAACCTAACATTGTGGGTAATGATGGTCCATAAATATCAGCATCAAAAATTGCTACTTTTAGTCCTAAATTTGATAAAGATAATGCTAAATTCACAGCTGTGGTAGATTTACCGACTCCTCCTTTACCAGAAGCAATTCCTATTATTTTTTTTACTCCTCTAATTTTCCAATTTGTATTTTCGGATATAATAGGTTTTGTAATTATTTCCGCACTAAAAATAATTGATACATTTTTTATCCCTTCAATATGTAAAAGTTCTTCTTTTACTCTTTCAGCTTTATCTATATCTTCTGGTTCGTTTTTTAATGTTACGATGAGTCTACTATTGAAAATTTTGATACTATCAAGATGTTCTTTAACAAAATATTTTGAAACTATTTCTTGTGCTTGCATATATTTAAACCTTTACGATGTGGATATAGTTTTAAGTGTAATTGTATTTAAGATATATTTATATTATTTTATTGCTATATGTAAACTATTTTTTAAATATGAGGTAAAAAAATGGCAGAAAAAGATAATCCGTGGGAAACCGAACTTCCTCCAGAACAGTGGGAACCCAATATTATAACTTCAAAGAAAAAGAAAACGGTTAAAATTGCTAAATTTCCTAATGTGAAAAATAATTTTGAGTTTCCGAATATTAGGTTTATTTTAGCTGGCTTTGTTTTGTTGTGGTTAGTTTCTGGATTTTATCAGGTAAGTCCGAGTGAACAAGGTGTGGTGTTACGTTTCGGAAAATATGTAGATACTACAGATGCTGGTCTTCATTATCATTTGCCATCTCCGATTGAACAAGTAATTAAAGTCAATGTAACCCAAGAAAGAAGTATCAACTTAGGAGTAACGGAAGTATCTCAGTCTTCTAATCGTTATTATAATAATAATTCCAGTGTAGCACTCAATTCATTTACCGAAAGCCATATGCTGACTGGGGATGAAAATATTGTGGATATAAATTTGACTGTTGTGTGGAAAATCAAAGATGCTAAGGATTATTTGTTTAATGTAAGAAGCCCTGATGTTACAGTCAGAGTAGCAGCTCAATCTGTACTACGTGAAATAGTGGGGCAATCAGAAATGCAACCTATTATAACAGGTGATAGAGGAAAAGTAGAAGAAGAAACAAAAGAAGAGTTACAAAAAGTGTTAGATGATTTTGGTTCCGGAATTGTAATTGTTCGTGTGAAATTACAAAAAGCAGATCCTCCAAAACAAGTTGTAGATGCATTTAACGAAGTTCAGAGGGCAAAAGCTGATATGGAGCGCTATAAAAATGAGGCCGAAGCTTATCGTAACGAAGTGTTACCTAAAGCAAAAGGTGAGGCAGTGAAACGCGTTCAGGAAGCTGAAGCCTATAAACAAGCTGTAATAGACAAAGCAAAAGGTGATGCTCAAAGATTTAATTTGGTATATAATGCTTATAAACAAGGTAAAAAAGTAACAGCACAACGTTTATACTTGGAAACATTAGAAGATGTACTATCGAAATCTGATACTGTTATTATAGACCCTTCAGCCAAAGGATCAAATGTTTTACCGATATTACCACTTAATTAATGAAGGATTTTGATATGAAAAATAAAATTTTATATACTGTGGGATTTGTAGCTCTAGCAATTGTTTTCACCTTGTTATCATCTTTATATATAGTTCATCAAACAGAGCAAGCAATTGTTTTACAGTTTGGTGAACCGGTAAGGGTTGTTAAAAAAGCCGGTTTAAAATTTAAGCTTCCGTTTATTCAACATGTTGTATTTTATGATACTCGTTTACTTAATTTGGATCCTCCGGCGCAAGAAATAGTGCTGAATGATAAAAAACGTTTGGATGTTGATAGTTTTACAAGATACAGAATTGTAGATCCTTTAAAATTTTATCAAACAGTAAGGACTGAAACGCAAGCCAGAAGCAAATTGGAAGAAATTGTAAACTCTTCTGTGCGTAAAGTTTTAGGTCGTATAACTTTACAAGAATTGCTTTCAGAAAAACGTGCCGAAATAATGGCTGATATTAGTGCGGCTGTTAAATATGATGCTAAGCAGATAGGTGTGAATGTGGCTGAGGTTCGTATAAGAAGAGCAGATTTACCGTTAGAGGTGTTACAAGCAATTAATGACCGTATGAAAGCTGAACGTGAGCGTGATGCAAAAGAGTTTAGAGCTCAAGGACAACAAATAGCTCAACAGATAAGAGCAACAGCAGATAAAGAAAGTACAATTATTGTTGCTGAAGCTGAAAAACAATCACAGATTATCAAAGGTGAGGGTGATAATGAAGCAACACAAATTTGGAATAAAGCGGCTAATGCAGATGCAGATTTTTATGCATTTTATCGTTCATTAGAAGCTTATCGAAAATCTTTTAAGGATAAAAATTCTTTTGTATTAGCTCCGGATTCTGAATTTTTTAAATATTTTAATGGTGTGATAAAATAGATGAACTTGAAAAAATTTACGCTTTTATGCTGTTTAACAGCATTTTCATTTGAAGCAAATTCACAAACTTCATTTGCTCCATTGGTTGAAGAATTGATGCCTATGGTTGTAAATATATCGACAGAAGTTAAACAAGTTGATGATTTACCAAATGTTTCAGATAGTTTGATTTTTGAAGACACTAATCATGAAACATTAGGCTCAGGTTTTGTTGTTGATACAAAGGGATATATCGTTACCAATTATCATGTGATTGAAAAAGCAGATAAAATTTCGGTTATAGATTCTAAAGGTAATATTTATAAAGCATCGCTTGTAGGATATGATAATAAAACAGATATTGCTCTGATCAAAGTAGAATCGGAAGAAGAATTGCTCTCTGTTGTTTTTGGAGATTCCGATAAGGTTCGAACAGGCGATTGGGTTTTAGCAATAGGAAATCCATTTGGCCTCGGGAGTAGTGTGACATCCGGTATAATTTCTGCTAAAGCAAGGGATATAGGTGATAGTCCATATAACAATTATTTGCAAACTGATGCTTCCATAAATCAGGGAAATTCCGGAGGTCCGTTGTTTAATGTTTCTGGAGAGGTTATAGGTATAAATACGGCCATATTTTCTAATTCTGGAAACAGTGTTGGAGTAGGTTTTTCTCTTCCTTCAAATGATGCTATATATGTGATTAATCAACTACAAAAAAAAGGAAAAGTAGAAAGAAGTTGGTTGGGAATAGAAGTGAAAAAAGCTGTTACAAAAGATAATGTAGTAGGTTTAGCTATTACATCTTTGCTTGATGAACAGTTAGTAGAGGAAAATGGGTTAAAATTAGGAGATGTTATAACGAAATTAAATTCAGAAACGTTACAATCTATAAAAGATTTTTCTTATAAAATTTCTATGATACAGCCAGATACAGAGATAGAATTAACAATATGGCGAGATGGTGAAATATTAAATAAAAAAGTTATCGTAAAACTAGAAAAAGAACAAGTTAAGAAAATTGTATCAAATACAAGTACACAAAACGGGGAGTACTATCCCGAACTAAAGGCTTATATCAAAGATTTGACTATAACCGGATTGGATAAACAATCGGATCTTGTTTCAAAAGGTGTTAATGTTGGAGATAAAATTATAAAAATAAATAATAAAAATATTTCAAGCACTGTTGATTTAAGATTTAGCATTTTTGATGCTAGCATAAATAGAGATAAACTACGCTTTGATATGAAAGACGCAAATAATACATCTTATTTTGTTGAAGTAAATTTATAATGTAAGGCCAAAGATATGAGAGTTGATTTTTATCATTTGCAAAGACAAACATTAGAAGATGTATTGCCGAAGCTTTTGGAAAAAGCATATTCAACAGATAAAAAAATTAAGGTAAAAGTTGGAACAGAACCAAGATTAGATTTTTTAAATTCTTTATTATGGACATATTCGGAAGAAGCTTTTTTACCTCATGGGACAACTAAAGATGGTATGTCTGATTTACAGCCTATATTTTTAAGTGCTGATGATAATACCCCTAACAACGCAACATTTTTGTTTTTGGTTGATGGTGCTGATATTAATATATCGGATATTTCTAAATATGAAAGAGTTTTTAATATTTTTGATGGCAATAGCCAAGATAGTTTGACACAGGCTAGAACTATATGGAAAGAGCTTAAATTATTAAATGTAGAACTTCATTATTGGCAACAAGATGTAAACGGATATTGGAATGAAAAATAAGAGATTATAATTGTTGTCAATCATCAAAAAAATCTTGCCATTTAATTATAAAAAATATAGATTTTCATATATGTGCTAACTATTTTTGATTACTGGAGATTTTTTATGACGGAAAATAAAGATATTATTGCTGCAAAAGAAACAATTAACAAAGAAATTGAAGCATTACGCGTTATGGAAAGCAAGCTTGATGAAACATTGTCAAAAGCACTTGATTTAATGGAAAATTGTAATGGAAGAGTTATCGTCACTGGAATGGGAAAATCCGGGCATATTGCTCGTAAAATAGCTGCAACATTAGCGTCTACAGGTACTCCATCATTTTTCATACATCCAGGGGAAGCAAGCCATGGTGATTTAGGTATGGTAACAGATAAAGATGTTGTAATTGCCATTTCTAATGGTGGTGAATCAAAAGAACTTTCTGATATTTTGAATTATTGCAAGCGTTATGCTATACCTCTTATAGCTATGACTAAAAATCCTGAAAGTTCATTAGGTAAAAGTGCTGATTTGTTGTTAGCTTTACCGAATATAGGTGAAGCGTGTCCGTTAGGATTAGCTCCTACATCTTCAACAACAGCGACACTTGTTATGGGAGATATTTTAGCTGTTGCGTTAATGGAGAGGAGAGGCTTTTCTGCAAATGATTATAAACAACGTCATCCAGGAGGAAAACTAGGCGCTATTTTATGTAAAGTTTCAGACTTAATGCATACAGGCAGTGAAATGCCTATTGTTAAAGATAATGCTATTATGCAAGAAGCTTTAATAGAGATGTCTTCAAAAATGTTGGGATGCGTGGGTGTAGTAAACGGTAATGGCGAATTAATCGGTATGATTACAGATGGCGATTTGCGTCGTAAATTATCTCCTGAGCTGATAACAGAAAAAGTTACAACAATAATGAGCGTAAATCCTAAAACGATTAGCCCTGATGTGTTGGCCGCCGAAGCTGTATATACAATGAATAATACAGGAAATGGTATTACAAATTTATTTGCTGTCAAGGATAAAAAACCGTTAGGAGTGATTCATATTCATGATTGTTTACGTGCAGGAGTTGCCTAATTGGTTGATGTTCGTAAGATAGATGAATTTTTTAACGGGAAAAGACCGTTTTCTGATCGTTTAGAAAGTAAAATAAGCGAAAGAGAACGTATGTTGCGTATGGCTAAAATTATTATGCCCTCTGTTGCAGCTGTTATAATAGGTTTTATAATCATATTTCCATCGTTAAAAAATGAAACTATTAGTCTGAAGAATGATATTACGATCCCTAAAGAGGGAGAGTTAGAAAAACTTCATATTGAAAAAACTACTTTTTCAATTACGGATAGCGACAACAAAATTAGTATTTTTACAGCCGATAGTTTAGATGAAATGCCAGAAAATTCTAAAGAGGTGAAAATTATTAATCCTAAGGGTAGCCTTGCTATAGGAAAAAAAGGTGATATGATTAATATGGAAGCAAAAGTTGGTTTTTATAACCAAGAAAAATCCCATATAAAATTACAGAATGATTTAAAAGCAGTTTATACTGAAGGGTCAACTGTTTTAACACAAAGTGCTGAATATGATTTTAACAAATCATTAGGATATGGCAATAATGATATTTATGCGTTTGGTTCTTGGGGAAAGTTATGGGCACAGGGTTTTGAATATCATCAAAAAGAAGAATTATTAATATTAACAGGGGATTCTAAAGTTATAAATCAAGATGGTGAGCTAACAGCTTGTAAAATAATTAAATTCTACAAAAATAAAAACAGGTTGAAAGCTGAAGGAGATGTTAAAATAAAAACATTAAAAAGTGTCTTATTTGCTGATATTATAACAGTTAATTTAGTTGAAAAAGATGGAATAAAAATTAAGAAACTTGAAGCTTTTGGTAATGTAAAAGTTGAAACTAAAGACGGAATTGCTAAAGGACAATATGCAATTTATAATCCCGAAAAATCTGAAATAGAATTGCAGAAAAATGTTTCTCTGGAAAAAGACGGAAACATTATTTACGGACAAAAAGCTATTACAAATTTGAGCACATCAGTGAGTAGAATATTAACAGATTCTGATGATAAAAATAGAGTGTCTGGCGTCATTAAAGGTGGTGCATTGAAAAGGAATAAATATGAAAAGAAACAATAATGAAGACTGTATATTGGAAATTTTCAATATCGGAAAAAAATATAAAAATCGTACAGTATTGAAAAATGTATCATTACATGTAAAAAGAGGTGAGGCTGTCGGTTTATTAGGACCGAATGGAGCTGGTAAAACCACTTGTTTTTACTGCGTAACAGGTCTTATTACACCGGATTATGGTGACGTTCATATAAATGGTGAAGATATAACCAATATGCCGATGTATCGTAGAGCACGTATGGGAATAGGGTATCTGCCTCAAGAAGCATCAATTTTTAGAGCTTTAAGTGTTGAAGATAATATTAAGGCTATTTTAGAAATTGTAGAAGAAGATGAAAATAAAAGAGAAAACAAACTTGAAGAATTGTTAAATGAATTTTCAATTTCTCATTTACGGAAATCTCCGGCTATTGCTTTATCCGGTGGAGAAAGAAGACGATTGGAAATTGCAAGGGCTTTAGCAAGTGATCCTGATTTTATTCTTTTAGATGAACCATTAGCCGGTATTGACCCTATTGCAGTAGGTGAAATACGTTCATTGGTATCTCAATTAAAAAATCGTGGGTTAGGGGTGTTGATAACAGATCATAATGTTAGGGAAACATTGGATATTATAGATCGTGCATATATATTACATGGTGGAACTGTATTGATGGAAGGTACTCCGGAAGAAATTGTTGCTAGCAAAGAAGTAAGAAAAGTATATTTAGGTGATAACTTTTCTATGTAATGATTGGAATAGAGGTTATGATATGAAACTTATTTTACCGGAAGAAAAATATTGGAAATCTTTTCAGGAAGGCTTGGAGGAATTAAAAACCAACCCTACGCCATATGATATATTATCAATGAAAAATGGCTTAAATTATGATAATTTTGAAGATTATAATCTAGATTGCGAAAACAACAGGTTAGGTATAGGTTTGAAGGAAGGATATGTCGCATCTACAAAATTATGGTTGATTGATAATGATAAATTTGTAGGAATATTCGATTTGCGCCACAGCTTGACCGAAAATTTGAAAAAAGAAGGTGGTAACATTGCTTATTATATTATACCTTCAGCAAGAAGAAAAGGATTTGCCAGTGCCGGATTAAAACTTTGTTGTGAATATGCTCGCAAAATTTTAAGACTTGAAAAGGTTTTAGTAACGTGTAATGCTAAAAATGTGGCATCGTATAACACAATAAAAAAAGTTATGGCAGAATTTGGAGGTTTTGAGGATGAACCTATACAATTTACAAATAAAGAAAAAAAGCGAGTTTGGATAAATACGATGCTTGCAAAATGAGAACGATATTTTAGTGTTTGGTTGTAAGTAAGTTCCCGGATGTAAAAATACCCTCACGTAAAACGAGAGGGTATTTTTAGATGTTACGTGTCTTATAGCCCTATAATTTGTTGTTAGGCTCTTGATATATTTATACTGTAATTATATTGCATTTTGTTATTTTTCAAATAGTTAGAAGAAAGGATAAAATGTAAAAAACATCAAAAAAACTGCTTGAAACCATTGTAAATAAACAGCTTTTAGCGATTCTTGTTTGTTAAAAAAATATAACAAAATTGTGCCTATTTTTCATTAAGAAAACGTATAGGTATCAAACAATTAATTATTATTCATTTTATTTGAGATATAATTATTAACTATTTAAGCATTTAAAATGCAAAAATCGATTTTAAGGCTGTTTTTTGGCTCATAGAGAAGAAAATGGCTTTTTTTGTGGGTATAAAAATTAAAAAAAAATTTAAATTTTTTATCAAATTTGGTAAATTTGCGACAGTTGAAAATATAAAAGGAAATAAAAATGGAAGAATTAGAAAATTCGGTTGTGCCAAGTGTAGATGAAAATATTACACCGACAATGATAACGGAAGAAATGCGCAAATCATACCTTGATTATGCCATGAGTGTGATTGTATCTCGTGCTTTGCCTGATGTCAGAGACGGTTTGAAACCGGTTCATCGTCGCATTATTTACGCAATGTACGAAAGTGGATATGATTGTACAAAGCCTTACCGTAAATCTGCCCGTATCGTGGGTGAAGTTTTGGGTAAATATCATCCTCATGGTGACAGTTCCGTCTATGAAGCCATGGTCAGAATGGCTCAGCCGTTTTCGATGCGTTTGCCTCTTGTCGACGGTCAAGGTAACTTCGGTTCTATGGATGGCGACGGCGCCGCTGCTATGCGTTATACAGAAGCAAGGCTTGCTAAAGTTGCTCATAAGCTCATTGAAGATATAGAATATGACACTGTAGACTTTATGCCAAACTATGATGAAAGTGTTCAAGAACCAACTGTCCTTCCTGCTCGTTATCCTAACTTGCTGGTAAACGGTTCAAATGGTATTGCCGTAGGTATGGCAACAAATATGCCTCCACATAACTTAGGTGAAGTTATTGACGCTTGTTGCGCATATATCGACAATCCGAATATTACACCTGAGGATTTAATAAACATTGTTCCCGGACCGGATTTTCCGACAGGTGGTTTGATTTTGGGTCAAAGTGGCGCAAAATCGGCATATTTAACCGGTCGTGGTTCTGTTATGATGCGTGCAAAATGTACAATTGAAGAAATTAGAAAAGATAAAGAAGCTATCATTGTTCATGAAATTCCGTATCAAGTCAATAAGGCAGCACTCGTTACACGTATTGCCGAGCTTGTTAAAGAAAAACGTGTTGAAGGCATATCTGATATCAGAGATGAATCTGACAGACAAGGTGTTCGCGTTGTTATCGAAATTAAAAAAGATTTTCAGGCAGATGTGGTGTTAAACCAACTCTATAAATACACACCGTTACAAACCAGTTTCGGTATGAATATGCTTGCAATCAATCATGGGCGTCCGATGATGCTTACATTAAAAGAAATTATCGGTGCGTTTATTGAGTTTAGAGAAGAGACAATCCGTCGCAGAACAATTTATAAGCTTAATAAAGCACGTGACAGAGCTCATGTGTTGGTAGGTCTTGCTATTGCAGTTGAAAACCTAGACCCGGTAATTGAGCTTATCAGAACAGCTCCAAATCCGCAAGCAGCAAAAGATGCATTGCTTGCAAAAGCTTGGCCTGCCGGTGATGTTGAAACTTTGGTTAATTTGATTGATGAACCCGGTCGCAAAGTTGAAGGTGGATTTTATAATTTATCAGAAGAGCAAGCAAAAGCAATTTTAGATTTGAAATTGCAACGTTTGACAGGTTTGGAAAGAGATAAAATTCATGAAGAATTAAGAGCTATCGGTGAAGATATTAAAGAATTTTTATCAATCTTGGCAAGCAGAGAAAAACTTTACGGTATTATGCGTGATGAACTTGTTGCCGTTAAGGAAGAATATGCAACTCCAAGATTAACAAAAATTGAAGATATTGAATATGATACAGATATCGAATCTTTAATTCAGCGTGAAGATATGGTTGTTACAGTTACTGAAGCCGGATATATCAAACGTGTTCCGTTAAATGCTTACAAAGCACAAAAACGTGGCGGTAAAGGAAAATCTGGTATGGCAACCAAAGAGGAAGATTTTGTTACCAGACTGTTTGTGTCTTCTACACACACACCTGTGTTGTTCTTCTCTTCAAAAGGCTTAGTATATAAGATGAAGGTTTATAAACTTCCGTTAGGTTCTCCAACCTCCAAGGGTAAGCCGTTTATTAACTTATTACCTCTTGATGAAGGTGAAAATATTACAACAATCATGAAACTTCCGGAAAACGAGGAAGATTGTAAAAATCTTTCCATTATGTTTGCAACAGCACAAGGAAACGTTCGTCGCAACTCTTTGATGGATTTTGTAAATGTTCAGTCAAATGGTAAAATTGCCATGAAACTTGATGAAGATGATAAACTTGTCAATGTTATGCTTTGTACCGAAGATAATGATGTGATGCTTGCGGCAAAAAGCGGTAAATGTATCAGATTCCCCGTAACCGATGTTCGCGTGTTTGTCGGACGTAATTCAACAGGTGTAAGAGGTATTAAACTTGGTACAAATGACGAAGTTATCTCTATGTCAATGTTGAAACATATTTCTGCAAATGCTGAACAAAGAGATGAATACTTAAAAGTTTCATCTGCAATTAAACGTATGGAAGCCGAAATTGGTAAAGGAGCTTGTGTAAGCGCAGAACAAACAGGCTTATTATCATTGTTAACGGCTGAAGATTTTGCAAAAATGCAAGAATTGGAAGAATTTATCTTAACTGTTACAACAACCGGTTACGGTAAACGCTCATCTTCTTATGAATATCGTGTAACAGGCCGTGGCGGACAAGGTATTGCCAACATGGAAATGTCAACACGTAACAAAGAAGTTGTAAGTTCATTCCCGATTGAAAATGATAACCAAATTATGATGGTTACCGATGGCGGAAAACTTATCAGAATGCCGGTTGAAGATATCCGTGTTGCCGGTCGTAAAACTCAAGGTGTAATCTTATTTAGAACATCTGATGATGAAAAAGTTGTTTCTGTTACTTGGCTTGATGCAGATGACGGTGATGACGATGAACTTGAAAATGAAACCGGTTCTGAAGTTTTAGGTGATAGTGTTCCTGATGTTGATGAAACATCATATGATGAAATATTAGAACCTGAAACCGTTTCGGAATAAATTAATTTTCTTATATAAAGGAGCTAGCTTTTAGCTCCTTTATAATTTTAAGTATTGATAAAATATATAATTGTATTACAATATAAAAAAATGATACTACAACAATATTAGGAGTTTATCATATGAGCGAAAATGAAGAGAAAAATAAAGAGCAAGATAGCTACGAGTTAAAACATTCTGATAAAGAAAATGAAAATGGTATAAAACTTCATTTTTTTGAAAAGGCAGAAAGAGATCTTCATAAAGTAGAGGAAGTTATTCAAAAAATTGAAAGAATGCGAGAGCAACTAAGAACAAAAACTATGCAATTGCAACAAGATATGGTTTCAAAAAATAATGATACCAAAGCGCCGGCCATCAAAGATGGTTCAGAAAAAGTTGCAAATACTGCTCCGGAAAAAGAACCTGATATGACACAGCAAGATTTGATGTTTTGTGAAAAAGCTCTTGAGGAATCAAATATAATAGAAGCAAAATCAAATCAAGATAAGCTTGTATTAAGCGATATTTTAAATAAAAAAGAAGAAAAATCTTATTCGGTAATTGTTGATATAGCATTGAAACCATTGCCGAGTGAACGTAACAAAAACAATAATAAAGATAAAGACAAAGACAAAGATAATAAAGGTAATGATGATAAGACAAATAACAATCAAAATAAAAATGCAGATTTATCAAAGTTACCATCTTCTGACAATCTTCATAATACAGATATGAAAAAAAATATGAATCATTATAAAGATGATGATAAAGGTGACAACAATCCTCCTGCTCCTCCCGGATCTGCGGCGATGAAAAAGCCAACTCTTGATGAGATAAAAGAAATGAGAAACGGAAAATCTTTACAACAACAAAGAGTAAATACACCATCTGTTGTATTAATGGAAAGTCCGTTAAATAATCCGCAAGAAACTCAAAACAATACGAATCAAACTGTTAGTAAGAAAGAAGGATTGCAAAATTTAAGGATGGGAAGAAGTTACGGAGATTCTAATAAAACAACTCAAACACGTCAAACTACTCTTGACAGAACCCAAATACCGGTAAACAGATCTTACTAAAAAATAAGGAAAACCTCCGATATACATATCGGAGGTTCAAATTTTCAGCTTTTCAATGAAGCTAATTTTTCATCAGCAGCAATCTTGTCAATTATGCCTTTAACACATTTTTCAATGCGTTTACCGGATGAATAGTCAGCGGGTAAAACAAAATCAACTCTGCCGTCAGTTAAAAGATGGTTTGCCTTATCTTTAGCACCTTTTTTATTAGGAGGATAAACAGCAAAACAGTGACCACCACGGCTTTTAACCATTGACATACTCGGAATATCGGTATCTCCGTCTCCAAAGTAGATAATATGTTCAAAAGGTACAGCTCTTTCTTCTTTTGACATTGCTTTATTTACGCCTTTAACATCCATAGGATCTAAACAACCTTTGTTGATTCTGGCAATATACTGAGTTTTATCAGTATAATTGACCACTCTGGCAGGCCATACGGCGCGACCATATTCATCATACATAAAGCTCGAAGCATAAATCTTGGTAAAGTGTTCAGCAATCTTGGTTCCTTCAATCATTTCTTGTAAACCGGAAGAAATAATGTAATGAGAAACCTTAATACCTTTCTTTGCGGCATATTCATTAATACGCTCAAACCAAGTTGTTACACCTTTGAAAAATAGCATTTCTTTGCCACAATCTACAAAGTCTTCTCGTTTGAAAGCAAGTTTTTTGGCACTTGCTTCATCTAACATAAGTTTCATATAACTTAAGATAGAATCTGCAGATTGTTCTAAGGTTTGCTTATCGGCTAAAGCCCAAAATTCTTTAGTGGTTAGACCTAATTTTTTAATAAAAGTAGGTTCTTGCATGTTTCCTTTAATAAGGGTTCCATCAAAATCGTAGCATAAAGCTACATGTGTAATAGTAGTTTTCATAGCATCATAATATATTTTGTCTATAACAATACATCATTTATAATTTAAATCAAGTTTTTTATTGCAAGAATTACATATTTTTTTATAATCAGATACAACGCTTATAAATTATGGGAGGGAAAATGCAAAATTTAGCAAAGTATATAGAGCATACATTGTTAAAACAAGATGCTACAAAAATTGAATTTGAAAAATTATACCAAGAAGCTAAAGAATATGGTTTTCGCGGAGTTTGTGTTAATCCGGCTTATGTAAAAGAGGCAAAAGAATATTTAAAAGATACGGATGTGAAAATTGTAACTGTCATAGGTTTTCCTTTAGGAGCCAATTTAAGTGAAGTAAAAGCATATGAAACTCAAAAAGCTATAGCTAATGGTGCTGATGAAATTGATATGGTCATAAATGTTTCTGCTATAAAAGACGGAAATTGGACTTATGTTTTAGAAGATATAAAAGCAGTAAGAAATATTTGCCCTCATAATATATTAAAAGTTATATTAGAAACAGATTTATTGACATCTGAAGAGATAAAAAAGGCTTGTGAAGTTTGTGTTAAAGCTAAAGCAGATTTTGTAAAAACCTCGACCGGATTTGTTAAAAACGGTGTAGGTGCAACAATCGAAAATGTTAAACTGATGCATGAAACTATTGCATCTTATGGCTTAAAAATTAAGGCATCTGGCGGTATAAGAGATAAACAAAAAGCTCTTGATCTTATTGCTGTCGGAGCAACCAGTTTGGGCACAAGTTCAGGTGTGACGATTGTGGATTAACAAATAAATATATCTTGGAGAAAAATAATGCCAACAATACATTTAATGGTAGGCTTTATGGGATTTGGTAAAACAACTGTTGCCAAGCAGTTAGAGCAAGAGTTTTCGGCTGTACGTTTTACCCATGATGATATAATGATGCAATTATACGGACGTAATCCTGATGATTTCCAAACAAAATATGTTAAAGTTGATGAGTTTATAAAAAATGAAACACAAAAATATGTTCAACAAGGTCAAGATGTGATTTTAGATTATGGGTTTTGGACCCATCAAAAACGTCAAGAATATTATAATTGGGCAAAGAGTATAACCGACAATGTTGTTTTTCATGTTTTAGAATGTGATATTAAAGAAGCAAAAAGACGTGTTTTGGAACGTTCTCAAAAAGATAATAATGCATTAATAATTGATGAATATGCTTTTGATATGTTTTTTGAACAATATGAGCCGTGGAATTCGGATGATAAATATCCGGTAATTTTTCATCATGTTGAAAACGATAATATCTATACATCTGCTTTTAATGAAAATGTTACAAAAACTCATTTTGGTGTTTATGCTTCAATAATTAAAAACGGAAAAATTTTACTTATTAAAAAGACGCAAGGCCCATACACGGGTTTGTATGATTTGCCGGGAGGAAGTTTAGAAAAAGGGGAAACTTATATTCAAGCGTTAAAACGTGAAATTAAAGAAGAAACAGGATTAGATATTGTAAAAGCTGAAAATAAACGCTTTAAATCTGTTGTTTTTGAAGATTTTACCTTAGCAAGCGGTGAAAAAGGTTTATTACAACACAATGCTGTTTTGTATGATGTAACAGTTTGTAACCAACCTGTAAAAAATGTTCCTGATGTGCAATATTCAAATGGCGCAATATGGCTTGAAATTGAAGCATTAACAACAGAAAATGCAACACCATATGCGTTGATGGCTGCCAATAAACTACTAATTTCTATTGCTGATGAAAGTGATAAAGTTGTTTCGTCTTGTTTACGAGGAACCCCACTGAAATTTGGTAGATTTCCTATGATTGCAGCTGTGTTGTTGTTTAATTCAAAAGGTAATTTAATTATGCAAAAAATTGCAGCACATAAAAGATGGGGAGGGTTATGGACATATTCGGCTGCAGGACATGTCGACGCAGGTGAATCTTATAAAATGGCTGCAAAGCGCGAATTAAAAGAAGAAATCGGTATTGAAGCTGATATCAAACGAGAAGTGGCTAACTTTCCTGTGATTAGAGAAGGTAGGCAGATTGCTTTCCATCATGTATTTGAAGTGCACTCTGATGATATAATTGTTCCTGATAAACAAGAAGTGGCAGAAATAAGAGAAATTTCTTTGGTAGATTTGCAAAAAGAAATAAAACAAAATCCGGAACAATTTTTTGATGCTTTTTTGACAGCTATTAGGATATATATAGAGAATATGGTATATGATAAAATTACGCAAAACTTCTAACCACACAAAAAGCCCCTTACAATTTTAATATTGCAAGGGGGGGGGGATTTATAACATACATTGTATTCCACGTGTTTTGTTCTCAAAACTAATCATATTACCATTAGAAGGGTCTATTTCGGCCTCAATGGTATCACCAATAGAAGATGTAGCTATTTTAGAAAATGATGAATTTGTAAATTTTCCAACCAAGCTAGTTGCCAACATGAAATAATCGTAGTGAATTTCTATGTAGCCATCATCACTCTTTATTACTAATATTACAAGTGCGTGGTCTTTATGGGTTACCACTAATGGTTGGCTTGCAATTAAGCCAATAATTTTTTTAACTTTCATAATACGAATTTTAAATAGTTTAACATCATTATTTTTATTAGTGATTTGCAGTTGAACACATTTTATCACAAAAGTCAAATGCTTTATATCTGAATTTTAGAAAATAGCTCTTTTGTATAATTGATTAAACGGCGCATAGGGATTACTTCGTTCCCTGCGCTCGCTCAGGCAAAAGCCTTCACCGGCGTACTTCCGTCCGCCTCTCGCTTGTGTCGAACCCCTTACTCTGGGCTTCTCATCCAATGCTTCTAACCACACAAAAAGCCTCCTTTGCAGGAGGCTTTTTTCTATGGTAGGCGCATGGGGATTCGAACCCCAGACCCAGTGATTAAGAGTCACTTGCTCTACCAACTGAGCTATACACCCATAACCATAAGTCAAGGCGACTATAATATTATAATTTTTATTTTGCAATATAAAAATTATGTTTTGTTAAAAAAAATATCTTTTTATTGCATTTATAACAATCTTGATTAAACTCAAAGTATGTATAACTGTCAAAGAGGATAGATATGAATAAAATATTTAATAAAATCGTAATATGCGTAAAAAAAATTAAACTTCGTTATAAATGTTTGATTTGTTTTGGTTTATTATTTTTTATAATATATTTAAATTTCCCTTCATTAGAAAATATTATCAAAAAAATTGTTCATGATTATGGCTCAAAAGTTATAGGCACTGATGTGTCAATTTCAGGAGTTGAATTTAAACCTACAACTGGTTATGTCGCGGTTAGTGGAATACAAATTGAAAATCCGAAACAATATAAAAGTAAGAACTTATTTTATCTTGATAAATTAGGTGTGAAGATAAACGTTTCTTCTCTTATGGATGATTTGATAATTGTCGATTCTATTCAAATTGATAACCCCAGAATTACCTATGAAATGCTTTCATTAACTGAAAATAATATTTCTGATATTTTGAATAATATTAATAAAAATTCATCAGAAACAGCTCCTGTTCAAGAAAAGCCAAATAAATCTGATGAAAATAAAAAAGAAACAGCAAAAAAAGTAATCATCAAAAATTTGAATATAAACAATGGCACAATTAGTGTTATGGCCGGAGTAGGTGATTTGAAAAAAGAATTGTCATTACCACTTCCTAAAATAGAGATGCATAATATCGGACAAGAAAAACAAGGTTCTTCAATTAAAGATACTCTTAATTTGGTGATTAGTAAAATATTGAATTCAACAACAGAAACTGTTGTTTCAAAAAATTTACATAACTTGAAGCAATCAGCTAAAGAAGAACTTAAGAATTTAAGCTCTAGCCTTAAAAGTGAAGCAGATTTAGCTAAAGACAAATTAAAAGACGGATTAAAAAATCTGATCAACATCTAATCTTAAAAGCCCCGAATTATCGGGGCTTTTTCAATGCAATATCAAAGATTCTTCATTATTTGGTTAAACAACTTAACACCATAAGCACTAGCACCTTTTTGTGTTAAAAGTGTCGGCTTTTCAACTTTATCCATGCCGGCAATATCAATGTGTGCCCATTTAACATCTTTTTTAATAAATCTTTGTAAGAAACATCCGGCAGTAATTGAACCGGCATTTCTGCTTTCACTGATGTTTTTCATATCAGCAATGGAAGAATTCATCATTTTATTATATTCTTCTGTTAAAGGTAATTGCCAAACTTTTTCATTTGATTCGTTTCCTGCTTTAATAATAGAATTAATAAAGGTCTGACTATTACCCATTACACCAGCCATTTGGTTGCCGAGAGCAACTAAAATGGCCCCGGTTAATGTAGCAATATTGATAACTTTTTTAACATTATATTCTTGCTGAATATACCATAAACAATCTGCTAAAACCAAACGACCTTCAGCATCAGTATTTAAAATTTCAACAGTTTGACCAGACATCGATGTAACCACATCACCGGGACGAGTAGCAGTTCCTGAAGGCATGTTTTCAACAAGGCCGACAACAGCTACAATATTTAACTTCATTTTTTGTAAAGCCAATGTTTTCATAGCACCGACAACAGCAGCAGATCCGGCCATATCCTGTTTCATATCTGCCATACCTAATCCAGGTTTTAGGGATATACCACCACTGTCAAAAGTTACACCTTTACCGACCAATCCTAAATCAAATTCTTTTTTATCAGGATTACCTATATATTTTATAACTACAATTCTTGGTTCGTTAACAGATCCTTGTGCAACAGATAGTGCTAAATTAAATTCTTTTTCTTTCATTGATTGTTTATCTAAAACTTCAACTTCAAGTCCTAGATATTCGAGTCTCTTAATGTCATCAGCCATAATAACAGGTGTCATATTGTTTGCCGGTTCATTGATCAAATCTTTCGCATAACGGACGCCTGTGGCAAGAGCTGTATAATTTTTATATCCTTCTTTTGATATTACTTTATTTTTTGCCGCAAAAACAACTGTTTCCAATTGTGGACAAGTTTCAGATTTTTTTGTAGTAAAATATTTATCAAAACTGTATGATGCTAGTTCAACACCTAATGCAATATTATATGCTATGTCAGCGGTCTTGATTTTAGTTTTACTTGGAGCTTGAGCATATACAACAATTTTTTTATTTTTATTGAATAAATTATATATTTTTCCGCCTATCAGTTGCAAATCATAAGGGGAAGGGGTTTGTTTCGTAGCTATTAAAAGAAGATTGTTGTCTTTTGTTTTAGCTGTCACTGTTTGTAGCTCCTTTGCCTTAAAATCTTCTCTTTTAGCTATTGACAACAATAGTGCAAGTTCTTCATTGCTATAAAAATCGGCTAAAGTTTTTTTATTTATTTTACCTAAAATAAGTCCGACCTTAACAACGTCTTTTTTTTCTTTTTTATTGCTAAAAATTATTTCTGCCATCAAAAATCTCCTTGAAAATTACACTCTCTTACATAGTAGATATAATTTAATAATAAAGTGCTAATTTTTTTGTAAATTTAACTAGACAAATCGTTTTTTTTATTTTATATTTTAGACAAATTGAAAGAAAGAGGAATGAAATGGCTTCAAAAGGCTCTAAATATGCACGAAAACATAACATTGAGGAACCTGAAGTAACTCGTAATGAGTTTGAAGGAGAGCCTTTTTATGAAGTTATATCTAATGATGATGATTTTTTAGATGTTTTTAATTCTTTGTCTTTATCGGATCAAATAAAAGCATATCAAGTACTTAAAAACTTGGCTGAAACAAATCCGGTCGGTTTACCTAAAGATGAAAAAAGATTGATAGCGAAGTCTGAGTATAAATTGGAAACCATAAATTTATATACCGGTTTAACAATGGAGGAAATGCTCAGATATCCGTTAAGCTCTGATGAACGTCACGTTATAAGAATGGATTTTTATGGTTCTGTAGATTTGCGACCCTCACACCAGTTGAGTACTTTTTATAAAGATATGATAAATAAACCTTTAAGTGAAAAATGTGACGCAACTGCTTATAAATTAGAAAAAGCTCCTATGTGGAAAATTTTTCGTCAGTTTGCAAATTTCAGAAAAATTGAACCAAATATAAAACAGTATTTATCGGATAATATGATAAATCCTGATATTTTAAAAATCATGAGTGTAAAAGATTTTTCTGATGTCATATTCAAAGCTTTTCAAAAGGATAATGAGTATAAAGTGTCATTCTCTAACAGAGATAGTGAGCGTAATGCTTTTGTAAAAAGTTTGGTAAATGAAAAAAGTGATGCTATTTTTGATATTTTAAATCATCAAGGACACGATCACAGATACATACATTCGCTTCTGAATGCGATGAAAACATATGGAATAACAGATACATATCATCTTACCATTACAGAGACTTACTTTACTGAAAAAACATTAAGTGACTTAAGGTCTGCTAAAATACCGGTTGATGATTTTAATGTTGGAGATAAAATCCCTCAGACGTTGATGAATGACTTATTTAAACAAGATAAAGGTCATTTAATTATAGCTAGAGATGAAAATATGGAAATTTTATCATCTACCGATTTTCCCACATTTGAAGTTCATCATAAAATTGCAGTCAGTGAAAGTGGTAAGTTACCTTTATTGGCGCAAGTAAATTATAAAAACAATTTTGTATTAGTTGAAAGCAATATTCATCAAAAAGTGTTGCATGGTTATGATCAATTGCTGGTACAAAAAGATAAGGAAGCATACCATTGTCGTATGGAATTTGTTGATGAATGTTTAAGTTTTATGGCAGGGTTTACTCCGGACACGCAGTTATCTGTAAATTGGACGCATGATGAAGATTTATCAAGAAAAGCTGATGATGATGCTAAATATATAGTATCTTATGAGGAATGTTTACGTGAATTAAACGAAAATCGAGATGAATATAATTTGGATAGACGCTCGGTTAAAGATTTTGACGCTAAAGATATTGCAAAATCAATTCGCGTTAAGTGCTCAACCCAAAAGAAACAGACTAAGAAACCTTCAACTCATAAGGCGTTGAAATTGATAAAAAACTGTGGTTTTTCCATTTCAAAATCAACCAAAGGTAGAAGTTAAAAATGATTGAATTAATAAATTATATTAAAAAAAGTAATTTTTATCATAAAGAAAAGCCTTTACAAGTTACTGATATTATTAAAACCCAAAGGGAACTTGTAAGGCAAGGATGTCCTTTTTTACCTGTAGCATTTATTGAGTTTCTGAAATACTTTAACGGCATAAAAGCTTCTGATAGTGCTATTTTAGGAATAGCTCCTCTAGATGATAAAAGCTTAAATATTGTTGATTTTAATGTCCGATTAAATGCTTCTAAAGATGTTACAATTTTAGGTTATGATGATGAAGTGTTTTTGATATATGACGGAACAGAAGATAAATATAAGCTTATTGACAAACATGATATGGTTGTGATAGATCATTTTTTGAACAATGAATTAGCTTATGCTATTAATAGTATTTTACATTTATAGACAATGAGTAATATTTATAAAAATAATCCTGATAACATCAGAAAAGCCGCACAAATAATTTTGAATGGTGGTTTGGTTGCTTTTCCGACAGAAACAGTTTATGGACTGGGTGCAAATGTATATAATGCTAAAGCTGTCGCCTCTATTTTTGAGGCAAAAGGCAGACCTTCTTTTAACCCGCTTATTTCTCATATAGCAGAAATTGATTTTTTGAAAGAATATGCATTAACTGATGAAAGAGTTTTTGCTTTAGCAAAACAATTCTGGCCCGGACCTCTTACTTTTGTATTACAAAGGATAGATAACAATCCGGCACTAGATTTAGCTTGCGCAGGATTAAAAACAATTACAGTCCGTATGCCTAATCATAAAATTGCTTTAGATTTAATTAAAACAAGCGGTGTTCCAATTGTTGCTCCATCAGCAAATAAATCTCAAACTATTAGTCCGACAACTGCTCAACATGTATTTGAAAGTTTAGATAATAAAGTAGATATGATTTTAGATGGTGGTCAATGTAAAGTTGGTGTGGAATCTACTATTGTTGATTTAACAGGGAAAGATGTTGTAATGTTGAGAGCAGGGGGAATATCAAAAGAGAATATAGAAGATTTTTTAGGGCAAAAAGTTCTTATTTCCCATGGAAATCCTGATTTACCTTCTTCTCCGGGACAAATGCTTAAACATTATGCCCCCAACCATGAATTCAGAATAAATGCAGTTACCAAGGAAAGCGATGAATTTCTAATCGGTTTTGGTGATATTAAAAATGCTGATATAAATTTAAGCCCTAATGCTGATTTGTGTGAAGCTGCAGCAAATTTATTTGCATATATGAGAATTGCAGATAATCAAGATAAGTATACTAAAATTGCTATTTCTCCAATACCGAAAACCGGAATAGGATTAGCAATAAATGATAGAATAAAAAGAGCTTCATATAAAAAATAATCATTATATTGTTTATGTGGATAGGCTATAATAAAACTTGTTATAGTTATCTGTTTTTTTATAATACAGATATTAGTATCAATAATAAAAAACACATAAAGGGGAAATTATGAGTCCCGTATGGAAAACAAGAATAAAAGCATTTAAAAAAAATAAAAGAGCTTTTTGGGCTTTTTTATTGTTTATGTGTATTTTTATGCTATCTCTTTTTTCAGAGTTTCTAGCCAACGATAAACCGCTTATTATACAATATAAGGGGGAAGTTTATTTTCCTATATTTAGAGATTATACAGATGAGTTTTTTGGAGGAGATTTTCCTACACCGGCTGATTATAAAGATCCGATAATTGTATCAAATATAAAAGATAATGGTTGGATGATTATGCCTCTTATCCCATTTTCATATAATACAGTAGATTATGAGATAGATATGCCGGCACCTTCATCTCCTGATAAAATTCATTGGTTGGGAACAGATGATGAGGGAAGAGATATTGTTGCCAGAGTTTTATATGGTATCAGATTATCAGTTATATTTGCATTCATTTTAACATTTTTTTCTTCAATAATAGGTTTTTTTGCTGGTGCTATTCAAGGATACTTCGGAGGTAAAACTGATATTATAATGCAACGTTTCATCGAAATTTGGGAATCTTTACCGCAACTGTTTATTTTAATTATCATAGCAAGTCTTTTTATTCCTACTTTTTGGACTATATTACTAATTTTAATGCTTTTTTCTTGGACATCTTTAACTTCAATGGTAAGAGCAGAATTTTTAAGAACTCGTAATTTTGAATATGTAAAAGCTGCAAAAGCTTTGGGAGTAAGTGATTTTAGAATAATTTTCAAACATATTATGCCAAATGCTTTAGTTACGAGTGTTACATTTATTCCGTTTATCTTATCAGAATCTATTGTAGCTTTAACTTCACTTGATTTTTTAGGATTAGGGTTATCTGCCGATTATCCGTCTTTGGGTGATTTGGTTCGTCAAGGAAAAGATAATTTACAGGCACCTTGGATTGGTGTTACAATCTTTGTTGTTTTATCCGGATTATTAAGTATGCTTATTTTTATTGGGGAAGGCGTCAGAGATGCTTTTGACACGAGGAAGATAAAATGAAAAAAATAATCGAAATCAAAAAGTTATCTATATCATTTAAATCTAACAATCAGGAAGTTTTCCATGCATTAAAAAATGTAAATATTGATTTGTATAAAGGAGAAATTTTAGGAATTGTCGGAGAAAGTGGTTCAGGAAAATCTGTAACAGCTTTATCAGTTCTTTCGTTATTACCCAGTAATAAAATAGGTTATTCTAATAAATCGTCTATTAAATTTGAGCAACAAGAATTAATAGGGGCTAACAATGAGTTGTTAAATGAGATTAGAGGAGGGAAGATAGGTTTTATTTTTCAAGAACCTATGTCATCATTAAACCCATTGCATAAAATAGGTGATCAGATTGCCGAAAATATTCTTTTACATCAAAAAACAACTATTAGATATGCAAAAGAAAAAACTTTAGAATTATTAGATATTGTTGGCATTAAAGATGCCCAAAATCGTTATAATGCATATCCTTTTGAACTTTCCGGAGGACAAAGACAAAGAGTTATGATTGCTATGGCTATAGCCAACAATCCTAAGGTATTAATTGCAGATGAGCCAACCACAGCGCTTGATGTAACAGTTCAAGAACAGATAATTAATTTATTGCTTGATTTAAAAAAACGCTTTGAAATGTCTGTTATATTTATAAGTCATGATTTACAATTAGTCAGAAAGATTGCTGATAGAATTGTTGTTATGCATCAAGGAAAAGTAGTAGAAGAAAATAAGACAGAATGTATATTCAATACGCCACAACATACTTATACAAAAAAATTAATTTCATCTTCTTTGTCTTTGAAACAAAATGATAAAATTAAAAATAGTTTAATATCTGAAATAAAAAATATTACAGTTGAATATACAATAAAGAAGAGCTTATTTGGAAAAAGTATACAAATATTAAAAGCTCTTAACAACGTGTCTTTTAGTTTGTATAAAGGTGAAACATTAGGAATTGTTGGAGAAAGCGGTTCAGGAAAAACAACATTAGGAATGTGTTTCGCTCGTCTAATTAAATATAGTGGAAAAATAAGTATAAACAAAGAACTATCAGAAAAAGAATTTAGGAAAACAATTCAAATAGTTTTTCAAGATCCATATAATTCGTTAAATCCGCGTTTAAATATATTCCAAATTGTTTCAGAAGGTCTAAAAGTGCATTTCCCTAATTTAAGTCAAGATGATTATGAAAAGCAAGTTATAACCATTCTAAATGATGTTGGATTAAAGAAAAATGATCTGTATAAATATCCTCATGAATTTTCAGGTGGACAAAGACAGAGAATTGCTATAGCCAGGGCTTTAATATTAAAGCCTGAGATTGTAGTTTTAGATGAGCCGACATCAGCTCTTGATATTACTGTTCAGGCTCAGATTGTTGAGCTTCTAAAAGAGCTACAAAAAAAATATGAAATGACTTATATTTTTATATCACATGATATGAGAGCTATCAAATCAATTTCAGACAGAATAGCCGTAATGAAAGATGGTGAAATCATAGAAATAGGAAAAAGCTCAAATATTTTATCAAATCCTAAAAACAAATATACAAAAGACTTGATAAGAGCTTCATTAATATAAATACCCCACCTTTTGTGAAACGCGATGTTCGATACATAATATACATTATGCGACAAATGGTATAATATTTATATATAGCTCCCCTTTATTTATGAAAAATCATTTTTATTGAAAAATAAAACATATCATGTTAATTATGTTTAACATAAACTTTTGGGAGATTTCTTTACAATGTATGGCGCTATATTGGGTGATATCATAGGTTCCAGATTTGAATTTAATAATATTAAATTCAAAGAATTTAAGCTCTTTGACAATTCATGCCAATTTACAGATGATACAATTTTAACATGCGCCGCAGCTGATTGGATTATTAATGGTACCTCTCCTGAAGAAAAACTAGTATTTTGGGCTAATAAATATATAAACCGGACACATTTCGGACATTCGGCTTTTTCACCAGGATTTATGAATTGGGTGTCCAGTGATAACAGAAAGCCATACCAAGCTAAAACAAACGGATGTTTAATGCGTGTGAGCCCTATTGCATTTTTTGAAAAAAACACACAAAAAGCTATTGAAAAAGCTGTAGAATTTACATCAATAACACACAATCACGATGAAAGTATTAATGCTGTAATAGCTTATGTAAAAATTATACATTCTGTCATATCCGGTTGTTCTAACGATAAAATTATAAAAATCGGAGAAGATCATGGATATAATTTTGTATCAGATGTCGATACAGAACGGCAAAAAATGGATAAGTTTTATTTTAGCTGTAAAAAAACATTTGCTCCGGCCATTGTGTGTGTGTTGGAGGCTAAATCTTATGAAGATGCAATCCGTAATGCTGTTTCATTAGGAGGAGATAGTGATACCCTCGCCTGTATTGCCGGTGCTGTTGCGGAAGCAAAGTTTGGAATACCTGAAAACATTGCTAAACAAGGAATTGAATTTTTAGATAATGATATTAAAATGACACTATCAGCGTTATATCAAGAGGAACAAAACAAATATAAAATTTATGAAATGGCAAAAAATCAACTGCAAAGATAAATAATTATGCAAAAAATAAAAAAAATGTATTGACGTAGACTAAAAGATAATATAAATATACTTCTCAGTTACCATGGAGCGTTGGCAGAGTGGTAATGCAGCGGATTGCTAATCCGTCATCGTGAATAGCGATGCATAGGTTCGAGTCCTATACGCTCCGCCACTTAAATTTTAAGTCCTTATTTGAAGGACTTTTTTTATGTCTATTTTCAGCCGTTTTTAAGCTTGCACGTCACCAAAGTCCGGCAAAGATGTGTCGTTGTGCTGATATTTCTATGATTGGAGAGTTTTTAATACCTAAAGATAAGCCCCTTTAAGGGGCTTTTTTATGAATATTAATTTTTAAAATGCGCCTATAAAACCTGAAACGTCATTTTTTTTATTAAATAATGTACCAATAGAACGGCTTGAAGGCTCTTCATTATATTCTTTTGGCAAAGACCTAGAAAAATCTAGACTTTGGCGGGCTTCTTGACAAGTATAATTTGTTTCTTGAACCAAATATTTAAAATTCCAACCATAAGTACAATCATATCTGCAGTCTAACGGATATTTTGTACAAACCAGTTCCTTACCATCGTTTTTATCACCTGGCCTATCATAAAAATAGCCCTCACCACAATATTTTATGCAGTTTTTATCATGTCTCTTGTTGCTTTTAGCATTAGCATAACTCGATATAACAAGTAAAAAACATATTAAAATAGAAAAAAATTTCATATCATTTCTCCTTAAAATCATTCCCATTATATTCTATAGCAAATTTTCTCTATTTTACTATTTAACATACTTATTATCAATAAATATTTATATTTTTTATTATTTATAATTGCGACATTAAACAAATATTGTAATATTTTTTATTATCCTATATATATTGAAATCAGATAAACAAAATCAAAGGAAAGAAAAATGAAAAAATTAGTTTTATTGTTGATGTTAATCCCCTTCTCTGCTAAGGCTCTTTGTTTAAATTTTTATTTAGATAAAAATGGGCAAAGTCATAGCATCAGATGTGGTTCAAACAGACCGGAAATACAGTGTCGTAACGGAACATACTGGAATGGGGTATCATGTCAAAAAGTAGAAATCATAAGCATTTGTGAAAATCAGGGTGGTATATGGAAACAAGCACAATTAGGTGTTGCTCAAGCAAAAGGAAATTCTTCAAAAAACAAAAGTTCTTTTATCAATTTGTGTGCTTGTCCCAATCAAAAGGTTTGGGATGGTTACAGATGTCGATCTGATATTCCTTTATCGCAACAATGTACTACACTGTTTGGTGATGGATCAATTCGCATGACAGAGACCTTTGTCGGGTCAAAAGGTTGTACCCGTATTTCCCAATAATGCTTTATGTATTATAATCTAAAAAGAGGCCTATGTTGTTTACATAGGTCTCTTTTTTTAAAGCTTCTTGTTTAGAAGTCAAGTTTTAAACCGAGGTTGACATTCCAGCCCTCACGACCTCCGTCACGACGCGTAAGTTCAACGTAACCGGATTTATCAGCCCAGTTCTTTTCAACTCCGAAGCCATATTCTACATATGGTTTTGCACTCATTTCTTCT
>JAZLAM010000024.1:0-49387 GCA_045613125.1 Alphaproteobacteria bacterium | reverse complement strand
TAAGGCAGATGATGTATTGTTAGAAGAAATGAGTGCAAAACCATATGTAGAATATGGCTTTGGAGTTGAAAAGAACTGGGCAGATAAATCCGGTTACGTTGAACTTACCCGTCGTGACGGAGGTCGTGAGGGCTGGAATGTCAACCTCGGTTTAAAACTTGATTTCTAAGCAAGAACTCAAAACAGCAAAAAAGGCGAGAATTTTCTCGCCTTTTTGTGGTTTACTTATTAAAACAAGTTTTAATCGCCTAATTCTACATTAGGGTTAATTGCTAAAAATTCTTCTTTTGTAAGCACCAATGAAACAAAAACGTTTTTAGCCTTACTCAAAGGATAGTCAAAACATACATTCCCGTCTTGCATTGCAATTGGAAAGTAGCGATACGCCGGATAGTCGTCATCCCCATAAGATCTTGTCCAACAATTGTCGATTTTGCGTTTGCTTCTTGCATTAATCAAGTTACATAAAGTTTTTGACGGTAAGAAAGAATGATACTGAGGATAGTGTTTTTCTTTCCACGCTTTTTGAAGTTTGTCACTTTCTCTTAAAGAGGCATTGTGATCAATGGGTTCTAAAAATGTGATTTCTACAATTTTTTTGAACTGATGTTCACCCAGTTCATACAAACTGCTATGACATTCATCTTTGAAAAAATGCGCAATAGCAACTGCATTTTCGCAATTTTCTTCAATTTGAAGATCTCGATTAAGATAAAAAATCTGGAACATAATTATTTAAATTTAGTATTACATCATAATTTATATTGTATCGTCAATATATATCGCTTTTATAAATAATGTCAAATCAATATTTTTTATATTGACGAGTAAAAAATAAAATTAGATAATAAACTAGGTAAAATTTTTGTAAGACAAGGAGTTTTATAATGGGAAAATGTAATAATCCTAATTGTAATTGCGAAAATTGTAATTGTGGTGATAATTGCACATGTGGAACCAATTGCAATAAAGGTTGTGGTTGCGAGAAATAGTTTGTTTGTGAGGATATATGAAGCGTGTTATAATATTGATGATGGATTCATTTGGTATCGGTGGAGCTAAAGATGCAATGGCTTTTGGCGATGAGGGAACAAATACGTTATATAATATTGCAAAAACAAACAATGGACTTGAAATTCCAAATCTAAATGCTTTAGGCTTGGGGAAAGCGGCCTTTTTATCTTCCGGTAAAGAGCCTTATATAATAGGTAACAGCAGTGTCAAAATTGCTTCAAAATATGGTGCTATGCAAGAAATAAGCAAAGGAAAAGATACATCTTCCGGTCACTGGGAAATGGCCGGAGTTCCTGTTTTGTTTGATTGGGGCTATTTTCCGAAAGAATATCCGTCGTTTAATGATGAACTTATTGCTTCAATTGTTAAAGAAAGTGGTATAAACGGAATTCTGGGCAATGTTGCTGCATCAGGAACTGCCATAATTGAAGAATTGGGCGAAGAACATATAAAAACCTTAAAACCCATATTTTATACATCAGCTGACAGCGTTATGCAAATTGCTGCTCATGAAAAATATTTCGGATTAGATAATTTGTACAAACTTTGTGAAATTGCTTTTGAAAAGGTTAAACCTTATAACATTGCTCGTATTATTGCTCGTCCGTTTGAAGGTGAGAAAAAGGGCGAATTTAAACGTACAAAAAATCGTCATGACTATTCTGTTATACCTCCGGCTCCAACAGTTTTAGATAAGTTGAAACAAAGTGGCGGAGAGGTTGTTTCAGTTGGTAAAATTAGCGATATTTTTGCCGGTTCTGGCATCACAAAAGCCGTTAAAGCAAGCGGTTTGGAAGAACTTTGGAATGTAACATTAAACGAAGTTAAATTGGCAAAAGATAAGACTATCGTGTTTACAAATTTTGTTGATTTTGATATGACATGGGGACATCGCAGAGATGTTAAAGGATATGCTCAAGGTTTGGAATATTTTGATAAAAGGCTTCCGGAACTTGTAGATATTTTACAAGACGACGATATTGTCTTTATAACAGCTGATCACGGATGTGATCCTACTTATAAAGGAACAGACCACACAAGAGAAAATGTTCCGGTTTTGATGTTTGGTAAAAAGATAACACCAAGTGAACTCGGATTGCGTCAGACATATGCTGATATTGGCCAAACAATTGCAACATATTTCAATTTAGAACCTATGAATTATGGAAAGAGCTTTTTATAAACGATGATAAATATAGATTTACCATATTATAACGCCAGAAAAACCGATATTGATATGCTTGTGCTTCATTGTCAGGCATTTGATGTAAAAGAAGCAATTGATATTTTGCATCAATATAAATTAAGTGCTCATTATATGATAGGTTTAGACGGTAAAATTTATAAATTGGTAAACGACGAGTATAGAGCTTGGCATACAAAAACCGATGCTTCTTATTGGAATGGAGCAGGGGATATAAATTCTCGTTCTATCGGGATAGAAGTTTGCTCTTTATTGTTAGGACAAGAAAAATACACTAAAAAACAAAAATATAGCATATTAAGGCTATGTAAAATATTAACCAGAAAATATCATATTAAAAAACAAAATGTGGTAGGTCATAGCGATATATGCCCTAACAGAAAACCGGACCCCGGAATATGTTTTCCTTGGCAGTATCTGGCTCGTCATGGTGTTGGTTTTTGGTATGATATTAAAGATGCAAAAAAAGTTGAAGAAGCTGATGAAAGCAAGATGTTGTCGGTAATCGGTTATAATGTGGAAGATTTAACTGCAGCAAAATGGGCTTTTTGTAAAAGATTTATGCCGAAAATTATACCAACAGATGATGTAAAAAACATAATTGATAAACCGGTACCGGAAGATGCTGACAAATTGATGGCAGATACCAACTTTAATGAAATTTTGAAAGCTGTGTATTACAGATATTGCAAGAAATAAACATATTTTATAATAAATATTCACTTTTTACTTGATAATTAGTAATTTTTTTTATAACCTTTGCATACGGCATACATATTGTATGCCTAGGGCCTAGAAATCCCTTAATCCAATGGTCGTATAGCATACGACTTGAAAAATAAATGCCGACATATATGTCTTTATCGGACGGATGTCGGCTAAATAAGAGCGTAAGGCTTGAATAAGCCGAGCCGTCTATTGGATACGGTTTTCTAGCATCCGCCCGCTTTATTATAAAAGTGGGTTTTTTATTTAACTAATTTTAAAAGGATGACTTGAAAATGAAAAAAACTTTATTACTTGCCGGTATCGCCACTTTCTTTGCATTCAGTGTCAATGCGCAATGTTATTGTGAGCAACAGTCTCAAACATTATTTAAATCTTCATCAAGATGTACACAAAAAACTCCATCTAATCTGCCTTTTAACATTATTCCCGTTGTTGGTGCTGATTTTGTTTATTCATTTGTAAATTTTTCAGACGATTCCGGTATTATTAAAGAATTTGCTGAAGATGAATATAAGGCATTTTCTGTATCATTAGGTGCAAAATTTAATTCATATTTTGGTATAGAAGGTTTCTATCAACATTCTGAAGAAGGTGAAAGTAATAAACTAAATTATACTGAAGGAAAACTTAAAACTTCATATAGCGCTTATGGTGTAGATTTAATCGGTTATATGCCAACTGATGTACAAAATGTAACTGTACTTGGTAGTATCGGTCTTGGACAATATGAATTTGAAGGTAAATATGAAACAATAAATGAAAAAGAAGATAAAATAGGAATTAGATTAGGTGCAGGATTACAAACCAGCATTAATGATAATGTATCATTTCGTTTAATGGGAAGATATTCTCATATCAATTCTGATTCTGTTGATAACATGATAGATCTTACTGCCGGTTTAAGATTCTATTTTCTTTAATCTTTTAATATAAAGACGAACATATAACCCACCGATATTTGGTGGGTTATATGTTTGATGAATACAAATATTTTAAAAATATAAAATCCATAAATAAAAGGCGGCAATAAGCACACTGACAAGCATCACGGGAATTGACCATATTAAAAATCTGACAAATCCTATCGGGTGCCCTTCACGAGAGGCAAGACCGGCTACAATTACGTTAGCAGAAGCGCCGATTAGTGTTCCGTTTCCGCCAAAACAAGCTCCCAATGATAAAGCCCACCACACGGGCATCATGGCTTCTCTCCCGCCAAAAGCAGGTTCCATAGATTTTAGCATTGGTATCATTGTTGCAACAAACGGAATGTTATCTATTGCACTTGATAATGTAGCAGATGAGCCTAAAATCAAAAATACGGTCTTTTTAATACTGCCTTCGGTTAAATCTATAAACCATTGTCCCAAAAGTTGCAATATACCTGTAATTTCAAGCGCATGAACCACCATAAAAAGCCCACAGAAAAAGAAGATTGTTGTCCAGTCTACAAGGTTAAAAATATCTTCGGTTTTTTCATCTCTCTCATAATGAGTTTCATTCAAAGTGTACAATAAAAGTAAAATTGCTGCACCGAAAAGGGCAATGACGCCATTTGCAATATGGATATATTCGGCACATATAAAACCTGTAATAGTAAAGAATAAAACGGCTAACGACTTATATAAAAGCACTTTATCAGTTATGCTTTCTACCTCATTTATGCGCATAATTGAGGCACGGTTTCTATCGGTTGTTTTAAGGCTTTTATGCCAAATAAGAACAAAAGCACCGACCAGTAACACTGTTGTTATGATGACTACAGGTGATAGCATAATTAAAAAGTCTAAAAACGACAGATTTAATGCCGAGCCGATTAAAATGTTCGGTGGGTCACCAATTAAGGTTGCTGTACCACCAATATTAGACGCAAAGATTTCTAATATCAGATACGGAAAAGGATTAATGTTTAATTTTCGTGTAATTTGAAATGTTACCGGTACAATCAATAATACAGTAGTTACATTATCTAAAAATGCCGAGAAAAATGCAGTTACAAATGCCAGCATAATCATAATTCCCACAGGATGAGCTTTAACCTTTTTTGCTCCCCATACTGCAACAAACTGAAACAGTCCTGATTTTTCGGTTATATTGACAATTACCATCATACCAACAAGTAGTGATATAGTATTAAAATCTATTCCGCTAAAGGCTTGTGTTTGAGTTAAAATGCCCAAAAAAATCATTATGGTAGCAGTTAACAAAGTTACCACCGCACGATTGATTTTTTCGGAAAACAAGATAATGTAACAAATTAACACAATGGAGCAAGCTATTGTTTTTATATCGATTCCTAAGTTAGTGTTAAGTATTTCAAGCATAGTCCGAACCTTTTACATAAAGTGAGCGATATAAAGATAAATCATGGCCAATGTTACACTGACGAGCATTACAGGAATTGACCAAATTAAGAACCTGATAAAACTGATAGGGTGCCCTTCACGGGTGGCAAAACCTGCCACAATAACATTGGCAGATGCTGCAATCAGCGAGCCGTTACCACCAAAACAAGAACCAAGCGATAAAGCCCACCAAACAGGCATCATGACTTCACGTCCACCCATAGACGGCTCCATGGTTTTAAGAAGAGGTATCATTGTGGCAACAAACGGAATGTTATCTATTGCAGTTGATACAATGGCAGATACCCAAAGCACCAAAAATGTGGCTTTTTTAATGCTTCCTTCGGTAATTTCAATAAATTTTTGCCCTAAAAGTTCTAAAACGCCTGCAACCTCCAAGCCATAAACAATGGCAAATAAGCCACAGAAAAAGAAAATTGTAGTCCAATCTACAAGGCTGAAAGCATCTTCAACCTTTTGGTCTCGTTCTTGGTGTTTGTCACCGAGTGTGTAAAGCATAAGCAAAAGCGCAGCACCAAACAGAGCAATTGTACCATTGTTGATATGAATATATTCGGCACTTATAAAACCGATTATGGTAAGAGTTAAAACACCAAGCGATTTATAAAGCAAGTTATAATTTGTAATGCTGTCTGCTTCATTAATTTTCATGATTTTAGCTTTATCTGTTTCGCTTGCCAGCATTTTGCGACCGAAAATAAAGTCAAATACAGCAATTAAGACAACCATATTGATAATAACAATCAAGGTAAGTTCTTTTACAAAATCCATAAAAGATAAGTTTAAGGCAGAGCCTATTAAAATGTTTGGAGGGTCGCCAATGAGCGTTGCTGTACCACCGATATTAGAAGCAAAAATTTCTAAAATTAAAAACGGGTAAGGGTTGATTTTTAAGTTTCTGGTAATTTGAAATGTAACCGGAACGATAAGCAAAACCGTTGTAACATTATCTAAAACGGCAGAAAATACGGCAGTAACGATAGAAAGCATAATAAGCAAACCTCTGGGAGATGCTTTTACAAGTTTTGCACTCTTAATTGCCACATATTGAAACATACCCGATTTTTCGGCAATGCCGACAATAATCATCATTCCGATAAGAAGAGATATGGTGTTAAAATCTATTCCGGCAAGAGCAGATGTTTGAGTTAAAATGCCGGTAAAAATCATCACCGAAGCGCCCAAAAGTGCCACAACCGCACGATTAAGTTTTTCAGTAAACAAAATTATGTAACTGATAACCAAAATAGTGGTTGCCAATATTTGCGGATTAAGTCCTAAAATGACTTGTGGCAAAATATGAGCGTCCATAAAAATCCTCCAAAAATATTTTCTGTTTTGTAATATATAAGCTCTATTGTTAAAAAACAAATAATATTTTTTTATGTTTAATAAATTGGTATGGAAAGAAAATAGGATAAGTAAAATTTTTGCTTTTAATTAGGGGTAAAATATGTAATATATTGTGTAGACATAGAAAGTTCTATGTTTAGTACCTGATGGGTACGGGGCTTTCAACAGCTCTTACGTTATTCGGTGTTAGGATATAACATCGTCAAATTGTTAGCTTTATATGTGGCTAACAATAGATATATCCCCGATTAAAATGGTTTAACTTTTTGGTCGGGGAGCTTTTGGCGAATGTTCAGAAGTTTTTTTGACTTTAAAGGCCAAAAGAGTCATTTAATAACGTATGATTGTTGAACTCTCCGACCACCTTTTTCAGGTGGTTTTTTGTAACTTTAAATTAGGAGAATTTGATATGTGGATAGCTTTGTCAGTTATAATGATGATTTGTATACTATTTTTACGTTTAATCAATGTGGAAAAGGATAATACAAAACAAAAAGTAGATTACGATGTCTCATATGATAAATTTGTGAATGATTTTTGTAGTATAATGAATATTGGGTATGAAGATTTTTTTGAATTAGGAGTTCATAGTAAAGCTACTAAGGAATTTTGTAAGGTGTTACATAGATGTTTTTACTTTAAACCTCAACATGAAGGAGAAATAGTAGCACTATATGGCGCTTTAAGGGCTTATCTGTATGCTTTATTATTGATATCTCCTGATAAGCGATTGCTGAAACTTGATTTGATTTCGTTATTATCATCAGTTGCGGGAATGGGAGAAACTTACAATAATATGCTTGATGGTATATATGAGATGTGTATAATTGAATATGAACATAAAAAAATAAATAATGAAAAAATAAATAGTGTTTTGGTTGAGTTGAATGATGCTATAAATGATATTGTTTCTGATAAGAAATTAAAAAAAGTATCGTTGTATGAATCTTTAAAAAAGATAAGTAAGAAATAATTTTTCTATATCAATACTTCCACCAAAAAAATGGGATAGCCATAAAAAGATAGCATACAGCAAATATAACATATTTGTTTGAGATTTTTTGAAAAATTTTAATTTTACAAATAAATGGGAACAACAGATATGTAAAAAGATAGACACTACCCCAATAAGAAACATAAGTTTCACAATTTGCCGAATCTAACAGCCAACACGAAATCATGCCTAATGCCAGCGGAATTAGTATAAAACCTAAAGTAAAATATAATATTTTTTTAAATCTGATCATATTAAATCCTTTCTTATATGAGTGTATCAAAAAAACTATAAAAGGCAATACAAAAGTATTGCCTTTTATAGTTAAATATCATTTGTTTTTATGGTATTTTTTTCTGGCTTTATTACCCACTGATTTACAATAATCTAAACTATTGCGAGGATTTTTAAGACATTCAATAGTTTCTCTTTCTCCTACGTTTAATGGTCTTATGCCATAGGCTGTTTTATTAATTTTTTTCGTATGGTTCAAATGCTTTTTCCAAAGCCTTATTGCCAAGTTTTTTGCAGCATATTTTCCTGCAGTTGTAACTATCTTACTAACCATTTTATTTTCCTTTAATTAAAATTTAAAACAATGATATTGCTCTTAATATCAATATTGATATAGTGAGATTAATACACAATTGTCAATAGGCAGGGGATTATTTTTTAAATCAAGGATATAAAAACATCAATAAAAAGCCGCAAAAGAAAAACTCTCTTACGGCTTAAAACCATTAAATACAAATATTACAAGGATAAAATAACGGCTCCAATAATAGAAGCAATTAATAAGCTTATAAGGAAACCTTGCAGTGCAAGTTTACCAAATTTCCATATAATATTTGAGCATTTTTTCATTTATTTTTCCACTTATTTGTATTTATATCCAAGTCTCTGAGCCATACTCTACAATTTTCATCGGGGTTAGTCAATCCGTAAATTGTTCCTTCATAATTATTTTTTATATCTTTAAAACTATCTGATAGGCTTTCTTTCCATGGCTGATTATCTTTTATAGATTTGTTATATAAATCTATTCCCTCTTTTAATATTCCGGCGCCAAAAGAATATAATGCACTATCTAAGCCTTTTTGAGCATTTAAGCACATTCCTAAACGATGATAATAATTATCTCCGTTTATTAGATTATGATTATCCATATCCTTTTTTGTTGCATGTAATGTTCCTACAACGTCACCTATTCTTGATGTTGGTAAATATTGAAAAGTATTATTCCAAATATTGTTTAGCATACCGCCAGATTCTTTAAATTTTGGCTTAGGAGCTAAGTTTTGTGTCTGTGTTTGAGTATCCTCAAACGGGTCTTGTAACATTCTTACTCTGCGATATTCCGTATATAGCGGGTCATCATAGTCTGTATTAAAATCAAAGGGGATATAATCTTCGTTTAAGAAGAATTTTGTATCTTTTGGCGGATACAAACTCCCCGGATTGTAGTTTAAGCCGTAAAATTTTTTGGCTTGTTTAGTTAGTCTTTGCATTTGTTCAAATGCTTCTTGGTTTTTGTTTGTCATTTTATTTTCCTTTAATTAAAATTTAAAACAATGATATTATTCTTAATATCAATATTGATATAGGTATATTAATACAAGCTTATCAATAGGCAGGGGATTATTTTTTAAATCAAGGATATAAAAACATCAAAAATGGGATAGCCATCAAGAGATAACATACAGCAAATATAACATATTTGTTTGAGATATTTTGAAAAATCTAATTAAAGTTACATAAGTTAGTTTTAGGGTCTATTGGCGAATTATATTTTGCACACAACTCATTATAATATTTTCTTTCTAATTTTCTATCGCACAGATTTGGATTTTTAGCGCATTCTTCAAGTAAAAAGATGTGCTCATTTGCCATTTTAATGCACCCTAATTTGTTGCTAATCAATAAACAATCTTTTCTGCAACGATTTTCCGCTTCATCCCAAACATTACCGTTGTCATAGCATGTGTCTTTTGCAAATCTTGATGAAATTTGAGGTATAAAATTTAATCCCGTATACAAAACTAAACTTAAAATAAATACAATGTAGGAATGTTTTCTAATTTTGCCGATAAATGAACAAAAATATGATGCTAAACAAAATAAAATAATTAATAAATAAAGGTATAACAAATAGTTGTTTATTCCGATGATTACAGTGATATCTACCGCAAACCAGCAAATTAACATTACTCCTAAAAATAACTTTATAAATATTTTTAACATTGTTATACCTATTTCATTAGTTTTATTACTGATTTTTAATTACCATAATTCTTTGGGAAAAGCAAGATTATTAGATCTAAATTCAGCACAAGCATCTTTTGAATTCTTATAATTGCCGAATTTTGCTCTGGCACGCCCTAATGCATTAATGTAAGAATCATGTATAAAATCATTTTCTGTTTCTTGCTGACTTAGCCCTCTGATATATCTGTTTTTAGGTTTATCAATTAGTTCTTTATAAAACATTAGATTTTTAGCTGTTTTATAACCATAATCACCTCGTTTTATTGCCTCATAGTTTGCTTTACAATGATGATAATCATCCATATACTTAAATTTATGATTTGTCATTTCACGATAATTTTTTCCTAAATCGTATATAGCCCCAATAGTTTGATTTAGTGCTGATGGCTGATTATACTCAAACGGATTATCAAGCATTCTGACGCGTCGATATTCTTTGTATAACGTGTCGTCATAATCTGTATCAAAATCAAACGGTATATATTCTTCATCAAGTAAAAATTTTGTATCTCTTGGAGGATATAATGTTCCCGGATTATAATTATCTCCATAAAAGTTTTTAGCCGCCTTTGTCAGCCTGTTCATCTGCTCAAAGGCTTCTTGGTTTTTGTTTGTCATTTTCTTTCCTTTCATAATAAAAATAAAAAAAGGTCGTGAAAAATTTCATGACCTGATAAAAAGCATCATAAAAAAGTGCTTTTAATTTTGATATGTTTTTCCAAAGTATAATAAAAACTGTAACTAAAATATAAAAAAATGTCCACTTTTAAAATGCCCTATTTTGTATCATGATGTCTTAAAATGTATTTTTAAAAAAACAAAACGGGATATTTATATATCCCGTTTCATCAGATGTTTTTTATGCTTTCGCTAGTTCGATTAAACGAATAAGCAAAAACTGTTTTGCTTCTTCGCAAAAAGAGTCACCCGTTTTGATATATAGTTTTGCCAGTTCAATGGCGTTATCAAGCTCCAGCATCTTTAATTCAGCTGACTCGCAAAGAGAATGATGCTTGATATATATCTCTACAAGTTCTGATGCGTTGGTAAGCTCAAACATTTTTAATTGAACTTTCTCGCTGAGAGGATGTTTTTCAATGTACATCTTTACCGTTTCTGCAGCGCCGGCAAGCTCAAACATTGCTAAAAGCGTTTTATCTTCAAGCCTGTAATGCTGAGTATACAATTCCAAAAGTTCATTGGCTTTGGGATGATTGAGCAGTTCAAGCTCGGCCTCATCGCAAAGAGCATGTTTTTCTATACACATTGCTATCAATTCACCTGAGTGATCAAGCTTAACTAACTTTATATCAGCCTCATCACATAGTCCTTTGTTCTCTATGTATAATGATAAAAGTTCCTTAGCTTTCGGATGTTCCAGCAATTTTACTTCAGATGCGTCATCCAAATAATATCGCTTAATATACATCTTTATCAGTTCGGCAGTTTTATCAAACTCTAACAGTTTTAACTCTGTTTCTACGTACATTGAATATTTTTGAATGTACTTAGATATAAGCTCTTTACTGTTAGGATGTTCAAACAATTTTAACTCTGCCTCTTTGCAAAGGTCACACATACTGATAAACGACTTCAAAATTTCTAAAGAATTTTTAAGATCGAATATCTTCAGCTGAGCTTCATCGCTAAGCCTAAATTTTTTCATGCGTCTTTTCAGAAGACTCAAGGCATTTGGCAGAGAAAGCATCTCTAACTCTTGTTCTACGTTAAGACGACGACCGGTTTTGATACGCCACTTTAACAGAAAACGCTTAAATGCACGTTTCAATTTAAGTAATAACTTCATAATTTTTGTTGTCGGTTATAAAGCATCGACACATCGCTTCTAAATTGTTAATAAGAAATTCATAATTTGTTTAATGTACATGTGTCTAGCACAAAAGATTGCTTTTGTCAATTTTAAATAGCGGATATTGTAAATTTATTTCAAATTTAAAATAAAAAAAGCTCCCCGAAGGGAGTACTTTTATAATGAATTACCCGAATTATTTCCGGATATAGGCATGTAAGCACCGACGCCACCGAAATATTTCTGGAAAAAGCCTATATCATGACCTTCTGTCGGTGTTTCTTGTTCGCTAATTTCTATTTGCTTACCATCTTCTTTGTCATAATTTGAAATTTTAGAAACTTTATCTTCTTCATCGAAACTAATGCTTAAAATTTTACGATCTAATTCTTTAGGCTCAAAAAAAGCAACTTTTCTGAATGTTGATGACATATAAATCCATGTATTACCATCAAAAGATGATATAGATGAAGGTGAGCCTAAAACCTTTTCAACTTCTTGGCGTGTTTGACCAATGCTTATTTGTGAAATTTTATCAGGTGAGGGCATGTTGCCATTATGAACTAAAAATGCATTATTTGAACAAGAAGTACTAAAAACAACAATCAAACCTAACAAAAATAAATTGCGTATTGACATATCAACTCCATATAATTAAATTAAGCTAAAAAAGTTATAACACAGGGAAAATAATAATGCAAAAAGATTTTTCATATCCGTTGAATATTGATGATTTAAATCAGCAAGAACAACATTATAAAATAAATGCAGATGCTGAACAACTTAAAACTTTAAGAGATATTTTACAAGTAGAAGATGTAAAAAAATTTGAAGCAGATATTTTTTTAAAACTTAATTTGAAACAACATAAGCTTGATTTGTGGGGGAGTGTAAATGCTACTGTCGAGCTAAAAAGTGTTGTATCGCTTGAAAACTTTGATAAAGAATATAATATAGATTTTACATATTGCTTTGATACGAAGGCAACTTATAAAGATATTAAAGAATTAGAGCCATCAATTTATGATGACGTTCCTGATGTTATAGACAATGGTAAGATAGATTTAGTTAATATAGCAATTGAACAATTAGCGCTCCAAATTGACGATTATCCTCGCAAAGATGGGGAAAATTTTGAGTTTATAAGTGAGTTTGACGAGGAAACTACGAAAAAAGCAAATCCGTTTGCTATACTGGAAAAATTAAAAAAATAAACAATATGTAAAAAACTGCTTGCATTGTTAAAAAAAATTTTATAAAAGCTTGAATAACATTTTAGGTAAATTTTGCTTGCATTTAAATAAAAAGTGCGGTAAGAATGTGCCTTGAATATTTTGTTGTAATAATAAACTTTTAGTAAAAGAGAAGAAAAATGGCTACACCAAAGAAGAAAACATCGAAATCTCGTCGCGATATGCGCCGTTCTCATGATGCGTTAACTCCTAATGCTTATCAAGAATGCCCAAATTGTGGCGAATTAAAAAGACCTCATAATGTTTGCACGAAGTGCGGTCAATATGATGGTAAAGAAGTTGTTGCTCAAAAAGCAGACAAATAATATTTTGAACTAATTTATATATGGAGCAGGTTTTGTCTGAAAATAATCTGGTCATATCTGTAGATGCAATGGGGGGAGATAAATCCCCTCGCATTGTAATTGAAGGTTTAGCACTTGCCTCTAAAAAAAATCCGGATGTTAGGTTTTTAGTATTTGGAGATGAGGTAAAAGTAAACGCTGAGATGAAGAAATTTCCGTTTCTATATAAGGTTTGTACAATATTTAACTGTATTGAAATGGTTCATAACGAGGATAAACCTTCGCAGGTTATTCGTAACAAAAATACCAGTATGTATCAAGCAATTGATGCCGTACGTAGAAAAGAAGCACAAGCTGTTGTTTCGGCAGGTAATACGGGAGCTTTAATGGCAATTTCCAAAATGCTGTTAAAAACAATTCAGAAAATACATCGTCCGGCAATAGTAAGTATTATGCCTCATAGATATGGTAAGTATGTTATGCTTGATTTGGGAGCTAACACTGAATGTAACGCAGTTAATTTAGCTGAGTTTGCTGTTATGGGTAATATTTTGGCAAAAAATGCATTGAATATTGCAAAACCTAAAGTTGCTCTTCTTAATATAGGCGCCGAAGAAATGAAAGGTAAAGAAGAGATACGCCATGCAGCTCAGATGCTTAAAAATACCTCAATTGACATGGATTTTATCGGTTTTATCGAGCCTCATGAAATTTCGTTTGGTAAAGCTGATGTTATTGTTGCTGACGGATTTACAGGTAATGTTGCGTTAAAATCTATTGAAGGTACGGCAAAATTAATGCGTAGCATGATAAAAGATGCTATCAAAGGCTCAATACTTTCTTGGTTCGGATTACCGTTTTTGTTTTTTGCAGTTAAAAAAATCAGCAAAACCATGAATCCTAAGCTTTATAATGGAGCTATGTTTGTCGGTCTTAACGGTTTATCTGTAAAAAGTCATGGTGGAGCAGATGGGTTCGGTTTTTCTGTTGCTCTAAATAATGCTGCAAATCTTGTAAGACAAGACTTTGTTAACACAATTCGTGCAGAACTTGAAAATGTTGATTTAGACGAAGTTTCACAGGATATATTTTATGAAGTGTATTAGATCCAAAATTGTTGGTTATGGGCATTATTTGCCTAAAAAGATTGTCACAAATGATGATTTATCCAAAATAGTGGATACTAATGATGAGTGGATTAGTACTAGGACAGGTATAAAATCTCGTCATATATCAGAAGATATGACCACAGCTGAGATGGCAGTTGAGGCTTCCAAAAAAGCTTTAGAATATGACGGAATTTCTATAGATGAAATTGATTTAATTATAGTCGGAACTTTAACAGCTGATAATACAACTCCTTCATGTGCTGCAAAAGTTGGCAATTTATTAGGTGCCCGATTCGGTGTACCTTCTTTTGATGTATCTGCTGCATGTTCGGGATTTGTATATGCTTTAACTATGGCTGATAATATGATACGTTTAGGGCAAGTTAAAACAGCTCTTGTAATTGGTGCTGAACGTTTATCTAAAGTTACAGACTGGACAGACAGAAACACATGTGTTTTGTTTGGAGATGGTGCCGGTGCCGTTGTTTTAAAAGCAGCTGAAGGTGATGGAACCGTTCAAGATAGTGGTATATTGAGCACGCGTTTATATTCTGATGGTTCAGGGTATGATTATCTTTATACAACCGGTGGTGTATCCACAACGGCTAATGCTGGTTTCATATATATGAACGGAAAGGAAGTGTTTAAATCTGCAGTAGGTTGCTTATCAGGTGCTGCTGAAAGTGTTATGGCAGATTATGGAGTTTCTTCAGATGAAATTGATTTTTTGGTTCCTCATCAGGCGAATATACGTATAATTGAAGGTGTAGGACACAAATTAGGGTTGCCAAATGAAAAGGTTATTGTAACAGTTGATCATCATGGTAACACTTCAGCTGCTTCGATTCCGTTGGCATTATCAGAATCTGTTGCGTCAGGGAAGATAAAAAAAGGCGATTTAGTTGTGCTAACAGCTATGGGGGCCGGTTTTACTTGGGGTGGCGCTTTAATAAGAATTTAAAAAAAACTGTGAAATATTGCAGATAGTCACTTGAGATTATTTCAGCAATATTGTATTTTGTAATAAATATTTGTAGTAACTAAGATTAAGGAAGAAAAATGAAAACTATTACACGTGCAGATGTAGCAGAAACAATTTATGAAGAAGTTGGTCTTTCTCGCAAAGATTCTGGTGATATTTTAGATATGGTAATTGATGAAATCAAAGCAGAATTGGTTAAAGGTAATGATGTTAAATTATCATCTTTCGGAACATTATCTTTAAGAAAGAAAAATCCCCGTATCGGACGCAATCCTAAAACAGGTGTCGAGGCTGAAATTTCTGCAAGAACGGTTATTTCATTTAAACCTTCTCAAAATTTGCGTAAAGGTATCAACGCATAAATAAAAGGATAAATCATGGTGGTTAATAAGTCAAAATCAGCTTTTCGAACAATTGCAGAAGTGGCAGAAGAGCTTGGTGTGGCTACCCATGTTTTGCGTTTTTGGGAAACGAAGTTTTCACAAATTAAGCCGATGAAAGCATCTGGAGGACGTAGATATTATCGCCCCGATGATGTTGAAATTGTTAAAATTATTAAAAGTTGTTTATATGAAAAACGTTATACTATTGAAGGTGTACAAAAACTTTTAAAGGATAAAGGCTTAAAAGCTATTTTAGGGGGGGAAATTCAGAAAGACTTTTTTGATGTTTCTAATGAAAGTTATTCTGATAATCAAGAAGCTATTGTGAATACCTTATCACAAACCCAAAAACAGCTTTTAACGCAAGTATATGATGAGTTAAAGCAAATTGAAGAAGAACTCAAAAATCTCTAAACGAAATACTATTTAGAGAAAATATAATCGGGACGTAGTTCAGCCTGGTAGAGCGCTTGCATGGGGTGCAAGAAGCCGGAGGTTCAAATCCTCTCGTCCCGACCAAAAAACTCTCACTAAAGGTGAGAGTTTTTTTAGGATTTGAACAACCGGCTTCAGTCGGAGGTGTGAGGATAAAAAGTGCCTACTATTTTAATTTAGGTTTATTGGGTATCAAAGGTTCTTTCTCTGTAGGTTTAAAATCTTTATTTGGTAACCAAGTTTGATTGCGTCCTAAAAAGGAAATCTTGCCTCGTACAATCAAATTTTCTTTATCGCGCCAAATTTCACATCCATATACTTTACCTTTAGTCGGATCTAAAATTTCGCCACCTACATACTGATTTTCTTTTTGTTTCAAATCCCAAATTATATCCATACCCATTACGGGAGGATTATTTGGCAATTTGGCAGTAGCTTGTTTATTTTTCAATAAATCTACTATACGACCGAAATATCTTCCTTGATATTCATAAATTTGAACAACGCTTTTAGCTGTTTTGGTTTCATCATCAATTGTTGTCCAATAACCAGTGATGTTTGTGTTAGCCTTAGCTATATTTGTTATTAATAAAAATGCAAAAAGTAATTTTTTCATATGAACTCCCTTTGTATAGTGGCAAAGCAATTGTTAGCATATTTTGTAACAAAAGTCAAACTATTGAAAACATAATACATAAGCAAAAAGGGAGTGTGTTTTATCATCCCTAAAACAATGTATGATAATATTATTTATTTTATGTATTATATTTTAATTTTTTTTATGAAATAAATTTTTTATCTTATTCAATTTGTGTTGTTTTTTTATTTTGTTTTGACGATATCCTAAATATCCTTCATAAGAAATCAGGGCAATTGCAGAAAGAATTAGCGGTAATAAATAATAAATAATGCGATATGCTATTAAAGCTCCAAATAACATCGCTTGATTTTCTGTTCCAGGTATAATATTTGAAAATACAAGCTCAAAGACCCCTAAACCTCCAGGAACTTGACTGTATACACCTAATATTTGTGCAATTATATATGCGCCTATGAAAGTATTGAATGGGATCTCAATAAAATGTATTAATGTAAAATATAATACGAGAGAAGCCATTAAGATGTCTATGCTACCAATGAATATTTGTGCTAAAGCCATTTTAAAATTTGGCATTTTAAGCTTTATACCCTTTATATCGACAGATTTCTTATAAAAGACGCTTGCCGTTAAATATATCACTAAACCGACTAATGAGCCTAAAGCAACAATTGTTGTTGTAATTTTAGAAGCGACACCATCTCCAAATGCATGATCAGGTGTTATTGCATAACCGATAATGATCAAAAAGAAGCAAGCTACTAAATATGTAAACCCCGAGAAAGTAACCATTTTCACAATTTCTTTTCCTTTAAAACGCCATCTTGTATATAGACGATATCTTATTGCACCTCCTGAAACGATGGCATGTCCGGCGTTGTTACTTACACTAAACCCTATGAAACCTGCAACAATCCATTTCCATGTACTTACTTTATGTTTTATATATCTTAAAGCTAAATAATCATAAGATGATAGAGCAATGTATCCTATAAAAGAAGCTAAACAAGCATATATCAAATTTGCACTAGGAATGCTAAATAGTGCATTTTTAACATCTTCGAATTCATATTTTGAAAGTTGACGATAAAGCATATAGGCCGCCAAAATAAAGAAAAATACTCCAGCCCATGATATTGCTTTTTTTAATATTTTTTTTGTTTTATGAATTGTTGAATTTATATTTTTTTTATTATTAATCATTTTTATTTTTTTACCTTCTGTTGTTTTTTCAAATTTTCATCAATGTATAAACGGATATCATTTCCATATGTTTGACGGATGTATGAGGTTAATTCTGATGGCTTTTCTTTGAAGTTTTCAGCTCTTTCTTGAGCTTTTAGTAATACATCTATTTTCAGAGACGATTCAACGTTATCTCGATGAACATCCGCTTCCGGAGCATCATAAACAGATGCAACGTTAAATAAGACATGTGCCATATACTCATTTTTAGGATATATGGAGCCTTCGGCATAAATAGTGCCTAATTCCATCATGGCAGCAACATTACCTTGATTGGCTGCAAGTCGCAAATTTTTAACAGCATTACCATAGTTTTTAGCTATACCCTCACCATTACGATACATAACAGCAAGCATATATTGAGCTACGTCAAATTTAGAATTGGCAGATTCTTTTATAAGTTCCACAGCTTTATGTAAATCTTGCTCAACAATAAAACCTTTATAATAAGCGTATCCTAGCATAAATTTTGCAGTGTTGTTACCAGCTTTTGCAGCTTCTTGAAATAAATTAATAGCAGCCTTATGTTGTTCATGGTTGTTATCAGAACTTAAATATATAAAAGCCAAATTTACAGCAGCATCGTCACTCCCATTTTGAGCTGCTTTAAAAAATAATTCTGATGCTTTTTGATAATTTATCTTAGTTCCTATACCATTAAAATACAAACTACCTAGATTATTAAGAGCAATTGGATTATTTTGTTTGGCAGCCATTTCATAAAAATGAAAAGATTGTTTATAATCAATTTCTACACCATCTTGTCCATATAAATACATATATCCTAAAGATAACTGAGCATCAACTTTTCCTTCATTGGCAAAACGTTTAAGTCTTTCTAAAGGAGACTCAACACTTTCTTCTAAGGTCATATTTTCTTGATTATCAGATTTTTTTATAAATGAAAAATTTAAAAACGAAAAAGTATCTTTATCCTTATCCTTATCCTTAATCTCTTCTGTTTGCTCTTTGTTATCTGTGTTTTCAATAGGTTCATCAGATGAAATAGATGAAGCTAAATCAATATTTTGCGCATAAGAAAATGCCGGTAATATTAAAAAAAATGCAAAAAATATAATTTTTTTCATAAAAAATCCCTTAATAGATTACCACAATAACAGCATATTAAGATAAAAACAATCCACTTTCAAGGTAAATATTGTTGTAATTTAATAAATACTGTGATATTTGAATGTTTATAATAAAATGGATATGGAAATGGTAGCAGAACCCCCAATTTATACAATTAAAAATGCATATTTAAGTTTCGGTCTCAATCCACTTTTTACAGGTATCGAGCTAAATATATCTCGTGGTGATAAAATATGCTTGGTTGGAAGAAACGGATCGGGAAAATCTACATTGCTTAAAATTATTTCAGGGATTATAGAACCTGATAGTGCTGAAATTTTTATTCAACCTGGAGTGAAAATTTCTTATATGCCTCAAGAAGCTGATTATAGCAGTTTTGCAACTTTAAGAGATGTCGTGCTTTCGGGCCTTGAAAACATAACATCAGAACAAAATTATAAAGCTGATATTTTAATTGATGAGTTGAATATATTAGAAAAACAATCACCGTCTAATGCTTCTGGGGGAGAGCTTAAAAAGGCAAGCTTGGCAAAAGCTCTTATATCTGAACCGGATATATTGTTACTAGACGAACCTACCAATCATTTGGATATTGAAACTATTGAAAAGCTCGAGCAAATCATTGGTAAATTTCAAGGGGCTGTGGTTGTAATAAGTCATGATAGAATGTTTTTAAATCATGTATCAAAACAAACGTTTTGGCTTGATAGAGGAATTTTGCATTCAAATAATAGGGGATTTGCTTTTTTTGATGAATGGCAAGAACAAATTTTAGAACAAGAAATTATAGCTCAAAAATATTTGAATAAAAAAATAGAAGAAGAGACCGAATGGTTACATAAGGGTGTAACAGCAAGAAGAAAACGAAATCAAGGTAGATTACGCCGCTTACAGCAACTAAGACAAGAACGTCGTGAGCAAATTAAACAAATAGGTTCGGTTAATATGGAAATAGAAACAGCTGAGTTAAGATCTCGGTTGGTTATTGAGGCTAAACACATTTTCAAATCTTACAATGATCATGAGTTAGTTAAAGACTTTTCTATAAAGGTAGTAAAAGGTAACAGAATAGGTATTGTTGGTCCTAATGGTGCCGGAAAAACCACATTGATTAAGCTGTTAACAAAAAAACTTGAACCTGATAGTGGTTTTGTTCGTATAGGCAAAAATTTAGAAGAAGCTTATTTTGATCAAAACAGAATAACTTTAGATCCGAAAAAAACATTATGGAAAACCTTATGTAATGAAGGCGATCATATATGGGTAAGGGGAAAATATCGTCACGTTGTAGCATATTTGAAAGACTTTTTATTTAAACCTGATCAGGCTCAGTGTCCTGTATCAGCGCTTTCTGGCGGCGAAAAAAACAGGCTTATGTTAGCTGTTGCTCTTGCTAAAGCCTCGAATTTTCTTGTATTAGATGAACCTACGAATGATTTGGATATGGATACTCTTGATTTGTTGCAAGAAGTTTTAGATGAATATCAAGGAACTATACTCATAGTTAGTCATGATAGAGATTTTTTGGATAAAGTTGCAACATCATTATTGTACATGAAAGGTGATGGGTCTATTGTTGAGCATATAGGAAGTTATACTGAATTGTTGGAAAAACTTAAAAGTATACCTTTCAGAGAAGATAAAAAAATAAAAGCAGTTAAGAATATACAGTATGAAAAACAAAGAAATATCAACAAATTAAGTTATAAAGATAAACGCTTACTTGAAGTGTTGCCAGCTGAAATAGAAGACCTTGAACATAAAATTATTCAAATTGAAAACACTTTATCAACGCAAACAGACTTGTATACAACAGATGCTGATAAATTTGATGAACTGATTTCATCGTTAGAAGAAAATAAGAAATTAAAAGAAGAGAAAGAAAACTTATGGCTTGAAATAGAGTTAAAAGCAGAAGAATTTAATTAATCTTCATTATCAGGATAAAATTTATCGTATATCTGCAAATATGCTACAATTTGAAATACTGCTAACATCGCATGCATTAAGGACATAATTATTTGTGAAGACTTGAGTTCAATATAACCGATAAACAAAGGAAAAACACCAAAAATAATAAAAATTGATGTAACTACATTTAAGTAATTCCCTTTAACTCTGGCGTAAGCAGAAGTTATAGAATTATCCTTTTTATCAATTGTAGCAATCCACGCAAAACCGGGAATAAAAAAAGAAACACTTAAAAGAGTAGTTATACCTAAGTATATGATTAATTTGAGATATGGATTATTTATCATAAAATGATATACACTTCTCAAAAAATAATATAAATCAGGAAATCCGATAAGTTTGCGTCCACAAAAGTATAAGATATGAAAAAAAAGCTTACAACAAATAAGTATAAGTAAAGATAACGCTGTAATTACCAATAGTTTAATAACAGAATCTACAATTTTTTCTTTTGTAACTAATGGTTTTTGCTGACAATACAAACCAACAAATAAATAGTAAAAAGCATATATGTAAATACCATATAAAAACACAAAAAACGGATTGCGAAAGGAAACTCCGGCAGATGATGCAATATATGATCCTATAAAAGAAAGAAATGTCATGAAAAGCAAGATAGCTTTATTGTTGCTAATAAACTCCAAACTATCAATAAAAACCTGACGAACTGACACTTCTTTCTTCATAAGCATACCTATTTGTTATTTTTTTCCATAAATTTTTCAAGCCAATGAATATCGTATCTACCATCAATATAATCAGCTTGAGAAATAATACTTTGATGTAAGGGAATTGTAGTTTTAACTCCCATAATGATACATTCTTCCAAAGCTCTGCGCAAACGCATCAAAGCGCTATTACGAGTTTTTCCGTGAATAATTAGTTTAGCAATCATACTATCATAAAATGGAGGAATGGTGTATCCTGAGTATATTTCCGAATCGACTCTCACTCCTAATCCTCCTGGAGCGTGCCATTCAACAATTTTTCCGGGACAAGGTACAAAACTTTCAGGATCCTCAGCATTAATGCGACATTCAATAGCATGTCCGTTAAAGGATATATCTTCCTGAGAATAACCTAAAGTAGCTCCACTGGCAATACGAATTTGTTCACGAACCAAATCAATTCCGGTAATAGCTTCAGTTATAGGGTGTTCCACTTGTAAACGTGTATTCATCTCCATGAAATAAAATTTACCGTCCTCATATAAAAACTCTAAAGTTCCGGCACTTGTATAACCAATTTTTTCAATAGCTTTACGAACAATATTCGTAATTTGTTGACGTTCAGCATCGTTTAATGCCGGAGAAGGACACTCTTCAATAACTTTCTGATTGTTTCTTTGAATTGAGCAATCTCTTTCACCCAGACACACAACATTTCCGTATTTATCGGCCAAAACTTGCAATTCAATATGGCGCGGATTTTGCAGATATTTTTCCATATATACAACATCGCTGGTAAAAGCAGCTTTAGCTTCGGCTCTGGCCATTGTATAGGCTTCTGAAATTTGATCATCATTGAAAGCAATTTTCATACCTTTTCCACCACCGCCGTCTTTTGCCTTAATTATGACAGGATAAGCGATTTTATTTGCCCATTCGATAGCATCTTCAAGGGTGTCAAGTGCAGGAGAACCGGGAGTAATAGGAAGACCTGCATCAATTGCTGCTTTACGAGCAGTAATTTTATCTCCCATTAAACGCATTTGAGCAGAAGTTGGTCCTATGAAAGCTATACCATGTTTTTCAACCATTTCGGCAAAATCAGCATTTTCTGATAAAAATCCAAATCCTGGATGGATTGCATCTGCTCCCGTAATATGGGCGGCTGTAATGATTGCAGGTTTATTTAAGTATGAATCTGCAGAACGGGCAGGGCCAATACAAACAGCTTCATCAGCCAAGCGAACATGCATTGCATTTGCATCTGCTTCGGAGTGGACAGCCACTGTTCTGATGCCCATTTCTCTGCAAGCACGATGTATTCTTAAAGCAACTTCACCACGATTCGCAATTAAAACTTTTTCAAACATAAATTTTTCCTATTTTTATTCAATCACAATAAGTGGAGCCCCGTATTCAACAGGATCACCGGCTTCAACTAAAATTTTTGTAACGCGTCCACCTTTATGAGCTTTAACCGGATTAAATGTTTTCATGGCTTCTATTAAGCAAACGGTATCACCGGCTTCAACCATGTCGCCAACATGCACATAAGTGTCTGCTGTTGGGTCACTTGAAAGGTAAACAACACCTACCATAGGAGATTTCACAGCATTAGGATTGTTTTCATAATTTGCTTCAGTATTTGAAACTTCAACTTCTTCTTTAGTTTCACTCAATGTACTTGCCGGTTGCATAACCGGAGCTTGAACAAATGAAGGAACAACAGATGCTCCACAGTTGCGAGATAATGAAATTCTGCAACTTTCATCTTCATATTCAAGTTCTGTTAAATTTGTTTTATCCAGAATTTCAGCTAATTTGCTGATTACTTTTGTATCAATAGGATTTGACATTATTATACTCTTTCAAAAATTTAAAAATCAATTTAGATTCATAGACTGAAAATAACAAAATTACAACAAAAATCGTCAACTTGTTAAGCGTTTTTACATTGCTTTATTTTTGCTTCTCTAACGTATTTCCTTTAAAATAGTCACATAACCTTATTTTTATACAATAAGTCTATACATTAATGTTAGCGAGAATTACAAATTATGTCAATTAAAGATGTATAAATCGTTTACCAAACCATTATAAGTGTACCTACTGTAATTAAAATACAACCTATAATGCTTTTGACAGTCAGTGTTTCACTTAAAAACATAGATGCCAGTACTATAGTTAAAACAAGACTAAACTTATCTATTGCCACAACTTTTGAAACTTCGCCAAGTTGCAATGCCTTAAAATAACACAACCAAGAAGCACCTGTAGCTAATCCGGATGCAATTAAAAACCACCAATTTTTTGCTGAAATTGTAAGCACTTGATGTTGTGAACCAGCAATAAAAACCATAGCCCAAGACATAAACAAAATTACAATGGTTCTTATTGCTGTTGCGACATTAGAACTGATACCATCTAAGCCGATTTTTGCTAAAATTGAGGTAAGGGCAGCAAAAAGGGCCGAAAGACAAGCATAAACAATCCATATCATATTTTTTCTCCTATTGATATCAGTCTAAATATTTATGGTAACTTTGCAATAGACTTATCTCATATTTCCACATAATAGGGGATAAGAAGTAATAATAAAATTGCCTTCGTTTTTATTTGTGAAAGTATAATATTGTTATGCCTCCGAACAAGGGGCTCTGCATTATGGTATACTCAGTGTTTTTATGGAAAAATAAAAAGAGGAGAAAATCTCCTCTTTTTGTTACCTTTATAAAGGTTTTGTCTGAACTTAATAAGGTAAAGTATATCTAAGCTTTATTCTTAATCAGACATTTAAGATATAAATATTGATTATAATTTTACAAGGTTATGTAATTAAGACTTAAGTATTGGTTTATATAAAAAAACTCCCTTAGATAGGGAGATTAAAATTGGTGGGAGTGACAAGACTCGAACTTGTGACCTCTACGATGTCAACGTAGCGCTCTAACCACCTGAGCTACACACCCGAAAATAAAATTTCCTTTCTTTGTTATCATACATAAAAAACTTTAGCAAGTACTTTTTTAAGTTTTTTAGATTTTTTTGTTTATAAAAAGTTAATATTTTTGTGCTATCATCAACAAATGATTTGAAAGGATAATAAATGCCTGCAATACATTGTAATTTTAAAGTAGATTATAAAAAACTTAAAATTTTTGAAGAAAATAAACTAGAAAATATTAAATATCCTGTGATAGTTTCTGTGCCTCATGCAGGTACAGTTTTTCCGTATGAATTTTTGAACTACACTTCACGTACAATTGAAGAATTAAGATCAAATGAAGATTTGTTTGTAGATTGTTTAGTTACTCCTTTAATGTCTGAGGGAATACAAGTGTTAAGCATGAATATTGCAAGAGCTTTTATTGATATAAATAGGGATAGAATAGAACTGGATGCTAAAATGTTCTATGATTATCCCAAAGATAAGTTAATTATTGAAAACCATCGTTGTCGTTTCGGATTAGGGCTTATCCATCGTATTGATGCTAACAATAATCCTATTTACAATGGATTGTTATCATATAACGAAGTGCAAGAACGTATAAAAAATATTTATGATGCGTATCATAAAAAGCTAAATCAGATGATTAATCAGTATATTAAAAAGTTTGGAATGTGTTTTTTGATAGATTGCCATTCAATGCCATCTAAAATATGTAATATAGTTCCATTAAGTGATGGTATTGATTTTTGCATAGGTAACTTATTTTCACAAAGCTGTCCGGTGCAAATGAGTGATTTTATAGAAAATAGCCTTAAACAAAAAGGATATAATGTATCATTAAATATTCCATATTCCGGAGCTTATATAACTTTCAATTATTGCCAGCCACGAAAAAAGGTTTATACATTACAACTAGAGGTAAATCGTGCACTTTATTCTAATGAAAATTTATTACAAAAAAATGGTAATTTTCAATCAATTAGTGAAGATATATGTTCGGTAATAGTTAATTTTGCAAAAAAAATGCTGGATTTTTAAAAAAAGTATTAGATTTTTATAAAAAAATATGTTATTCGTTCTTGAATTTTGTTTTTTGTTAGTATATTTTAACAAAAAATCAATGTAGTTTAACACCTGTCTTAAGACTTTTGTGTTTACAAATTGTAGAGCTGAAATCGGTTAGAGGGAGGTTCTTTTCTTAGGATAAGGTAAGAATAGGATACATTTTTACATTGCTGAGAAAAATACTTTTTATATTGGTTATTTCTTTAGTTGTTACATCTCCATTAAAAGCCAAAAAAGGATATAAATATGACATCTCAACGCCGATAGAAGTTGATGATAATGAGTTATGTTCTTTAGTAGCCGCTCGCATGGAGGGAAAGTATAAAATTAAGCCACACTTGTTACAAACAATTTCCAGTGTAGAGACCGGTCGTTGGGATTATAATAAGGAAAAGTTTGTTCCATGGCCTTGGACGATTAATGCCAATGGTAAAGGGAGACATTTTAATACAAAAGAAGAGGCAGTTGCTGCTGTTAAAAGTTTGCAAGCTAAAGGTATTGAAAGTATTGATGTCGGTTGTATGCAAATCAGTTTGAAATATCATGGTAATGCTTTTAATAGCATAGAAGAGGCTTTTGAACCTGAAAAAAATGTAGAATATAGTGCTAAATTTTTGAGAAAGCTTTATAATCAACGTAAAGATTGGACTAAGGCTGCAATGGCTTATCATTCTAAAATACCGTCAAAAGGATTAAAATATAAGCAGAAGCTTATCAATCGTTATGAGAAAAACAAGCTTGCACTTGCTAATGTAAATGCAAATACATCGTTATTTTAGGGAATATCTTTAATGGAAAAATACACGAAGATGTACACTCTCCGCACATATGAGTGTGATAGAAATGGTTATTTACGTATTGTATCTTTATTTAATTTTCTTCAAGATATGGCTGATTCACATGCTACTGATTTAGGGTTAGGTATGGAATTTTGTTTATCAAATGGGTTAGCATGGGTAGGGGCAAACTATCATGTAAAAATAAGCAGAATGCCAAAAATTCACGAAAAGATTAAGATTGTGACATGGCCCTCTGAAGAGAAAAAATTAGGTGCAATTAGAGATTTTGCAGTTTATGATGAAAAAAATAATCTAATCATGGTCGCTTCCAGTCAATGGATATTGATAGATTTTATAAGAAAAAGACCTGTGGCTTTGAAAGATAAGTTACCTCAATATAAAGTTGTTAATGAGCATTCTTTAGTTTCAAATTTTGAAAAATTACCTGAAATTGAAAAAACAGATTATGAAAAAACTTTTTCAGTTCGTTTTGATGATATAGATATTAATATGCATGTAAATAATTCTCTTTATCCACTGTGGGCAATTGAGACTTTGGAATATGGTTTCAGAGATCAATATTTACCTAATGAAATTGAGATTATTTTCAAAAAAGAGAGTTATTTAGGAGAGAATATTAATGTAAAATCTCAAATTAACGAGACGCAAACATTACATTCTATTAACTCAGTTACTGATTATCGGGAGTTATCTCGTATCAGAATCAAATGGGGTAAGATTTAATCGCTTTTATACTTATTATACAAAACACACTCTGAAAATTTTTCAGAGTGTGTGAGGTTTTGCTTTGGTCAAGAATCAACTTTTGTAACGAGGATACAAGCCTTAGTTACAACTTTTTGATAGTTTTCATCAAAATAAGGCATATCGCTAGGTTTACTAAAATGCCCTTCTTTGCGGTCATACCTTACTTTAATGATAGTTCCTTGTTTTTCTTTACTTGTTTTATCAAGCATTACGACGGGTGTTACAAAACTTCCTTCTATGATTTGTCCTATCACAAACCTCCAACCGTGGAAAGCTATTAAATGCCTGATGCCGATAACATGACAATCATACACTTTTGTTTTGTTAATAACACAAATTCGGGCACTGGAAACTTGCAAATAAAGGGCTGCATACATAAATAAACAATATGAACACCAAGCAATCCAGCCCCAAACAGTGGTAATTGACCACCAAGCAGGCGTGAGGCAACAAACTGTAATTGCGGCAAATTGAATATAAATTTGCGCATAAACACCAAGTTCACTTCGCGGATATGCTGTCCTTGATAAAAAAATTGCAATTAATCCGTATAAAATTGCAATCGGAACAAAAATAACATAATTATCCATAATTTTAATAATTAAGAGATTGAACAATAGTATAAATTATGACATCAAGGCTATAGTAAAAAAGTCAATTTGTCAATAAAATTTTCTGTTTTTTTCTATGCTTTGACAACTATTATCCGTTAGAGCATTTTTATAAATTTTTCTATATTCTTCAATGTTAGGCACCATTTGTGGTGTGCTTTCTGCAAGCATCTTTTCTCTTAATGTTTTTGCTCCCAATCTGTGGTAGAAATGGTGCAATTTTTTACTTTCATCTTTTTGATAAATTCTTTGGGCTTCAATCAAGTGTTTGAATATCGTGCTATGAGGATGTTCTAAAAAAGAAGCTTGTTTTTCGATAGCAGTTAAAAATTGTTCTGTATTATCAGGATATTGACTTCTGATATTTTTTAGCATTTTGGCTGTTTCAAGAGAAGTAAACATATCATCTTTTGAATATCCCATATTATCTGTTTTTTCTTTAGTATATTTATATACTTCATCCCAATTTAATAAACCTTTTTCATTTAACAAATGAGCACATTTTCCTTCTTTTATCTCAACTATAATTTGTTTAGTGGCCGGAAAATCAAAATATGCTAAACCTAGTCTTTCGTTTAATAATGCCCCTGACATTGCAGCAGATTCATTAATAAGGCGTTGTTCGACCATGTTAATTATCTTTTTATTATCGGTTTTTACTGCTTGTAACATCATATAACAAGTAGCGGCTGCATTTGCTTGTATTTCTATAAAACATCTTCTGTAGTGAGAATCTATGGATAAACCTGGATTTTTTGCTTTTTGAATTATATTGGCTTCATCTCTGGATAGACCTTTATATAGCAATTTATAATGTTCCAATGCGTGTTTATCAGATTGTTCAGATGTGAAATATTTTGCCTGAACACCATGCATAAGTTCATGTATTTCAGTATATACTGTATAAAAAGGATCTGTTACCAAACCAAACGGTGTAATAACTTCTTTTTTGTTTTTATGCATTAACACCGAAATCGGAGGAGCTTTTTGTTGACCATGTTTGGGATTTACAAAATAATTATACCAAAAATCTCGTTTTTTTTCATCAAATTGAAGTCTGTCTAACAAGGGATTGATTTCTGCCGGAGTTTTTCTTAAAGCATCTTCACTCATTGAGCCTTGATTAAAAATATTTAAGCAAAAATTTTCATCATCAACATGTTGTTTACAGTTGGCAATTTCAACACTTAGAAATTCTCTTACAAGATTTTCATAAGCAGGCTTAAACTCTCCTGTCGTAAGAAGATGCCTGATATCATTATCAACATCTTGGCTTTCATATGGAAAATTAACAATATCAGAGAATGTAACCATGTTCTAAATTCCTTTTAAAGTTATTCAATATTAACTTTCTTTATATATTTGGGAAAAATGATGCCTCCCTTAATGATTAAGAGATAGTAAGACACAAAAGCAAAACGGCGTCCTAATTTATCGTCACATACACTCCAATCAACAGGAGCTTGACTGATATCTTTATAGCTGTTAAGTTTTATCAAAACTTCATCAATGTTTGTTGCGCCGATTGTTGTTATGGGTTTTTCGTCAGAATTTAGTGATATCGAAGGACTTATATATACAGCTTCTAATAATCCGTCATTGTATAGTTCGTGCAAATCAATAGAAAATATATCGGTATTTTCAACAAAATCTCTGAGAGATAAGCTATTTTCTGTCCATTTAATCGGTTCTGAAAAAGCTCTGATACCACGGCTTCTGCCTTCGAAACAACTTTCAAACCATTTTACAATCTCGGTATGAGTTGTTTGTCCGGAGCGTTTATAATAATATCTTAAATCGGCATTAGGGTTTTTAGCAAAAGATAAGATGCCTTCTTGTAATGCTGTATTCGGTTTTGAAATATAATGATATAATTTCATTTTGTATCCTATTAAAAATTAAAGAAGATATTTATTTATAAAACTGTTTATACATTTAAGAATTTTTTGAGCATTTTTTTCCATAACATTATGACAATTTGATTGAAATTCTGCCATGTCTGTTTCCGGATTTTCGGTTATGGCATTTGAAACAACTTTGATAATTTTGCAAGGAATATTTAAGGTTTGAGCAATATTCACAATTTCAAATCCTTCCATGTCTTCAATATAACTTTCCTTCATATATTTATCATATCGTCCAAAGTCAGAAACTGTTACTAAGGGTAGGGAATGATTTTGGTTTTTGATATTTATTAGCAATTCTCTTCTTTCGTTTTCTAAAGTAAAATCTCCGTCAATAAAGCGTGTAGGCTCAAATACTAGCGTGTTTTGGAATAAAGAAAGATCATTTTCTTGTAATTTTAATCCGCATGTGCCAACGTTGATTATGGCGTCATAAGTTTGATTTTGCGCAAGTATATTACTTAAAGTTGCAACAGCTTTACTTCTTCCGTATCCGCTTAAGAAAAAATCTGCTTGATAACTGTTTTTATGCGCATTTGCTTCATACAAAGACTTAATAGGAAACATCTCTTTTTCCAGAGCGCAAATAACGGCAATTTTTTTCATAATATTATTACTTTCATTTATATACTTCAATTTTACTCATAGTTAAGTTCCTGCTTGGATACTTTTGCGTTATTTCCGCATATTTGCTGATTAAGATAATTTACTATAATTTTTTTACCATAGTTTTTAATCAGAAGCTTTTTAGCCTTTGGAGGAATAAATGATAAAGGTTCTATATGGCGTATAAGTTTTTGCCCCAAACCTATATTTTTATCTTCTCTTAGGGAACTTTTATAACCTTTTGCAACTTCTTTATCCGTAAAAGCTACAAAGAGAGCGGCTCTTTTAATTTGCTCGCTATCAGTCGATGTGAGAGGTGCAATTGTTTTGAGTAATGTGCTAATATTTTTGCATAACTCACATTGATGTGGATTTTGTTTTTCTACTTGATTAAAAACTTCCTGGATACTGATATCTTTTTTTAATTTTTTATTTAATGTATCTTGTGCGCATATTTGGTATAAAAACTGACCAAGTTGTTGTCTGTCTTCAACCGAGTAATTTTCAGGATTGATTTTTGCCCATGCAGATCTTACGACACCTTTGAATATTTGCAAACTGCTTTGATAAGATTTAAGTTTAGGCAACAATTTTTCCTTCATTTTGTCGGATAAGTTAAAACTGCCACCTTTTTGTGCTTGAGTATATATTGCATCAAATAAAATCATACCTATACGTCTGTCAGCTTTAGCTTCGGGAGATAGTTTATCTATATGCTCAACAGTTGTTATATCAGAAACAATATCTTTATTTTTAATATCTTTTATCAGCTCTTTTTTAAAACCTTTAACTATATTTTCATGTATCTTATGATGTCTGTTGTTTAAAGATTTTGTAATACATTCAACTAAATCTTTAGGTTTTAATTCGCCATAAAAATCATTTAAAGCCAACATACCGCGCTGAAATTCGCTCAAATATGGTGGAACAGGTTTCTTTTGAGAAATTTCTGTTTTGTAAAATTCATTTGTTGCTTTGTCGATTTCTTTGCTGAATACGTTAGCTATATTGTCATCATTACGCAAACCTTTGATTGTCCTTGCCAAGACAATACCTAAAACCTCTTGTTCTTTTGCAGATGGTTCAACCATACTTATCGAACCTGTATCAAAAATGCCGATAGTGTTGGTTTTTGGGTCTATTTTATATTGTCCGCCGTGTCTGTCAGAATCAAAACGTTTACCTGAAAGCATATTGGCAAGCTCTGTTGAAAATATGGCTTTTGCTACAGCTGTTTTATAAGAACCGTCTAAATCTTTAAAATCAACACCCTGTGCTTTTTCCAAAATTGCCCAATCTTTTCCTTTTTCAGCCCAATCCATAACATTAAGCTTAAATTCAATGTTATCGGATCTTACAGTATCAGGATAAAGTTTTTTTGCATCAAGGAGCTGTTTATAACCGATATCAAGATCTGTTTCAATGTTTACGTTACCGGCAGCATTATCAATCAAACGACTGAAAGATGATATATTGTTATACCGTTTTTGTAAGGTTGTAAGCATTTCCTTATAAATGCCAAATTCGTTATCGGCTTTTATCTTTGCGCCTCTTCGTAAGATTTTTACAATTTTATCACCAAGTTCATATGTTACGAAAAACGAGGCAGAACCCAGGCGCTTACCGAGGGCCCCATGTTTTTGTAATGTATCTGTTGTATCATCGTTACCTGAAAAAATTTCCCAACGGGCAGGTGGGTTTGCCTGGCTTTTGGCAAATTGCATCTCAAAACGAATAAAACTCGGTACATCAGAATATGATGCCATAGCTTGAGCAAGTTTTGTTCCCGCCGGACCGGAATTTTCTAAAAACAATCTTAATCCTTTTGCAAGATTTCTTTGTTCCGGTGTAAACGGACTGTCAACAAAATTTGAAGCGGCAGATTTGCTTTTGTTGTTAGCAGCTGCCATCATAGCAGCCAGATAAAACGTTTTTTCGCTGTCAGGACGTGCATCAATATAGCTATATAAAAAATCTGTTCCCATTTGAGCTAATGTGCCGGCACCTTCAAATAGCTTTTCGGACACTACATTAAATGAGGATTGCCAACTATCTTTTCCTGTAGTAAGAAGCTCATTAAGAACAATGGCTTTAGCTTCCAATGTGGCTGCATCAAATTCTTTTTTGAAAGATACAAGATTTGCAACATTAATTTTGTAATAAGGATCTCTTATGTAGTAAGGTAGCTCTTTGCCGATATCTTCTCCTTTTTCAAATTTTTCACATAAGTTTTTATGATAAAGTTCATCTGCTTCTTTACACAATGCATATTTTATTTCATGTTCAAATTTTGCTGCTTCTTCCGGTAAGCCATATCCTAACAAAAACTCTTGCATTTGTTCTCTTGATGCTGGATAATTATGAAGCACATATGCAATTGCATCAACTCCATATGCTCCGGCAATTGTTTCATTATTGGCTGCATCTAAATTTATTTCTTTCGGTTTTAAGGCAAGAGAAAGTTCTCTTTGAGACATCATAAGTTCAGATAATTCTTTTAATAACTCAACCTTATCTGTTGTTGCAATGTCAGAATTTTTAATTTCAGGGATATCTTCAATAAGTGCATTTCTTTCTTCTTGAGTTGCTGTAATATCATTGTAAGATTGATGCCTTTGATGCCATACTGAAGCTAAATTTTTAATTATGGTTGCTCTAATTTCAGGATCGGGAATACGATTTTCCTGATTTAAAAGCATTGTGTAACAATATTCTTTAGTTTCATTATCATAAAAATTACTTATATCTTTAAGCAAACCTGATTTTCCGTCCGGACCTATAAGAACATTATAATAATCTATATTATCGCTTTTGAAAATTTGGTAATGTGATAAATTACAAAAAGTTTTTGTTTTTTCATCTATACTTATATCATCTTGTGCAAAAACTGATGAAATTATCGGGAAAATTTGTCCTTTGATTGCATCCTGTTCAACAGTTGAAATATTTTCCTCCAAAATGTTTGATAAGCTTAAAATGCAATTTTTTTTATCTTTTTCATATTCATACAATTTTAGGCAAATATCTAAAAATTCTTTATTTTTTACAATACTGTTAAATTGAGGATGTCTTTCGGTATTATATAGTGTAGAGTAAAATATTGTATGACCGTTTAAGTTAGACCAATTTTTTTCATCATGTATCTGTTTGTTTAATTTTTGATATACATAATTGTGAACGTTATTGACTGTTTCAAGATGCCCAATTAAGTGTTCTCGTTCTGTTTGATCTATCTTATAGTGATTCTCCTCGTGTAAACAGTTCTCTATAACGTTACGAATACGTTCAATATTTTTTCCGGCACAATTTGTTCCGAATGTTAAATTAAGATCTATATCTGCATTATCTTTTAGAGCATCGTAGGAATAATAAAGCATATAAGCTTCTTCCAGTAATGAAGGATTATAAACATTTTCGTTTCGCGTTTTATAAAGACTATTTTCAAGCTCTTCTTTTGTATATTTTCCGGTATTAAATCCGCAAATTTCGCCTATTTTTTGTGAAAAAGGAGCTTCAAAAGAATTTAAATCTTGTCCGTTTGAAATATGTTCTAAAAGTTTTAATTCGGTTATTGTGTGCAATTTTGAAAAAAGTAGCGATAATTTGGATGTTTCATCATCTACATTCATGATAAACCATTCGTCTTTATGAGTGGGAGTTAAGCTCATATTATCAAACTGCGATTGCATAATAGACGTAAATTCTTTGTTATCCATAAATGCAGATAAAAGTTTTTCTTCACCGGATAAATATAATGGATTTTCAGAATGAGTAAAATATTCAAGTATATCATTAAATTGCTCTTTAGGAGCTGTTTTTATATATTCTGCCATATTATCAACGATAAAGTTAGTATATGGAGATTGTGTAAACTCATAAGGACGTGAATTTCTTTCGGCAATAAATTGTTTAGTGTCGTCAGGTAAAATATTTACTACATCTTGCATTAATATTTGTTGTTTATTTCTACTTCTGATTTGAATGATATTTTTAAGGTTGTTAAGTGTTGTTTGTGGCTTAATTATACTATATGCGTTTTTAAGTATATCAAACTTTTGTTTTTCAGATATATTTTTACCTTCCATGATACTATTTACATCTTGATGAGCATCTCTTATGGTTTTTGCAATAAAATAAGTGTATACTTCATCAAGAGTTTCTAACGGAAGTGATGCTTCTACTTTGCCGTTTCTGTTAACAATAAGGCCATTTGACAGTTTTTCGTTTTTGATAACTAGGTTATCACCGACAAAATTTATTTTTAATCCACTTAATGTTTCAAATTGGTCTTGTGAATTTACGTGGTGTTTGATATATTTTATAACTTCCGGAGAAAAGTATTTTCCTATATCGCTTTCATTAAACTCTAATTCCAATAAATTAAAATTTTTCACCCAAATACTGTTATAACTGTCATTAATATTAAAATAAGGGACAACTAAAGATTTAATATACTCAAATTTTTTAACGGTTTTATCAAATTCATCACCTGAAGCTTCTCGAAACCCTTTTAAGTAATGTGTTAAAATTTTCCTTACTTTACTTTCTTTATTATCAGCATCAACATATGTGTGATAATCACCATATTGATATGTTTTGCTTTTATTAAGGACATCATTCATCAGAGTCTTCATTTGGTCAAAACGCTCATCGTTTTTATGTTTTTCCAAATCTATTAATACGGCAGCAAAAAAATCATCTGCTTTATTAGGACTTTTACTACATACTACACTTATGGCATTTCCAAGTGTTTTTATATCATCAGGAGCAATTATCAGATTGTTGTCATAATCGGAAATAGCTTCATGAAAAGCTTCTAACCAAATTTTAGATGCTTCTTCTGCTGATGGCGTTTCATTTATTCTACTATATAACTTTGCAGCAAAAGACAATTGTTTAGGCCTTTCGGAAACAATCTTTTTTATGGGTAAAGGAACTTGTGTTATATTTGTAACTTGCGTTTCATTATCTTCGATAACACGTTGCTTTGTGGCAATTATCATCGCATCAATTGCATTTAACCTAGTGTTATCATTTGAATGTTCGTCTTTAAGACTTTCAATATTCATTGCGTTGGAAGTAAACAGTTTTGCCGCAATTTTATGAGCTTCTTCCAAATTATATCCGCCTCTAGCCATTTTTTGAATAGCTTTTAAATCTGACGATGTTTCTTCAGCCTTATTGTTTGTATGTTGCCCCAAACGTCTGTATTCTTCATAGTGACCAAGTTCATGCGCTAAAATAAAAGCTAATTGATCTTCATTCTCACACAAATTAAGTAAACTTTCAGTTATAAAAATAAGGTCGTGATCATTTTCAAAATTATGCACAAAAGCCGCATTCTGTTCACTTTTATCAGATAAAACAAAAATAATATTTTCATTATCCAAATTAATGGTATCACCTAATAAACGTTGACTTATATTTTTGAGATATAAGTGAAAAGACAGTTCATCTTGCTGGTTGAAATTTGCTAAACAAAGTTGCCTTTTAACAACAGGTTCCATATTTGATTTAAAATTATTAATTTTTGCTATGTCGTTTATCATACTATGTTTCCGGATCAGTATAATGAAATATGCTTAATTTTGTCATAAAAACATGACAAAATCAAGCATTATATTCATAAAAACATATAAAAATTTAATTTTTTAGTCTATTGGAGTTATTGTTTTGCGACAAAGTTGTGCAAAAACAGGTTTATCAAGACCTAAAGACGAAATTACATGTTTCGGAGAAAAGTCTTCTTGCAAATTTTTATATGAGCAGATACCGTTTTTTATGGTTTTTATAACTGCACTCGGAAGATTATCTTTACCGATACATGAAGATAAGTAAACAAACACTTCATCATTATCTTTTAAGTTTTCTACTGCCAATTTACGAGCTAAGATATTTAATGATACATCAGCTTTTGTAGCATCTTTTGCCCATGGCGAACCACCACCGACAGGGCAGGTGGTTGAATAAAAGTCGCAAGCAAGCTTTCGTCCGGTGATGCCACAGTCGGCAATAGATGAATGACATTTATAACTACCGGTTCCGTTTATAATAATCTCTTTTGGTTTTTGTTCCAATATATTGATTATATCTTCGGTTAAATCTGTTTCATTTAACATCGGAATAGCAACAATTGCAGTTTGAATGGTGCCTTTTTCATCAATGGTAATTTGTGTTTTTATATCAAGACCTAAATTGTTGCTTTTAAGGGCTTTTTCATATAAAGCGTTGTTCAGTTTCTTTGCTAAATAAAGTTCTTTGGGTAAAAATCCTGCACCTTGACAAGCATACCCCACAAACACACCTTGGTCCCCCCATCCGCCAAAGGTAACACCTTGAGATATTTCGGCTGATTGGTATCCGATTAAGTTTATTACATTAATTTTATTGATGTCTATGGCATAATCACCCCAAATTTTAGCATATTTTTCATCATATCCTATTTCGCATAAGGCGCCTTTTACCATATTGTCTATGTTTTTAAGATTTACATTTCCACACACTTCACCGCCTAAGACAACCATATTGTCCTTAATCATAACTTCAACGGCGTAACGAACGCTTTTATCTTGTTTGATTAAACAGTCAAGTATGTATTCGGAAATATAATCAGCGGTTTTATCTGGGTGTCCCAATGACACAAATTCTGCAGTTTTAAGCATTTTAGTTCTCCTTTTTAGTCCGTTTATAGTGCCGGACAAGTTGGTTAAATCCACACGTTAGGTCTTTCTAGTATCACTATATTTTCTTACTGTCAAGTAAATATTTCTTTGTATATTTGGGAAATAAAAACATGTTTATAATGATATAAAAAACATTGTTTTAAGAAAAATTCTAGCTAACTATACTCACAATAATAATACACTATTGTTTAATTAGTAATACGAACTTGAAGTAAAGGAACTTAATATGAAGTTTAATAAAAATTTGTTTTTAATTTCATCAGCATTGATAGGTGTTTTTAGTGTAACCAATGTTGTGGCCGGTGTGAATAATTACATTGAGAGCGGAATACAAATTTATAAGAAAGAAACCGTACAAAATTTAGATATTTTAGCTGATAACGCTCAAAGAGATACTAACCAAACTTTTGGCGGTTATGCTTTTATTAATAGAGGTGCAACATTAAAAGTAATTGGTTCTACATATGAAAATATTACATTTGATGGTTATGGCGCTGTATTTGCAACCAGAACTCCAAAAGCAGATGCGTTAGCAACATTAAATGTAACAGGAACAACATTTAGCGGAAATCATGCAAAACTTGATGGTGGTGCGATTGCTAACTATAATACATTAACAATTATAAATTCTATTTTTTATGGTAATACTGCTAATTTGGAATTAGACAATGGAATGTATTCAAAAGTTGTTGATATCAGCAATGGTATTGGTGGAGGAGCTATTGCATTGGGTGCTGTATCAGATACTGAAGTTGCATTAATCACCGATACTAAATTTATAAACAATATATCAGGGCACTCTGGTGGTGCAATCGGTACGCGTTTGGGTAAAGTTGCTAATAACTCTGGTGCAAAATTAAAAGTTTCTGCGTATTTTGAAGGTAACCATGCTTATGACAACGGTGGTGCATTTTATAATACTTTCTATGCAGGAGATAAAGGTGTAGAAGTTGAAGGTAATTTTGTAGCTAATACAGCAGGTATCTCCGGAGGTGCTATTTATAATGAAGGTGCAAATGACCTTCAAGGTAATGCCGGTGGTATCATGACTATTTCAGATTCCACATTTACATCAAATGAATCTGTTATTGATGGTGGTGCCATTTTTAATACAGGGGATTTGACTATAGATTCTTCAATATTTGATAAAAATGTAGCATCAATAGATGGAGAAGGCTACGGTGGCGCTATTTTCTCAAATGCAAGAGGCCTTAATATTTCCGATACAAATTTTAGTTACAATACTGCATATGCCGGTGGTGCTATTTATGAGTCTCGTAATTCTGCTTACAGTAGTGATAATGAAAATGGTATGTTTATATCAGATTCTGATTTTATTGGAAATCATGCTGCAGCAGATGCCGGTGCAATAGGTATCGGGAAAAAAGCTAATATTACCAATGTGTTGTTTACCAGAAATACTGCAGGTTTAGAAGTAGAAGAAGTTGGTATGACGGCAGCTTCAAATGCAAACGGTGGTGGTGCAATTTATCTTTTACAATATGCTCAAGCAACTTTATCAGATGTTGAATTTTTGGGTAATAAATCAGGTGCACATGGCGGTGCTATTGGGGCAAGACACAATGCTGTAGATGGTGGTTTCTTACGTTTAACTGATGCAAAGTTTGAAGGCAACACCGCTGCAAAAGAAGGTGGCGCTATTGCAAGCATTTATGATGGAATTATAGATATTACAAAGGGTTCTTTTGTTAATAATACTGCGGGTACTAAGGGCGGTGCTATCTTTATTGGTGTGGCTGATAACTATGCAGGTTTTGATGATACCATTACTCCTTCTACCGGCGGTGGAAGTGTTAATTTCTCAGGTTTAAATGTTTTTAGCGGTAATAAAGATGAAAATGGCCTGAATGATATTTATAATGACGGGATTATTAATGTTTTAAGTGGTGCCGAACTTCAACTTGATGGTGGTATTTCAGGTACAGGTTCTATCGTTTTTGCAGCAGATTCAACATTGCAAATTAATGCAAGCAACACAAAAATTTCAAATACTATTACAACAAATGGAGCAGTTTTAAATATCGTTTTTGCGAATGCATTTGAAGGTGATTATGTTTTATTAAAAGATTCTTCCATTACTGACCAAGATTTTACAATCAATGTTAACAGTTTGTATGAAATAAGCAGTAAAGAAGGTGTTTTAGGAACATATGTCGTTAGTAAGAAATCTACAGATGAAATTGCAGAGAATATAGGAGCTAGCAGTAATCAATCGGAAATTTTGGGTGCTGTGTTACGTAATTCATCTAATAATAAAAAGTTTAATGAAGTTGCAGATATTGTAGTTGCGTTGCTCCAAAATGAAACAACAAAAAGTGAAGGTTTGAAAGCTTTAAATTCTATGTCTGCTGAAGTTGATCCTGTATTAAGAGTTACTCAGACAAACCAAACAAACCAAATTTTTGACGTGGTATCAACTCGTATGAGTGGTGGTGTGGTAAATGCTAACAGTGATAAATTATCAGAAAATGTTTTTGATAATGTGGCTATGTGGATTCAGGGTTTAATTAATCATTCAGAACTGGATTCTCGGTTTGATACAGATACAAAAGGCTTGGCTTTTGGTTTAGAAAAGAATGTTAATAACGATGTAAAAATTGGTATTGCTTATGCTTTATCAAAAACTGATATCAATAGTTCAAGCAGAGATACACAATTAAAAACTAATTCTGCAGTAGTTTATGCTGAATATAAACCATCAAATTGGTTTGTGAATGGTATTTTTAGTTATGGTGTATCAGAATATGAAGAAGATAAAACAGTAGTAGGTGTTAATGCTAAAGCTGATTATAAAGCTAATAATTTTTCTATTCAAGCAGTTACAGGTTATGAATATTTAATCAATAATAACTATGTAACCCCAACATTTGGCTTACGTTATATGAATGTTGATAGAGAAAGTTATACTGATGCTTTAGGAACAAATGTTAGCAATAGTAATATAGATGTTTTAACAGCAATGTTTGGTATTAAATTCTCTACAGACTATGTTTTAAATGAAATGATATTAAATCCTGAAATTCGTTTGGCTGTAACATACGATTTGTTATGTAGTGATGATAGTAGCATTGTTACATTAGCAAATGGTTCTGCTTATGGCGTAGATAATTCCAATTTTAAACGTCTCGGTTATGAATTTGGAGTGGGTGTGACAACAGCATTAAATAGTGCTTGGAGTTTAGGTGTCGCTTATGAAGGAAGATTCCGTGAATATTATCAAGATCATCTGGGATTGTTTAAGGCAAAATATTACTTCTAAGATTATTTAATTGAGATGAGACCCTCATATTTGGATATGAGGGTCGTTTTTTTGTTTGAGGTATGATAACTTGATAACAATGCTTGCAATAAAAATTAGCAGTGTTACAAATTATGTATGGAGAACTGATATGGATTTGTTACAAATAGATTATTTAATTTTCACAGGTTTGGCTGTTTTTATTTTACTGCTGTTTATAATACCTGTTGTGTATATAAAGTTTCGTAGTGCGGAAAAACAGACTATACAACTCAAAACCATATGTGATGAAAAAAATATACTAATCAATGAATTACAGGATAAAATTAAAGCATTTAACGAGGAAAATCACGAGCTAACAGCTCAAAACATTCGTTTACAGTCGGATATGGATAATCAGGCAAAATATATGGAAGAAAGAATTTCATATTTAGAAAAAAATAAAGAAGATATGGCTTTGAAATTTAAGGATATTTCCAATCAGATTATCAAAAATCAAAATGAACAGTTTGGAGCAGAACAAAAAAATGTGTTTGCATTATTGTTAAAACCTTTCCAAGAACAAATGGCAGATTTTAAGAAAAAGGTTGAAACAGCTCACGAAGAAAGTATAAAAAACAGTGCCTTATTTGATATGCAGATAAAAGATTTGCTTAATATGAATAAAAGTTTAAGTCAAGATGCAAAAGATTTGAGTAATGCATTGAAAGGTAATAAAAAAATGCAAGGAAACTGGGGAGAGTTTCAACTTGAAAGAGTTTTAGAAATATCAGGACTTCAAAAAGGTATCAATTATGTTACGCAAGAAACTTTCAGAAATGAGAACAATCAGATGTTGCGTCCCGACGTGATTGTTAATTTGCCTAACGAAAGAAAAGTTATCATAGATTCAAAAGTTTCGTTAAATGATTATGTAGCATACATCAATCAAGAAGATGAAAATTTAAGAGCGGAATATCTTAAAAAGCATGTTCAATGTATAAAATCACATATAGATGAGTTGTCTTCAAAAGAATATCAAAAGCTCTTAAAGAGTTCTACGCTCGATTATGTGGTTATTTTTATTCCGATTGAGAGTGCTTATGTAGAAGCTGTAAAGTTTGATACAACACTATATGATTATGCTTATAAGAAAAATATAGCAATTACAACACCATCTTCTTTATTGCCGATATTAAGAACTATCGAAAACTTGTGGCAAATTGAAAACAGAAATAAAAATGTAGCAAAAATTGCCGAACTGGGTGGTTCGTTATATGATAAGTTATACAACTTTGTAGAAGATATGAAACGTATAGATAATGCGCTTATTTCAAGTCGTAAATATTATGATGAAGCAATCAAAAAGCTTTCAACCGGAAAGGGAAACGCATTATCTTTGGCAGAACAATTGAAGGAACGTGGCGCAAAAGCCAGCAAAGCTCTTAAAATTGAATATGAAGAAAATCAAGCTTTAATAACAGATGAGGCGGCAAATGACTAAAAAGATTATATTTACCGGTGGTGGTTCGGCCGGACATGTTACATTAAATTTGGCATTAATTCCAATTTTTCTACAAGAGGGATGGAAGGTTGTTTATATCGGTTCTTATAACGGAATTGAAAAAGATTTGGTTGCAAACATAAAAGATGTTGAATATATTCCGATTTTAACCGGTAAACTTCGCAGATATTTTTCTTGGCAAAACTTTATTGATATGATTAAGATTCCGCTTGGAGTATTACAAGCAATATGGATTGTTTATAAACATAAACCCAATATTGTTTTTTCTAAAGGCGGATTTGTCTCTTTTCCGGTGGTGTGTGCTGCTAAAATCAATCGTGTAAAATGTTTTATGCACGAATCTGATGTTACGCCGGGGCTTGCAAATAAGATGTCTTTACCGTTTGTATCAAAATTTTTTACCACCTTTGAAGATACCGTAAAATATGTAAAAGATAAGCATAAAGTTGATTATGTCGGTCCGGTGTTGTCAGACAGATTAAAAAATGGTTCAAAAGAAAAAGCGTGTAAAATATGCTCTTTCGATGAAAATAAACCAGTAATTATGGTAATTGGCGGTAGTTTAGGTGCTAAAAGCTTAAATGATGCAATAAGAAATAATTTGTCAGAGCTTTTGAAAAAATATCAAGTTATTCATATATGCGGAAAAGGTCAAGTTGTTGAAGGTGCCGATGAGAAAGGTTATAAGCAGTTTGATTATGTGTCTGATGAGTTAAAAGATTTTATGGCAGCCTCCGATATTGTAATATCAAGAGCCGGTTCAAACTCAATATTTGAGCTTTTAAGCCTAAATAAACCGATGATTTTGGTTCCGTTATCAGGTACTTCCAGTCGAGGTGAACAGATGCTTAATGCAAAGTCATTTCAAAGTAAAGGATATTGTGAAATTGTGGCTGATGATAAATTAAACGAAGCCGATTTATTGCTCACAAGTATAGATAAAGTGTATAAAAGTAAAAAATTATATATCGATAATATGGAAAAAAGCAGTTTTAAGGTTACAAACAATACAGAGCTTGCATATAAAATTATGGGACATAAAGAATAAGAAAAGGGATTGGTTATGAAGGTTCTTGTCGGTTTAAGTGGTGGTGTCGATTCTGCAGCAGTTGCCTATGTTTTGAAAAAAAACGGATATGATGTTATTGGTGCAACTATGAAAGTGTGGGCAAATGATACCGATTTCGGAAAAAGCTTGAAAGCAAAAGGATGTTTCAGCGCACATCAGGAAGAAGATATAAAATCGGCACAAGCCGTTGCAAAAACCTTGGATATTCCCTATTATGTTTTTGATTGTAGCCAAGAATATAAAAATATTGTTCTTTCAAATTTTAAATCTGAATATTTAGCAGGAAGAACGCCTAATCCTTGTGTGATCTGTAACACCAGTATTAAATTTGATGCATTACCCAAGATGGCCAGAAACAACGGTGTGGTCTTTGATAAGTTTGCAACAGGTCATTATGCAATAACCGATTATGATGTAAATATCGATCGTTATCGCTTATTCAGGGGGGGGGAGAAAAAAAGGGATCAATCATATTTTTTATATAGATTGACACAAGAACAACTTAAAAATGTAATTATGCCACTTGGTAAATATACCAAAGAAGAAACACGTGTTTTTGCTAAGTCTGCCGGTTTGGAGGTCGCTGATAAAAAAGACAGTCAAGATTTTTATTCAGGAGATATAAATGATATCTTGAAACAAGAACCTAAGATAGGAAATTTTGTAACAACAGATGGGAAAATTTTGGGACAACATCAAGGAATTTGGCATTATACAATCGGACAAAGAAAAGGGATGGGAATAGCTGCCGAAAGGCCATTATATGTTTTGGATATACACCCGCAAACCAACGAAATTGTTGTTGGTTTTGAAGAAGAAGCCGGATGTAACGGTTTGATAGCAGACGGCTTAAATTGGGTATCAGTACCAAAAATAACAGATGAAATTGATGTTTTAGCAAAAGTTCGTTCGTTCCAAGAACCGTTTAAGGTCCATATAAAACCATTAGAAAACGGAAAATATCAGGTAGATTTTTTAGAACCGCAAAAAGCCGTGGCTGTCGGACAATCGGTTGTTTTTTATGATGAAGATATGGTTTTAGGTGGCGGTTTTATTGAAAAATAAGTATAAAAGCAAAGGATAAAGATATGGCAAAAAAACTTATACCGATGGCAATCTGTTATGATTTTGACGGAACATTATCTCCGGGAAATATGCAAGAATATGGGTTTATTAAAGAGCTTGGAATTACGCCAAGAGAATTTTGGGACAGATCAAACACCTTAGCAAAAGTGAAAAAAGCAGACGATATTTTAGCATACATGAAAGTTACGATAGATGAAGCAAAGAAACGTAATTTATCCATAAAACGGGAAGATTTTATGGAATATGGTAAAAATATAAAGTTATTTAAAGGTGTTGAAGAATGGTTTGATCGTATAAATAAATATGCAAAATCAAAAGGAATTAAAATTGAACATTATATTATATCTTCAGGATTAAGAGAAATACTTGAAGGTTCACCGATAGCAAGTAAATTTACCGAGATTTTTGCATCTTCTTTTTTATATGATGAAAACGGAGCAGCTGTTTGGCCTGCAATTGTACTCAATTATACTTCTAAAACACAATATATGTTCAGAATAAATAAAGGATGTTTAGATGTAACTGATACGGAAGGTGTTAATAAACACATTGACAGATCTTGTCGTCCGATGCCTTTTGAAAATATGATATATATAGGCGACGGAAGCACGGATATTCCGTGTATGGCAATGCTAAATAAGGCAGGAGGTCATACATTGGCAGTATACGATAGCGGAAAAAAAGAAAGAGCTTCAGCCTTAAATCGTGATGGCAGAGCTCATATGCTGGCACCGGCGGATTATTCTGAAGGCAAGGGAATAGATAAATTTGTAAAATACGTAATGGATAAAATTGTAGCGGATAACAACTTGAAAAAGATTAAACCCTAAGTTGTGGAATAGCGTTAAAATATGTTTTGAAAAAAGAGATAAATCGCTTATACAATGTTGTATTGTTAATATAGTTGGGACCTGATATGAAAAAAATTATATATGTTTTTATGTTTTTGATGCTATCATTTAATGTACATGCAAGCGAAACAGAAGGAATGTCATGGACAGATAAAGTTAAGTATAATTTTAAACAAACTTGGAATTCTGACACTTATGATTTGTATGTTCCTTTATATGCGTGGCACAATCGTTTAGCATATGACGATAAACATCTTGAAAAATATAATGAAAATCCTTGGGGAGGAGGTTTCGGGGTTTCTCGTTATGATTCTGATGGCGATTGGCATGCTCTGTATGCGATGGCATTTATAGATTCTAACGATTATGTTGAAACAATGTTTGGTTATGCATTTTTAAAAAATTGGTATTTAAATGAAGCAAAAGACTTCAGATTAGGAGCCGGATTTACTGTTGGTTTAACTCAACGTCATGAATATTCTTATATTCCGGTTCCGTTACCGTTACCGATGTTTGGTATCGGATATAAAAGGTTAGATATACAAGCTGCGTATGTTCCGGGAATTAAAAATGACGGAAATGTGTTGTTTGTATGGTCAAAAATCAGATTAAACTAAAAAGGAGCTTAAAATGGAACAAAAAAAGGTAAAAATCGGAAATTTTGAAATCGGAAACAAATTACCATTATCACTCATATGTGGCCCATGTCAGATAGAAAGTCGCGAACACGCAATTATGATAGCTTCTCACATGGTAGAAATCACACAAAAACTTGGGATTAATTATGTGTTTAAGGCTTCTTTTGACAAGGCAAACAGAACATCAATCAATGGTGCAAGAGGTGTAGGTTTAGAAGAAGGAATGCGCACTTTTGAAGAAATAAAAAAATTATATCCTCATTTACCGATTGTAACAGATGTTCACGAAGCAGCACAGTGTGAAGAAGTTGCAAAATATGTTGATATGTTGCAAATTCCGGCTTTCTTGTGTCGCCAGACCGATTTGGTTGTTGCTGCTGCTAAAACAGGTAAAGTTGTAAACATAAAAAAAGGTCAGTTTTTAGCACCATGGGATGTTAGAAATTTGGTACAAAAATCGGTTGATTCCGGAAACGACAATGTTTGCATCACCGAGCGTGGAACAAGCTTTGGTTATAATACATTGGTTGTTGATATGAGAGGTTTCCCTCAAATGGCAAAAGATACGGGATGTCCTGTAATTTTTGATGCAACTCATTCTGTTCAACAACCAGGAGGAAAGGGAAGCTCTACCGGTGGTCAAAGAGAGTTTGCTCCTGTTTTGGCAAGAGCTGCCGTTGCTGTCGGAGTTGCTGCTGTGTTTATTGAAACTCATGATAATCCGGATAAAGCTTTGTCCGATGGCCCGAATACAATTCCATTGTCAGATATGGAACGTGTACTAACAGAACTTATGGCATATGATAAAATCACAAAATCTATGATATCAGATTATTAAGTGATGCTTTAGGTTAGTTAAATAATGTATTGATTTATTACGTTTATATAAAAAACACCTCAGCCTAAGCTGAGGTGTTTTTTGTGTTGTGGTGTAACATATGGCTTATGCTACCAACTTTATCTGTATTCTACATAGTCCTTCAAAAATAAAGGTCGAACACAGAGGAAGATAGCTGTTGCCAATAATAAATACATATTATTTTGGCTCATAGCAGGTTGTAAACCCATCAAATCCATAGCAAAATATGCACTCAAGCAATATGAAAGACCTATTCCGACCAATAAGTAAGGAAAGGATGCCATTATACTATCTTTATAGGCTACGTTCATTTTATGTTCCATAGAGACTACGTTCCATATCAATAAGATAACAAAAGCAGCCAGTAATATTGTTGAACAATACCAAACAACGCAGACATATATTCCGAGCAATGCCAAGAAACAGCCTAAAGTATTATATCCTTCCTCATATGTATTCATCAAATATGCAATGAGGGAAGGAATATAAAGCGCAAACCAAAATGTTATGGCAAAAGCATCATATCGCATATTTGGATGTATGAATTTGGTTCCAAGCCACATGAGGCCATACTGTATACCGAACCATAACAGAGCAAAAATAACATTGATTAATAATACTCCGATTTTCATTTGATTCGTGGAATCGTTGAAAAAACTTTTAATTGTTTTCATAAAACAAAAATCTCGACTTTAACGAGCGGAGGTTCTCTCCGGCGGACATTAAGTTTTTAAAATTATGTTTGATTGCTGTTATATCAGATCGGTAAAATAAAACCATAAATATATAACAATTATAAAAGAATGAACTTATACTACCGATATTTTTATCTTTTGTCAAGTTTTTTTTTGAATTATACTAAAAGTAACTTTTCATTTTTTATAAAATCTATTTAATATCTAGCATCTTTTTCTTTTGAAAATATGTTGGAACAGGGCAAAAATGCTTACTCAAAAATAGGGTCAGCATAGGTAAGGTGAGGTAAACCAAAAGATAAGTATTATGCTTCATTCCAAAAAAAACACCTCTATTAACTGCCAAAAAAAATCAGACAGTTCATAAAGGTGTTTTTTTTATATCAGAGATATCTGTTTAATAGTTATGAGTTGCACCTTTTTTAAATACATCGTTAACAACATCATTATAATGGACAGTTTTTTCTTGTGATGGAAACTGAACGGAAGGACCTGTTTTTGAACTTGCTCCGTATAGTCCATAATCAGAAGTGGCTAAATGATTGCCATTCTCATCACCACCATGTTTTTTATGAGCATGTTCTGCCATTTTGCATCTGACATTTAATGAACTACTTTCTGATGGAGATATCTCAGATCCCGGATTTTTCATTTGATTATGAATTATCGGAGCAATATTAGGATAAGATTCAGCCATTAAAATTAAGGTTGTAGCAACAACTTGAGCATTATCAGTGATGTCTATTCCTATACTAGCATCTTTTGCTGTCCCCATGTTATATTTTTTAACCAAATCTTTTAGCTCTTGAGGAATTTTATCAAAATTGTTTACAAAATTATCATAAACAGCATCAGCATTTTCAACCCCTTGTTTGTTAAGCATGCCTTTTCCTTTTTGCACCGTGTAATTAAGATAGTTGTTTTCGGTTTCATTAACTACGACAATCGCTTGTTCTGTTTTTTCCGGCTCTTTATCTTTTATAATCACGGGACGAGGCTGACATTCTTTGGCTAATATTCCTGCAGCAATTATCGGAATGAGCATAAATGGCCATTTCTTGCGTTTTTTTTCTGTTGTCTGAGAAGATGTTGTCGGTACCTCAGGAGTCACAGGTGTTTGTGGAGTGGGCGTAATTGGCGTTACAGGAGGAGTCGGAGTTGGTGGAGTTATCGGCGTATACGGATCAACCGGTGTAGGAGGGGTTACAACTCCTGTATTATTATGCGGATCAATAGGTGTAATGTTATCATAAGGATCAATAGGTGTTGGTTGTATAGTTGTTTCTTTCAACGGAATTGGATGCCAACGAGGGTTTGTATCTCCTCCTCTGATGGAGGTTTCTGATTGGATTTTTCCCTGTGATGAAGGGTGATTAACTTCTACAAATTGCTCTTTTTCATTATAATAACCCTTACCATGCATAGGTTCTCTATGTTGATTTTTATGTAAATCTTTAGAATATGCACTGTTTTGCATGCGCAAATTAAATTCTTTAATAGTTTCATTATCATCAGTTTCAGAAACTTGCCTTTTTCCGAGGTGTATCTGTTCTGATAAATGTTGTCCGTAATCTACGACACGTTGAAGCAAAGCCGCTTTTTGTTTAGGATCAATATCAGCTGCTTTAATTTGATCCATAGCATCTAAAATATCGCGCAGAGTTGCTCCTTTTCTCCAAACAGCACTCTCAACCTTACCTTGAAAAGATTTTTTTCTTAACATTTCTTCTTGATTACTCATGATAGTATCCTCTAATGTTTTAACACTAATACGATTATATCAAAGTTGTAATTTTTGTCAATATTTTTTTAGCGTAATATGGTCATAATTAATATTAACCATTTAAGCTGTCAAAAACATAAAAATCAATTTTAAGGCGCTTTTTTTGCCCATAGAGAAGAAAATGGCTTTTTTTTGTGGGTATAAAAGTTAAAAAAAATTAAATTTTTTATCAAATTTGGTAAATTTGCGGCAGTTGAAACTGTGGTTGCGCAAATCTTTGAGCGTGATGTTACAATATCAACAGATATCAACTATGGCTCAGATACAACCGACTATATGGAAACATCAGACGGAGTAAACATCAGCAACGACAAGAGCTTGTGGGTTAAAACTTTTGGATCAGATGATGATGTAGAAGTTGACAACTTTAACAGCACAATCGATGCAGAATCATATGGTGTTGTCGGTGGAGTAGACAGCAAAGTGTTTACTTATGACAACGGAGTTAAAGCAGCATATGGCATATATGGTGCATATGTAGGCGGAAAACAAAAATATGATGACAACAAAGTTGAGCAAAAG
>JAZLAM010000023.1:0-56997 GCA_045613125.1 Alphaproteobacteria bacterium | reverse complement strand
ACAGAGCTTATCTTAAAATCTGCTCCTAAAGCTCCGGAAGAGATGAAAATAAAGGATAGGAAGTAAACAATAAAATAACACCCTTAAGAACAATCTTAAGGGTGTTATTTTAGCGTTCTATCTGCTTAATGATTATTAATAAAGCCGTTCACAGTCGATTCAACATAATCGTCATTATAAACTATTGTAATAGTTGTTTCTCCGTGGCATCCTGCTTCTTGACTCATTTTATCGGTTGTAAAAGTTCCTCCGATATGAAGATATGCTTCCCCTTCAGCTGCAGGTTTAAGACGAGGAGTAAAAGCACTAACTGTTCCACACTTTAAGCCTGATTCCGGATCAATCATATCAACTGAAGTAGGAGCAAAGTTTACTATAAATGCAGCATTTAGCACATCTTCATTTTGCTCTCCTGAGAATTCCGGACTTTTTATTTTAAATAAACCTTCATTAAATGAACCAGCTTCTACACTACTACCATCATTATAATAGTTAGTAAATGATGCTTTTGACAACACGGTTGCAGTAGACCCTTCGCCTAACTTTCCGTCAGGTGTAACAATCACCGTTTTATCTTTTTCACCGGCTAAAATCAAACCAAAACCAAGATATTGTTCTTGGGTAATTTCAAATGGTGCCGCTACGGCTACATATATATCAAGGGTTGCACTGTTTGAATCGGCGTTTGCTTTTAATGCCATAGCAGATAAAAGCATAGCGGTTGTAGTTAATAAAATATGTTTTTTCATAATTTAGTCTCCTAATATGTAACGTTACATGTGCTAAAAAAGTGAACATTTTCACCAAGCGCTTTGGCTTATGTTTCAAGCTTTTCAAAGCACATCGGTAGTGTAATTTAAACGTACGTTTAAATCAAGCAGTTTTTTTGATGTTTTTTTCGAACTTCAGTTTCTTCTAACTATTTGAAAAACAATAAAATGCAAATTTTAAATTTTGCAAATTTCTCCTTTTTGCACTGCGTCAAAAAAACGTACGTTTAAATTACACTACCGATGTGCTTTGAAAAGCTTGAAACATAAGCCAAAGCGCTTGGTGAAAATGTTCACTTTTTTAGCACATGTAACGTTACATATTTTTTAGGAGACTTAATTATGAAAAAAACTTTATTACTCGGTGTTGCAGCATCTATGCTCTCATTTTCCGCAATGAATGTAAATGCCGAAGCAATACCATCAAAACCATCAAATACGGCTAAGCTTGAAGTACTAGTGGGTTTTGTTAAGCCATTTGAAATGGCAAGTGAAAAATATCTGGGTTTTGGTATGATTTTAGCTGATGAAGGCGGTAAAAAAGTGGTGGTAACCACTAAAGGAGAGTTAGGAGAAGGATCTGATGCAACCATGATGTCAACAGCTTCATTTGCTAATTATTATAACAATGGTAGTTATGGTAATGTTTTTATGGGGGCTGCGGGTTCATTTAATACAGGTTTGGTAAGAATAAAAAATCTATGGGGAGACGGTGCCGGTGATTATGAAGTTCTTGATCTTGTAAAAGTAACCCTTAGTCATGAAAGTGTTGATTTGATAGCTCAGGATGATAGCACTGTATGTGGAGTTGTTGACGCTTTTGAGACTGAGGTGTCAATGGAAGGTAATGATGCATTGATTCATGTTGGCGGAAGATTGACTACAGAAGATATGCGCCATGTAACCTCTATGGAATTCTGTTATGCGGATATAACGGTTACCGTAGTTTTCGATGGTGATGTCTTTACTGATATTCAAAATGGAAACATGAATGTTAATTAGCATATTATCGTAAACAACTTATATATATCCCTCGATAATGAACTATATTCCGGAAAGTGGAATACCCCTTTGAGGTAATAGTTCATAAACGAGGGATATATTATTTAGAGATGTTTATATCTTTTGGGGCTAATGTTTGGTAATAGATGAGAGGTTAACTACGTTAAAAATTTGTTCCGGAGTTAAGTCTTCAGATATAAAATTAAAAGAATGAAATTCATCTTTATGTTCAAAATTCCAATTGCTGTTAATATAAATATCCGGACAATTTTCTGTGTTACACAAACTTTCTTCAATGTTCTTAAATGTGTTATCATCGGGGTGTAAAGATTGCGGAAGATTGATGATAACAATGTTTGGTTTCATCTCTTTTGCATATTGTGTTAAAAGATATAAATTATTGGTTCCGAACACAAAGAATCCGTTACGCCTGAAATCAGATTCGTAATATTTTAACGTATCCGGATTTTTTTCGTATATAAATATTTTGCCTAAATCAGACATTTTTCACCTCATTTGTTTTTACCTAATGTAATAACAAATTTTGCTTTTTTAAGAGATGACTTTAGTTTTATATACGTTTATACAAACTAGAAATTATTTTTTTCAATATCCATAAAATATGAAATGGTGTCTTCAGCAAGTTCTTTAGTGGCATCTTTATCGCACACTATAACTCCGTGAGGGTGCATTTGAAGTGCTGAGATTGTCCACATATGATTTATGCTTCCTTCTATACCATGTTTTATGGCTTTGGCCTTGCTTTCTCCGGTGGCAATAATCAAAACTTCATCTGCGTCCATAATGGTGGCTACGCCAACAGTTAAAGCTGTGGTCGGAACTTTTGTTATGTCATGATTAAAAAAGCGTGAATTGGCCTTTATGGTGCTTTCTGTTAATGTTTTTACTCTGGTTCTTGATGATAATGATGAAAACGGCTCATTAAAGGCAATGTGACCATCGTTGCCGATGCCACCTATAAACAAATGTATGCCTCCGACTTTTTTAATGGTGTCTTCATAATTTTGGCATTCTTTAGCATAATCTTTAGTCATGCCGTTAAGCATATGAATGTTTTGCGGTTTTATGTTAATGTGTTTGAAAAATGTTTCTTGCATAAAATAGTGATAACTTTGCGGGTGTGTGGCTTCTAAACCGATATATTCATCCATATTAAATGTGATAACGTTTTCAAAAGAAACTTTGCCGTTTTTATACATTTTGATTAATTCATCATACATGCCCAAAGGTGTGGAACCAGTAGGTAAGCCTAACACAAAAGGTTTATCTTTTGTAGGTCTGAATTTGTTTATTCTATATACAACATAGTTTGCAACCCATTTTGATACGGTTGTGTAGTCAGGTTTTATAATTACACGCATAGCTTCTTTCCTTTATAATAGATATTACCCTTTATTATAGTATGCAAAACATTTAAGTTTTTATTAAAAATTACAATATCGGCATCATATCCGGGAGCAATCAGCCCTAGGTGATCAAGGCGCATAATTCTTGCCGGATTTGTAGATGCCATATGAACCGCTTGTTCTACAGTAAAACCATATGATACAATGTTTTTAACGCTATCAATCATGGTTAAAGCAGAACCGGCTATTGTGTCGTCAGACTTTCTGTAAAAGCATTTATCCAGATATACTTCTTCTCCATTGGCAATAAACGGTTTCTTCTTTTGTTTTGTCGGGGTTAGAGAATCCGTTACCAATACAATTTTATCTAACGATTTGCATGTAAGTAAAAATTTTACAATGTCTTCGTTTATATGTATGCCGTCTGCAATGACTTCGCAAGAAAGCTCCGGATGAATAAATACGGCGCCGACAGTTCCCGGATCTCGATGGTGCATACGGCTCATGGCGTTAAACAAGTGAGTAACATGAAAAATTCTTACTTGCATGCCTTCAACCATTTGAGCATAGGTTGCATTGGTGTGACCTGCTTGCAAAACAATGCCTTTAGACACGCAATATAAGGCTAAATCACGCATGTTTTTTAATTCGGGAGCTACAGTCATATTTATGATATGCCCTTCGGAAGCTTTCCAAAATTCTTCCATCAAATTTATATCTACTGGGCTTAAAGATTGAGGATTTTGAGCGCCTAATCGTTCAGGAGATATAAAAGGACCTTCCAAATGGATGCCTAAAATTTTGGCGCCATTTTCTTTTCCCATGGCTTTAACAATAGATTTTATGCCTTTTATCATGTCTTTTTTTGAAGCAGAATATAGAGTAGGTATAAAACCGGTTACACCATATTCGGCTAAAAGTTCAGACATTTTTAATATTGATTCTGTGTTATAATCGTCAGTGCCAAATCCACCAAAACCATGAATATGTGTATCAATAAAACCGGGGGCAACATATGAACCTTTGGCATCAATGAAAATTGTATCCGGTTTGAAAACTTTTTTGTGAAAACGATCTTCGTTAAAAACATCAATGATTTTATGTTGTTTTATCAATACAGCACAGTTCTTCATGGTGGAAAAACCATTTATAACAGTTGCATTATGGATACAAATTTCTGCAGACATTTTGTGCTCCTTTTTAATAATGAGGAGGAGGGGTTTCTTCTGACAAAGGTTTTACAATGTTATCTTTTATCATGGTTGCCAACAGTTTGTTTTCTTTTGTCAGTTTATCAATGGTGTTGCCTTGTTTAAATACAACGCTGTTAAGTTCGTCAACTGTTTTTTGTAAATTTGCAATTGCTATTTCTATGTCAATTAGGCGCTGTTCCATTATTTTTTTACTCCATATTATTTTGCGGATATCCGATTACTTGATGATACGTAACAATTTCAGTTTCAGGTAATTTCAGTGCTTGATGGATTTTGTTTGCATCAAAATATCCTCTGATAACAGTGGCCAAGCCTTTTTCGGCGGCGTATAAGTATACGTTTTGATAGGCAGATCCGCTATGTGTTTGGGCATAATCTTTTCCGCCGGCATAGATGAGATGAACAGGTGCCTTGCTTACAAAATCTTGCTTTGCTAAATATGGCATCAAATCAACATCGGAATATGCTTTTAAAAGATTGTTTACACCGTCATAAAGCCAAACTTTTTTATCATACACGACAAAAACCTTTAAGTCTTGTTCGTTTTTACCGGTTGGAATTGTGCGTGTGTTATGTGAATTAGTACCAAAAGCAGACCATAAGATATCGCTCAAGATGTCTAGTGCTATATGTTTGTCTGATAAGTTTCTGTTAGATGCTCTTGTATTAATGATTTGCATCAAAGGAGTGTTTATATTCGGTTTTGGAAGCTTTATATCAGATGCTTTTGCACAATTTGCTTGAAAGATAAGAGAAATAAGAATGGGTAATAAGGTAAATTTTTTCATATTAGTCTCCTTTAAAAATTATTTTTTATTATAAATGTTTTTTGTATCATAACAACTTATTTATTGTGCTTTTAACAGGAAAACTGTATTAAAAAATGATTTACAAGAAGAAAATGTTATGCTACCATTATAACCATAGTTTTTTATGTAAAGGATTGTAATATGTCAATTGTTGATGAAAAAAGAGGCACACCTGAAGGGTTTACGGCTAAGAAAAGTAGGGAGTCCAAAAAATTAAAGGCAGCTGTTGTATTGTCTGCAGCATTGTCTGTTGCGCCTGTTCAGGCAGAAGTTAGAGAGGTGAAACCCAATCAGCAATTGGATAATAACAACAGAAGAGAATATGCTGAATATAATAAAACTGATAGAAATACAGAAACCACATATGATGCAAGAGTTGATTTTGGTGTTAGTCCGTTTACCGGTGCAAGGACTGCTGGTTTTACAGTTACGGAAAATCAAGTAGAAAAAAGAGGTAATGAAGAAATAAAAAAGAAACGTAGCGATGTTACAAGAGGTACAGTAACATTAAATCAAGAGGTTATAGAAACGAAGACAACTAATACTGTAGAAGAAGTAGAACACTATGCTAACGGGCAAGTCAAATCAGAAAAAAGCACTATACATGGACAGAGGACAGAAACTCCTTCAGCTATAAACATTATTCAAGGATATGACGATACTAAAACAACGTCTAGCACTACAGAAGAGATTGATAATTATAATCGTGATGGAACTATCAAAGAATCTCGAATTCATGCTTCATCTTCAAGTAATCTTGGTAGGGAAAGTCGTGAAGATATTTATATAAAAGGTGAATTTGAACACGATACGCAAGTCAGATTAAATGATTATGAGAACAAAGATGATAAAGTTTTGTACATTGGCGACGGTAATAATGATACAAAATACAGAGCAGTAATCAAGGAAAATCAAGAAACTTATGATTTTACAAGAAATAATACAACATATAATGTTGATGTCAACGCTGAAGGTGATATTACTGCAACAAAACGTACAGTGAACAGAGATGGTGAGGTTACAGAGGAAGAAATGGGAGCTTTGGCATCTGAAATGATGTTAGGCAGTATGCGGAGAAAAGCCGATAAGGCTATTAGAACAGTTACGGATAATGAACATTCCAATGTGGAAAGCTATGTTAATTCGGTTAATGCACCTGAAGCAGAAAATGTTTCGGTGTCGAGAGATTATGAGGGGCCTATGCCGGAAAATTATGAAGAAACAAGAGCACAAACAAGAGCGGCCGCAGAACAACAATTTGCAGCGATGTCACAATTTACGGCAGAGGAATTGTTACAACAAAAAATGAATGCAGGTAAAGTGTTGGCTGATAAAACAGGAAGAGGTTGGCAGAATAAAGCTTCTCAAACTCAAGTGTCTGATTTAAGTCGAGAACAAACGCGTACTGATGCTGGGCTTCAGCAAGTTGCAATGCAACAAAGAGGTGCTGAGAGATAATAATCCATCAGAATTATGCAATTTAGTGATGAAGGATATATAATAAAAGTTTTGAAGCATGGAGAGAGTTCTGCTATCGTTACCGTCTTGTCTGCCGAGCATGGAAAAATTCAAGGTTTTATCAAAGGTGGGCTGAGCAAGAAGAAGTTAGGTATCTATCAACTAGGAAACTTGATTTCGTTTAATGTTTATGCCAGATTGGAAGAAAATTTACCACAATTTTTAGGTGTGGAACTCTTAAAGTCTAATGCTGTTAAATTTTTTAACAGTGAAAAAAAACTTGCAATTTTAAGTTCATTTTGTGAACTGATAAATGTTTGTTTGATAGATAATGAACCTGTTGAAAATTTAGTTTCTTATGTTGAAAAATTTATGGATGCATCAACTGAAGAAGATGTTATTATCAATTATTCTTTTGTTGAATATCATTTGTTGGAATTTTTGGGTATAGGGCTTGATTTAACCGAATGTGTTGCAACAGGACAGAAAGATAATTTAGAGTTTGTATCTCCCAAAAGTGCTAAGGCTGTAAGTTATGACGCAGGGCTCCCTTATAAGGCTAAATTATTTAAATATCCGCATTATATTGTGGATAAAAATTATAAACCGGAGCTTGTGGAAGTGGCGGAATTGCTTAAGATGACAGAATTTTTCTTAAATAAGAATTTTTTTGAAAACCACGGCTTGAAATTTCCGAATAATCGTGCTAATTTGCTCAATATTTTGAACTTACCGAAAGATTAAGAATAAAATGGCCCAAACAGAAGAAAAAATCAAAGAAGTTTACTTAAAAGAAGAGTTAAGCAAGAGATATCTATCTTATGCAATGTCGACTATTGTATCTCGTTCACTTCCTGATGTGAGAGATGGTTTGAAACCTGTGCATCGTCGTTTGCTATATGCAATGCGTCAGCTTCATTTGGATCCTAAAAACGGTTATAAAAAATGCGCTCGTGTTGTAGGTGATGTTATCGGTAAATATCACCCGCATGGTGATAGTGCCGTTTATGGTGCTATGGTCAGATTGGCACAGGATTTTTCGGTAAGGTATCCTCTTGTAGACGGGCAGGGTAATTTTGGTAATATTGACGGCGATGGCGCCGCTGCTATGCGTTATACCGAGGCAAGATTAACGGAATTTGCAATGGCCTTAATGGAAGGCTTAAATGAAAACGCTGTTGATTTGATAGATACATATGACGGTGAAGAACAAGAACCTGTTGTTATGCCTTCAATGGTACCTAATTTGTTATGTAACGGTTCTTCCGGTATTGCAGTCGGTATGGCAACAAATATTCCTCCGCATAACTTGAGTGAAGTTTGTGATGCTTTGTTGCATATGATTGAAAAACCTGATTGTGATAATGAAGCTTTGGTTCGTAAAATTAAAGGTCCTGATTTTCCGACCGGCGGTATAATTGTTGATAATTTTTCTTCTATTGTAGAAACGTATAAGCAAGGTAGAGGAAGCTTTAGAATTAGGGCAAAATGGGAAAGAGAAGAACTTTCGCACGGACAATATCAAATTGTGGTGAGTGAAATTCCATATCAGGTTGTAAAATCTAAATTGATTGAAAAAATTGCTCAGCTTTTAACAGAAAAGAAAGTGCCTTTATTGGCAGATGTAAGAGACGAATCTGCTCAGGATATAAGAATTGTATTAGAGCCGAAGAATCGTACAGTTGATGCCGCACTTTTAATGGAACACTTATTCAAGCAAACAGAACTTGAATCGAAATTTAATATGAATATGAATGTACTTGATTCTGACGGTGTTCCGAGAGTTATGAGTATATATGAAGTTTTGCGTGAGTTTTTAAATCATCGGCATATAGTTCTCAAAAGAAGATCTCAGTACAGGTTGGATAAGATTTTAGCTCGTTTGGAAATTTTATCCGGATATTTAATTGCATATTTGAATTTAGATGAAATTATTCGTATTATCCGAGAAGAAGATGATGCAAAAGCTGTTATGATGCAAAAGTTTGATTTAACAGACAATCAGGCTGAAGCTATTTTGAATATGAAATTAAGAAGTTTGCGTAAGCTTGAAGAAACTGAAATTAAATCAGAATTTGATGAGTTGAGTAACCTTAAATCCGAACTTGAAACATTACTGTCTGATGAAGGTAAACGTTGGGAAGCTCTTTCAGATGAAATTAGAAAAATTAAAGAAAAATTTGGTAAAAAGACAGCATTGGGAAGACGCAGAACAGAGTTTGCAGAAGCTCCGGCTGATGTTGAAATTACTATTGAGGCATTAGTTGAAAAAGAACCTATTACTGTTGTACTATCGCAGAAAGGTTGGATTAAGGCTCTTAAAGGGTATTCAAATTTAAATGATGATTTTAAGTTCAAAGATGACGACAGTTTACTTATGGCAATCCATGCGCAGACGACTGATAAGATTATTTTATTAGATACATCAGGTAAGTTCTTTACAATACAAGCAAGTGATATCCCAAGTGGAAGAGGTTTTGGACAGCCATTGAGATTGATGATTGATTTAAGCAATAATGATAATGTTTGCTCTATGTTTGTGTTTATACCTAACCAAAAATATATCATAGCTTCAAATACGGGACATGGTTTTGTTGTAGATGAAAATCATCTGATTGCGCAAACAAAAAATGGTCGTAAAATTATGAATTTAGCAGAAGGTGAATATACTGCGTTTTGTAAGCCTATAATTGGTGATATGGTTGCAGTTGTTGGTCAAAATCGTAAGCTTTTGGTGTTTAAGGTGGAAGAAATTCCGACAATGGCAAGAGGTAGAGGAGTTTGCTTGCAAAAATATAAAGATTGCGAAATGACGGATATTCAGATTTTTAAATTGGAAGATGGTTTTGAATATAATCGTTCCGGTGGTGTGGCTAAGGAAAAAGAGCTTATAACGTGGCTTGGCCATAGAGCGCAGGTTGGAAAAATTGTTCCATTCGGTTTTCCGAAAACAAATAAGTTTTTTAAGGAATGAGTTTTTATAATAATTGTAATGAGAAATGAGTTATCCCCTTATTGAAAATAGGTACTTTACATATAGATATAATTATGTTTATCCTGTATGCGAGAAATAAATAACTACAATAAGGTATTATTACAATGAATAAAAATGCTTTAGCTGATTTTTTAAATGATATAAAAGAAAATAAAATTGCTGTTACGGTTTTTTTAATCAACGGCGTTAAACTTCAAGGTGTTATTACATATTTTGATGATAGTTCTCTTTTGCTGAGAAGAGATGGACATACACAACTCGTTTATAAGCATGCTATATCAACTATTATGCCGAGCACCTCTGTTGATGTGGTTGAAGATTAGATTTGCAAGAAATAACAATAAAAACAGATAATATTGCCTGTGTTATATGTCCGCTTGTTGCTGATATGGATAAATCTGTATCAGCGCAAAGTCGTTTAAAAGAAACAATAGGATTATCGTTAGCAATTAAACTAAATGTTGTATATTCTGATATTGTTAAATTAAAGGTTGTTAAACCTGCTACGTACTTTTCTAAAGGATTTATTGAAAAAATGCTCTCTATTATAGAAAATGAGCATATAATGTTGATGGTTGTGGATACATCTCTTTCTCCAATACAACAGCGAAATTTGGAAAAAGAACTGAATATTAAGGTAATTGATCGTACAGCCCTTATATTAGAAATTTTTGGAGAAAGGGCAAAAACAAGTGAGGGTAAGTTACAAGTAGAGTTAGCACATCTTACATATCAACGTTCCAGATTAGTAAGAAGTTGGACCCACCTTGAGAGACAAAGAGGTGGCGCTGGATTTTTAGGTGGACCGGGAGAAAAGCAGATAGAGTTGGATCGACGAATTATTGATGATAAAATTGTAAAAATAAAGAAAGAATTAGAAAAAGTCAGAAATACCAGAGAATTGCAACGAGGAAACAGACGTAAAGTTCCATATCCGGTGGTTGCTTTAGTCGGTTATACAAATGCAGGAAAGTCTACCTTATTTAATAGTTTATCCGGAGCAGGAGTGTTAGCTCAAGATATGCTGTTTGCAACATTAGATCCCACTTTAAGAAAAATTAAATTATCATCGGGCAGAGAAGTTATTTTTTCTGATACCGTAGGTTTTATTTCAGATTTGCCTCATGAACTTATTATGGCTTTTAGATCAACATTAGAAGAAGTTTTGGAAGCTGATATTATTGTGCATGTAAGAGATATCGCAAACGAAGATACTTCGGTACAAAAAAAAGATGTGTTGGAGGTTTTAGATAATTTAGGCTTAAAAGAAATTGAAACGCAAGCAAATTATATTGAAGTTTTAAATAAGATTGATTTATTAAGTAAAGAAGATAGGCAACTTTTAGAACAAAAAGTATTAAATCAATCAAAAGAGGTAATTTTGTTATCAGCAGTCAATGGTCAGGGGTGTGATGAGCTTTGTTTAAAAGTAGATAATATACTTTCATCAGCCTATAAGAAGTACACTTTATGTATTGATGCTATTGATGGTAAGTTACAAGCATGGTTACATAAAAACACCATAGTTGTAGACAAGAAATTAGAAGAAGATAAGATATTTTTTGAAATTAAAATAGATGAAAAAAATTTTCAACGTTTAACAAAAATGTTTTCTGTTCAGATATAAAAGCGATCATAATTTAGTTTTAAAATTATTGAAAAAATGCTTTTTGAAATTAAGTAAATCAGTGTTTTGGATATTACAATTTTAAGGAGAAAATATATGACGCAAGGAGTTCGTTATCCGACTTTAGCATTTCAAACAGGTGGAGTAGGGCAAGCAAATGATGGTATTCCGCCACAACCATTTGAAACATTTTGTTATGATTCTGCTTTAATGCAAGCAAAAATTGAAAACTTTAATGTGGTGCCTTATACTTCGGTTTTGCCTAAAGAGTTATACGGGAATATCGTTAGTGTTGATAAAGTTGTAGACCAATTTAAGCATGGTGCTGTTTTGGAAGTAATTATGGCAGGACATGGTGCTTCAAGAGATGAACATAAAGCTATTGCAACAGGTGTTGGTATTTGTTGGGGAAAAGATAAAAATGGTGAGCTTATCGGTGGATGGGCGGCTGAGTATGTTGAGTTTTTTGATACCCAAATTGATGATGAGATAGCTCAGGGACATGCTAAAATGTGGCTTAATAAATCATTGAAACACGAACTTGAAATCAGGGGTGTAGAGCAACATAGTGAATTTGAAATGTTCCATAATTATTTAAATATAACAGAACAATTCGGATATTGTTTAACATGTTTAGGCTTTTTAAACTTTGAATATGCAGAGCCTGCTAAAGTTTAGAAAGGAAAATAAATATGTTAAAGAAAAAAAATCAGCATGAACCTACGGCGGAGAAAACAAACTCCGCCGGTTTAGGTGTTATGGCATTAGCTGCAATAGTTGTAAGTTCAATGATTGGCGGAGGTATATATTCATTACCTCAGAATATGGCAGCAGGAGCTTCTGCCGGTGCCGTGTTTTTAGCTTGGTTAATTACTGGTTTTGGTGTTTATTTTATAGCTAATACTTTTAGGATTTTATCTGATATTAGACCAGATTTAACAGCAGGTATTTATATGTATAGTCGTGAATGTTTTGGTCCGTATGTTGGGTTTACTATCGGATGGTCATATTGGTTATGTCAAATTTGTGGTAATGTCGGATATGCTGTTATTACCATGGATGCATTGAATTATTTTTTCCCACCATATTTTGCCGGAGGAAATACAGTATACTCCATTATAGGTGGTTCTGTTCTGATTTGGGGATTTAATTTTTTAGTATTAAAAGGTATAAAACAAGCAACTTTGATAAACTTTATCGGAACCATCGGTAAGATTGTACCGCTTTTGTTTTTTATACTTGTTATGGTATTTATTTTTAATAATAATAAATTTTCTTTTGATTTTTGGGGAGAAAGTGCCGCAACTGTATCTAAGTTAGGAGGTTTGTCTGCCCAAATTAAAAGTACCATGCTTGTAACTTTGTGGTCGTTTATCGGTATCGAAGGTGCGGTTGTGATGTCTCAGCACGCAAAAACACCACAATCGGTAGGAAAAGCAACTTTACTTGGTTTTATCAGTTGTTTGGCTATTTATGTGATGTTATCATTGCTTCCATTTGGTTATATGAGCCAAGCAGAATTAGCATTGGTACCAAATCCGTCAACAGCAGGAATTTTGGAAAAAGTGTTTGGTAAATGGGGCGCTGTATTAATGAATGTTGGTTTGTTGATTTCAGTGTTATCAAGTTGGCTTGCGTGGACAATGGTTACGGCGCAAATACCACAAGCTGCTGCTAAAAACGGAACTTTCCCGAAAGAGTTTGCAAAGGAAAATGAAAATAAAGCTCCATCAGTTTCGTTATGGGTAACAAGTGCAATTATGCAATTGTTTATGTTATTGGTCTATTTCTCCAATAATGCATGGAATACGATGTTGAGTATAACAGGAGTTATGGTGTTGCCGGCATATTTATCAAGTTGTGCCTATTTATGGAAAATGTGTGAGGATCACGAATATCCGAAAAATACATATATAAAACGTTCATATGCACTGTTTTCTGGCGTTATAGGATCTTTATATGCTTTGTGGCTTATTTATGCTGCAGGATTACAATATTTACTTATGGCGGTTATTTTTATGGCATTAGGAATACCTGTTTATATTTGGGCCAGTAAACAAAATGATTCTCAAGGAAAAATTTTTAGCAATAAAGAAGTTGTACTTGCAAGTGCTTTGGTAATGATTTCAGTTATTGCTATATATGCAATGAGCACATCTATTGTAAAAATTTGAATTTTCATCTTGGATTGACAAAAAACAATTGACATGTTTTTGTAAAATTGATATAAAATAGGTAATAAAAAATAATTAAGGTGAAATTATTAAAAATAATTTTTGTTATGAAACCAAATAGTTTGATGGCGCTTCTCAAGGAGAAAGACCTCGTTAGATTTGAAAATTTTCTTCAGACAATGACCCCAGGTTCAATTGCTTTAGAAGATGAAATTGAGTTTTTCAAATGTGCCCCTGATGAATGGAAGCTTAAGTATCTTGATGTCAGTTATCCATGTATTCAGGCAGAAAGAGTGATGATGGTAAAAGGATCTTCCGAAGTTTTGAAAAAAAGTTGTCATTTATGGAGCTTTTGGGAAGATAATGTGAAGTGGGTGTTAGTATCCGGTACACATGAGGTTTGTAAAACCGTTATTTCAAGCCTTAAGTCACGTCCTGGAACTGAGATTGAACTTCTAATGCTCAAAAGAAACTCTCGAGAGCTTTTAGCTATGTGGCTTGAAAAGTATGAGTACTTAGCTGAAGATTCTGAAAGACTTCTTCATGAAGACAGTAGTTTATTTATACTGAAAAACATGTATATAGAAGATCAGATAAGGAAAATGCCACACTAAATGTCACATTGATAAACTTGGAACTTTTACAAAAAAGCCTCTCTTGAAAAAGAGAGGCTTTTTTGTAAGTATATGTTTATCGGACAGACTGCCTTGCGTTGCTAACTATATTAGTAACTGTTTGACTTTGACCGGATTGAGTGTTTTGAGCTCTATGTACTTCTCCATTATCATCACGAATAAGGCCATATTTTTCCATGATTGTAGCAGATTTATTTTCATGATTTGTCATGAATTTTTCTATAGCCTTTTGTTCAGTTGCTGAAAAAGTTTCACCGCTATCAACTCTTGCCTTAAGGTCGCTGTATATATCATCATTCATCAAAAGCGATTTAACCTCCATAACAGCTTTTGCACTAGTATTATCACCTAAGAGTGCTTTTGCGTCATTGAGATAATTTTGCTGATTGAAACCATATGTGGCATTTTCAGTTGATACATTGACCTTTATGCTATATGCTGCACCATCTCCCGTAACTCTGACATCATCACCCAGTTTTACTAAGTCACCTTTGTGATTATATGTCATATGTTGTTCTTGCAGATTTTCTCTATGCTGTTGCATAAATTGTTTTTCTGCAAGGCCGAGAGGTTTGTTTTCTTGTTCTCTACTAAGTAAATCTTTATACACAATGTCTTGAGCTTCAATTGTTGAAAGTCTTTCATTTTCACAGTTCATATGGAACTGTCCTTTATCATCAAAATTATAACTTACACCCTTGTCACAATTCATTGTTTTGGTAGTTGCACAAACACGAGTAAGATTATTTTCACTGTCATGCGTTATACCATGTCGAGCAAGATCTTTTTCGTGTTGTTGCATGAATGCTTGTTCACCTGCCGACAAATCTTCTTTATTTGTTAAGTTTTGATAAAGTTCATCACGAGCAATAAGTGTTTGCAACTCTGCAACAGTATTTGCTTCTCTGGTAGCCGAAAACATTTGATTTTGGTAATTTTCTCTTGTTACAGGTTCTCTTTCCGGTAATAAACTTTGTGCTTGTGCTTTCATATCTGCATCTAAGGTAAATTGTTGCTCAAAAACAACATTTCCATTTGCATCTTTAATCGAATATAAAGAACGACCATCGCCGTTTTCATTTATTTGGAAAGCGTTAGATGCTTTGTAAGAACTTAAATCAATATCTTGATTATTTTGAGTATCAACTGGATTAATGTCCAGACTATGTCTCTCATGTCCGTTTGGTTGATATTCTTGTTCGTTCACTTCTTGAACAGGCTGTTTGTTTACATCTTTCATATTAGTAAGCGTTTGAGCAACCTGAGAACTTAATTCTTCTTTTGCAGGTAAATCATATTTTGCCTCCAAATCATTATAATATTTTTCATGTAAAGCTTGCAAATGTTCTATCTGAGCTGTTTGATCCTCATTAAAGGTTACACCATTTGCTATTTGCTGATCAACATTTTGCAATATTGCATCGTAATACATTAGCATACTTACCTCTTGTACGGCTTGAGAATTATTGCCGACAGTTTGTTTTGCAATTTCTTCAAATGACTGTAAATTAATGCCGTTAATTTGTATGCGGTTATTTTCTGTAAAGCTGACAAAGTTGTTATCAGTGTTTTGGTTATTTAATATTTCAGCTTGAGAAGAATCGCGTCCATGAATATAATCAAGCATTTGATCTGTATAACTGTCGAGAGTTTCTTGTGGCGGTAAATTATATTTTGCGCTTAACTCTTGATAATATGTATCATAACTTGTTTTTAATTGTTCTAATCTTGCTTCTTGCGCGGCGTTTAATTCTACACCATTTGCTACTTGTTGTTCAGCATTTCTTATTTCAGCATTTTGAAGTAATAAACTGCTTACATCAGCAAGTGCGTCCGTATTTTCAGTTCCGACCATTTGCGATGCAGGACCTACGAACAGGTCTATATCCATACCTTCAGGAATGAAAACTGTATCATTTGAAATGTTGTACCCTTGAGATTGATTTTCATGTTGAATGTCAAAAAGAGGTAAGCTGGCATGAGCTGTTAAATCTTGTTGTGATGGTAAGTTATATTTTTCACTAAACGTATTATATGAATTATTATATGATTCTTTTAGCTGTAATAATGCAGTAGCTTGTTCATCATTTAACTCTAAACCATTTGCTAATTGCTGATCAACATTTTGCAATATTGCGTTTTGATACAGTAAAAAGCTAACTTCTTCGACTGCCTGAGGATTGTTGTCTCCTACAAGCTGTTTGGCGGTGTTCTCAAATGTTTCAGCTGTCATGCCTTCCGGAACAAAAACTCGGTCATTGCTAACTTGATAGCCCTGTATTTCATAATTTACAGATGAACCATCTTGGTTTGATTCTAAACCGGAACTGCCATTGTTTTGTGTGTTATTCTCTGTATTGGTTTGTGTACTGGTTTTAGTTGTTTCAAAATGCTTGTCTCCTTCGTAATTTCCTCTATCGGAATAATCATTCATCAAATCGCCAAGTTTTTGAAATTGTTCATTGGTCATAGATGAAATTTGAGATTCCAACTCACGAGTGTTTTGAATGTCAATACCTAAAGCTTCTGATACATAAGTTGGCGATTGTTCCATGCTCATAGCCAATTTGTAAGCAAACTCTTCTTTACTTTCAATTCCTTCAGGGAGTTTGATTTCACCGCTATCAATTCTGGAATATAAACTCTCAACGTTTTCTTTACCTAAAAATTGGTTGGCTCGATTATCCCAAAACTGGGTGTCTTTTGCAGACACTTCAACAGTGGCTTCTACTTCGGCAGGAGAAACATTATTTCCATTGTTTGCTGTAGTTGAATCGTTTACTTGTTGTAAAGTTGAAGCATTTTCCTGCGATGTAATAGAGGTACTTACATTGGTTTCTGTATTTTGTGCCCCAAATCCTAACGTTTCTGCAGCCATTTGTCCACCAGCCATACCGGCAACAAAAGACATAAGGGATAAAGTAGAGGCTTTAATGCCTGCCCAATATGGATTTTTTTGTTGATCTTTAGGAAGGTGTTTGTTTTGTTCTGCGACTTTCTTGCCAGCGTCAACACCTTGTTTAATAGCTACTGCACATGCAAGTCCAAAACCATATGCAGTTTTTACAACCTGGGTAATTTTCTTTGGGTCGCCACCAAAAGATTGAAAACCGGCAAGTCCCATAGTTGAGGCACCGCCAATTATACCCAAAACACTTAGCTTATTGTTCCATGCATATGACCCAAATGATAAATCTTCTCCTGTTTTAGCTTTTAATACTTCTTTTTCGTGTTTATAATTTTTGATAAAAGAATGAACTTGTTTTGCAGTTGAAACTGTTGCAAGTGCAGCAACTGCAGGAGATCCTATGGTTGAGGCTATAGTAAATGCCGTACCCCAAGCAAACGATTGTCCCATGTTTTTAAGAATGGTATATTTTGTTCCATATCTTTCGGTACAATCTTTATCAAATTTTGCAATTTTAGATTTGATGTCAGCTAATTTTTCTTTAAGAGCGGGACATCTTGTTTCTGTTCGATTGACAGCTGCAGTGTTCCTGTTAGATTGAGCTGCAAAATAGCCGATACAAGAAGATTGATTGATGTCTATTTTGCCGTTACCTTCAAAGAATTTTTGTAAATTTATATCTTCTTTAGGTGCACCTTTGGTTGCTCTATCGGCAACAACAACACCAAGAATATATTTATTTAAGCGTTCACTATATTCTTTGGCAAAAGCTTTATCATCAATTTGTTGACCGGCAGGTGTTATGTTAGCTAAATATGTTTCAGTTTCAATTCTGGCAAGTTCTTTTAATTTTGCAATTTCACTGTCCGGAGTGTTTTGTTTAATATCTGAACGTCCAAACGTTTTTATATCTGATTTAATGTTTATCTTATCAAGATATTTAGCCGTTTCAGCCATCTCAGGATAAAGAAGAGTGGTGCCTCTTTCTTTTAAAAATTCATCTAATTTTTTTTGGTTTTCTTTAACTTTTTCATCATCAGGATATACTTTTGCAAGTTCTTCCAAGACAAATTTACAATCGCCATAAATTTCCGGATTTTCTTCAAGCTCAAAATTATACAAATCTGCATTTTTAGCTTCTTCAAGAATCTGTCTTTTATCTTCTTCTGATAAATTTTCAGTGCGTAAAGCTCCTGCGTACTGATAAAAATCTGATGTTCCAATTCTTAATTCTTTCCAATTTTTTAATTGCTCAGCTGTCCAAGGTTTTTCTTTAGGCTCTTCAATTGTGGCAAAAAAGTCAATTTCATCTAAGTTTCTGATAGAAGAAATATTTTCAGCAATTTGCTCTTCAGATTGCAAATGAGCATAATCAAGACCATATTCTTCTTCAAAAGCTTGAAGTTCTTCATCAACTTTTTTATAAGCTGTTGCAATCTCTTTATCAGCATTTTCATCTTCCGGATTAAATTCTTCTAATATAGTACGCCATATGTATTTTTCATCATAATTAAGCATTAAGACTTTGCCGCTGTTTAATTCTGCAGCTTTTTGCGAAAAACGTGTTTTGAGAGCATCAAGCACTTTTTCCTTATCTTCCTCACTAAGACTTATTTTATTATCTTTTATGAGTGTTATTTTTGCTAAATCTTTTTGGAGATCACCTTTAAGGAAATTATCATTTATATATCTTTCAACATCAAATGAAGGTTTTTGATTATCTTCGGAATTTTCTTCTGTCGGAGTGTCAGTCGGTTCAGAATCAGTGTTGCCGGTGTTTTCAAGTTCGGCTAATCGTGCATTTGCTTTTTCGGCAAAATCAAAATGCCCTTTTTCGGAATAATATGCAACAAGTGTTTGCAAATCTTCTGCAGTGGTTTTTTCTTTATCTCCTTCCATTTTCATAAAAGCCTTATCAGCTAATGCAATTTCTATATCTCTGATAGCACTTTCTTCTTCTGTGAGTTCTTCGTTGTTTTCTAATTTTTGAGTAATTTTTTCTACAGCTTCCCCATCTTTTTGCAAAACTTCTTTGTGTAAATTATACGTATCTGTTAAAGATATTTCTTGAAGAGCAGTTATGCGCTCTTCTACAGACATTGAAGCTAAGCTTTCCAATGTGACTGGAGTGTTTGTTTGTGCAGGAATGTCGAAATCAAATTGAAAGTCATTTGCTGTTGTACTATCTATATTTTTCATCAGATCATCAATGTCGCTCCTTACTCTTGATAAGTCAGCATCAACACCTGATATTTGTGCGTTATCTGATATCCAACCTTGCAAAATCAACAAATCTTCTTTTGGTAATGACTGTAAATTAGCAATTTTTTCATTAATCAGTTCTATTTGTCTTACGTTTATTTCTCCGATAACTTCTTGGATTGCATCAGTTCTTTCGTTAAAAGGCTTATTATTTGCTTCTTGGCATAATCTGTCAAATGCGGTTAAAGACATATTAGATAAACCTTCTGCTCTTTTTTCCTTTGTTAAAGAAGTTAAATAATCTAAGTCTACGTTATCTAAAAATAGTTGCATTATATATCTCCAAAAGAATGATTTTAAGTCAATTGTGGTTAGTCTAACACGTTTTTTATGTTTTTGCAACAAAAAACTGCTTATTTTGTCAAAATTTTATGTGATATTTTTGTTACATAAATATCAAAAAAACCTCTCGATTTTGAGAGGCTTTTTATAAGATTTATTCTTCTTCGGCAGGTCGCTCTTTTATAAGCATTCTTACGCGTTTGACACGCATCTTATTTGAGGAGACAACCTCATATTGACAATATTCGTCTTCAACTTTATCGCCAACTTTCGGAGCCCTTCCCAACAAAGTGAATACATAACCGCCGATTGTGCTTTCATCACGTTCACAGCAGGGAAGCTCCATACATTCATACGCATCTTCAACCAAAACTTTTCCGTCAAATTCGCAAACGTGTTCGTTTACTTTTAAGATTTCTTGTGCTTCGGCAACATCGTGTTCGTCCATAATGTCACCCACAAGTTCTTCCAAGATATCTTCCATTGAAAGCATTCCGGCAGTTCCGCCATATTCATCAACCACAATGGCAACATGAGTGTGTTTGCGCATCATTAGGTGTAAAACTTCAGATACGGATTGGTTTTCCGGTACAAACAAAATCTGTCTGGCAATTTTGTTTAAGCGACCTTTTTCAAGTTTTTCTTCTGCATGCTCCAACAAATCTCTGATATGTATCATACCGACAATATTGTCTTTGTCTTTGTCACACAAAGGATAACGAGTGTGTTTTGAGCGTTTTACCATGTTCATGACTTGTTCAAAGCTGTCATTTAGGAACAAACAACACATATCTTGTCTCGGTATCATAATTTCATGAGCGCATATTTCTGAAAAATCAATGGCGTTTTGGATTATGTCTCGTTCTGTGTCGTCAATAACGCCACCTCTTTGAGAAGCATTTACGATGAGTTTTATCTCTTCTTCGGAGTGAGCCATTTCTTCCTCAGAGGCAGGTTGAACCCCCATAAGGTGTAAAACCTTAAGAGTTACCATGTCTAAAACCCATATAAACGGATAGAATATACGTTTAAAAGTGTACAAAGGATAAGCAATAAGCAAAACAAAAGTTTCTGTTTTTTGAATTGCTAAAGATTTTGGTATCAATTCGCCCAAAACAACGTGCATGATTGTTATAAACGTAAAGGCAATACCGAAACTGACTGAATGTAACAAAATTGGGTTATTGGTAAAGTAACCACCTAAAACATCTTCTAAAAGTTTGGATACAGCGGGTTCGCCAATCCAACCTAAGCCCAATGAGGCCAAGGTTATACCAAGTTGAATTGCGCTCAGATATGAATCGAGATGCTCGGTAATTTTTAAAGCAATTTTGGCCCTTTTATTACCGTTATGAGCCAATTCTTCAAGTTTGGTTTTGCGAATTTTGACAATTGCAAATTCTGAAACTACGAAAAAAGCATTAAGTAAAACTAAAATTAAAACAAGAATTAAATTAAAAGTATAAATATAAGCTGAACTCATGTATAAAACCTATTTTATTAAAACTTGGAGCATCATATAATTATCTTTTATCTTTGTCAATAACGATTATTATTCTGGCGTATATCATTAGTTAATTTGTAAAATTGCCTCGGTTTCACTAAAGTTTAATTTTATTGCTATGTTTGATTGAGTTAATATATTTTGCAAATATATTATATGCGCGTTTTGTGCCGGATTTTCATCAGGAATATCATTATGTAAACAGTTTTGCAGAGTCTTCAATTTTGTAACGGATAATATATGTTCTGAATTTGCCGTAAATACAAGGCCGTTTTCTTTTTCTGTTGCTGTGATTGTCCCACCTTTTATGAATATATCAGATAAAATCATAATACTCAGTAGGGTTATTTTATACAATTGCGGTGTTTTAATTTGTAATTTTAGTTGTATAGGAAAATTTTTATTACCTATTGTTTGAAGATAATCTACTGCTATTAAGTTTAGTTCTTCAATATTTTTTACTGTAGCATTGCTTAAGCCAAAGGCAAGCCGGAAAAATTTTAAGCGTGAAGACAAAACCTTTGAGCTGATTTCCAATATAGGTTTGACGTCAGAAATACTTTCAGGATCATCATCTAAAAGTTCAACAGCGTTTGATACGGCCCCTATATTGCCGATTAAATCATGACTTATTCTGGTGCATACGAGTTCTGAAATCTGAAATGAGAAATTTTCTGACATAAACTTTTCCTAAAATGTATATAAATCGGTATTCATAAAACGTTGGTCTTCACGTGACATTCTGGTGTAATCAAGTTCTTTTAACATGGTGTCTTCCAATAGTAAAGCTCCGGTTATTGCCTTCATGTATGGTTTATTTCCACCCATTCCCCAAATAACGTCCTGTTTGTTGTCAGGAACCCCATATTTTTGGTTTATTTTCTTCCAAAAATCGTAAATTTTTATATTACGCAAATATAACGCTTTTGGGCTATTTCCTGTTAGATTTCCTGCTTCTGTACGATATGTTACTTTATATATTTTATTGCCGGTAAAATTGCTGGTAAGAAAGATGTTAACACTTTCTTTGGTGTCAAATTTATTAAAAGAAACTTGGGCGATATATTCATTATTGCTTTTTCGAGCTAATTGGATTACGCAATTGTTTAATCTTTCGTAGCCTACAATACCATTGTTACGACAAGTTTCTTCGTTGCGCCATTTTATAAAGTTTGGTATATCCATTTTTTGAGATATCTTTTTATAACCTCTCTTGCTTAGAGCTTCTTCGGCTTGTTTATACGTCATACGTAACATGACGCCTGCAATATCAAAAACAGATACGTTTGAACGAGTATTTCTACCTTTACTTTCTTCTAACATATTTGATAACGGATTGTCGCTATCTTCTTTTTTCCCAGTAAGCCCTTTTAGTATGTCATAACCGCTATCAAGCCAGTTTTGGACACCGTCTTGTTCATCAGTTTCTTCGGAGTTTTCTTTTAAATTATCGGTAAGTGATTTTCTTGTATTAAGCTTTACAGATCTGTTGTTTGCTTTAGATGATGTAGTCGATTGTGCGTTCTGAGGAACAACTTGAGGCCTTATGTGTATTTCGTTGCCAAAGGCATCAATTGTTTCATTATCAAAATTTAATTCATCTTCGATTATATTTATTTGTTTTTGTTCTGAACTAGCAGTTAAATCAGGAGTGTCCTCGGCTTGAGCACACACGGCAATAAATGAAAAAGCCACAGATAAAAACAATCTTTTCATAAATACTCCTTTAAAAAAACATTCTTAGGTATGCTAGCATATATACAATTAAAAAAAGTTTAATGAAAAGTTGGGAAAAATATTTACAAAATATAAAAAAAAAGCTAAAAGGTACATATGTTTTATTAGGGAAAATAAATATATGAAAACACAAGTAATAACAGTTATAGGAGCCGGACTTGCAGGGAGTGAAGCAGCTTGGCAACTAGCAGAAAGAGGAATAAAAGTCAGGCTTTATGATATGAAACCTAAGAAAATGTCTCTTGCTCATAAAAAAGAGCATTTTGCTGAATTGGTTTGTTCAAATTCTTTCCGTTCAGACGATTATGAGCATAATGCAGTAGGGCTTTTACACGAAGAAATGCGGCGCTTTGGATCAATTGTTATGGAAGCGGCTCAAAAAAATAAGGTTCCTGCAGGTGGAGCTTTGGCAGTGGATCGAGATGGTTTTGCAGAATTTATCAGTAATAAACTTAAAAATCATAAAAATATCGAAATTATAAATGAAGAAATTACTCAGTTGCCTGATGTCGATGATGGGCTATATATAGTTGCGACCGGACCGCTTACCTCTGAAGCTTTGGTGAGCGATTTACTGAAAAAAATTGATAATCAGACTCTTTCTTTTTATGATGCAATAGCTCCGGTTGTTTATACGGATAGTATAGATTTTTCAAAAGCTTGGTACCAGTCTAGATATGATAAGGGGGAAAGTAAAGATTATATAAATTGTCCGATGAATAAAGAACAGTATTATAGTTTCGTTGATGAGCTTTTAAGAGCGCAAAAAGTGGAGTTCCATGATTTTGAAAAACCGGAATATTTTGATGGTTGTTTACCCATAGAAGTTATGGCAGAGCGTGGTATTGATACTCTTGTTTTCGGACCTATGAAACCTGTTGGGTTGACAAACCCGAACAGTGATGAAAAACCGTTTGCAGTTGTCCAATTGCGTCAAGATAACAGCGATGATACTTTGCGCAATATGGTGGGTTTTCAAACTAAATTAAGGTATGGAGAACAAGAACGTATTTTTAGGCTTATTCCAGGGCTTGAAAAAGTCGAATTTGCCAGACTTGGTGGAATACATAAAAATACATTTATTAAAAGTCCTATCTTACTAAATGAATTTTTACAATTAAAAAAATATCCTCATATTATGTTTGCAGGACAAATTACCGGTTGTGAGGGATATGTGGAAAGTGCTTGTGTGGGATTGTTGGCCGGTTTTTTTGCATCTTTCTTAATTAATAATGAGAAACCTAATTTACCTCCTGTTACAACGGCAATGGGATCTATGTTAAAACATCTTCAAGATGATACGGATATTGAACATTATCAACCAATGAATATTAATTTTGGGTTGTTTCCGACTGTTGACGTGCAAATTACACCAAATGGAAAAAAACGTAAACTTAAAGGAATGGATCGCAAAGAATATTATTGTAAAAGGGCGTTAAAAGACTTTGATGCATGGTTGGAGAAACTTAATGGATGAGTTTTTTTGCAGATATAAAAAACTTATTTTAGAATCTGTATCGCATAAAAATAAAGAAATTATGACTTACTATGTCAGTTTTATTAATCTTGGATTAAAAGCTGTTAAAAGTGATAAAGTTACACCTGAAATTAAGGTTAAAAAATTTGATTTATTATATCGGCAAATTTTTAAGAGATGTGCTATCAAAGATAATATAATTTCAAAATTACAAGAGAGTTTTATAACTGATAATATATCGCTTTCTTTACTTTCTGATATGGTTAAATCTTTTAAAGATTTGGTTTTAGGAGAACAGTATAAAAGTTGGAATAGGTTTGTGTATAGTAGTCAGCTGTTTTTATCTCCATTGGTAAGAATAATTATAGTTTTAAATGATTTAAATATGTCTGTGTATATACCTTTTATGTCTATGATGATGTGTTTTTTGTTGGTCGAAAATTATGATGTGAACAAAATTGAAGAATTGCAGAATTTATCAGGAACAAAATATAGTAACTTATATGCTGAGAAACTTAGCGGATTTTTAAGAGAAGGGCAAGTCCTACCACAAATTGTTAAGAATAAGATATTTAGATTTAAGGCTTTATGTATGCTAGGTATACTTAATGTTATGTTTGAAAAAAAATCTAAAAAAGAGAGAATGATACTATCGAATATTGACTTAGGTAAAATATTGCTTTATGCTAGTGTAAGATGGCTTTTTACAAGAGTTAAAACTATAAAAATTAAAGGTGTTTAGATGAGTTCTGTTGGTAAGTTAGTCAGAAAATCGCAAGCAGTAATGTTTTGGTGTATGCAAGTATTGCCTAAGGCTAAGAGAGAAGCAGTTTATACTTTGTATGCATTTTGTAAGCATATTGATAATGTGATTGATGGTAGTTTGGATAAGTCTGAAAAATTGGAAATTTTAAAAGCTTGGCAAGAAGAACTCGTAAATATTTATGATAAGAAAGTACCTATAAGTAATATTGGTCGTAAAATTTATAAAAATTGTATGCGCTTTAAAATATGTAAAGAAGATTTTAGGCATATTTTATCTTCGGCAATGATGAACTGCCCTGATTATATAAAAGCACCTAATTATGATAACTTTTATCAATATTGTTATGGATCGGTAGAAATACCTATGTATATCACATTATCAATTATAGATATTTTAGATGAAGAACAAAGACGTGAGCTTTCTAAGAGTTTTGGTCGAGCCATATTTATCACTGATGTGTTAAAAGATCTTAAAAAAGACGCTAATCGTGGTAGGCTCTATATACCGGAAGAGCTTCTTAGGCAAGCAAATATTAAATCAAAAGATCCTTTAACTGTTATTACTGATAAAAATTTAATCTCTGTAAGAGAAGTATTAGCACGTGATGTGTCTGCGTGTTTTGATAATGCTTTTAAAATGTTGCAGTATACAGATAAAAAACTTACAAGACCGTTGAGGTTTATTTTACATATTTATAAACGATATTTTGATATTATGCAAAATAGAGGATGGGAAATTATATCACCTAAGCCGATTATCGGATTAAAAGACAAATTGGTTATTGCTTGGAAAGTTGTTTTAGATAAATAATATTCTGTTATAAATTGATAAAAAAAACTTTATAATCATATTATATATTATATCCTTTCATTAGTGTGATTAATATGAAAGGATATTTAATGTTAAAATTTTATAATCTTATGTTACTTTCTACGATTTTAATGTTGCCGGCAATTAATGTTATGGCAGATGAAAAAAGTGATATAATTGAAGAAGCAACACAGGGTTCGTTGAAAGCTAACTTAAATCGTATTGCTTTGCAGTATAATCAGAATAGTGTTACTAATAAAGATGAGGAAGATGATTATCCGGGTACTTTAAGTTCTGATGAACAAGAAGTTTTTACAGGTATATTTGACGGAAATATTGAATATGCTACAGACAATGTGGTTTGGTTAAACAGTTTATTTATGGAATATGGTGAAAGTAAGACCACTGAAGATGGTGAAACTACAGAAAGCGAAAATGCTGATAAAATTTTATTTACAACAGATTACACCCATAAAATGTGGCAGTTAGAAGAAGGAATTGTCGGCCCTTTTGTGAACTTAGGTTATCAAACTGAGTTTACAACTTTTACAGCGGAAGATGGAGATGAATACAGAACTAAAATATTGCGTGGTAAAATGGGTATGAAATTATATGATGGAAAGCACTTTAAAGAATTGTATGCGGCGCTTGTTGAAGAAGCTGATTTTACTTATGGTGATACAAATATGAAAACAGGTGCTGAAATTGGTTATAGATTTGAGTATGATATAAGAGAAGATATGCAGTTTATTTCATCGGGTTATTATCGTCACTTTTTTGAGTATGATAAATATGAGAGAACCGATTATAAATATGAATTAGAAACAAATAATCGTATTGATGTCGCTATAATAAATGGTTTATCATTTGCCCCGTTTGTAAATTATCATCTTGCAAAAACAAGAGGCGCAGAAAAAAGCAGAAGTGATACGACAGTCGGTTTATCCCTAGGTTATAAGACTAATTATCAGTTTTGGTAAAATTTAGCTAATATGACATATCCCTCCATCGATTTTTCGGCGGAGGGATTTTTTAGTATGAAAAAAACCGTCGCTAGATACGACGGTCTATAGGGTATAGAAGTTATGCTACGATTGTCTGTCTTTATTTTTGTCTGTGGTGGCTTTAGAATTGCTATTGGTTGAACGAGCATATTCTTCAGCCATTTTGCCGGCAGAAACATTTTCTCGTAAATAATCCATACCTATAAGCATGGACTTACGTCTAAAGTCTTGTGCTTTTTTTAATGAAACCTCGTTTACCATGACTATCCTCCTTTAGCCAAATTTTATTATTAGTGTCAATATAACATAGTTTTTAAATGCTGTCAAGCATATGTAACAGAAATATTACAAAATATTGTATTTTTTATTAAATTTTATTTACCGAGACATCCTTCTGTCTCTTTTGCATACTTGACATAATATTTGTAATATTCGTCTAAATTCTTTGCTACGAGGTAGTTTACAGTTCCTTTAGGATATTTTCCGTGTTTGTCCGGAACACCGGCTGGAACCCCTGTTAAAATTTCTATACCATCATCTACAGTGTCAACAGCATATATATGGAACATATTATTTTCTACGGCCTCGATGATTTCTTCTTTAAGCATCAAATTGCTTATATTGGTTGCTGGGATAATTACTCCTTGATTGCCTGTTAATCCGTTATATTTGCATACTTCAAAAAATCCTTCAATTTTTTCATTTACCCCGCCAATGGGTTGAATTTCTCCAAATTGGTTAATTGAACCTGTAACGGCAATGCTTTGTTTGATAGGAAGTTCGGAAATGGCTGAAAGTAAACAGTAATATTCAGTTGAAGAAGCGCTATCTCCATCGACACCACCGTATGATTGTTCAAATACAATTGAAGCTGATAAAGATAAAGGTTTGCGTTTGGCGAATCGGTTGGATAACAGTGCTTGCAAAATTAATACACCTTTAGTGTGGATAGGTCCGCTCATTTCAATTTCGCGTTCAATGTTTACAAATTCGCCTTTTCCCATACGAACTTGGGTTGTAATACGGGCCGGTTTCCCAAAAGAATTGCGTGAAAAATTATATACAACCAAACCATTAATTTGTCCTACACGTTCGCCTTGAACATCCATTAAGATGGTTCCTTTATCAATTTGTTCCAACATCAATTTGTTTACTCGGTCACTACGATAGATTTGAGCACTTATTGCTTGAATGATATGATTTTTACCTATTTGTTTGGCATTAGATTTTCTAGCCCAATAATCTGCTTCTCTGAGTAAATCTCCTATCGAGGCAATATGTGCCGTTAATTTTTCAGAATCGTCCGCTAAACGTGATGAATATTCAATAACTTTGGCAACTGCCTGTTTATTTAGTGAACGAATTTTTTTCTTTTTTGATAATGATCCTATAAGTTTTGCATATTCGATTTCATTTTCATCTGTCCTATCCATAACAATGCCAAAATCGGCAACCACTTTAAAATAATCAGAAAAATCAGGATCCCGTTCAGCTAAGAGTTCATAAAGTTCTTCATCTCCTGTTAGAATGATTTTTACATCTAAAGGTATTGGTTCCGGATCGAGAGAAATTGTTGTGAAACTTGTTTCATCGCTAGGAGATTCTATTTTTATGTTTTTTGAAGCTAAGGCTCTTTTTAAGGAATCCCAAGCATAAGGTTGTATCAATAACTTCCTTGCGTCAATCAATAAGAATCCCCCATTTGCTTGATGTAATGCTCCTGATTTAATTAAGGTAAAGTCTGTTAGAAGAGCACCATATTGCTGAACACGTTCTACCTTACCGACAAGATTGCCTTGTGTAGGATGGTCCAATAAAACGATTGGCGCTCCGGAATTAGGATTGTTTTTGATAATTACATTTACTTTAAATTTAGCAAATTTATCTTCTTCATTTTTATTCATCCGGTTTAAAAGTTGATTTAGAGGATCTTCATCGCTATTATTATTTTGAGACTGATTGTCAGGCATAAATTCATCAATGCTATCAAGAATATTTTTTTGTATGTTCTTTAAGAACTCAACAGCCCCTTTAAATTGTTTGTATTTAATTTTTAATTCATCTATCGGTTTTGCTATTAAGTTTTTTGCCATTTTTTCTCGCAAACGATCAATTTCAAAACGTTGTTTTTCCTCCCATAAAGGTAATTCTTGAGAAGTGTTTTCTATTTCAGTTTGCATGGCATTTAAATCTGCTGTTATTTTTTGTTTATCTTCAGTAGAAAGTTGTTCAAAAGCTTCAGGGCTTAATACTTCTCCATCTTTTACGGGAGCCACAACGATACCTACAGGCATATGCAATAATGATACACTTTTACCACGAGCTTTTTTTTGTAAAATTTTTATATAATCATCTTTTTTACTTTTGTATTTTTGCCTAATTATTTCTAAGGCTGCTTTATATTCTTCACTATCCGGAATTGTAGGGATATAATTTTTTAGTTCATCTATAAGATTATCAACATCTTTTGCAAAATCTGTTGCTGTTCCGGCAGCAAAGCATATGGTGTTAGGTTTATGAGGTTCATCAAAATTATACACATAAGCCCAGTCATTAGGAGTAGGGCGTAATATAGCTTCTTTTTCCAAAATACGTTTAACTAAACTCATTTTTCCGGTTCCTTCAGGACCGAAACAAAATAGATTGTATCCTTTAGATTTAATATTAATACCAAGTTCTACAGCGCTGATAGCTCGATCTTGTCCCAATGCTGATAAGCGTTCTTCTAAATCGGCAGTTGAATTAAAATCAAATTTTGAAGGGTCACATTTTCTGTAAAGCTGTTCGGTTGATAATTTTATTATAGCCATAGTGTAGAATCCTTTTGCATTTATGTTTATAATTTGTATAATCGTATAAGTAAAAAACTAATTTAGTGTAAATGTCGATGAAATATTTTTATTTATTTTTGATATTTTTTATACTGCTTATGTTTTGGCAGGTGATAAAATATGTAATATTAAAGCGTTTTTTTTATACGTGTGTTTTGAAAAAATCTTTATGGTTTTATTCTGTATCAGATCATGTTCGTATTTTTTCTTCTTATATTTGGTTGAAGGTGGCTGATTTATATAGTGGATTTTCTTGTCGTAAAAAAGAAGAATTTATTCAATTATTGGAAAACAAAGAGTTTGAGCGAATTATAAAATATGTTGAAGATAAAAATTTGGGCTTGTCTTATACGTTTGGTGTTTGTGTAGGTTTGAAAAAAAATATAATAAGCTTAAAACAGTATATAAATAAAGAACCAAATGATGTGGATGCTCTTATCGGATTAGCGTTTGTTTATGCCGAGGATTTTTCATATCTTAAATTAAATAAAGTTATTAATAAACTAAAAAAGCTTAAGTTAAAAAAAATAGAAAAGGCTATGGTTTCTATTTTAGAAGCACAAATTGATATGTTTGAGGCAGATATGCTTTCGGCAAGTAAGAAGGTGTTCAAAGCAATAAGCTTTTTTAAAAAGAAAAATTATTTATATGAAGAAGCACAAGCTTATGTTTTATTAGGCGAGATATATCGTGTCAGTGCAATGTATGATGTAGCGCAAATGATGTTTGATACAGCTCAAAAAATATATTTTTTACTTAATAATGATATTAAGGTTGCAGATATTAAAACGCTCAAAGCTGTTCTTTTTATGGGGCAGGAGCGTTTTAAGGAAGCAAAAGGATTACTTGGTGAAAGTCAACGTGCTTTTGAAAAATATAATTTATATAGAAAGTACGCAGAGGTGCTTAATCAACAAGCCTTATTGTATTTGTTGCAAAATAAGTATTCTTTAGCTATAAAAACAGCTCAAAAATCTCTTGATATTCATCAAAAATTTAAAAATATGAGAGGACAGGGGTTTTCGTGTGAGCTTATTGCTCTATCTGAGTATAATAAGAAAAAATATGAAAAATCATTTGAATACGCTATGTTATCGATGTCTTTATATATTAAACATAAAAATTATGCGGCTTATGAAGATAGCGCTTTTTTGGCTGCTCAATCGTGCTTTGCACTTAAGCGATATGAACAAGCCGAATTGATTTGTCGCAAAATTATTACCATACATGGTAAACATAGTACGTGCTTTCATGTTGCTAATGTATATTCTTTATTAGGATTAATTTATATAAAACTTAATGATTTTAATAGGGCGTCAGCTTTATTGAAACAATCTTTGAATTTAGAACAATGTAATGAAAGATATTCAGCGGCTGCAATAGATTATGTTAATTTGGCACTGATTGATAAAAAATGTGGTAGAATGAGTAGTGCTATGCATAATTTACAATCAGCTTTAGATAGTGCAAAAAAGCAAAATGATGACGAGTTATGTGAAATAATTGAAAAACAAATTAAAAAAATCGAGAAGTTTTAGATAATAAGTAATATATTTTTAATCAATTAATATTATATTCACAATCGTTATTCTTAAGATGAACAACAGAGAGGAAGTTTTGATATTTAAGAATATTGCATTATATTTGATGACTACACGATTTAGTGTTGCTGTTACGCAAAATTTGAACGGTATGGCTGGTTTTTTTCAAAGACATTTTTCCGGTACCGATAATTTGCGTGTGGTATCGATTATATTGTTGCTTTTGGCTTTTGTTTTATTCTTATTTCTTGTTATTATATTGTATATAAAATCGTTGCTTTCTTTTATTAAAAATGATGTCTCCGTTTCTGTTCAAGGAACGCAAAAAGCAGATACTTCAATGCTTTCGAGAGAGCTTGAATTTGAAAAGACTAAAGAAAAAGAACTTGAACTTGAGTTAGAAAGATCAAAACATTTACAACAAGAGAACCAAAATAAGATTAAACGAGAAGAAGAACGTAAAATGCGGGAGAATAATGCCCGTAAATTGGAAGAAAGAAAGAAATTAAAAACAAATACTGTTTATCAAAAATCTGATATTTTAGAGAATTCCAGACAGATAGGTTCTGAACAACAAAAGGCTTATTTTGGAGTAAGAAGAGATTTTGATTGGAAAACCGGTAAGGTGGTGGAATTGGATGAGGCTACAGCCGGTATAAGCTCTTTCAGATATGAACAGACCTATAGAACGCTTGATTCTATGACTGGATTGATTTTGAATATGTTTGCACGTAATATTGATTCAGGAAAGATAGCCCAAACAATTAAAGTAAGATGTGGTGATAATGCATCTGAAGAAGATATTATTCAGTTAATTGATTCTATGAAAAACTTTATTTCTTTATGTAATAATGGCAAATTTGCAAATTTACCAGGAGCTGAATACTTACCGACTCCTGATGAAGCTTTGTATAATTTAGCACAAGGTGATAGTACATATTGTTTATCTATGCTTGAGGCTTTGATGAACAGTACAGTTGATAAAGGTCATAGTGTAAAGGTTGTTCAGAAACGTGATATTGCATTTATGGAAGCATCAAATTATGCTTGTACATTTGGAACATTAGCTAGTCTTACAGATAGACAGCTTGCTTTGAGTTCATTTGAGCTGGCTATTGAACTATCTCCCAAAAATGTTAATGCTTGGAGCCGAGTAGCCGATATGTATAATGCTTCTTCTTTGGATAGTAAGGCTATTTGGGCATATCAAAATGTTGTTAATATGGGTGATGAAGATATTTATCCGCATCAGGTAGCAAATGCTAATATGCAGATGTCAAAATATTATTCAGCCCAAGGGGACAATGCTAAAGCATCTACTTTATATTCTTATGGTCATAATTACTATTCTTCTATAGGTATTAATCGTGATTTAACAATTAAAGAACATGATATTATAGGTATTATAGAATCGAAACAACAAGATGATTTGCCAGATACAATTAGTAAATTGTTGCATGTGTCGAGGCAAAGGCACTCTGCATACAGATAACAAAAAAACGGAACTAAAAGTTCCGTTTTTTTAATTTGTTGAAAAATTATTCATTTGCTCCTGGACATGTTTTAGCTTGTTCTGCATTGAATTTTATAAATTTTTCATCAGCTTCAGAATCGTTTGCAATGGCTCCTTGAGGGCATTCTGCAATACATACTCCGCAGTCAATACATACATCAGGATCTACAACTAATTGAGTTTCACATTCACGAAAAGCGTCAACTGGGCAAACGCTTGCGCAAATTTTACATTTAATGCAACTATCATTTACTACTGAAGGCATAAATTATCTCCTAAAATTATTAATATCAATTCAAGAATTATCTTTAGAGTATTTAAAAATAAAAGCAAGTAAAATTTACATATAACTCTTGCGAAATGTATTTTTTATACCCATATAACAAATATGTTAATAAAAATTGGAGTGTGATATGAGTGAAAAAAGAGAGTTTCAAACTGAAGTTACTAAACTTTTGGATATTGTGATTAATTCACTTTATTCGGAAAAATATATATTTTTAAGAGAGCTTATTTCGAATGCTAGTGATGCTTGTGATAAATTAAGATATTGGTCTTTGACTAATCCTGATGTAGCAAAACCTTTGGGAAAAATGCAAATTACAATTACACCTAATGATAAAGAACAAACATTGACAGTCTCTGATAATGGTATCGGTATGAATAAAGATGATTTGATAAATCATATAGGAACAATTGCAAAATCCGGTACTGCTGATTTTGTAAATAATGTTAAAGATAATGGTTCGGTTGTAGATTTGATAGGGCAATTTGGTGTTGGGTTTTATTCAGCATTTATGGTGGCTTCAAAAGTGGAAATTGTCACTAAAAAAGCAGGAGATGATAAAGCTTGGAAATGGGTTTCTGATGGTTTAGGCGGGTATGAAATTTCTGAAGCTAAAAGAGAGGTAAACGGAACAGATATAAAATTATACCTTAAAGAAGATGCTAAAGATTTTACCGATACAATTTATTTAAGACATATAATAAGGACATATTCTGATCATGTGGAGTATCCGATTGTACTTAATTTGGGCGAAGCCGGAGAAGAAACCGTTAATAATGCTTCTGCGTTATGGACCAGAAATAAGGCTGAAGTTACTGATGAACAATATAAAGAGTTTTATCATCACATTTCAAAAAATTTTGATGATCCGTGGCTTACACTTCACTTTAAGGCTGAAGGCAGTATAGAGTATAATGCCTTGTTATATGTGCCGTCAACAGCTCCTTATGACTTATTTCAGCCAGATAGACAACAAAGCTTGAAATTGTACGTAAATAAGGTGTTTATATCGGATAAAGTAGAAGGTTTGATGCCCGCTTATTTACGCTTTGTAAAAGGTGTTATTGACAGTTCTGATTTACCACTTAATATTTCAAGAGAAATGTTGCAACAAAGTGCATTGTTGGCAAAAATTAAACAAGGTATCGTTTCCAGAATTTTAAAAGAACTAAAAAAGCGTACTAAAGATTATGATGACTATATAAAATTTTGGAAGGCTTTTGGTATTGCGTTTAAAGAAGGAATCTATGAAGATTTTTCAAATCGTGAAGAAGTTGCATCGTTATCATTGTTTGCTACCACTTTTTCTGAGGATAAATTAACATCTTTAGATGAATATATTTCAAGAGCAAAACCGGAACAAAAAGCAATTTATTATGTAACGGGAGATGATGTTCCTACACTTCGTAATAATCCGCAGTTGGAAGCTTTCAAAGAAAACGGGATTGAAGTGTTGCTTTTAACAGATCCAATTGATGAATTTTGGACGCAGACTTTGACAAGTTATAAGACATTTGCGATTAAGCATATTTCAAAAGCAGAGATTGATTTAGGCGTTAAAAGAAATCATCCGAAAGCTTTAGAAGGCGATTTGCAAAAACTTACTGATATGATGAGTAAGATGTTTGAAAAAGAAGTAGGGAAGGTGGCAGTTACTGAAAAACTTACAACATCTCCTGCTGCCTTAAATGTTGAAGATGGGCAAATGAGTATACATTTAGAGCGTCTAATGCGCAATCATCAGCAACAAACAAGTTTTGCAAGTACTCGTATTTTAGAAATAAATCCGTATCATCCGTTGATTATTAAACTGTCAGAATTAACCGTAGATGAGGCAAATAAACCTCAAATTGCCGATATAGCAAGACTCGTTTTAGATCAAGCAAAGATTGCTGAAGGTGAACCCGTTTCTGATCCGGCATTTTTTTCTCTGAAATTTAGTGAATATATACTAAAAGGTATGTAATGCTGATTTATTTTGTTATATATAAAAAGAAGGGGCTTGTAGCCCCTTTTGTTTGAGTGTTTAATGAGCAATGCTTGTTATCTTGTCATTAATGCGAGTTGCATTTCCGTTGAAGCTGAAGAATTCAGCAATTTCGTCGTACGTAATATTGTCGCCCAAATAAGCAAGAGGGTCGTCAATATTGCTGTCTCCTAATTGTTTTCCTGTTATGTCTTCCAGCTCTTCAACCAAACCGATTAAATAATCTCTACAAATAGTGTTACCGCCAATGGTAGCCTTTTGAAGAGTTTGGACAGATAAACCGCAACATTCGACAAAGTATGCCAAAATGTCTTCTTTGCTCCAAGTACATGTGATGTCGCTTATCCATTGACGAAGTGTAGGATATTGAAACATCGCCTTATGTTCTTTTAAGCCGAAACGACGCACAATGGTGGCTTGAGCATCCATAAGAACTTTAGGGTTAAAACCATAAACTTTTTTTCCCAATACCATGCAATGATAATCTTCTCGGCTCATTGTCTCTCTTGCCCAAGCAAGATCAGGGTGGCGTGTTGTTACTTTCTTCGCAACGTACGCCTGTACTAATTTTACATTCATAATTGATAACATAATTGGTTGTGTTCGAGTTTTTTAACATATTTTTTTAGTGAATACAAGTTTTTTTTACCATATATAATTTATAGTAATGTGAAATTGAAAACAAAAAAGGGGCTTTTAGCCCCTTAAAAAGAATGTGTTAGCGGGAAATTGCTTTCATCTTCTCATTAATACGAGGGGCGTTGCCTTCGTAACTGAAATATTCCGCAATTTCACCATAAGTAATGTCGATATCTAAGTGGGAATATGGATGCTTTTTAGGTGGATTAAGCTGCCAATGTCCCAACATTTTATCCGTAATATTTTCCAAACTTATCATTATATCTATAAAGCTGATAAATGGATTACAGAAGATATTACAATTACCGATCGGAGTGATTTTAAGTTGGTCAATATCAAGATAACTGAATTTGGCAATATAAACCAAAATGTCCTCTTTTTTCCAAGTTCCCGTGATGTCGGTTATCCACTGGCGCAGTGTCGGATTTTGAAACATCATACTGTGTTCCGTTATACCAAAACGATGCATGATAACTTTTTTTAACTTATCAAGAACATTGGGATCAAAATAACCAATCTCTTTTTCTAATACCATACGATGATATTCTTTTCGATCCATAGTCTCTCTTGCAAAAGCAAGTCCTGGATGGCATGCTGCTACTTTCTTCGCAATGTATGCCTGTACTAATTCTGGTTTCATAATTTGCTGATAATTAAGTGTTGGAATTCTTATAACATGTTTTAATTTATAAATCAAGATATTTTTTGACAAAAAACTGTATGTGCAAGGTATATTTTTTAAACGATTTGGATGTGTGATACACTATACCCCCTATTTGTGAGTGAAACGAATAAATTCAAGAGGTTTCAAATTAGTTTAAAAATATCTATCATAGGAAATGTCGTTGGTTAGTGTAATTTAATCGGAAGATCGCTTGACGTTTTCTTTCGAAAACGAGCGATGACTTTATTATATTTAGTTATATTTTTTTAGCAAATAAGAATCGCTAAAGAGCGTTTATTTACAATGGTTTTAAGCATTTTAAACTGCTCGTTTTAAACGTACGTTTAAATCAAGCAGTTTTTTTGATGTTTTTTATGTTTTTTGCTTTCTTCTAAATATTTGAAAAACAATAAAATGCAAATTTTAAATTTTACAATTTTCTCATTTTTGCACTGCGCCAAAAAAACGTACGTTTAAATTATACTGCTTATGTGCTTTGAAAAGCTTGAAACTCAAGCCAAAGCGCTTGGTAAAAATGTTCAGTTTTTCAGCACATGTAACGTTACATATTAGGAGACTAAATTATGAAAAAACATATTTTATTAACAACAACGGCAATGCTTTTATCTGCTGTAGCCCTAAAAGCCAATGCCGATTCAAACAGTGCTACGCTTGATATAAGAGCAATGTTTTTACCACCATTTGAAATTATCAAAGAACAATATCTCGGTTTTGGTATAATTTTAGAATCTGAAGCCGGAAGAAAAGTGATTGTTACAACCGACGGAAAGTTAGGCGAAGGTTCTACTGCCACCATGATGTCAACAGCATCATTAGCAAATCAGATGGTAGAAGGTCATACCGGCTCTTTTAATGAGGCTGTGTTCAGAATTAAAGGAGGTTTTACAGGTTTTACAGTAGAGGATGAAGATGATTTAAATGCAGCAATTTCTGTAAACTTTGCTGATCCCTCTGTTGAATTAAAAAGCTTATACCAAAATAAAACTTGTGGAACTGTTACAGGTTTTACCAAACGCATTGAAACAACAGACAACAATGAACTTTTGCTGCATATTGGTGGAACTTTAACGACTGCCACTTTAGGAACAGGCACAAATCATGGTTGCTTTGGACAAACAACCATAACATTAGTTTTGGATGACGGGTGGCTTTCCAACACAGTTAAATAATTAGTCTACATATAAAAAAAATTCCCCTTTGCAAGTTTTCTTTCAAAGGGGAAACTTTTTTACTCTCCACTTTTGAGGAAACAGTTCACATAGTCGGGGGGGGGACAAAAAGTTTTTCTCTGAAACAGAAAAAGATATCCCCGCACTATGAATAAACTATTCGTTTATATGAGGCATTGTTGCTTCTTGTGCTAAAGAACTAATAAAGTCATCTAAAGTCATAACTTCTTGTTTATCAGAGCCTAAACGACGAACTGTAACAGTTCTGTTTTCTTGTTCTTTAGCACCGACAACTGCAATCACCGGTATTTTTGCCACAGAATGTTCTCTAACTTTGTAATTTATTTTTTCATTACGTAAATCTGTTTTAGCGTTCAATCCTGCTTTTTTTAGAGCCGTTACAATTTCTTTGGCGTAAGTATCAAATTCGCTGACAATCGGAGCAACAACTACTTGTTCCGGAGAAAGCCATAAAGGTAATTTTCCGGCATGGTTTTCAATCAAAATACCTAAAAAGCGTTCAATGGAACCAAACAATGCTCTGTGCAACATCACAGGACGATGTTTTTCTCCGTCTTCACCGATATAGGAAATATCAAAACGTTCAGGTAAGTTCATATCAACCTGAATGGTTCCACATTGCCATTCACGACCGATTGCGTCTTTTAAGATAAATTCTAACTTAGGACCATAAAAAGCACCTTCTCCGGGATTAATTTCATATTCATAACCATGAGAAGTCAACGCATTTGCAAGTGATTTTTCACATAAGTCCCAAATCTCATCAGAACCGATACGATAAATGCTATCAGGTCTGGTCGAAAGATAGATTTTTACTTCTTCAAAACCAAAGTCTTTATAAATATCTAAAATTAACTTTAAGGTTCTGATGCATTCTTCTTCCATTTGTTCCGGTGTACAGAAGATATGAGCATCGTCTTGAGTAAACTCACGCACACGCATTAAGCCCATTAAGGCGCCTGATGCTTCATAGCGATTTACTTTGCCGAACTCGGCTATACGCATAGGTAAATCTCTGTAAGATTTAATGCCTTGTTTAAACACCAACAATCCGCCGGGGCAGTTCATAGGTTTAATGCAAAAACACTTATTATCTTCGGTTGTGCCTGAGTAGTTATGCGCACCATATTTATCCCAGTGTCCTGATGTTTCCCATAAGCATCTGTCCATAACAGCAGGGGTAGAAATTTCGGTGTAGCCGTTATTTTCTTGGCGATTGCGCATATAATCAATCAGCTTGCGATATATCTTATATCCTTTATCGTGCCAAAATACGGCTCCCGGAGCGTATTCCGGTTCGAAATGGAATAAATCCATCTCTTTACCTAACTTGCGGTGGTCACGTTTGGCTGCTTCTTCCAACATATCTAAATATGCTTTCAGGTCTTTTTTATCGGCCCATGCAGTTGCATAAATACGTTGCAACATTTCGTTTTCTGAATTTCCACGCCAATACGCTCCTGCAACTTTCATTAATTTGAATGCTTCACCAATTTTTCCGGTTGACGGCACATGCGGTCCACGGCATAAATCAGTAAAGTTTCCTTGTTTATAAAGAGATATAGCTTCTGTTTCAGGCAAATCATTAATTATTTCAGCTTTATAATGTTCTCCCATATCTTTGAAGAACTTAATTGCTTCGTTACGGTCTAAAACAAAACGTTCTACTTTTTCGTCGCGTTTTACAATTTCACGCATTTTAGCTTCAATTTTTTCAAAATCATCAGTTGTGAAAGGTTCTTTACGAGCAAAGTCATAATAAAAGCCGTTATCAATAGCAGGGCCGATGGTTACTTGAACATCAGGCCAAAGTTCTTTTACGGCTTCAGCCATAACATGAGATGCAGAGTGGCGTAAAATGTGTAAACCTTCTTTGTCTTTTGTTGTAATAATGGTAACTGTGGAATCGGTTGTTATAGGTGTCGTCAAATCTTGCAAGACATCATTAACTTTAACGGCAATAGCCGCTTTTGCCAATCCTTGGCTTATTTTAGCAGCGACATCGTAACCGCTGATATTATCTTCCATTTCCAAGACACTGCCGTCAGGCAACGTAATTTTTACCATTATTTTCTTTCCTTTTTATATACTGTTAAAATTCTTTTAGCTTCTACATATTAATCAATTCGTTATAAACTGCAATAGTTTTTTCACACATAATTTGCTTTGTAAAATTATTTTTTACATATTCTATTGCTGCATTACCGATTTTTTCACGTTCTTTTGATGAAAGTTCTAAAGCCCATGTTAATGCTTCGGCTAAAGAATTTGCATCTCCTGATATGAAATGCTTTCCTGTTTTGCCGTCAACCAAGTTTTCTAATGAACCGCCAATGTTTGATGCAACAACAATTCGCCCCATGGCTTCCCCTTCAGCTGCAATTCTACCGAAAGCTTCAGGATCAGTAGATGCTGACACCACAATATCGGATATCATCATCATGGCAGGGACATCTGAAACATGTTTTATAAATGAAAATCTTCCTTCCATTCCTTTGTTGGCAATTGTTTCTTTTAATTCTTCGGTATAATATGTACGCCCCTGATCGTCTCCAACAAAAACACAGAAGAAATCTTTTTCTTTTATTTTATCTAAAGCTTCAATTAAAAGCTTTTGCCCTTTCCATCTGGTTAATCTGCCGATAAGTAAAATAATCGGTTTATCTTCAGGTAAATGATTTTCTTCCATAAGCTTAATCATTCTTTCGGCGCTGACATTGTTTATATCAAAATTTTCCATGTTAACACAACGATGAATAAGTCTTATTTTGTTTTCATCGCATTTATAGTGTTTTAAAATGTGTTGTTTTATGTGATTGGAAATAGCAATTACCAAATCGCCATAAGTCATAATCTTGTTGTAAAATTTTTTTATGCCTTTAGGCCCTAAACCATATGTCCCGTGAAAAGTAGTTAAGTATTTTGCACCTGTTTTTTTTGCCGCCCAATAAGCGCTCCATGCCGGAGCACGAGAACGAGCATGAACAATGTTGATGTTATTTTCTTTTATGATTTTTACCAAACGACGATAGTTGAGCCAAAGTTTAATAGGGTTTTTTGTTTTTAAAGGTAATTTGAAGTGTTCAACTTTGATACGCTCTAAGTTATATGCCATACGTCCACCGGCAGAAGCAACAAAATTTTTGATACCTTGTTTTTGAAGCTCTGTTGCAATTTCGATGGTTCCCAGTTCTACGCCACCTTGATTAAGTTCTGGTAAAACTTGTAAAACTATCGGCTTTTTGTCTTTATTTTTTTTCATTCTAGTTTTTTAACCTCGTTTAATTTCTGTTAATTGGACGCAGTTTAAAGCAAACCCGAATAAAACTCAAAGTTTTACTCAGGTTTATGCACACAGATTTGGGCTAAAGTTTTTAAAAATTAGTTTAATGTTTCGGATATGGTTTCTTGAATTGATATTTCGGTTGCGGGATTTTGCTCCAAATTGGGTTCAGGATTGATTGGTGCAACTTCTACACCGTTATCTTCGGGTAATGGAATAAAACCGCCGGTTTGTTTAGGTGAACCAACAGGTTGTACTTGTGTGTCGGTTTTGTTTTGTATGGGAGCTGTATATGTGACTTGTTCTATATATACATCTGAGTTTGATGATGGCAGCACCTTATTTCCTGCCTGAGAAGAATATATCCCTAATCCTCCTAAAACCAATATCATCGCACCGGTTAAATAGTAAAATTTATACATGGTATTAACTCCTTAAAATAAAAATACAAAAAAAATGTATGAAATATTTTTTTCTTTTCAATCTGTCATAAAGAATTATTTACTAAATTAGGTATCTTCTCTGATAACAGGTTTGAAAAACTCTACCATGTAGCTTAGAGCATCGAATATATGGCCTAAATATAATTTATCATTATCGTCTGATATTTGTGAAGGTGTCGCTTCATCAATGAGGGATGTTCCTTCTTTGAATTTTAGATTTTTCATATTGTAAATAAGCCATTTGCATTTCGGATGAACTAAAATGTTACGTTCTCCTGTGTCTGTATATATCTGTTTGTTAAAGGCGTTGATTCTGGCTAAAATCGGTGGATTAAATGATCGTAAATTTAATTTATAATGATATCCTGCTTTGGCTAATGCGTTAATGATAATGGCATAATCAGAATATCTTGATTGTGTTTTGCGATATTTACCTGATGCATCTCCACAAATCTGTATGGTGCCTTTAAAGTTTTCCGGAGGATATCGTCGAATAAATTCGTCGACAACATCTTGCGTTATTACGTTATTTAGAACAAGTTCATCAAAAACAAAAAATTTTTTACCGTCAAAGTGAGCTAATGTGGACATGAAGGGATTGACGTTAAAATCTAAACTCCAATATATGTCTAAATCAGGTACATATCTGATTTGTTCGTTGATGTTGGCTGTTGACCAATATTTAACAACTTTTACACTATTTGCATTTTTAGGTTTATTCAGATAATCTTGTTCGTATTCTTCCGGCTTATTTTTTTTAATCAGTTCGGCATATTCAAGAAATTTATCAGACAAGATTCCGAGCTTTTCTATTTCCGGATAATTTACTTCAATGAAAAAAGTTTTTGGTGGCGCCTTCATGTTCTCATAATCAAGGAATAGCGCACTTTCTACCGGTAAATCATCGTTTATACGGTTGTAAATTACAATAAGTATAACTCCTTTTTTTCTGATGGTTTTGAGTAAAATTTGCCAAATGGCTTTGCTTATCATTTGCGCTTCATCAATAATTAATATATCTATTTGAGCAAGTCCTTTTAGATTTTCTCTTGTGTTTTGGTTTTTATCTTGTAAGCCCATAAAAAATAGTTCAGATTCTGTTTTGTTGTTCGTGATTCTGTTTTTTGTATATTCAAATCCTTTGTTTGTAAATTCGGTGTTGATTAATTCTTTGAATTCAATGTATAAACTTTCTTCTGTGGATATTTTTGTTTCTCTAAATACGGCTACTCTTTTTTTTGTTTTCATCATTTGGCATAAAATGGCTCGGCAGACATGTCCTGTTTTCAAGGATCCTCTGCCTCCAGTTAAGGCAAAGGTATCGTATTTGCCATTATCCATTTGCAGAAGTGGTAAATATTTTTTATAAAATATCATTTTTCCTCCTTGATTTTTTCTTGCTGTTTCTCAAGCACGTATTTCAAAATTTTATGTAATGAATACGCGTATTTTGAATATAACCTGCTTCGAGAATAACTAAATTTTGCAGTTAGTGTTTTCCATGAGTGGCCAGAATTTCTGACAAGAATTAAGTTGCGTTCGTCATAATCAACTTGTTTTAGCCAGTCTTCCAAAACTTCATCCATATCATCTATTTCTTCAGGTAAAGGTGAAGTGTAAGATTTGCTTTTGTTAAGCATTATGGATTTAGTTTCTTCGTTTACATATGCTGGCCAATGAGATGAAATTTTTTTAGGACCGTCTGTTGGAAAAGTGCGTAAAATTCTTAAAGCTTTTTTTATTTCAAATTCTACATCTTGTATATTTCTAACTGGTTTCATATGATCTCCTTAATATATTAAAATTAATATCCAATGTTTATATATTAATATTAATCAAGTCAAATATTAAAAATAATATTTGCACAATTATTATGTTTAATATACATTGTATGCAATATCATATAAGGAGAAAGTTATGGCAGATATTGAAGAAATCAGAAGAAAAGTAGATAAGCTTATAGCTGAAAAGGGTTTAAATTATCGTGATGCTTCGCTGAAAATAGGTAGAAAAGATTCGTATCTTCAGCAATATGTTAAATATGGATATCCTCGTCGCTTAAAAGAAATAGACCGTATGCGTTTAGCAAAACTTTTGGACGTTGATGATACGGAAATTATGGATGATGAGGTAATTGCATCAAAGACTATCGGATCAGCCAATGCAACTCTTAATGCAATATCAGATATCATTAAGGTTAGTTGTTCGTCAGAAGGTGAGGTTATAGCAATTGATGTTTTGGCATCACAAATTGATGAAACTACAGATTTTTATAATAATGTTATAGGACGTCATCTTTTGAACAGAAATGTTTTGGAAGATTTTGGGACAAGTGATGTTAAAAATGTAAAAATCGTAAAAATATTAAACGACGTTATGAAACCGACGATTAATTCCGGTGACAGTGTATGGTTTGATTGTTCTTATGAACATCCGGAATCTGATGGCCTTTATCTGTTGCGTTCCGGAAGGGAGTTATGTGTGAAACGCATTCAGACTTCTCCTATTGATGGTGTGGTCGAAATTGCTTCTGATAATGGACAATATAAGTCATATCAAGCAACTGACAGACTATCGGTTAATGTTTTAGGTAAAGTCTTATTCGTTTTTCATAAACTTTAATTTTAAAAACTATCCACAGATCTTATCCTTGAAAAACAAAAGGATAAGATCTTTTTTTATATCTCCTGTATATTAATATTGATATATTAAGATAATGTATTAAGATTCATATATCGGAGGTGAGTATGAAAACACTTGATGAATTAGAAAAAGAGATATCTTGCTTAAAAGAACAAATAATGTGTCAAGAAATAGGTAATGATTCTTATTATTTATCAGCATTATATCATGAGCAACTCTTAAGGCTTGAAGCTTTAGAGGAAGAAGCTAGTGTCTTAAGCGGTAAAAGTGTGCCGATTGAGGTGGATTTTGATAAATATCCACCAGAAAAATGTTCGCTTCTAAAAAAAATTGCTGAGCAGAACGGAATATGTTTTGCAAATAATTACAAAGACTTAAATGTTGCTGATTTGAAGTTTTTGAACCATCTTTGCAAAAAAAATTAAAAAAAATAAAAATTATACTGGACATTGATGTTTTTTTACAGTATAAGACACTCTGTTACCGATGCTCGGGTAGCTCAGTTGGTAGAGCAGAGGACTGAAAATCCTCGTGTCGGCGGTTCGATCCCGTCCCCGAGCACCATTAAAAAAACGCCTTAACGGCGTTTTTTTTTGTGCTCGACCAATCGGTCAAAGTATTTGTCATCTAGGGGACGGGAGCTTGGGAACGTACATTTGTTTTTTAGAAGTAGGGGAATATTTGATTTGAAATTAAAAAAAGTGGCGGATACTATAAGAAGTATCAGGCCACTTTAATTAATAGCAATTATAATACCGTTTAAGGATTATAAGGTTGTCTTTCTTCCCACTCAGAGTAAGGGTTTTTAATTTCATTAGGGTCTATAGTGCTATCGTCATCGCTGGTGGCACAAGCTATACCAACAGATAAAATTACAGCACCAAAAATAATAATGGATGTAATCATAGTAGTAAAAATTAATTATTAGTTTATGCTGTAATACTACAAAAAGTAAAAGAGTTTATCAATATCATATTGTTAAAACTTATCTGGATATAATATTTTGATGTCTTAAAAGTAACTGATTGTTTTGCTGAGGTGTTTTGATATAAGAAATTAAGTCGTCAATGGATGTTATAGGTAAAGAATGAAAATTTGCTTCACTTTTGGTAACTGAAGATAGATTATGCGCATCAGAGTTGTAGAATTTGTTTTTTAGTTTTAGTTCATCAGGAATAGCTCTATCCCAACGCAGTTTTTTATCAATGTTTGTTTCATCGGTAAAACGATATCTGTTACCGTTTTGAAATTCGTAGCCATCAATAATTTCATATATTTGAGTTAATTCCCATTGTGGTGTACGCTCCAAATTAGGATGGCATAAAACAGTTGCCGTATCATTTCTATTTTGTTTTACTATATTAAGTAGATGTGTAATTATTTTTTGTTTATATTGAAGTGTTTGACCGTATTTTTTCTTTTCATTTAGATCCATGTTATCAATAAACTCAAAAATCTTACGTGTTGCCTTTTCCCCAAAAATAAGAATTTCTTCTTCATAAAGGGCGAGTTCTATCCCTTGGATACAAGGAAAATTAAGTTCTTTTGATATGTTTTCTAATTCAGATGTTTGTTGTTGAAACTTTTCATAGGACTGTATACTCAAAGAATATGCATTACCAACAGATAACGGACATACATGGTCTGTGACCACAAATGCAGAAAAACCTTCCTTTTGGTGTTCTTTTGCCATCTCAAACAGATTGGCTCCATCAGAATAGTGGCTATGAGAATGTATGTTTATTTTCATATTTATTTTCGTTTTTATATCGTATGATACTGTATGTTAAAATGTCAGTTCTTAAAAGTCAATAAAATATGGTAGCAGAATAGTTCAAATACAAAAAAAACACCATGAAGGTGGTTTTTCATATCTGGTCGGAATGCCCCCTCTAAATTGTAAAAAAATACCTTGTTTTTGATAAGGCAATTTTTTTATTATTTTACAAAGTGTTATTTTAATGTTGGCGAACCTTCTCATCCATACTGATGGGTTTAACTAAATTTACTGCCCACTTGTTTTGTAAAAAATTTTTTTGTTGTTTTTCAATGAAATACACTGACCACTAGGTTATAACTTGACTTTTTTATTTTTCCAAGCATTGGTATAAGTCAGATTATTAAAAAAGGAGATACAATGTCAAAAGAAACAGAAAAATTAATTAAAATTATCCTGCCTGATTTATTAAATTATTTAGAAATGGTTGAAAGCGGAGAGATTATTGAAAGGCGAATAGAGAAAAATAAAGTGCCTGTACAAAATAAGGAAAAAGAAAATAATACTAAAGAAAATTAATATTTTTATAATAAAATAAGTTATACAAATGAAGTAAGTGGGGTCATATGAATTTTATAACACAAGAAACAGCTGATGATCTTAATTTAATCCGAAAAATTTTAGCAGATAGCGATTTTAAGGGAATTAAGGATATTACTCGATTACAAAGCGGTTCACGCTCAGTCGCATATTATGCTAATGATTATATTGTGCGTTTTCCGAAAGCTGAAATTATCTGGCTGACCATGCAACGCGAAAAAATGATAATTGATACGATTTATCCGCATTTAATGCCGTATTTTGAGGGTAAGATCCACAAAATTGAACTGATTGACGGCACTTATCCGTTTTCTGTTTCAAAGCGTATATATGGTAAAATTTGTGATGGACGTCCGGAAAGCGACTATGCCGTTTTATATCAAAATATTATACCGGAGCGACAGCTTAAACTGGCGCAAGATTTAGCGATGTTTTTTCATTTAATGCACCAAATTGATTATAAAAAGCTAAATATGCCGGAGCCGACCGAGGCTATTGATAATTGGGACGTTAGCACAAGAGAAGATTTTGATTATGCCAGTGTCAGAGAAGCTTTATTGCCACATAAAATTGATTTAGATTATAATAAACCGACTTTACCAAATACCGATAAAGCACTGTGCCACAACGATTTAAGCGGCTCTAATCTGTTACTCAATCCCGAAAGCGATGATATTCTCGCCGGCATTATTGACTTTGGAAACATGGTTATTATGCCAAAATATCAGGATTTTTTCCCGCTTTACAAAGTTGACCGCAAATTGGCGATTGATACGCTGACGGAATATAACAAATTGACAACTTCAAAAATAGAGCCAAAACAACTTGATTATATGGCTTTGTGCTACATCGGCTATGGACTTTATAAAACAAAAGATAATTCTTCGCCGTATTTTATGAAACTCTTAAAGCCGTTTATATAAGTATTTTATCATGGACTTGAATGATTTTGATTTGCCTTTTGCCACAGATAATGCGATTGAACTTTCCGGCGGTTCACGTTCCAAAGGCTATCGTGTCGGCGACTATATTGTGCGTATTCCGCTTCGAGAGGATTCTCTAACAGAGCAAAAGCGTGAAGCCGAAATTTCAGCTTTAATGCATGAATATTTACCGGAAAATCTAAAAAGCAAAGTAACGAATGTGCGATTTAACGGTAAATGCGCTTATCATAAAGAGATTCAAGGCGATTTGTTAGAAGCGTATCAAGTCGAAAATAACTATTCAGCTATGGATAGCAAACAACGCCAGCAGTTGGCCGTGGATATTGCTGAACTTTTGGCAGCTGTTCACAATATACCTTTGGAAAAAGTGCAAGCAGCCACGCAAAAATACGCAAAAACTTGCCGCAACGAAAATAAAACCGTGCAAAATGATTTTGATTATTCCACCGCTAAAGAACATATTTTAGATGTAAGTGGTGGCAAAATAAACTTAGATATGTTCAAAACTGCAATCCCGACTGACGGCTTAGCTTTGTGTCATAATGATTTGCACGCCGGAAATATGATTATAAAGGACGGCAAATTAAACGGCTTTATTGATTTTGGCGAGGCTGGTGTAAATTCGCGTATTAACGACTTTTTCCATCTTTATCGACTTGACCGTGACTTAGCAGTTGATGCGATTAAAGAATACAACAAAATATCGGATTATAAAATCAATATTAAGGCTGCTGATTATCAGTTTTTAAGCAATACCGGTTATACGCTTGAAAAACGCAAAGACCGCCCGTCATTTAGACCGGAAGTCGCCAAGGTTTTAGAAAATTTTGCCGGTAGTTACCAAAAATAAATGGTATCTCATTGAAAAATATAATTAAATTATTCTGAATAAAAAAAATAACATAGTAGGTATACACATACTATGTTATATATTTGGTCGTGCACACTAGGGATAAATCAGGAAAAAGACACCATTTTTTGATTGTCAAAAAAATATTTAATTTCAAGCGCTTATACCACTTGGTCGCAGTTTCCAACCATTTCGGACACCCACTCTTACTGTCGCGAACTTCAACCATAACACATTGATTTTTAATAAAAAGATACTTGTGGCTTGCCTTTTGAGTTGATTTTTGCAATTTATATTTTATCCTTATCCTATATGCACGCATTGGTAAGCATGCTAGGACACCAAAAACCATTTTATTGGAAATATATTTTAGATAGATAGTTTATACTATCATCGTTAAATTAGATGTCTAGCATATTTGAATTACTTCTATATTGATTGTATGACAGTCCGTTATTTTGCTGTTTCAATTGCGGTATCGTTTCCGTTGCAGTAACTAATTCATTAAAAGCGAGCAATAGTTTGGTATAAATCGGGTGATTTAAGCCTATAAGTTCAATTAATTTTTAATAAGTTTGACCACAGCGTTTTTGTTTTTCAATATGTTTTATAATATATTCTTCTTTTAATTTCTTTGATTCTTGCTTGCTGTTGATCGAAAGTTTGTTTATAATTTTTTGTTGTACACGTACTAATGTGATGGTGTTTTTGGCAATATGTGTTGCAATATCTGGAAATTTTTGTTCAAATCCGAATTTCTCAAAGCCGATGGCTTTCGCTCCTGCTTCCAAAATACTTTCTTGCAAGTCATTCATACGAATCTTTTTTATTTCTGCAGCAAGTTTTATTTCTCTTTTCATGATATCTAAAAACAAATCATTTCTGTTGTTAAATTTTACAGAACGGTTCATTTCCGTTCCATAAAATTGTTGATTATGCCGCACAGCTTCTTGAACTTCTTTCGAAGCATTCTGTTCACTTAAGGCAACCATGACTGCCATTGAACGGCAGTCTCCTTCTACAATCGCATCAAAAAGATAAGATTCCCAAGGATTCTGACCATTTTGGGAACTATTTTCGAGTATTTTCCTTTCTTCTTTATCGTGTAAGGAAGGAAGTTTGTGTGTTGGTATATTTTCCGGATCTATTCTGTTAAGCTGTTCTGCATGGGTTAATTCATGTGCAATAAGAGCCTCTATAAAGACTTCTACGTCGTTTTGATTGTGGTAAAGATCAAAATTTTCCATCTGTTTTTTCAAAAAAACGGGATTAATTGTAATCATGTCTTTAATCGAACCGTCTTTAAGTTCCACATGAGAACAAGAGCCACCTCTTTTGCTCGGGAGTACAAGTTCTACACTTTCAACATTAAATTGGCCTTGAAGTCCATCATGAACAACACTGTTCCAGTACGGATTTTTTTTAAGTCTTTCAAGTGATCCTTTAATACATTCATTAAGATATATCAAATTTTCAAACGTCATTGCTTCATCGGCTTTGGCTTGCTCATTTAATGTTCCACCTAAGCCGGCTTTTGATTTTTCTTCAAAAGAAGCTTGAGAATACTCTATAGCTAAATCTTGTATTTGTTCGGTCGTCATAACTTGTAGATTCATGAGCCTCTCCCATATTTTCTCTATGATATCACGTCCTAATTTTTTTGTCAAGTTTTTTAAAAAAGCGCCGAAATAAAATCGGCGCTTTTTAGGATATCAAAAGAAATTATTTGATTTGTGCGGCAACTTCGGTGATTTTGGTGTAAGCAAAGAATTGTTTGATAAATGTCAAGACCTCCTCCTCGGGAGGTCTTTCCATAAAAAGCGAAAAGTAGATGATATGTATCGCGGTATGATATTTTGCAAGCATTGCGGAAAGATGATAACGCCGGATGTAAAACATAAGCCAAACGGACACATACACAGATACTTGTTTTGCCCTCATTGTAAAGACACTCGCATTAACGAGAATATAATTGACGCTAAAATTAAAGATGATTTGTGTAGGCTTAAAAAAATGCCATTAACGTTGCTTGAACAAGCTTTGGTTTTGATACAAGAAGAAGTTAAGGAAAAGCATAAAATGGAAATTGAGGAAAGACGGATTTTGAAAAGCAAAAGAACGCAGTTAGAAAATAGCTTGGACATGTTGCTTGATATGCGTCTTAATAATAGTATTACACAGGAACAATATAATAAAAAATATAATGACATTACCAAACAGATAGAAGCCACAGACAGAAAATTATCACACTATAATGAAATAACCAAACAAGGGCTAAACACCTTGGAAGACTTGGTATTGTTAGTTTCTAAGATACCTGAGATTTATGAAAGTTCGAATTATGATGAAAAAAGGAAAGTTTTAAAATTGCTTTATTCGAACTTTTTGTTAGAAGGAAAAAATCCTTTATTTTCAATAAGAAAGCCTCTAGAGAACATCCTCTCTAGAGGCCTTTATCATGTGTGGTCGGGACTATAGGATTGACTTCGTCGCACAGGCGCTCATCGGCATCGACGACCGGCGTTCTTTCGCCCGCCTTTCGCTGGTAGTCGAACCTACTCCCGTAGGTTCGAACCCTTAAGCCCGCCGTTCAAACAAAAAACCTCACCACAAGGGTGAGGTCTTTATGTGTGGTCGGGACTATAGGATTGACTTCGTCGCACAGGCGCTCATCGGTATCGCCGACCGGCGTTCTTTCGCCCGCCTTTCGCTGGTAGTCGAACCTACTCCCGTAGGTTCGAACCCTAAGCCCGCCTTACAAACAAAAAACCTCACCACAAGGGTGAGGTCTTTATGTTTGGTCGGGACTATAGGATTCGAACCTACGACATCTTGCTCCCAAAGCAAGCGCTCTACCAGGCTGAGCTAAATCCCGTAACGTTGATAAAGTTACTTATACTTATTTATTTTTTAAATGCAAGAACTTTTTTTTATTTTTTTTATAAGTTATGATAATTATCGTATCTTTGATATGTGAAAAACCCGAAAATCATCATAATTTTCGGGTTTTGTGTTAAAATTTATACAAACTACTCGTTGCATCTTGGCAGAGAGGAAAATAATAAAAATATAAGCTCAGTAAAAATAAAGCTACAACAGGAACCACAACCTTCTCAAACGGAAAGTGAGCATGTCCGCCGTTTTTCTTTTTCATCCATTGATAAAAATCTGATGATAAAACCAATATTACAGCTCCGGCAATGGTGCTAAACAAAAACGGGTCAAGATATAAAATACCGATAACTTCAGCGTGATATGTTAATTTACTTATATACATAAAACCTATCATAGCAACAGATGATGCCAGAATGATAAAGTTGCGTCCTTTGAAGTGCCAATTTTTTTTATCAAACCATTTTATTGTCCAGTATCCTAATAAAACCAAAAAAGCACCGGCCCATACACCTACAACACTGTCATCAACGCCCAATTTACGAGCAATTTCAAGAGATGCACCGACGGCAATGGTGCAAACGGCACATGCCGGATTGGCTAATGCTGATTTTATAAAAATTAAGCTAAGCATTAAAACAAGACTGAATAACATTTTTAATTCCTTATCAATTCATTTTATTAAAACATCTCCTTATTATGTGTATTATAAAATGAAAATCAAGATTTTATTGTTGAATATACATCATAAAAGATAATAAAAAACTCCGGATTATAATCCGGAGTTAGGAAATCTAGTTATATTGTTTATCATTTGAGATGATATTAACCGGCTTATCGGTAAACATCCTGAAATCTTTCTTAAAATCTGTAATGTTACCTAGACCTTGTTCTTTATATGCTTTTGCTGTCAGATATATATAATCTTCAGCAAACATATAAGCTCCATGGCTTGCGTTAAAGCCTGCTTTTGCTGCTCGCATTGTGGCAATGCTGTCTATATCGGTAATTTGTTTAACGGTTGCCGGAAAATTGATATTCTCGGAAGGAAACGGGTTTACTTTTTCCAAAGTTGAACGAAGGAGAGTAAACATTTTTTCCTTATCGTTTTTAGCCGCATTCAACACTTCTAAAAACTGTTGGCCAAAAGTTTTATTTTGCATGGTCATCATCGGATTGTCTCCTTTCGTCATAATTATATTATGATATAAATATATCACAAATTATGGCAATTTGCAATACCTTTGTAACAAAAATGTAACATATAAAAAATCAGTAATTTCTATTTATTATAAAGTCAGCTAAATCTTGCAAATTTTGAGAAGTTTTACCAAACACAGAGACAATATCTTTTGCTTGTTCTATCAGTTCACGGGACATTTGTCTGGCTGTTTCTATACCATAGCATCCGACAAAAGTAAGTTTGTTTTGAGCTTTGTCTTTTTTAAGTGTTTTGCCGACAATTTCTTGAGAACCTTCAACATCTAGAATATCATCGGCGATTTGGAATGCAATGCCGATTCTTCTTGAATATTCAACAAGCGCTTGACGTTTTGTGTTATCAGCTTTACCGATAACGGCACCTGCTTCACAAGCATACTTTAGCAGACATCCTGTTTTCATTTCTTCAATATGTTTTATTATAAATTCCTGATTTGTAATGTTGGTCATTCTTTCAGTAGATAGGTCAAGCATTTGTCCTGCTATCATGCCGTTTATGGCACCTGCAGCCTGAGATAAGAGTTTTATAAGTTCTATTTTGATTTTATCATCATAAGGTGATGTGGACAATATTTCAAAAGCATATGTTAAAAGTCCGTCGCCGGCTAAAATGGCTGTAGCTTCGTCAAACTGTTTATGACATGTTGGTTTTCCGCGCCTTAAATCATCATTATCCATAGCCGGTAAATCGTCATGTATAAGAGAGTATGAATGTAACATTTCTAAAGAAGCTGCGGCATAAAAACTTTGTTCAAAAGGTATGTCAAAAAGTTTAGATGTTTCATAAACCAAAAAAGGTCTCAAACGTTTTCCTCCGTTCATAACCGAATATTCCATAGCGTCAACAACGCGTTTTTCCAGACCATCAACTTTTATGAAGAGGGGACGTATTTTAAAATTAAATAAAGAAGAATATTCTTTAATAACGGATATTATATTGCTCATTATTCGTCTGTCTTATCTAAAGGAGTTAGTTGAAGTTCTTGGTTGGGAGCTACTTCTATTTTTTCAATTTTTAATTTAGCAGCTTTAAGTTTGTCTTCACAAAACTTTTTTAAAGCAACTGCTTTTTCGTAAGTTTCTACGGCATCATCAAGTTTGATGCGACCGCTTTCTAAGTTTCTGACTAAAGTTTCAAGTTGTTCAAGAGCTTCCTCAAAACTTAATTTATCAACATTTAATTTCATACCAATCTCCTTATTTTTATGCTAGATTAGCGCATAGATTTTTGATTATCAACAATTACTTATAAGTTGTGTATTTATTTTTTAGCTTAAAGTGTATATATCTTTTTGCTTTATGTCCTCTATGTTTTTATGGTTTTGTATTATAAATCATGTAGATACAAAGGAGAAATGATATGAAGAATGATAAACACAATATGCAGATTTTAAAAGCTCTTGCAAACTTAAACAGACTTAAAATTTTGACTTTGTTAAATGAGCATGAGCTAAGTGTCGGACAGCTGGAAAAAATGATTGATTTGAGCCAATCTGCACTATCTCAACATTTAGCTATTTTAAGAAAAAGCCAAATAGTTAAAACCAGAAGAATCGCACAAACCATATATTATAAATTAGACAACAATCTTGTCAGGCAAATTTTAAAATTGCTTGAATAAAATATAAAATGCTTGTATGAATTTTTATATTAAGCATTTTAAATGGAGAGTAATATGGTAAAAATAACTTGGCCGGCAGGAACCTTACTTGCGCCTGTGCCACCGGCACTTATTTCGTCGGGCAGTGTTGATAAACCCAATGTGATGACGGCTGCTTGGACCGGAATTATATGTTCAGAACCTGTGTTGACTTATGTTTCAATCAGACCTTCGAGATATTCACATGAGATTATTTCTAAAAATAAGGAATTTGTTATAAATATTCCAAATTTGGCGTTGGCGCATGCAACAGATTTTTCTGGCGTGAAATCGGGACGTGATATAAATAAGTTTGAAGCGTGTGATATAACGGCTGAGCCTTGTACAAAGGTTTTAGCTCCACAAATTAAAGAAGCACCGATTTCTCTTGAGTGTGAAGTTTTGGAAATTAAGAAGTTTGGTACGCATGATATGTTTTTAGCCAAAGTTTTAGCCGTAAATGTTGATGATAAATATTTAAATGAAAGAGGTCTCGATTTATCAAAAGCCGGTTTACTTGCATATGCTCACGGGTTTTATTATACGTTAGGAAGACAAATCGGGAAGTTTGGATTTTCTGTTGAAAAGCCAAAAACCATAAAAAAACGCAAAGCACAAGAAAATAAGATAAAATTTAAGAAAAAAAATAATAAATAGTATTGACAAGTTTGATAAAATGTGTAAAAAAACATTCTTGTTAATGCTTATGCGCCCTTAGCTCAGCAGGATAGAGCAACAGCCTTCTAAGCTGTGGGTCAGACGTTCGAATCGTCTAGGGCGCGCCAGTTAAAAAAAACTCCCTGAAATACAGGGAGTTTTTTGCTTTAAGCTTATGGTTTAGAAATCAAGTCTGAGACCCAAATTGACGTTCCAGCCTTTGCGACCACCATCACGACGGGTGATTTCCGCATAAGCTGATGAATCTGTCCAAGTTTTTTTTGCTCCAAAGCCATATTCTATATATGGCTTTACACTCATTTCTTCTAAGATAACATCATTTGCCTTAACTTTGCTGTCATAGATATAATGTTTATAGCTTGCTTTTGCATAACCTGAGAAGCTTTTTCCGAAATATCTTCTAACTTTTACTTCTGGTGCAATGGTTGCAACATGTGTAAAGTCGTTCTCTATTTTTACTCCTGCTCTGTTAGTATAGTCTTCTGTGTCTAAACCTGTGTACGCAACGTATAATGCAGGTATAACTGTCCAATAGCACCCAACTTTAATATCAACACCGGTCTTATTGGCAATAGAGACGGCCTTTGTATCAAACTTATCCGTACCCCATTCAGTGCTTGCTTTACTGGTGATGTAACCGCCGTTAACCGTAAAGTTTGAAAATAACCGGTCCTTTCTGAACGATGCACTTAAACCAAGATATCCGCTGTCTTGTGTGGTTTTGTAACTATCGTATTTTTGTTTTCCGCCAACATAGGCACCATATACACCATATGCAACTTTGACTCTGTTGTTATATGTGAACACCTTGCTATCAACTCCACCGATAATACCATAAGTTTTTGAATCTATCGTACCGTTGAAGTTGTCAAGTTCTAAATCATCATCCGAACCGAAAGTTTTTACCCACAAGTTCTTCTTGTTTGCAACATTTACAATACAATAGTTTGTATCAGCTGATATTATAACATCACGTTCAAATATCTGTGCAACAACCGTTTCAACAGTTGCTACTGTTGTCGGTGGGGTAAGAGAAGGTGTTTGGTCTGGTACAACTTCTTCAGGTGATTTTTTATCTATTATACTAAATTCAAATGCACCCGTTTTAGGATTAAAGCTTACAGAGTAGATATATTTTACACCAACTGCTTCAGTAATATTTGTAATTTTATCTAGGCCGGTTGAGTTATCAGATAAGATAAATTCAACTTCTGTTGTAGAACCAATATCACCTGTTAAGTCAGTCACAATGTTAAATTGTGTTACATTAATTGAACCTCCATCAGCAATGGTAAAACTTTCGGCGTCAAAATGGTCTATTTTTTTGTTTTTCAAATCGATATCAAGCATCATCTGTAACGCTGCATTGATGTTAATATTTTGCGCCTGAATGTAGCTATATTTTGATGTGCCGACACGTATATCGTCTGCTGATATCATGTTAATAACATATGCAGATTGGAAGTTTATATCCTTTTGGTTTTGTATGTTGTTATACAAATTGAAGATTGCTTTTTCATTATTGTCACTAACAAAGTTTAATGTAGCGTTGTTACCATCTATATAATCATAAAATGTATAACTTCCGCCATTGTTTGATTCAAAGTTTATGATTCCTTCGTTATAAATTGCTTCATATCTTCTGTTTCTATCAACTTCGATATAGTTGCCTTTGAACAATACATCATCTTGCAACGTATCTTCAGAATCTGATGCATCTGCTACAAAAGTGATACCTCCATCATAATAGTCCCCATCTTCTGCCATTTCTCTTATTGATGAATAGTCATAAGCGTCGAGCATTTCTTCTAGGCTATCATAGCCTTCACCGTTTATAAAATCTTCAATACTTAAATAACCACTATTCATATACATTGCTATTTCAGGAGTAACATCTTCTTCTGAAGATATTCCATATTCTGCCAACAAATCTTCTCCACTCATTCCCCATTCGTTTTGTGCATACTCTTCAAAACTTCCATATCCATGCCAATCTTGAACCATTGTTTGCAATATTGATTTACCATAGTTATAAACAGCTCCACCATAGACATAAAGGTTTTCAGTGTTTTCAACTTTGATATGGTTATCTAAAAAATCTCCGCTTAAAGAGTTTAATCTGCCATAGTTATAAAGAGCTCCACCTTCAACATAGGTTTCACCGGTGGTGTTTTTAAATTCCACAACATTGCCGACAAAGTTTCCGTGTAGGTTTTCTACCTTATACTCATTATCAACAGCTCCACCATATACATCTGTATTGGTTGTGTTCTGCATGCTGACATGGGTTCCGATAAAATCGGCATTTATGGTATCAATATCCGAATAATTTTCTATATTTAGACCATATACAGAGCCACTATTTTCACCTTCGCCATCAAAAATATATGAGTTATTTATAAATTTACTATTATATATATTGCCATATATATCATTCCAAATACGTCCATGACTGTTTTGGAAGATAACATTATTAAGTGTGATGTTGTTGCCTTCTAAAACATATGGTGCATCAACTCCACCAAAACCTTCAATCGTAAGATTGTTGATAATCAGTTCGTTTTCACCATAGTCATTATAGTTATCTAAAAATCCGCTGATTCCTTTGATGTTT
>JAZLAM010000022.1:0-259132 GCA_045613125.1 Alphaproteobacteria bacterium | reverse complement strand
ATCAACAAATTCTGCACCACCAGCTTCTGCCAAAACTTTTGTAATAGCTGCTGTTAATGTTGTTTTACCGTGGTCAACGTGACCAATCGTTCCAATGTTGCAGTGTGGCTTACTGCGTTCAAATTTCTCTTTTGCCATTGTTGTATAATCCTATCAAAAGGGGTTGAAACTATTTCCGATATGTGATGATTTGGAGCGGGTGAAGGGAATCGAACCCTCGTCATAAGCTTGGAAGGCTTCTGCTCTACCATTGAGCTACACCCGCAAACTCAGCAATCAGAATAAACCTAATGGTGGAGGGGGATGGATTCGAACCATCGTAGACTAAGTCGACGGATTTACAGTCCGTTGCAATTGACCGCTCTGCCACCCCTCCGTTTTAAGGAAGTTGGGAAAAGAACAAATCTTTTTTCCTTCTGCAATGCAAATAACCCTATTTTTGCTTTCTTGTCAACCTTTTTTTATTAAAAATTAAATAATTTTATTTAAATTGTGAATAAATGCAGAGATATTCGCAGTTTATAGGAGTATATAACATGAAAAGTGTAATTTTGACAGAGCAAAGTAATGAAGATACAAAAAACATTGATCTTATGACTTCTTTTGAAATTGCAAGAGCTATTAATAATGAAGATAAAAAAGTTGCGTTTGCCGTTGAAAAAGAACTTGATCGTATAGGAAAAGGAATTGACATTATATCATCAGCTTTTATTAAAGGTGGGCGTTTAGCATATTTTGGCGCCGGTACAAGCGGACGTTTAGGTGTTTTAGATGCCTCAGAATGTTGGCCTACATATGGCGTTGATTTTTCAATGGTGCAAGGGTTTATAGCAGGTGGAGAAAAAGCTTTGCGCTTGCCGGTTGAAAATGCCGAAGATATTGAAGAATTTGGTTTGGAAGACTTAAAAGCTTTTAATCCGACATCAAAAGATGTTGTTGTCGGGATATCTGCCAGCGGAAACCCTAAGTATGTTTTGGCTGTGTTAAAAAAAGCACAAGAATTGGGCGCTTCAACAATCGGAATTTCATCAAATCCTAATGCAAAATTACAAGAATTTTCAGATGTTTTTATATGTACTGTTGTCGGACAAGAAGCAATTACAGGATCTTCCAGAATGAAATCAGGTACGGCACAAAAAATGGTTTTAAATATGCTTTCTACAGGGGCAATGATAAAAATCGGCAAAACATATCAAAATTATATGATAGATATGAAACTTGTTAATGAAAAACTGATTGAGAGAGGAGCCAGATTCGTTTCTCAAATTTGTGGCATTGATGAAAACGAGGCACTCGATTTGTTAAATAAGTCGGATAAAAGTGTTAAGACAGCATGTGTAATGAAGATGAAAAACTGTGATAAAAAAACAGCTGAGGCAATGCTTGCTGAACATAACGGTATTTTAAGAAAGGTCATTTAATGAAGAAAAAATTTGTTCGTCATGACGGATTAAAATCAAATTCTGCGGGCTTAGTATTATATGGTCGTCATGCGGTTATGGCCGCTCTTGAAAATCCAGAAAGAAAAATACACAAACTGGTTTGTACGGCCGAAAATGCTTCCGAAATTAGGGCAAAATATGCTAACCTTCATTTAGTTGTAGCTGATAGGAAAGATATTGATAAGTTAGTGTCGCCGGAGGCAGTTCATCAAGGATACGCACTTTTTTGCAATCCACTTGATAATTTAAGCATCGAAGAATTATGCTTAAATACCGAAGATGATACAAAATGCAACGTCTTGATATTAGATCAGGTAACAGATCCTCAAAATATTGGTGCAATCATTCGTTCTTGTGCTGCTTTTGGGACTAAGGCTATTATCGTTCAAGATAAAAATTCGCCACAAGAAAGTGGCTCTATGGCAAAAGCTGCTGCTGGAACAATGGAGCTTATTCCGGTTGTCAGAGTAACCAATTTGGCACGTGCAATCGAAACCTTAAAGAAGCACAATTTTTGGATTGTTGGTATGGATGGTTATGCTAAAGACAATGTTGATAAAATAGATAAAAATGCAAAACTTGGTGTTGTTATGGGAAGCGAAGGTTCCGGTATGCGCCGGTTGATTGAGGAATCTTGCGATATAACGGTAAAACTTCCGATAAATCCTAAAGTTGAAAGCTTAAATGTTTCAACAGCCGCAGCAGTTGTGCTTTATGAACTGAGTAAGTAAAATATTTTGTATTTAAATATATCGGTTAAATAAAAAATCCCGTCTTTGGTTTAAGACGGGATTTTGTTAGTTTTGATGTTGTTTAAGCTCTGCATCTATTGCTGCAGAAAGCTCATCATCTATAATATTAGCTTCTTGTTCGTTTAATTTTTGAGCCTCATCTTGCATAGCTTTTGATAATTCATCTGCTGAAACAGATATCATATCTTCTTCAGGTTCTTCAAAGTCTTCAGTGATTTTAAGCAAGTTATGTGGTTTTCCTTCATCATTTTCATTTTTCTGTTCTATATTTTTAGGTGTAGGTTTTTCTTGCTTATACATAGAATCCTTGAATGTTATAATTGTTGCTTCTTCTTTATTAGTTAAGTTTTCTTCTTGAGAATTTTTAGAGTCTTGAATTTCTTTTAATTGAGGAATAGTATCTCTTTTTGCAAGATCTTCTTCTGATAAAAGAGTGTAGGCTGAAATGTCTGAATTAACGCATTTTAAGAGCCAAACATCATATATCGGATGTTCAATAGCATTTACTGCAGGTGATGAAGATAACATCCAACCCTTAAAAATGTTAAATTCTTCTTTATCAAAACTTTTATCTGTTACATCAACGAAGGCATAGTTCTCCGGCACCTCTCCTTCTGCATTTGTTCTACAATCTCTTACAACAACAGAAAATGAACCAAATGTTACTTCTCCTCCGACCGGAACTTCAATAATACTTACTTTACCTGTTATTTTATCCATAGCTTGCATTTTTGCCATATTCGTCGAAATTTGTTCAGCTTTGGCATAAGAAGAGCTTAATAATAAAGCTAAAGAGATACTCAAAATTGTTGTTTTAGTTTCCATTGTCAGTCACCATAAATATAATTTCACCGACCATATCTTCTAATGATTTGAAGTCCTTAGTGTTTTCAAATTCATCACCATTGCTTAAAAACACGGTAGATTTTCCTGGTTCTATTTTGATAAATTTATCACCCATTAAACCATCTCCGACAATGGCTACCACGCTGTCTTTCGGAAGCTTAATGTCAGAAGCAATACTTAAGGTTAAATCAACCATATAATCATTAGGATTTAGTTTTTGACCAATCACCGTTCCGACTTTTATACCATTGATGCGGACATCAGAACCAACGCTTATACCTCCAACTTTTAAAAATTTTGCGCTTAACTCATATCCTTTTACAACTTGTAAATCTGATACTCGATAAGCAAAAAGTAAAAAGAATACAGCTACAATGAGAACAACGATTCCCATAATTGTTTCAACAGGTTTCTTATTCATCAATATTCTCCTTAATATCATTTTTTTTATTTTTTGCCTCTCCGATAGCAACGATTCTATCAAGCAACTCTTCTAACACCATGGCATCTTGAGTATAACTGAATTCTCCACCATCTGGTATAAAATCTTCCGATCCGCCCGGCTCGATTTCAATATATTTACTACCCATAAGTCCTGAACTGACGATAGATGCACTGCTATCATCAGGAATATTTAATCCTGATTTTATTTCGAGTTTTAAAATCGCGTTATAATTTTCATCTAACGTTGCACCGACAACACGACCGATATCAACTCCGGACATGCGAACTTTGTCACCTACAAGCAAACCGTCGGTACGTCCGAAAGATGCATTGATATGGTAAAAGCTTTCATCTACATGTTTATAGTCATGACCGGAAGATATCGTAATTAAAAATAGCATAGCACATGCTATGATGACGCTTATTCCCATTTTAAATGCTTTACTTTCTTCAATCGAAAACTTTTCTTGCACAATATTACTCCTGTAACTATCTTTACTATTATAAATAATGCAAAAATTTATCTTTGTCATCACAGAATTTTACAAAATTAGTATATTTGTGAAAAAAGAGCGCTTTTAATCATATTAAAGAAGACTATATTAGATTTAAGGAGATTTTTTATGCATAAAGACAATAAGCAGTGTGCTATTTTTTTTGCTCAGGTAGGACATGATTTACGTCAACCGTTGCAAGCATTGATGATTTATCTTGATTTATTTGACACTAATTCTTTTTCACCTAAGCAAAAAGTTTTATGGCAAAAAATTGTTAAATCTGCTGGAAGTTTGAAAATGATGCTTACAAATGTGTTAGATTTTTCAAAGGTTGAATTTGGTGGAATAAAAGCTTGTAAACATAATGTTAATATGGGAATTTTGTTGAGTGATTTAGGTCAAGAATATGTAACCGTTGCGGAAGTTAAAAATCTGGATTTTGAATATTTTGTTTGTAATTGTTTTGTTAAAACAGATGCTGTTTTATTAGAACGTATTTTAAGAAATTTACTCAGTAACGCTTTTAAATTTGCAAAAAAAAAGGTCAGTATGGTATGTAAAGAATATACAGATAAGATTATCATTAGCGTTACAGATGATGGTGTAGGTATACATCAAGATGATATGCCTCATATATTTGAAGAATTTTATCAAGGTAAAAATTTACAAGTATATAATAATGACGGAACAGGATTAGGTCTTGCAATTGTGAAAAAAATTGCAGACATATTAAATATTAAAATCAAAGTTAATTCAACATTTAATGAAGGAAGTGTTTTTGCTATAACTTTACAAAAGAAATAAAGTTACTTTGCAAAATAAGAAAGTCCTTCTCTTAATATTTTTTGCGCTTTTTCAGTGTAGTTTCCATCTTGTTGATGAGTATATAAAGGCGGTAAAATTTTTGTTGGTGTTTTAGAGTCTTTTTGCGCAATTATCATTACACGTTTTGCCATTTGATGTTCTTTAGAATATAAAGGTATAATTTGTATATTGCCGGCTTTTTTTGAAAGAGTTGATAAAGTTTCGGTTATAGCTTCAGCTCTGTTTATGAGATATATATATCCGAACGGTTTTAACATTTTAAGGCAAAAATGAATCCATGATTCTAAATTTAGTCCGCTATGATTATGTGCCAAGGCTTTACTTTTGTTTGGTGATGGCATGTCATTTAGAGAATATGGCGGATTTGATATAACATGATTAAAAGAGCATGGATTAACCGGAATATTTTTTTCCTTTATATCACAATTATAATATTTGATATTAGAAAAACCGTTTTGTTGAGCGCTAAGATTTGAAAGTTTGGCTAAATCTGCTTGAAGTTCTAAGCCGATAATTGTGTTATATCTAAATCTGTGAGCTAAACATAAGGATATTCCACCTGTACCGGAACCGACATCTAAAATCGATTCGTCAGGTTTAATATTGTCAATTAAAGAGGATAACAAAACAGCATCGGATGACGCTCTATATCCGTCAATCGGTTGCAAAATACGTATTTTTTTATCTAATAAGTAATCGATTGTATAATCTTGCATATAAAATATCCTCATATCTAACACTCTATATCATTAAAAATTTTAATTGTAAACCATGACGTACGTATCGTCTACAATGAAGGAATAAATAGTGTTTTATTTACATTTTAATATTTTGTTAGTTTATCTATTTTAAGCTATGGCATTATGTTGTACAAAAAGTAAGGAGGCTAAAATGTCTGTTTTATTAAAAAATGTTAAGCTCAATAATGTTAGAACAGATGTATTTATTCGTGATAACAAATTTGAAAAGATTGCACAAAATATACAAGAACATGCCAATAAAACTATTGATTGTTCAAATATGGCAATTTTACCTGCTTTTTATAACAACCATTCTCATGCACCTATGAGTATCTTCAGAGGTATTAGTGACGATAAAGATTTATTTGATTGGCTTAATAATGATATATGGCCGAGAGAAGCAAAATTAACAGATGATATGATTTATACCGCAACAAAATTTTCCGCATTGGAAATGATAAAAACCGGAACTGTGTTCTTTTCAGATATGTATTTTGGAATGGAAGCAATGTTAAATGCAGTTGCCGATATGGGTATAAGAGCAGGCCTTTCTTTTGGTTCTTTAGATGCGTTTGATAAAAATAAATATAAGACAGAAGTTGAAAAAATAAATGCATTCTTGGAAATGAAAAATCCTAATCCTGATTTGATACAAAAAGTGTTGGCAATTCATTCTGTTTATACAGTTTCTCCGGAGCTTATAACGTATAACGTTAATTTAGCAAAAGAACACAATATGAGGCTTCATATTCATGCTTGCGAAACGAAAAAAGAGGTTGATGATTGTATTAAAGAACACGGCATGACACCTATTGCATATCTTGATAAGTATGGGGCTTTGTCAGATAAAACGGTTTTAGCACATTCGGTGTGGTTAGATGATAATGATATTGATATTTTAGCAGAAAAAGGTGTTTGGCTATGCACGAACCCATCTTCTAATTTTAAGCTATGTTCAGGTATGTTTATGTTGCAAAAATTATTAGATAGAGGTTGTAAAGTAACATTAGGAACCGATAGTATGGCTTCTAACAACGAACTTAGTATGTTGAGCGAAATGAAAATTTGTGCTCTTTCCGCTAAAATTCAGGCTCAAAGTCCTTTGGCTGGTGCAGCAACGGATATCTATAAAATTGCGACTTATAATGGAGCTCATGCTTTTGGCTTAGATACAGGTGAAATTACTCAAGGAAAACTGGCTGATTGTATATTGGTCAACCTTAATAATCATTTTTTGGTTCCTGAATATAATCTTATTTCCAATATGGTGTATGCTGCTGACAGCTCTTGTATTGATACAGTAATTTGTCACGGAAAAATTTTGATGCAAAATCATAAAGTTGCAGGAGAAGAAAAAATTATTGAAGATATGCGTAAATTGAGCGAATTTTTCAGATAAAAAAGCAAACTTCCTAATCTTTTTTAGAGCTTAGATGTGTTATAAGACCATAAAGAGTGTTTAACTCTTGTTCTGTCATATTATTGCGTGTAAATATGTTATGTAAATTGCGTAGTAGTGTAGGTCTTTTTTCTACATCTGCCAGATTTTTATAATCACTTAATTTATTTTCTAAAAAATTAAAAAAATTCATCAATTGTTTGTTTGTGGCAAGTTTAGTTGCATTAGTGACAAATTCTTCCTGAGCAACATTTATTTGCGTTTTATACCACTCATATCCGACAAGTAAAACGGCCTGAGATAAATTAAGCGACGTATGTTCCGGATTTAGAGGAATTTCAATAATGGCTTTAGCAAGAGAAATGTCATCATTTTCTAAACCGGTACGCTCCGGTCCGAATAATATGCCGCATCTGTGTCCGGAGCTGATTTCTTCTTTTATGTTGATTGCAACTTTTTCGGCAGTAAACACAGTTTTTATCTGATTTCTGCGTCTAGCCGTAGTTGCATAAATGTCAGTTAAATCAGCAATAGCTTCTTTTACGGATGTATAAATTTGTGCGTTTTGTAAAATTTTTTCAGCTCCGGATGAGGCTCTTAGTGCAACTTGAGATAAATGATCTTCTCTTGGACAAACAAGACGCAAATTATATAGACCGCAATTTAACATTGCACGTGCCGTCATACCAACATTTTGACACATTTGAGGATTGACCAGTATAATAACCGGTTGATTTGAATCTGTATCAGACATTATACTAGTCCGTTCCTAAAATATCCATAGTGTTCATTAAAATATTATTCAGGTCTAAACCACTATAATCTTCAAAAATATTATACATGTTTGAGAATATCATGCTTAGAGGATTGTTAGAACTATCAGATGTTACTTGAGCCATACTCCTTTTTAAGGTATCCTTATATTCGATAGGCATCATTTTAATTTTCTCATTGTAACTTTCCGGAATTTTGTATCCCATATTTCTTAAATGATCTAACATAACAATCATATTATGACGATTTACTTCTGGAGCTATCATCTCTTGTCCCATAGCTGTGGTATATGTTGTTGCTTCACCAATATAATTTAGTTTACCGTGTTGACCACTTCCTCGCCATGTCCTTACACCACTTGTATCTCTGGCTCGAGCCCAAGGATCAACCGGTAAAATATTACCGCCGGTAGGACCATTGCTGTATACGGGAGCATTTGTTACATCACCACCTTGGGTGGAATTGCCGGTATTATCACCAAAATATCCGTCGTTAGGAGATGGGGCTTGCGGAACCCAAGGATTTGCGGGTAATTGTGCATAGGATATACTTGAACACAAAATCAAGCTCCAAAAAGCTAAAAGTTTAGAAAATATTTTCATAGAGCATCTCCCAATAAGCAACTTAATTTATATTATACTTTATACTATATCACATATTTTTATAAAATAATAGTTACAATATTGTTTCAGTTTATAATTTATTTTTAAGATAATCTATTTCTTCTTGTAAGTGTTTAATTTGTATTTGTAACTTTTTAATATCTTGATCAATAGGGTCTGGTAAATTTGTATCTACAGCATAGGCACAAAAGTTTTTTTTCTTGTTTTTTTTCGATTCGGTTTTATGTGCAGGAACTCCGACAACAGTCAAATTAGGGGCAATATTTTTTATAACAACAGCATTTGATCCTATTTTTACATTATCTCCAATTTCAATCGGACCTAACACCTGAGCCCCTGAACCGATAATAACATTGTTACCGATTGTGGGGTGACGTTTTGTAATTATTTTTCCTTCTTTATTAAAAACAGTGGTTCCTCCCAACGTAACATCATGATAAATGGTAACATCGTCTCCAATTTCGGTAGTTTCACCGATAACTACACCCATACCATGATCAATAAAAAATGATTTTCCTATTTTAGCAGCGGGATGAATTTCTATTCCGGTTAAAAATCTGGAGATTTGCGAAAGAAACCGGGCTGTCAATTTAAAATTTTTATTCCATAGAAAATGGCTTAACCTATATAAACATATTGCATGAAACCCGCTCGAAAATAAGGCAGCTTGTACACGAGAAGATGTGGCCGGATCCTTAAAAATTACGGCATCTAAATCTGATAAAATTAAAGACTTGTTTTTTCTTTTCATTTTGTGTTATATTCCCCAAAGTTAATAATTTTTTATACATAGATAATATATAGTACTTAAAAATAGTAAATGAACAATAAAAGAAGAGAATAATTAATGGTTGAAGTTTTATTTAATGGACATGCCGGTCGTTTAGAAGGCCGTTATCATAAAGGAACTCGTCCGGATGCTCCGGTTGCTTTAATTTTGCATCCGCATCCGCAATATGGCGGAACTATGAATAATAAGGTCGTTTATACACTTTTTAGTTGTTTTAAGGATCTTGGTTTTTCAGTTTTACGTTTTAATTTCAGAAGTGTGGGGCGTTCGCAAGGAACGTTTGAAGATGGTCCTGGTGAGCTTGCTGATGCAACAGCAGCTCTTGATTGGTTACAACAACATAATCCTGATGCTCGTCAGTGTTGGATTGCAGGCTATTCTTTCGGTTCTTGGATTGCTTTACAACTTTTGATGCGTAGACCTGATATAAATAATTTTATTGCGGTTTCACCTCCGGCAAATGAAAAAGATTTTACATTTTTAGCACCATGTCCTACATCAGGTTTAGTAATACAAGGTGGTATAGATGAAATTGTAAACTCTTCACAGGTTACATCTTTGGCTAAAAGACTGAATATGCAAAGAAGTGTAGATGTTGATTATGCTTTAATTGAAGATGCAGATCATATGTACAATAATCATTTAGTTGATTTGTATAAAGTTGCCGGTAATTATATTTTAGATATCATAAATAAAAAAACTCCGCAAAAGAAACGCCGTGGTCGTCGCAAAAAATCGGATATTTTAGAAGATGAAACGCTTCTTTTAGAAGAACAAATCTCACAAGAAAATTCATTTGATGATGATTTTGATGATGAGATATAGTAGTTTCTAAACATAGGTGTTAATTTTTATAAGCGCAAATGCTTCATTTAGTGTTAGATGAAGCATTTTTTATTTCATATTATTTATAATATAAAAAATGTGACAACATAATGTTGTAAAACGATTTTTACCGATTAGATAAATTAGCATCAATTTAACTTTCGGAGAAAAATCATGGATGAAAGTAATAAAATCGGACTACTACCGGCAACAATGTTGGTCGCTGGTAATATGATGGGCTCAGGAGTTTTTATGCTTCCGGCAAATTTGGCTGCAATCGGTTCAATAGCTATTTTTGGATGGCTTATAACTATTGTCGGAGCTATTGCTCTTGCCTTAGTATTTTCAAAATTAACACAAATTTATACGGCAGATGGAGGTCCTTATGCGTATGCAAAAGGCGCGTTCGGTAATTATATGGGATACCAAACAAATCTTGTTTATTGGCTTGCAAATGTTGTGGGTAATGTCGGCTTGGCTGTTGCAGGTTTGGGGTATTTGACAACATTTTTCCCATCATTAAAAGATCCTCTTATTATGGCATTTGCTCAAATTGCCGTAATTTGGTTTTTTACTTATGCCAATATTCTGGGTCCAAAAGTTGTGGGACAGATTCAAAGTGCAACAACATCTTTAGCTCTAGTTCCAATTGTCGGTATGGCAATTTTTGGTTGGTTTTGGTTTAATGCCGATACTTATATGGAAGGTTGGAATGTAACTGGAAAAAGCGATATGACGGCTATCGGTATGACGCTTAATTTTACCTTATGGGCCTTTATAGGAGTTGAAAGTGCGTCAGTTTCAACGGCAGTGGTTAAAAATCCGGCAAAAAATGTGCCTATTGCAACAGTTTGCGGAGTTATTTTAGCTGCTCTATGTTATGTGTTAAGCTCTTCGGCAATTATGGGAATTATTCCGAGTAAAGAGCTGATTTCTTCCTCAGCTCCATTTTCTCAAGCAGTTAGTATTGCTTTGGGACAAAGAGCTGGAGATATCGTTGCATTGTGCGCTGCAATCGGTTGTTTGGGATCTTTGGGAGGATGGACACTTCTTGTCGGACAAACAGCAAAAGCGGCCGCTGAAGACGGACTTTTCGGTAAAGTTTTTGCTTGTACAAATAAAAAAGATGTGCCGGCAGCAGGTCTTGCAATTGTTGCAGGAATTATGACAGTTCAAGTTTTGGCCACAATGTCCCCTACAGCTTCCGAACAGTTTGGTAAGATTGCCTCAATTGCAGTTATTATGACATTGTTGCCGTATATATATTCATCTGTTGCTATTAAAATTTTAGGACGAGAAAGGATGAGTGCAAATCAGGGAATATTTTACATGTTGGTAGGTTTGGTTGCTGCATTTTATTCTATGATAGCAATGATAGGTTCTGATCCGGAACAAACAAGATGGGCATTGATGTTTGTTATAGCAACGGTAATTTTTTATGAACTTGCAGATAACAGAATTTGGGAAATGAAAGATCATGATAAACGTATACATTGTGTAGTGCCGGCTTGGGTAAGATATTTTGTATTGTTAATTACAATTGTTGCTCTTGTCATAATGTTTTGGATTTCATTTGCCGATGATAGCAATTTAGTTCGTCGTATAAAAGGGCACTTTTCGGTTGTAGAACATTCAGATACGTTAGGTTAATCAAAAAGGAGAAATAAATGATAGATATAAAAAATCCATTTGAAGTTAAAGTTTTACTTGTATATGAAAATTTGGAAGATCAAACGGCCGCATCCAGAGCTGTTCGAAAATTACAAGAAGATTTAGAAATTGAAGGCTCTCACATAATTGTAGCAGATAATTTAGATGATGCTAAAGCCATATTCTATTCTGATCCAAGTATTCAATGTGTTTTAATTGGGGTAGAGTGTAATAAATGTGCAAATACTTTTTCAACACTCGAATATATAAGAGCGCATAATTCACAAGTTCCGATATACATAATGTCAAGTAAAAATATGGCATCAGAAATTCCATCTTATATTTTAGATAAAGTCAGTGATTTTATATGGCTTTTAGAAGATACTTTAGAATTTATAAGCGGACGTATTCAAGCTTCGGTAGAAAGATATCGTAAATTTATTTTGCCACCGATGTTTAAAGCCCTGGCAAATTTTGCCAAAGTCCATGAATATTCTTGGCATACTCCTGGTCATACCGGTGGAACTGCTTTCTTGAAATCTGCAGCCGGAAGAGACTTCTTTAATTTTTTCGGTGAACAAATTTTTCGTTCCGATTTATCAATTTCTGTTGGTGAATTAGGTTCAATGCTTGATCACTCAGGACCGATAGGAGAAAGTGAAAAATATATGGCAGAAGTTTTTAACTCAAGCAGAAGCTATCATGTAACAAACGGTTCTTCAACTTCAAATCGTATAATTCTTATGGCAAGTGTAACCAGAAATGATATTTGTTTATGTGATAGAAACTGTCATAAATCTGTCGAGCATGCTATGACCTTATCAGGTGCTATACCAACATATATGATACCGTCTCGTAACCAATATGGTATCATAGGACCGATTATGCCTAATCGTTTAACAAAGGAAGCTATTGCTCAAACCATAAAAGAAAATCCGCTTGTGAAAGAAAATATGGATACTTTACCACGTCATGCAATTATCACAAATTCAACGTACGATGGTTTATGTTACAATGTGACAACAGTCAAAAATTTACTTAAACAAAGTGTAGACAGACTTCATTTTGATGAAGCTTGGTATGGTTATGCACGTTTTAATCCGATGTATGAAAATCGTTATGCAATGTGTTACAATCCGGCAACTTATTCAAAAGATGAACCGACTATTTTTGCTACACAATCAACACATAAGCTGTTAGCTGCATTTTCACAAGCATCAATGATACATATTTTGGATGGTAAAAATGCAATCAGTCATGAACGTTTTAATGAATCTCTTATGATGCATTCTTCTACATCACCATTTTATGCAATTATTGCTTCAAATGATATCAGTTCGGCTATGATGGATAATAAAGGTGGGTTAATGCTAACCGAAATGTCAATAAAAGAAGCAATAAGTTTTAGAAAAACAGTTGCTCGAGTATACAATGAGAAAACAACAAACAATGATTGGTTTTTTAACATTTGGCAACCTCCAATGGTTAGGACACCAAGTGGTGAACAAGTTTTATTTTATGAAGCAGATGATGAGCTTTTGGCTACAAATCCAGACTGTTGGGTTTTACATCCCAATGAAACATGGCATGGATTTGGCGATATTGAAGATGGATACTGCATGTTAGATCCTATTAAAGTTTCTGTGACAACACCGGGAATAATGCCAGATGGTACACTTGCTGATTGGGGAATTCCGGCAACACTTTTAACTGCATATCTTGATAATAAAGGTATTGTAGTTGAGAAGACAACAGACTTTACATGCCTGTTTTTGTTCTCGTTAGGTGTAACAAAAGGAAAATGGGGAACTTTGTTAAATGCTATGTTTGAATTTAAACAAGATTATGACAACAATACACATATCAGCCGTATAATGCCAAAAATTTATCATGCCGATGAAAAGCACTATAAGGATATGGGATTAAAAGATTTGGCAACTGAAATGTTTACCGCTATGAAAGAAATTCAAACAACAAAATCTATGGCTGAGGCTTTTTCTGTTTTACCACATCCGGATGTGTCCCCTGTTGAAGCGTATGAAGAACTGGTAAAAAATAATGTAGAAGCCTTAACACTTGATGAAATGACAAACAGAACAGTAGCAACAGGTGTTGTTCCTTATCCTCCGGGAATTCCTCTTTTGATGCCTGGTGAAAATGCCGGGCCGACAGACGGTAAATTGTTAAAATATTTAAAGGCGTTAGAAACTTTTGATAGACAGTTTACAGGATTTACTCACGATACACATGGTGTTGAGGTTTCCGAAGATGGTACGTATAGAATATTGTGTTTGAAAAAATAAATTAAGGGGCTTTAATTAGCCCCTTAAAAATTATCCTAAATCTGATAAATCAGGTTTTTTATAGTTCGGACCTTTCAAGAATTTACCATCTTCTCTTTTTAGAGGTTTGCCATCAACAAGTTTTGACATATTGCTGTTATGAACTCTTTGAAAGACTTCTTCCATCGGAATACCGAGACTGACCACCATTCCGCTTAATACATATTGCAAGTCAGCTAATTCTTTAAACATTTGTATTTTTGTTTCTTTAGAAATTGAGCCTTTAGTGTTCAGTTCATTTATAAGGGTATCTATTTCGATATTAAGTTCTTCAGTTTCTTCATTTATAAGTTTTTTACGTAAAGTCAGCAATTCTACTGAATATGCGTCATCAATGCTAAGTTCCATAGCTTTATGGCACTCTTTGACTAATTGTTCATATTTATTCATTTTAATAACTTTCATTATATTCTGTTTGCTATAAACATTAAGACGATAGCTGCAAAAATTCCGGCAAAAACATCATCAAGCATAACGCCCCAAGCGTTTTTGATTTTCGTATCTGCCCACTTAACGGGTCCTGTTTTAACGATATCAAACAATCTGAAAAGACCAAATCCTAACAAATATATAATGAAAACTTTTATATTTAAATTATTTTGTAAGTATGGGGCTACCAAAACAAAACTCATCAGCTGACCTGCAGTTTCATCAATTACCACTTTTGATGGATCCTTTTCATCGGAATTTTTGGTAAGTTGATTTGTGGCCCATACTCCGATAAAAAAAGAAATTATCGCAGCTAAAATAATTCCGTCACGTCCCCAAAAGTATGCCATCAAAAATGCAAGAGGTAAAGTGGCAAGAGAACCTGCAGTGCCAGGAGCTTTAGGAGATAATCCTGCACCAAAAAATGTGGCAATAATTAAAGCAATTTTATTTAACATATTAAAACCTTTCGTAAAAATTAATCTTAGCTGATTATAAAAATATAAAATTAAATTGCAAACATAATTTTTTATCTTTATATTGTAAAAAATTAAGGAGAATAAATGGTAGAAGTTGTAACATTCGGATGTAGGATTAATACTTTTGAATCGGAAATCTTAAAGGAAAAATTTAAAGATGCCGATAATTTAATTATTGTTAATACATGCGCCGTTACGGGAGAAGCAGAGCGTCAGTGCCGGCAGACAATAAGAAAATTAAAAAAGCAAAATCCTGATGCTAAGATTGTTATTACAGGATGTGCGGCTCAAGTCAGTCCGGAAAAATTTGCCATTATGCCTGAAGTTGATCTTGTTTTAGGTAATAAAGAAAAAGTTGACATTGAAAAATATATCAATTCAGATACACAAGAAAAAACAATTGTCGGGAATATATTTGATTATGATAAATGTGATAAGTATGTAATTACCGGTTTTGAAGGCCGTCAGCAAGCATTTGTACAGATTCAGCAAGGATGTAATCACAGATGTACATATTGTATTATACCTTATGCCAGAGGAAATAATAGGTCTGTAGAAGAACATGTAGTTATCAACCAAATACAAACTTTACTTAATCAAGGTTTTGAACAAATTTGTTTAACTGGAGTGGATGCTTGTTCTTATCAGCCATCTTTTAGTGGTTTAGTTAGCCACGTTTTAGAGCAAATTCCCCAATTAAAATCATTACATTTTGGCTCGTTGGATCCTGCTGCTGTTGATGATAAGTTTGTGGAGCTTGTAGGAAAATACAAAAATATTTATCCCCATTTTCATTTGTCTGTTCAATCAGGAGACAACTTGATACTAAAAAGAATGGGGAGAAGACATAGCAGAGAAGATGTCATAAATTTATGTAATAAGATAAGAACTTCAAGACCTGAAGCTACATTTGGGGCTGATTTTATTTGTGGTTTTCCTACAGAAAGTATAGAGGCTTTTGAGAATACATGTAGATTGGTTGAAGAGGCAAACATTGATAAACTTCATGTATTTCCATATTCTCAAAGACAGGGAACCCCTGCAGCCAAAATGCCACAAGTAGATGTAAATGAGCGTCGTCGTAGAGCAAAAATTTTAAGAAGTTTAAGAGAGGATAATAATGGTTAATTTTTTTCAAAAATTAGGACTTGGACTAAAGAAAACGTCTGCAAAAATAACAGGTGGTATAAATGATATTTTTACAAAAAAGAAAATAGATTCTCAAACTTTAGAAGAATTGGAAGAGTTGCTTATCAGTTCTGATTTAGGTGTTAAAACTTCCGCTAAAATAATAGATGCCTTTGCTAAAATTCGTATGGATAAAGAAGTTTCGGAAGATGAAATTAAACAAGCTTTAGCATCGGAACTTGAAAAGATATTAAAACCGCTAGAAGCGGATTTTATCACTGAAATTCAGCCAAAACCCTATGTTATTTTAATGGTTGGAGTTAATGGTGCAGGTAAGACAACAACAATCGGAAAAATAGCATCAAAATTAAAAAATAGTGGGAAGAAAGTTTCTTTTATTGCAGCAGATACTTTTAGAGCAGCAGCAGTTGAACAACTAAAAACTTGGGGAGAACGTTCAGATATCAGGGTCTTTTATGGTCAAGACGGTTGTGATAGCGCTGGATTATGCTATGATGGACTAAATGTGGCTATCAAAGAAAAAGACGATGTGGTGTTTATTGATACAGCAGGCAGATTACAAAATAAGTCAGGCTTAATGGACGAACTAAAAAAAATTATAAGAGTGATTAAAAAAGTGATACCTGATGCACCTCATTCTACATTGCTTACAATTGATGCTGCCACGGGGCAAAATGCTGTTTCTCAAGTAAAAGAATTTAATTTGATAGTTCCGTTAAACGGTTTGATTGTTACCAAGCTTGACGGTTCTGCCAAAGGCGGAATTTTGGCTTCAATTGCACAAGATTTTACAATACCAGTATATTTCATAGGTGTTGGTGAAAAAATAGATGATCTAGATGTTTTCAAAGCTGATGAATATTCCAAAAGTTTACTGGACCTTTAATTTTTCTTTGTGCTCTATTTCAACTTTTTACAGATAAAATCTTCAACGGATTTTTGATTTCGCCAATTTATTTTAATATTAAGTACATTAAAGTGTTTTTGCATATTAGTAGGAATTTTTACAAAATCTTTAGATGTGGTAAAAATTTCCAAGTTTTGTTTTTGCGCTGTTTCTATGATTTTATTTAACTCTTTTTCTGTATAAAAATGATGATCCGGAAAATCTTGTGTATTAACAACATTTAATCCGACTTTTTTAAGTGAATTATAAAATTTTTCCGGATATCCGATGCCAGCAAAAGCAAAAATATTTTTGTTTTTTATGTTAGGTTGTTCTTCCGTTATATCAGCAAAAAACACAGGTAAATCAGTTTTTTTTGCAATATCCGTTTCATCATTTCCGATAATGATTAATGCGGAAGCACGTTTAATGCCACTTGTAAATGTTTCACGTAACGGACCAGCAGGGATGACGGCACCGTTACCAATACCTAACTTACCGTTAAAAACTAGAAAAGATATATCTTTATAAAGTCCGGGATTTTGAAATCCGTCATCCATAATCAAGCTATTGGCTCCACCTTTTAAAGCTAGTTTTGCAGCTTCGGCCCTGTCCGAATTGATTGATACAGGAGCTATTTTTGATAAAAGTAAGGGTTCATCACCTACATCCTTGGCGCAGTTATTATAGTTATACACTATGATGTTTTTGACTTTTCCACCATATCCTCTTGAAATAAAAAACGGATTTTTACCTTTTTGTTTTAAAATATCAGCAATAGCTATAGATACTGGAGTTTTTCCAGTGCCCCCTGCCGTTAAATTTCCGATACATATTACAGGTAAATGCGATTTGTAAGGTTTCTTTAGTTTGAACCTTAATGTTGTTACGCAATGATAAATCCAACTAAACGGTAACAAACAGTAAACAAATAAATTTTTTTTATTCCAAAAAGTTGGTGTTTTCATTTTTATCCTACCTAATATTAATCAAGATAACATTGAATTTTTTCGACAATACCATCTAAAACTTTTGCTTCACCGTTTGCCCAGTTGTAAGCAAGTGAACGTTTGGCTTCTAAAAGATCAGGGTTTGTCAAAAGATGTTCAACCATAGACATTAGGTCAATAACATCGTTTACTTGAATGATGCCATCAGCTTTTTTTGCACGATTGATTGCATCTGTAAAATTATGCATATGAGGACCGACAATAACAGCATCTCTACATCTTGATGGTTCCATAAAGTTTTGGCCTCCATGCGGAATTAAAGAGCCTCCAACAAACACAAGGGAAAATAAATCGTACCAAATTCCCATTTCTCCAATTGTATCAGCAATATACACTTCAGTTTCCGGTGTGATTTTTTCATCAGCAGAACGTAGAGCAACATTAAGTCCCAATTCATTTTGTAAGCGCTCTTTAATTTCTGTTCCACGATTAGGGTGACGAGGAGCAATAAAAGTTAAAACATTAGGTACTTTTTGTTTTAATTCTTTTAAAAATTTGCCGATTTTATATTCTTCATCATCGTGTGTAGAGCTTATAAGCCAAGTTGTACGCCCCTCTATTTGTTGCAAAATTTCATTTTTTTTGTTTTCATCAACTGGTAAAGGTAATCCTGCATATTTTAAGTTACCTAAGCATAATGTATTTTTTGCCCCTAACACTCTCAAGCGATATTCATCTTGTTCAGATTGTCCTAAACATAAAGTAAAACAATCTAAAAGTTCTTTAATAATGAACTCAAACTGTTGCCAACGTTTGAAAGATTTATTGGAAATTCTTCCGTTAACTAATATCAGAGGAATATTTCTTTTCTTTATACAAAACAGCATTGATGGCCAAAATTCAGATTCAAACCATAAAGCAACATCAGGGCGCCAATGTTTTACAAAACGTGAAGCATATGTAGGATTTTCAATAGGTAAATACTGATGAAATGCTCTTTCAGGAAGACGCTTAGACATTATTTCTGCTGAAGTTGTAGTACCGGTTGTTACCATAACATGTGCTTCAGGATATGTTTCCAACAATCGTTGTATTAGAGGTAACATAGAAACCGATTCACCCACAGAAGCTCCGTGCATCCAAATAAGTTTCCCTTCAGGGCGTGTTTTTGTCGGACGTCCGATTCTTTCATTGAATCGTTTTATATCTTCCTTACCGTTTTTTTTGCGTTTTTTAATGTAAGGTCTGATAACTAACGGATATAAAAGTCGCAATAATGTATTATATATTTTGATCAGCATTAATCTTGTTTCCTTATATTTTTCTTTCTGTTTCTTGGGATTGTTCCTTTAGGTATATAGGGCATATTAAGTTCTTTATCAATTTTCCAAGTCAGATTATTAAGAGTGTTTTCAATTTCTAAACGATATTCTTCCAATTCGGTTTTGGAAGCATCTTTAGGAATGAAAAAAGGTTTGGTAACAGCACATATCCCTTTGTTAAAAGGTTTAGGAATAATCATCTTATCCCAACTTTTTTCGATGACGATGGAATTTTCGATACTATATGTAACCCCTAATACCGGAATTCCGGCTTTTTGTGCATAGTATACGGGAGATAAAGACATCGTCATCGATGGCCCTCTGGGACCGTCAGGTATAATTGCAATTGTAGTACCGTTTTTTAGTTCTTTCATAATGCTAATGGCGGCACCTTTGGCATTTTCGTTGGTTGATCCATCAATGTTGCCAATACCAAATCTACGGAGCATTGCTGCAACAAGCCGTCCGTCTCTATGAGGAGATACTAAGGCTTTTAGCGGTTTTCTTTTATCCCAAAAGGAAGGAGCCATAGGTACACGCCCATGCCACGCTATAAAAATTACACTGCCATATTTTTCCAAATTTTCATAAAAAGTTTCAATACCGCGTAAATCCCATTTTGTGGTATATTTAACAAATTTTATATACCAATAAGCAATACGACTGATAACATTTGCCGCAAACGAAGATTTGGTAATTTTTTTTAGTATAGACATACCTTTATAAGATGAGTTCCTCTTTAATATAGTTCGTACATCATATACATTTTTTTTTAAATCTGCAATAAATTAATTGTTTTTAGATGTTCTTGCTTGTGGATTAAAAAGATTTAACGTTGTCACTCTTGCCAAATGTTTATAAGTTTCTTATATAAAGAAAGAGTGATTGAATGGAGAAAGTATAAAAATGTCTACAAATATGGAAAATAAAACAGATAAAGCTATTCCGGTATTACCTTTAAGAGATACTGTTGTATTTCCTAAAATGATTGTTCCTCTTTTTGTGGGAAGAGAAAAATCTATCAAAGCTTTGCAAACCGTAAATGAAAATGGAGGTTATGTTGTTTTGGTTACACAAAAGAGAGCATCAATAGAAGATCCTAAAGCTGATGATATATATAACATCGGAACATTAAGCAGTATTTTACAGATGATTAAGTTACCTGATGGTACGGTAAAAATTTTGATAGAAGGTGTTGAGCGTATTAAAGTTAATACTTTTTTGGATGACGGAAATTTTATTTCAGCACATATTGAAACTTTACCGGAAATTAAATCTGATGAAAAAGAAACAGAAATCCTTTCACGCTCTGTTATTTCCATGTTTGAAGAGTATGTGAAAGTTTCAAGAAAGCTTTCTGCCGATGTGATTGTGGCTGTTCGCCAGATTGAAGATTTTAGCAAACTTGCCGATACCATTGCTTCACACATCACCTTAAAAGTGGAAGAAAAGCAACAACTTTTGGAAGCAGATGATATAATTTCTCGTTTTGAAAAATTGTTAGAATTTATGAATGCGGAATTGGCTATGATAGAAGTTGAAAACAAGATTAAAAATCGTGTTAAGCAACAAATGGAAAAAAGCCAAAAAGAATATTATCTCAATGAGCAAATGAAAGCCATTCAAAAAGAACTTAATGATGGCGATGAAGAAGATGAAATTTCTATTTTAAAGAAAAAAATTAAAAAAACTAAGCTCTCAAAAGAAGCAAGAGAAAAAGCCTTGTCAGAGCTTCGCAAATTAAAAACAATGGGAGCAATGAGTTCGGAAGCAACCGTTGTTAGGAATTATCTTGATTGGCTTTTGGATATTCCGTGGAAGAAACCATCTAAGGTGAATAATGATTTACAAAAAGCAACGGAAATTTTAGAAGCAGATCATTATGGCTTGGATAAGGTAACAGAGCGTATTGTTGAATATCTGGCAGTCCGTTCACGAGCCGATAAAATAAAAGGTCCTATTTTATGTTTGGTCGGACCTCCGGGAGTTGGTAAAACTTCTTTAGGGCAATCAATTGCCAGAGCAACAGGACGCAAATTTGTAAGAGCATCTTTGGGTGGTATGCGTGATGAAGCAGAAATCAGAGGACACAGAAGAACCTACATAGGTTCTATGCCCGGAAAAATTGTTCAAGGCATGAAAAAAGTCGGAACATCAAATCCGTTATTTTTGCTTGATGAAATTGATAAACTCGGTAACGATTGGCGAGGAGATCCGAGTTCTGCTCTTTTGGAAGTGCTTGATCCGGAACAAAACTCAACATTTAATGACCACTATTTAGAGGTGGATTATGATTTATCTGATGTTATGTTTGTAACAACAGCAAACTCTTTGGATATGCCAAGGCCACTTTTGGATAGAATGGAAATTATTCGTTTATCAGGCTACACTGAAGACGAAAAAATTGAAATTGCCAAACGCCATTTAATTCCGAAGATTTTCGGTGAAAATGCAGTTAAATGTTCGGAGCTTACAATCACTGACGATGCTGTTCGTGACATTGTGCGCTATTACACCAGGGAAGCCGGCGTCAGAAACTTGGAACGCGAACTGTCAGCCATTGCTCGTAAATCGGTAAAAGAAATTTTATTATCAAAAGAACAGTGCGTCAAAATTGAAGTTACTTCTGATAATTTGGAAAAATATTTGGGGGTAAGAAAATATCGATTCGGTCAAGCTGAAGAAAAAGATCAGGTTGGTGTTACAACGGGTCTTGCTTGGACAGAAGTCGGTGGTGATATTTTGTTTATTGAAGCTGTAGATATGCCGGGAAAAGGTAAAGTTATGCAAACCGGAAAACTCGGAGATGTTATGAAAGAATCTATAGATACGGCATATTCGGTTGTCAGAGCCAGATCTCAAGATTTGGGCATAGATGCAGATGTTTTTGAAAAGACAGATGTGCATATCCATGTTCCTGAAGGGGCAACTCCAAAAGATGGACCTTCGGCAGGTATTGCTATGTTTACCACACTTGTTTCCGTGTTTACAAAAATTCCGGTCAGAAAAGATGTGGCAATGACCGGAGAAATCACTTTACAGGGTAGGGTGCTTCCTATCGGTGGTTTAAAAGAAAAGCTTTTATCAGCATTAAGAGGTGGAATTAAAACAGTTATAATCCCTAAAGATAATGAAAAAGATTTAGCTGAAATTCCGGATAATGTAAAAGAAGGGCTGAAAATTATGCCTGTAAGCGAAGTAAAAGAAGTATTGGAAATTGCTTTGAAAAAATAAAGAAATCCCCCTTAAGTGTTTAAGGGGGATTTTATAATTACACATACCTTAATTAAATATTTCGGCTTTCTTTAGCTTTTAATATATCTAGTGTAACGTTAGTTGCAACTTGTCCGTTAGATGAAGTATTTTCATCTTGATGTCTGGCTTTAAGCTTTGATTTTGTTTTTAATAGGGCCTCTTCATTAGCAAGTTCTCGCTTATATCTGGGAGAAGATACTACACTTTCATATGTCGCCGAAAGGTACAATCCACCACCACCTAAAGGTGTTACATAAGAAGTATATTTTGTCAATAACTCCCCCAATGCTGTCGCTACCTCTATATTCTTACATTTAGGAACATGAATTAGCGATTTTAATTCGCTGCAAAATGAACAATCAAAATCTCCACCAATTTCTTTCGGAGCTCCTTTTAATGAGGTTAAGTCACACATATGGCAAGAAAAATTTCCCCCAACTTTTTCCGGTGCTCCTTCTAATGAGGTTAAATTATGACACTGCCAACAATAAAAATCTCCACCAACTTCTTTGGGAGCACCTTTTAATGAAGGCACTTCACACCGAAGACAAGAAAAATCTCCACCAACTTCTTTGGGAGCACCTTCTAATGAGGTTAATTTTTCACAATCACTGCAATCAAAATCTCCACTAACTTCTTTTGGTGCGTTTTCTAATGATTCTAATCTTTCACATCGAGAGCAATCAAAATTTCCACCAACTTTTTGAGGGGCATGTTCTAGTGAAGTTAATTTTTCACAATCATGACAGATAAAATTTCCGTTAATTTCTTTGGGAGCACCTTTTAATGAAGTTAAATTACTGCAACCCCCACAACCAAAATTTCTACCAACTTTTTGAGGAACTCCTTCTAATGAGGTTAATTTTTCACAAGCGCTGCAACAAAAATCTCCACCAACTTCTTTTGGAGCACCTTTTAATGAAGTTAAATTACTGCAATTCCAACAATCAAAACTTCCTGTAACTGTTACGGTTGATAAATCCGGTAGTTCTCTTAAATTACGCTCACTCAAGTCTATATTGCCATCAAAAACAAAATTTTTTGGTAAATCATACAGATTATGTTCAACACCATGTCTATCTTTAACAATCAACTCTTTTTTATTTTCCATTTGTTTTACTCCGAAGAATTTTACAATAAGTTTACTATATAAAAAATATAGACAAAAGTCAAGTTTTTATTTGATAAAATAATCGCAACATTTTTACATATTTGTTCTTTATCAGATACAATCTGTGTTAAAACTTGACAATAATTTTATTTAGATATAACGTAACACCAGATATAAATTATGATGTTAAACTAAAAAAATTATGATGTTATGAAAGCTATTACAAATCTTTTGCTTGCAGCCTTTATGGTGTTTTGGGCTTGCATTGTAAGAACCTTTTTAGGAGCTCTTACCGGTTGGGTCGTAGGACTTATGTTTGGAGATACTATTTTGAGCTTTTTTGCAGCGCTTGGTATTACCGGTTTTAAAATGTGGCAAATAGGTCTTGTTCTCGGTTTTATCGGAGGCTTTTTTGCAAACACAAATATCAAGAAGCCCGCGGTTGAATAAGTATAACCGGAAAGTTAGGATGCGTCCTTGATTTATCTTAAAGATTAAAAAAAAAAGCCCTTTCAAAAGGGCTTTTTTAATGATTATCAGCTGCTATGCAGATTTTTTAGTTGTCTTCTTAGCTGTTTTTTTAGCAGTCTTTTGTTCACTGCTTTTGTTTTCATCAAATGAATAAAGTTCTTCAACGGCAACAACTTTTTCATTTAATTTAACTTGAGATAACAAGTAATCTACAATCTTTTCTTCGAAAACAGGAGCTTTTAAGGCTTCAACAGCTTCTTTGTTTTTCAAATAGTAATCAAACACAGCTTTTTCCTGTCCCGGATATTTTTTAGCTACATTCATGATAGCTTTATTGATATCTTCCGGTGTGATTGTGATTTTTGCATTTAAACCAACTTCAGAAAGCAATAATCCGAGTTTAACACGACGAGCGGCAATTTCTTTATATTCTGCCAATAAATCTTTCTCATCTTTTGCTTTTTCTTCTTCATCAAGTTGATTATATTTTTTAGCTTGTTCATATTGTTTAACAATTCCATCATATTCGGCATCAACCAATTTTGAAGGAATATCAAAGCTATATTCTTTATCTAAAACATCTAATAAAGCACGTTTTAATTTTAATTTAGATGCGTTTTCATAATCAGCTTTAATGCGTTCTACAACTTTTGCACGTAAAGAATCTAAGCTTTCTTCACCTAAAGATTTTGCAAATTCATCATTGATTTCTACTTCTTTAGGTTCTCTGATTTCTTTAATTTCTACTGCAAATACGGCAGCTTTTCCGGCCAAATCTTTAGCATGATAGTTTTCAGGGAAAGTAACGTTTACATCAACTTTGTCACCTTTGTTTTTGCCGATAAGTTGATCTTCAAAACCGGGGATGAAAGAGTTAGAACCTAATTCTAAAGGATAATCAGTTCCTTTACCGCCGTTAAATTCAACACCGTCAACAGAACCTGTAAAGTCAATTACGGCAACATCGCCTTTTTTAGTTGCGCGATCTTCTGTTACGACAACGTTTTCTTTTCTGGTTTGTGCAACATATTTGATTGCTTTTTCAACTTCTTCAGCCGGAACTTCAGCTGTTAATTTATCTAATGTAATGCTGGAAAAATCACCAAATTTGATTTCAGGCAAAACTTCAACTAAAACCGTAAATTCAATATCTTTGTCATCGCCAAAGGTTGTAAGATTAATTTCAGGCATAACAGCCGGACGAAGTTTGTTTTCTTGAATTATTTTATCGGCACTGTTTTTTAACATTTCATCTAAAACTTCTCCCAAAACAGAAGCACGATATTTTTGTTTTAGCATAGCTTTAGGTGCTTTTCCCGGACGGAAGCCTGCAATTTTTGTGTTTTTTGAAATGCTTTCAATTTTGCTGTCAACTTCTTTTTCGAATTCAGCAGCAGGAATAACAGCTTTAAATTCTCTTGTTAAACCTTTTGATTTTTCTTCAGTAAATTTCATTGATTTTCTCTTATCCTTATAATCATCTAAAAAGATGGTGCGAGCGGAGGGACTTGAACCCTCACGTCTTGCGACACCAGATCCTAAGTCTGGCGTGTCTGCCATTTCACCACGCTCGCGGTTAATCATTAAATTAGCTGTTTGCATACTAACCAAAAAAAAAATTAAATCAAGAAAATAATAAAAGCTATTGCATTTTTAATAAAAATTTATACTATGTGAAAAAAATAACTTAATTTCGAGAGAAAAAATGTCGGAAAATAAATATAATCCAAGAAAAACATTTGCCATTATTTCGCACCCTGACGCCGGTAAAACCACTTTGACCGAAAAGCTTTTGTTGTTTGGGGGGGCTATCAGTCAGGCAGGTGCAGTTAAAGCCAGAGGTGAAAATCGTCGAGCTCATTCAGACTGGATGAAAGTCGAACAAGAAAGAGGAATATCGGTAGCATCTTCGGTTATGACTTTTGATTATGAAGGGGTTACATTTAATTTATTAGATACACCGGGGCACGAAGACTTTTCGGAAGATACTTATCGTGTGCTTACCGCTGTCGATTCGGCGATTATGGTGCTTGATTCGGCAAAAGGTATCGAAACACAAACTAAAAAACTTTTTGAAGTCTGCCGTTTGCGTAATATTCCGATTTTAACCTTTATAAACAAGCTTGACAGAGAAGGTTTGGATACCTTTGTTTTGCTGGATGATATTGAAAAAACTTTAGCCCTTGATGTTACTCCTGCAAGCTGGCCGATAGGTTCCGGTAAAGATTTTATGGGTTGTTATGATATTATCAATGATAGACTTATTTTAATGAATAAAATCGGTGATAAATCACAAAAAAATGCCATAATTGAAACTTGCCAGGGCTTAGATGACGCAAAACTTGATGAACTTTTACCTTCATATTTGGTACAAAAACTTCGTGAAGAAGTAGAAATGGTAAAAGAAGTTTGTCCTAAGTTTGATTTGGAAGCTTATTTGGCAGGAGCTTTGACACCGGTCTTTTTTGGTAGTGCAATTAATAACTTTGGTGTAAAGGAAATTTTAGACGGTTTATATAATATGGCTCCAACACCTCGTCCTCAACCGGCTTTGGAGCGAGAAATTAATGCTGATGAAAATAAGGTTAGTGGTTTTATATTTAAAATTCAGGCCAACATGGACCCTAAGCATCGTGACCGAATAGCCTTTATGCGCATTTGTTCCGGTCATTTTAAAAGAGGAATGAGTCTGTTGCAAGTAAGAACCGGTAAAAATATTAAGGTTCCTACTCCTGTTATGTTTTTGGCTCAAGATCGTGAATTGGCAGAAGATGCTTATGCCGGTGATATTATAGGTATACCTAATCATGGGCAATTAAGAATTGGAGATACCCTAACTGAAGGCGAAAAAATTCATTTTACCGGAATTCCTAGTTTTGCGCCTGAATTGTTAAAATCTGTTCGTGCTTTGGATCCGTTAAAATCTAAACATCTCAGTAATGCATTAGAGCAAATTGCAGAAGAAGGCGGAGCTAGTGTTTTTAAGCCCGTAATCGGATCTGAGTGGGTGGTTGGTGTTGTCGGACCATTGCAATTTGAGGTTATGGCAGACAGAATCCGTACAGAATTTAATATTCAGGTTATATTTGAACCTACGCAATATTATACTGCTCGTTGGGTAGAATGCAATGATAGTAATTATTTGCAAAAGTTTTTAGATTCGTCGATGGCAAATATCGCAGATGATCACGACGGCGCAAAAGTTTTTTTAGCTCGTAATGCATGGCATTTGGGAAAGGTTGCTGAAGATTTCCCAAAAATTGTTTTGAAAAAAACTCGTGAACAGATTTTTTAAGTAAAAAAAAGCCTCCGAAGTTCGGAGGCTTAAAATTTCAGATTACATATTCAAAATTGCGTATATTTCATCTCTTGATTTTGCTTTACGCAACTTCTCGCAGGTTTCTTCATTTTTTAAGATTCTTGACAAAGTTGCAAGAGCAGTCAGATGATCTGCGCCATTTGTTTCCGGAGAAACCAACATAAACACTAAATCAACAGGTTTTGTATCAACAGCATCAAAATCTATAGGTGATTCAAGTCTTGCAAAAACAGCTTGAACAGATTTTGTACCCTCAATACGAGCATGAGGAAATGCTGTGCCTCTGCCATAACCGGTAGAACCTAAATTTTCACGTTCCATAATAGCATCAGATAATAGCCTTTCATCAAGCTGAGACATATTTGCCATTTTAATCGCAAGTTCTTGAAGGAGCTGACGTTTGTTGTTAGCTTTAACTTCTGTAAAAATAGAATTTGTTGATAAAATGTCAGAGATTTTCATGAATTTAATCCTGTTAATTAGTTTTCAGACTTTGGTTCAACCCAGCCAATATTACCATCTTTACGGCGATATACCATACTAATATGATTATTTGCGCTGTTGCGGAACATCAAAGCACATTCGTTAGATAAATCCATAAGCATGACAGCTTCACTGACGTTACAAACCGGAATGTTTGCATCTGTTTCGGCAATCGTTAAAGGAGCGTCAACATCAACATCCAATTCTTCTTCTGTTTCATGAAGAGGAAGTACGGCTTGATAAGCTAACTCTGCCAATCCGAGTTTACCTTTATGATCGTTTAATTTGTTTTTATTGCGACGTAAACGAGTTGCAATATGTTCATTAGCATTATCAAAAGCAGAATATGGATCTGCAGCTATACCTGAACCTTTTAATATCATATTTTTTGCAGGACGTACGGTAACTTCAACGCTAAAATCTTCGCCTTCTTTAGAAAATGCAACTGTTGAACTGATAGGTGCGCTAAAATATTTATTTACTGAATTTTCAATTGCCTCTTCGACATGTTTACGTAATCTGTCGCCGATATCAACTTGTTTTCCTGTCAATGTGATTTTCATAATATTTCCTCGTTATATATAATTAATACCTTAAATAGATTTATATTCTATTCCACATTATGCAATATATCAACCATATTTTACCTAATAGTTAATATTTTTTATGTTTATATGAAAAAAAGCCCCGAAATTGTTCGGGGCAGATGTTTGTTTAGCGTTTTGAAGGAGCCCTTTCTACCTCTTTTCCTATCTCATCTTGATGGATGTAGGTGTCTTTACAATTTTTGCCTTCACAACGTTTTAGAATCATTGCTCCTCTACCTTTTGTTAAACCCTTTAATTTAAGGGATGGAACATAAACTTCTCTTACGGTTAGCTTAAATGTTGCATAAGCAATATTACCGGTATCTTCAGTGATGTATAGTTTAATTTGATATACGCCACCATCTTTAGGCATAGCCCTGCCTGTAAATACGCGTTTTTCAGTGTTATATTTAAGCCACTTAGGCAAAGGACTGTCGTCGATAAGACCTGCTCGAGTTGTAATATTTCCTTCCCAACCCAAAAGTTTTAATACATCATCTTTAATTTCAATATAAATAGGATCTCCTGTGCCAACGGTTACATCAGGAAGTTTTAGCCTTGAAGAAACATCAATCGGAGGACGTTTGGAAGGAATATCTAATAAATATGGACGATTATCAGGAATAAGCTCGCCATTACCCCATTTGTTCATATTTTGATTTAAATATAAAGCAATGCTAGATGGTTTTTCTCCTAACATATAATAAGGAATAGCATCTAAACCCATGGTAGCATATAAGTTACCTAAAGCTTCCTGAACGTCTACATAGGATAAAAATGCTTTCACTTCATCTTCAATTGCACGAGACGCTTCTAACTGACTTTTCTCATTTTTTTCACCTTCTGTAAATGTAAAATCTTCAGCAATATTTTCAGAAGTATTAGCAATTTCCATATTTATTTGATAATCTTCTGTTGCTGCCATATATTGTGCCCAAGCTACATAAACTTGGTTTAGTATTAATGATGTCATACGTTGACGACGCAAAGAATTAAACTCTGCTATATCAGCTTTTTGAGCTTCCTGAATGGCATTCATACCAATTTCGCATCCTTGTTTTGACCATTGTTTATAATATTGCGAATCGTTAGAGTATTTATTTTGATTTTGGCTTCTAAAGTCTTGAATAATCATTTCTTTGTCAGAGTTTTTAGAGATTAAATCATGAACACGAAGCTCGGGTCTGTTTGATAAAGCAAGCCATTCTATTTGGCTTAAATTTGCTCTTATTTCAGGTAATTCAAAATTGCCATACTGTGTGCCAACTAATTTAAATTCTGTAGAAGGATGGAAACCCATCAAACTTGCTAATCGGCTCTGAGCTGTTTCTAAATCACGTTTTAAAGAAGCAAGATTTTTCACCGATTCCATATATTTCCTTTTCTTGATTAAATTGTCTCGGGGTGTTGCTTCTCCTTTTGTCGCCAAGTCTTTAGATTGAGCATTCATTTCATCAACTTCTAAAGTAAGATATTCGCTCATTTGATCAATAATAGGGAGTAGTCTTTGAGCGGTTAAAGCCTTCCAATATAACAAGCGAGCTTCTTGCAAAATATTGTGTGTAACTTTACGACTTTGCTCAATTGCAACATTTGTTTTAAATGAAGGATCTTCAGATTGATAATATACTGTTGACATATCCAATATATTCCATGCAACTTTTAAGTCAGGGCTTAATTGAGAAGAATTATTTGTATTAATATAGCCTGCATTATTTAGTATTTCTTGCAATTGAGCATATGAAGATTTACCTGCTTTAATTAAGTTTTCTTCATAGATAATCATCCTTCCGGTATAGTTATATTTTAAGGCAAGAGCCATTGCCATATACATATCTATAGGACGTTCAATTTTGCGAGGTGTGCCGGCATACATGTTTTGCATATCAGTATCGATTCTGATTGCTCTGTCCCAATCGGAATAATATGCTTGAGATGGTTGTTTTTCAGAATAAACTCCATTATCATAGTTTTGACAAGAAGATAGGGCTAATAAACTGGCCGCAAAACATAAAATCTTTCTCATTTTTATATCCTTAACATATGTTTATAAAATATTGTTATATTATTTTTAAAAAAAATAACAGTATTTAATTGATTTTATACTACTTTGTTGTATAAAATAACATATAAATGTAAAAGTGAGGTTAATATTAGCAAATGATTGAAATTTTTCATACACTTTTTAGATATAAAGAAAAAGCAAGCCCGGATAAAATAGAGGCATATCCAGAAAGAGTTCATGTTGATGCTTTACCCGAGCGTAGATATTTATGGACATCGCGACTTTTAGTAGTCCTTTCTGTAATTAGTATTTGTTTTAATATGATGTTAGCAAGTACACTATATCTTCTGTTGCCACAAATTAGTGTATATCCTAATTTTTTCAGTATTAACTCTTATTTTTCTCAAATAGAAATGGTTCAAAAAAGAGAAATACGCTTTCCTGTTAGTGATCTGATTACGGAAAAATATATAGATGAGTATATTAATTTAAGATACACCATTACAACAAGCCTGACAGAAATGGAAAGACGTTGGAGACAAGGGGAAGCTTTTTATTGGTATCAAACACCTCAAGTTTATAATGAGTTTATGTCTTCAGATTATGAAGAAGCAATGTTGAAAGCAAAAAAAGATGGTATGCAACGTTATGTCGAAGTAGAATGGATACGTCCTCTTTCAAGGGGGTTATGGCAAACTCAGTTTAAAACTTATGATATTAAGCCAGGTTTACCTCCGACAATTGTGTATTGGCGAGCAGTTATGCGTATAAGGTATGTTAATTTGCAGTTTAGTAATAAAATGAAAAGAGTTCTTAATCCATATGGATTTTTAGTGGAAAGTTTTTCTTTAGCTTATCATGGGCGTGAAGGCGAGGTTGAGTCTTATGTGGAGATTGCTCGAAAACGTTCTCAAGGAAAATAATTTATCTGTGATAAATATGTTATAGTTGTCTAGATATTACCAAAAAGGTATTCTTTGTTGTGTCCTATTCAATAAATACACAAGAAAACAAAATGGCAAAAAAGTGCATAATTGTTCCTAATAAAACAAATCCGTGCCAAATTGCATGGGTATATTTTTTACTTTTCCAGACATAAAAAATAATGCCGATTGTATAAAAAATACCACCCAATATTAAAAAAACTATCGCTAATTTAGGCATTAAAGCAAACAATGTTTTAGAAGCAATAATTACTAACCAACCCATTAAAAGATAAAGCCCTATAGACCACAATTTCTTTCCGTTTGAAGGTAATAATATCTTTAAAACAGTTCCGACAATGGCTAGTCCCCATATGATTGCAAATAATATCCAACCAAAAGTATTGCGCATTATTACCAATAAAAACGGAGTATAAGTGCCGGCAATTAAATAATATATTGCAATATGGTCAAATTTTTTTAATATTTTTTTTGCTTGAGAGTAGGGGATGGCATGATAAAGTGTTGATGCTGCATACATTAATAACATTGAAAAACCGAAAATTGCACAAGAAACAATACTGTATACATTGCCGTAAACAGCAGATAATGTAACTAATACGCTTAAAATTGCAATACTTAGGAATATGCCGATTCCATGAATGATACTGCTTATAATTTCTTCTTTTAAACTATATGATGAATATGCAATGTTTTTCATGATTTTTTCTCCATTTTTTATTATTTTAATGCAAAATCATAACTTTTGTAAAGAAAAAATATAACTTAAAAAATAAGATACACATATTATATAATAGTATGAAAAAGGAGAATAATTTATGAAACAAAATAAAATAGATAAAAAGAAACATTTTCATGTTTTAGGTTTGGAAGAAGATACTTTGATAGATTTGCAAAATGGTATCCTCGACGATATAGAAGAATTTAACTGTAGTATGTATAATTTTGGAGATATGGATGATTTGCCTGATAGTGATAGAGCTATGATAGAAAGCAATAAAACATGTAAAGATTATCAAAAGAATTAAACTCTTCATATATTTAATTTTTGAAATAGTTAATTTTCTTTTTTATCATTTTTTGCTTGATTTTGTCAAAAAATATGTTTATTATAAAAGTGAAAATTAAATAATTTTGTAGTTATGAAGAAAAATATGAAAAAAAATGTAGCAGCTCTTGAAAATGTCAATCTGCTTGTTCTGACCTCAAAGGTCAATGCGTACATCTCTCAAAACAATTTGGAGGCAAGTGAAAATAATGTGAGGCTGGTTAAGATGACGCTCCGTCATCCTGTTCACCACTTTCCAACCAATATACCGTTTATAGCAGCGGTACGAAAATGTGGCGAAAAGCAGGTCGTATTTGCTATTAAGCGGGCCAAGATTGCGTTGATTGATGATGCTTTTGTTTCATCTGAAACAAAAGTAGGCAAAGAGTTTACTATTGATGGTGTTCAATATGTTCAATTTGATACTATCAATGGCTATCCAAGATATAAACCGTTAATTAATCATTAGCCGTATGAAATATCTACCTGGACTGTTTGTCATTGGAGTAACGATTATTGGGTTTAACTTACTCGTTACAAAGAGCTTGCCGGATTTATCCCGCAATGAAGGAAAAAGCCCTCCATCACAGTTTGCTATGGCAGGCAGAGATGAGGCTTTGGAAGAACTGGAAAGAGTACATAAGTGGTTTAAAAATCACAGAACAAAGTACTAGAAAACAGTTTATGTATCAAATTACCTCGGATTTATTAAAATTCGAGGTTTTTTTTATGCTTAAATTTAATATTAGAATACTTGATTATTTTTAACGTTAAAAAATTGAGCATCATTTTTTAAGATCTCAAATAATTGCGATTCGGTAGATGTAATCCAAGCTTGAAGTTTCAAATCTTTTATTTTGTATAACAATGCGTCTTTTTTTATATTATCTAAATGCGTGGTAACTTCATCAAGAAGTAGAATCGGAGCAAATCCTTTATCTAAAATTTGACATTTGGTTTGTGCTAAAATGATGCTGACAAGTAAAGATTTTTGTTCACCAGTAGAGCAAAGTTCGGCCGGCATGTTTTTTTTCTTGTAGTAGACCTTAAAATCTGTTCTGTTTATTCCATCAACATAATCATTATTTATAACACTATTACGAGATTTTTTTAATAGATTTATATAAAAATCTTCCACATCAACTGCTGCCATTTTATCAAGCATTTTTTCAATGGTTCCTTCCAGTTCTAACATAATATCAGGAAATACATCGTCGGGATCTGTTTCAATAAAAGTGTTTAATCTGGCTACCAACTCACGTCTTGCTGCCGCAATAGCAACTCCTAAGCTTGACATTTCTTCTTCTAAAGATAAAAGCCAACGGTTGTCATTGCATCCATTTTTAAGAAGTTGATACCATTGTTTATAGGTGTGTTCAAAATTTGCAGTTCTTTTTGCGTGTTCTACATCAAATGCATATACAATTCTATCTAAGAAACTTCTTCTTGGCTGAGTTCCTCCTAAGAATAGCCTATCCATTTGTGGAGTTATCCATATAGCAGATAAAAATTTTCCGAGTTCCGTTTGAGATGCTACTTTTTGGCCGTCAATTTGCACGATTCTTCGGTCAAAACTTCTGATTTCATCATCTGCTTCTCTTTGAGTTTTTTGAGCTCCGGTACCAATATTATATTCTTCATTGTTTTTTTTAACAATAGCCGAAACAGCCCAATTAAGTGATTCCCCAGAATATTTGTAGTCAGTATGAACTAAAGCTGGAGTGATGCGTTTGATGTCGGCAAGTCTAGCACCTCTTAACCCTTTCCCAGGCGTTAAAAAAGATATAGCTTCCAAAATATTTGTTTTACCACTCCCATTTTCGCCGGTTAGAATGATAGGGCATAAATCAGCGTTTATTCTCAAATAAGCATAGTTTCTAAAATCGGTTAAAGTCAGGCGTGAAACACCTGACTTTTCTTTAACAACTTCATCAATTTTAATTGCTAAATTGCTCAACCGAATAAAAACCTCCGTTTATACACGCATAGGCATCAAAACGTAGATAGCACTTGCATCTGAAGTATCATGAATAACCGAAGGAGATGAACCGTCAGAAAAACTTATTTTTACATCATCGCCTTTTATTTCAGCCAAAATATCAAGTAAATAACGGAAGTTATAACCAACTTCTAAGGCTTCATGTTCATACTTTGCTTCCAATTCTTCTAAAGCACTACCTAAATCAGGACTTGAGGTTGTTAATACAACATGGTTTTTACCTGTGATAAGTTTAATAGCTCTAGTCCTTTCTGCAACGACAGAAACACGGTCAACTGCAGATGATAAATTTTTAACTTTTATTTCTAAAATTTTATCATTGTCAGTAGGAATAACTCTCTCATAATCAGGATATGTTCCATCAATCAATTTTGAAGTTAAGATCACATCTTCTAACAGGAAGCGAATTTTATTTTCTGATAAACCGATAGATATTACTTCAGCTTTGGTATCATCCAAAAGTTTTCTTACTTCGGCAACAGTCTTTCTCGGAACGATAACACCACTTATTTTTTCAGCACCATTAGGTAAAGGTGATTCTACACAAGCAAGTCTGTGACCGTCGGTTGCAACAACGCGTAAAACATTTGTTTGACCTTCTGTTTTTGCATGAATGTAAAGACCATTTAAATAGTATCTTGTTTCTTCTGTTGAAACTGCAAATTGAGTTCTGTCAATAACATCTTTTAACTCTTCTCTAGCTATGGTGAAATTAATAGGAAGTTCATCACCCGAAATAACAGGGAAGTCTTCAACAGCAATTGTTGAAAGAGAAAATTTTGAGCGTCCGGAAGCAATGCTTAATTGTCCTTTTTCATCAGGGAATGTCAGCTCAACTTCGGAACTGTCGCTTAATTTACGGATAATATCATACAGCATATGTGCCGGAGCAGTCGTAGCCCCTTGCTCTATAATTTTTGCATCTGTGATTTCTGTGATTTCCGTGTCCATGTCGGTTGCTTTGAAGCTTATGCTATCACCCAAAGCTTCAATTTTGACATTTGATAAAACAGGAATAGTGTTTCTTTTCTCAACAATGCTCTGAACATGGCTGAGAGTTTTTAATAAAATAGCTCTTTCTATTATAAATTTCATAGTTTTTGACCATCTAAAAGTTGTTATTTACTGATACAAATCATATCACAGATATGTAAAATCTAAAGGTAAAAAAAGTAAGTGTTCACAATTTTTTGTTCAAAAATAACTTTTTTCAAAAAAAAGCAAAATAATGCTTGCAATATTAATTATTTTGTTTTATTAACAACTTTGTTATGCGCTCGTAGCTCAATTGGATAGAGCATCTGACTACGGATCAGAAGGTTGTGAGTTCGAACCCCGCCGAGCGCGCCATTTATTAAAACTCCCTCGGGAGTTTTTATTTTTTTAAAGTTTGACAACGTTCGAACAGAAGTTCGTTCTTGCTACGTAAAACTCACTTTTTAAAAAGTAAATAAAAACTATTACAAAACATTGAAATAGATTTTTTGTTGAAAAGATACAAAATATTTTCTATCTATATCAATTACTTGTTATCAGCTGTATCCGTTTTTACTCATACATTGGCTTTAATTGTTAAAAGAAATACAGACATAATTTTACATTTCATGCGTTGCATATCGTTTTATTATTTTTTACAATATTAAGTCTACAATCAATAATAGGGCATTCATCAATAAGTAATGATGTTGACAAAGTATGTTCTTGTGGTAAACTATGTAAAATAGAGTGTTTTATTGAAAGTTGAAGAAATGGCTGATTTTAAAGAAACTGCAAAAAAATTAAAAGAAGAAGCTGAAAAAAACTTAAAAAGAGGTGCTGTTTTAACGGTCGGTTTAGCGTCTGCAATGACGATGGGCGTTTCGAGAGAAAATAAAGAACCTCAAAATATACAAAATGAAACTAAGCCTGAGCATCATATAACTCAAGAAAATACGAAACCAGATAAAGATGAAAGAACAATAACTTTTGACGAAGCTCAACAACTTATGGACACTCCTCAAGTTCAATTATCTCCTGAAGCTGAGATATCACCTGATACTATACAATCTGATACTCCGGTTAAAGAAGATATCGCTCCTGAGCTTACTCCGGATACGATACAAATAGTGATGCCGGCACCGGTTACTCCGGAAATTAATAATGAGGGAGATACCATTACAGTTCAAGTTGACGGCAATCAAGCATCAATAGCTTCTAATGAAGAAAATCCGATAACCATTGAGGCCGGTTATAATGAGATGAGTATAGGCGGACATATTGATGATATAAATATGGAAAGCACAATCAGGCCTGGATCGGTTGAGTTAAATGCTGAAGATGGTAACGGAAACCATATTTCGGCACAATTACGCGGAAATAAAATTGAATCTACAATTTCTTTTGATGATGAAGACACATATACAATTAATGCTAATTTAAGAACAGGTAAATTAGACCATACTTCTCAGTTATATGGCGAAAATGGCCGGACTAGCTATGATGGAAGATCATTAACGCTGATAAATGAGAGTTTCTATGAAGATCAAGAGCTTCATGAACGAGAAACATTTGAATATAGTGCGGAAGGTTTAAGATATACAATAGAAGACAGTGATGAAAGAATTGTTGATGAATACAGCGGAATGGATAGTTCAACAGGTATGTATAAAAGAACAACATATGATAAAATAGAACATACAACTACGGTAGAATATGGCTATGCAGGATCAGAACCTGTAAATAAAGAAGATTCGAATTATGCTCAAATGGAACGTGATTATAAGCAAACATGCAGAGATAACAAAGAAGCAAACAAGCAAGAATGGCAACGGTTGAAACAAGGCCCTGAGGCAACCTTAAATGCAATGCGTGAGACGGCAAGTGCTATGAGAGATACAAATAGGGAAGCTCTTCGTGCCGGAAATCGTCTAAACAAGAATAAAGAGCAAACTACCATACAAACCGTGCTACCAAGCACAAATGAAACAACTGTAAAAACGCAAGACAATCATCAAAAAAATAATGCACAAAAGATTATGGAATTACGTGGAATTACTAATTCAAAGAAATCAAGTGTTAAATCTTCAGATCAAAATACACAGTCTTATGGTATAACAGATGTTATCAAAGATAAAATGTTGCAAAAATTACAGAAATAAAACATAATTAAGCGCAAAAAGTCTCTTTATCGGAGTCTTTTCTATACTCAGTTTTATCTAATTTAAATCAAGTTTATGATGATTATATCTTATACAAAAAAGGAGATATATATGCAATTTATCAAGCCAAAAGATTTAACCTCGGATTCGTTTATTTTAGATGTTAGGGAGATTGAAGAACATGATGAAGAAAGTTTGGCTTATAATCATGAACTTGAACCGTTAAGAACATTAAAACCGGAAATTTTTATTAAAGAGCATAATCTTGACGGAACCCAAACTATAAATATAATATGTTCATCCGGCGGAAGATCTTCTCAGGCTGCTCAGATGTTTGAAAAAAGTGGATACAATAATGTTGCTGTTGTGATTGGTGGTATGATAGAAGCCGATTACGAAGGTGTTCCGATTGTGCGTAATTAAATTATTGCAAAATTTAAAAATCTTTTGTAATGAGAATATACCAATAAGTTGAAATGTATTGAGCTTACACAAAATAAAGTAAGTTTGGCTGAAGGATGATGATAAATGCCAAGTTGGGAAGAAGAAGATAAATTTACAGGATTAATTGCCGGTATTGATGAAGCTGGACGAGGGCCGTGGGCCGGACCGGTGGTTGCAGGTGCTGTTATCTTTTTAGATAGAGATGCTATAAATCCATATTTAATTTCATCGCTTAACGATTCTAAAAAATTAAGTGCGAAAAAACGTGAAGAATTATATGGGTTGATTAAACAGGAAAGCAATCTTGGACATTTATGTTATGGCGTTGGTTTGTCAAGTGCACAAGAAATTGATGACATAAATATTTTACAAGCTACTTTTAACGCAATGCGACGTGCTACCGAAAATTTATCTGTAAAGCCGGATATTGCCCTTGTTGATGGTAACCAAACTCCAAAACCTTTTATTTGCGATGTGAAAACTATTATAAAAGGTGATTCTATATCATTATCTATTTCAGCTGCTTCAATTATGGCAAAAGTATATAGAGATAATATTATGAAAGAATTAGCTAAAAAATATCCCTATTACGGATTCGAAAAAAATGCAGGATATGGTACCAAAATTCATATAGACGGTTTAAATAAGTATGGTATTTGCCAAGAGCATAGAAAATCATATAAGCCGATTGCTGAAATTTTAGAAAAATTATAAAAAACCCCGTTATTACACGGGGCTATGAAGTATATTATGTCGATTGCTTTAATTTTCTAACACACGCCTTAAGTCATTGACATTTTCAGCTAAAGAAACATCTTCTGTTATCAATTCTTCAACTTTTCTGACTGCATGCATAACAGTTGTATGATCACGATCAAATTTACGACCGATTTCAGGTAAAGAACGAGAAGTGAGTTGTTTTGCTAAATACATTGCAATCTGACGTGGTCTGGCTACAGTGCGTGCTCTACGTGATGATTGTAATTCTTTAACCGAAATATTAAAATATTCCGCAACTTTTTTCTGAATTTCATCAATGGTTGTTTTTCTATCAATGGAACGTAACATATCTTTTAAGACATCTTGTGTCATGTCTAAAGTAATTTCTTTATTTGATAAAAGTTGTGAGTGTGCTGCGATTCGACGTAAAGAACCTTCTAACTCTCGAATGTTTGATGTAATCTTTTGAGCTAAAAATTCGGCAACTTTCTCCGGCAACTCGACACCCATTTGACGAGCTTTATTATTTAATATTCCCATTCTTAAATCAAAATCAGTAGGGTGTATGTCTGCAACTAATCCACTATTCAAACGAGATTTTAAACGAGCCTCAATGCCATCTAAATCAGAAGGAGATTTGTCAGCTGATATAATGATCTGACGACCTTCTTCAATTAATGAATTAAATGTATAGAAAAATTCTTCTTGAGTAGAACCTTTGTTGCTCATAAATTGAACATCATCTACCATCAAAACATCAACCGAACGAAACTGTTCTTTAAATGCTGTTGTATCTTTATAACGTAAAGCTTTAACAAATTTATATAAAAACTGTTCAGCTGATAAATAGATCACATTACGACTTGGGTCTTGTTTTCTTATATGCCAAGCAATTGCATGCATAAGATGTGTTTTACCAAGACCAACACCTGAATATAAAAATAATGGGTTAAAAGATACATTTTTCGTCTCTGCAACCTTTCTGGCCGCAGCATATGCAAACTCATTAGTCTTTCCGACAATGAATGATTCGAATGTATAAGCAGGATTTAAAGGAGCTGAAAGTTGAGATGCTCCTTCAGGATGAACATATTCATTAAAATTGATAGCATTAGCATAGTTAGATGCATAAAAATTTTGCGGAGTAGGCGTGGAAGAAATTTTCTTTAATAATGATGTATCATGATTATGATTTGTAATGGTATTTACGGTTTGAACCATGAAGTTAACTTTTTTAACGTTCGGATTCTTATTTTCCCAAATTTTGTGAATTCGGTCAGAATAATGAGTTATAACCCAATTTTTCATAAAAGCGGTCGGAACACAAATATTCATAATACCATCATTAAATGAGCCTATACTTAACGGTTTTAACCAACTGTCAAAAGCTGTTTCACCAAACTCTAATTTTAATTGGCTACAAATCTGCTCCCATTGGTTTTGAACAGAAATTTCATTATTGCTCATTGCTTCTTCTGCCATATCTACTTCCTTAATTATTATATATTAATCCAATTTGTTATTTTTATAAAAGTCGATACTAACTCTTAAAGTGAGTCAAATACTAACCATAAAAAATAAAAAAACAATAGAACATTTTTAGAACATTGTAATTATTTTGCTTGACATAGGGATTCTGCAGAGTCGGGCAGATTCGCTGAGTTGTATGTAAAAAAAGACACAAAAGCTCAGCCTTAATCGGCTGGTTTTTGTGTCTTTAAAAAGTGCTTAGTCTAAATTACAAAGCTTTAATTTTTTGAGCTAAACGAGAAATTGTACGTGAAGCCATATTTTTGTGAAAAATACCTTTTTGAGCAGCGCGCATCATTTCGCTTTGAGCAACATTAAATGCAACAGTTGCTTCTTCTTTGTTACCAGCAGCGATCAAAGCAACAACTTTTTTAACAAAAGTTCTTACGCGGCTTCTTCTCATGCCGTTAATTACGCTACGTTTATCGTTTCTTCTAATTCTCGTTTTTGCCGATTTATGATTGGCCATATCTTTCTTCCTGTTTAATTTAGTTAATTACAAAAAATATTCTGATATGCTTTATAGCCGTTAGAATTATGTAAAGTCAACAACAATTTTTAAAAAAAAGTAAAAATTTTGCTTTTTTTAAGGCTTACCGGTTAAAGTTACACGTATAAGAAGAGGTTTTAAGTTTTCAGTTATAATATCAAGTTCTTCTTGATTGCGTTCAAATATGATGATGTTTTTGGTTTTCCCCTTAAAAGTCCATCCTAGTTGATTTAAACTGTCAAGATAAAACGATTCTACTTTATCACTTGTTGTTTTATCAGATTTGAAATACGCCTCAATAATACGTGTCTCTTCATTTCCAAATGAAAAATTTTGAGGTGCAATTTGTGTTAAATGAGGTGCAAGAGGTATATCTTCCATGCCTTCAATAAACGATTCTGCCTTACATGTGGCAGATATACTTAATGTTAAAAGAAGTGTCGCTATAAAATTTTTCATAAATTCCTCACTTTTGCAAAGTTTTGCAATAAAATGTCGAACGACCGCCTAAAATTGTTTTTTGTATGCCTTTGGTTTGTTTTATATTGCATATACAATTAGGGCAGCGTTGTCCGGTTTTATTGTATACGCAATGTTCATTTTGAAAATATCCGGTTGAACCATCAGGCCTGATATAATCTCTTAGAGTCGAACCACCGGCTTTAATTGCCTTATCAAGAACAAACCTGATGGCTGTTATAAGCGATTCGCATTCATCTATATTTAATTTTTCAGATTCTCTGTTTGGTAATATCTCAGCTAAATATAAAGCTTCTGAAGCATATATATTTCCGATTCCATTTATGATAGATTGGTCAAGTAAGGCAACTTTAATCGGCGTTTTTTTATTTTTTAATTTATTTACTAAATAAGTTGCATTTAATTTTTGATCAAAAGGATCAATGCCTATATTTTTAAAAGCAAAATGTTGTTGTAGTTTCTCGGTTTCCGTAATGTCTATCATACCAAAACGTCTTGCATCATTATATATAAGTATACATTTATCGGTTGTAATTACTACATGATCATGTTTTTGAAGCTCTTTGGGTACGGATTCGCAAATTTTAATACGTCCGCTCATGCCAAGATGCCAAACAATGCTAAAACCGTTATCTAAGTGTATTACGATATATTTAGCGATTCGTTTGATATCAGTGATATTAGATTTATATATTTTTTTCTCAAAATCTTCTGGAATTTCGATTCTAAACTTACGGCAATAAACTTCCGTGTTCAAAATTTTTGCTCCCATAACTGATTTTTGAATTGCATTTTTGATTGTTTCGACTTCCGGTAGTTCCGGCATATTAAAAACTCCGATTAAATTATATCTTCAGTTATCATAACGATAAGAAAATTATTTAGCAATACCTTTTATTGTTGCTAAAATTTATAAACGAGAGTATTAAGGAGGTCATGAAGTATCAAAAAGTAAGAACAAGAAAATATTTTGCCCCCCAAAACGAAGGAAAAGCACATACATGTGATCATCCCGAATGTAATGAAAAAGGCGAATATAAAGCTCCTAAGGATAAAAGCTTAAAGGAGTATTATTGGTTTTGCTTAAAACATGTGCAAGAATACAATGCAAGATGGAATTATTATAAAGACGGATTAGATGAAGATGAGCCTATTAAACGCAGAATGCATTTTGGCGGTTTTCGTTCAAAAATAAGATACCAATTCGGATATGATTTTATCGATGAACTTGGTATAGAAGGAAGCTTTAGTTCTTCTGACGTAAAAACAAATGTTTATTTTACATCTAAAGATATAGAATATGCCAAAACTTTAGATTTGGAAATAGATGATTTGACACCGGAAAACTTAAAGCAACAATATAAAAAACTGGTAAAAAAATATCATCCAGATGTAAATGCAGGTGATAAAATGTGTGAAGAAAAATTCAAAAAAATTACCGTAGCGTATAAAGAGTTGTCAGAAAAAATAAATGAAAAATAATTACATCTTACTTAGCAATTCGACATATTTTTTTATTAAACCGATTCGTTTTTGATAATCTTGTAAATTGCCCTCAATAAATAATTTTTGATCAGGCCTTATTTTTATAACACCAAACGAACGGGCAACCAGATCTAAAAGTTTATCAACCGAATGAAAAGTATCATTATGGAATGTAATTAAGATACCTTTTGCACCTGCATCAATTTTTGCAATGTTTGCTTTATAACAAAGTTGTTTGATTTCTATGGTCGTAAGCAAGTTTTCAACTTCTGACGGAATAGGTCCGAAGCGATCAATCAGTTCTTCTTTCATATCTAACAGTTCTTCTGTTGTTTTAATTGCACCGATTCGTTTATATAAACCTAACCGTACCCCTAAATCTTTTACATATTTTTCTTCAATAATAATCGGAATTCCGGTTGTGATTTGAGGTGCCCAATCTTCGATTTTTAATTCAGTTGCTAGTTCTTCTGAAAGAGCTGCTTTTTGACGTATAATCTCTTCTTCTAACATGTGATGATAAAGAGCTATACCAACATCTTTGATATGTCCGGATTGTTCCGTGCCTAAAACGTTTCCTGATCCTCTTATGTCCATATCATGACTTGCAAGAGAAAAACCGGCTCCTAATGTATCAAGAGCAGATAATATGTTTAATCTTTTTTCGGCAATCGGTTTTAGTTTTTTCTTTGGAGGAATGGTAAAATAGCAATATCCTCTTACTTTTGAACGTCCGATTCTGCCTCTTAATTGATATAGTTGTGCCAAGCCGAACATATCAGCACGATATATTATCATAGTGTTTACCGAAGGCATATCAATTCCCGATTCGATAATAGTGGTGGATAATAAAACATCAGCTTTTTTCGCAGCAAAATCTACCATTATATCTTCCAAATCTTTAACAGGCATTTGTCCGTGAGCTATCGCAATTTTGATATCGGGAACAAGCTCTTTGAGTTCATTATAAACAGATGCAATGTCAGAAACTCGTGGGCATACAAAAAATGTTTGTCCGTTTCTGAATTTTTCTCTGTAAATTGCTTCTTTAATCATAACTTTATCAAATGGCATAACAAAAGTTCTGGCAGCAAGTCTATCAACCGGAGGAGTCGCAATTATGCTCAAATTTTTAACACCTGTTAATGACAATTGTAAAGTTCTCGGAATTGGAGTTGCACTTAAGGTTAGTACGTGAACATCAGATTTTAATGATTTTAATTTTTCTTTATGAGCAACACCAAAATGTTGTTCTTCATCTATAATTAAAAGACCTAAGTTACAAAACTTAACATTCTGTGATAACAAAGCATGTGTACCGATAACAATTTCAATTGAACCGTTTTTTAGACCTTCCTGAGTTTCTTTTATTTCTTTTGCACTAACCAGTCTTGAAAGCATTTTTACTTTTACAGGAAAACCTTGCATGCGTTCTTTAAAATTAAGATAATGTTGTCTGGCAAGTAAAGTTGTCGGAACAATCAGAGCAACTTGAGCACCACTCATCGCAACCGTAAAAGCGGCTCTTAATGCAACTTCGGTTTTCCCAAAACCGACATCGCCACAAACCAATCTATCCATCGGAGTGCCACCATTTAAATCTTGTAAGACATCTTTTATGGCTTTAAGCTGGTCATCTGTTTCACTATAAGAAAAACGAGAGCAAAAGTCATCAAATAAACCAGAAGGTGGTATAAAAGCATCAGAAGATTTTAGTTTTCTTTCGGCGGCGAGTTTGATAAGTTTTTCTGCAATGTCTTTTATTTTTTCTTTTACTTTTGCTTTTTTAGCTTGCCATGCTACAGAGCCTAATGTGTCAAGAACAACGTTTTCATCATCTGAGCCGTAACGAGAAATTACATCTATGTTTTCAACCGGAACAAAAAGCTTATCATTATTGGCATAAATAATTTTCAAACAATCATGTACGGCACCTCCGGCTGTGATGGTTTCAAGTCCCATGAAACGACCGATTCCATGTTCAATATGAACAACCAATTCGCCAATATGTAGAGAAGAAATATCAGCTATAAAATCTTGCTTTGAAACTTTTTTACTTTGTTTATTATCTTTTCTTTCACCTAAAATATCAGCTTGAGTAATAATGCAAAATTCTTCATTTTTAAATCCGTGTTCCAAGTTGAGAATTATCATAACAACTTTTTTCAGATTCGCTTTTTTAAGTGCTTCAGCATAAGATTCTGCAAAACATAAATCTTTTATATCGTGCTCAGACATCATATTAAACAAACGTTCTCTTGAACCTAAGCTGTGACAACAAATGATACGTTTTAGTTTTGCATTTTCACTAAGATAATCTTTTAAGTCTTGGTATACGGCAGATAAATTAACGTTTTTGGCATGCGAAAAATCACGAGCAGGTATAACTTTTAAGTTTGTAATATTTTCACTGTCAGGTAGGCTAAGAGATGTTAATTTTGTATATATTTTGCTTTGTATAATATTTTCAAATTCCGATTCGTTTAAGTATAATGTTTCCGGTTTAATCGGACGATATGTTTGTTCTTCGGAATTGTTTTTTAAGTTTAGAACATCAAGCCTTGATTTGTAGTGATCTATAATGCTTTCTTCTTTTGCTTTAAGAGCATCGGTATAGTTATTGCCGAGCACAATATGTGCAGAAGGCATATAATCAAACAAAGTGGGTAATGTTTCATCGTAGAAAAACGGTAGCCAATTTTCCATACCGATATATTTTTTTCCGGAAGATATCGATTCGTAAATTTCATCTTTTATACCACTGGTACCAAATTCTTCACGATAAGTAAGTCTGAAATTCTTTATTGTATTTTCATTTAATATCACCTCATTGGCAACCATAAAAGTATATTCGTTTAAGTTTCCGGTTGAGCGTTGGTTGAGAGGATTGAATGTTCTGATATTTTCAATTTCATCATCAAATAAGTCTATTCTTATAGGTTCTTCTGCCCCGATAGGAAAAATATCAATAATATCACCACGTATGGCAAATTCGGAAGGCTCCATAACTTGTTCAACTCTGCAATATCCGTTAATTGAGCAATAGTGTAAAAAATTGTTAAAGTCGAGCTTTGCACCAATTTTAATTAGCCGATTCGAGTTAAAGAAAATTTTTTTAGGGGGTAGTTTCTGTATTGCGGCACCAACACTTGTTATTACGATTCGTTTATATTTAACATTAGGTTCAAGCGTGAGCTTTGATAAAGCTTCCAAGCGTTGTGACAAGATATTTATGTTAGGAGAAACTCTGTCATAAGGAACAGTATCCCATGCCGGAAAAAGCAAGACCTCAATTTCAGGATTGATATATTTTATTATTTCGGCAGTTTGAACAAGTTCTCTTCCATTACTTGTGATGTATAATATATCTTTATTTGTTGTATTTGATATTCTTTCAAGCCAAAAAGCATCAAAACCTTTAGGTATTGAAGAAAATGTTTGAGATTTTAATGTTTCCGTATTTTGTTTCATAGCTTAATATATATGTATTGCTGATATAACTCAATAGCTTATTTTAGTTTGTTAAACAACGCTTTTCGATCTTTTCTGCTTAATGACCATAAATTCCCCAAACCGTTGACTGGTTGCACATCAAATTTTGAAGCAAAGTTAAAGTCTCTTTTAAGAAAAATTGTGGTTGTTTTTGTATAAACATTCATCGGGCAAAAACCATAAAAATCTATTTGTATCAAATTAGCTTCTTTTAACTCTTTTATGGCTTTTTTATATTCATCACTTGTGTTTATTCTGTCGCTGTCATCTAATATAATCATACCACCATCAGCAAGTTTTTGTACGGCAACTTGGGCACAATGAAAACGACGTTTTCCATCTATAACAATTACATCATATTTTTGATCTTCTTCAAATATGGCATTTTCATAGATTTCACCTTCATCACGCCACCTTATGTCTAAATTTGTTTCATCAAATTCTTTTTGCCATTTATCAAACCAATTCAAATTATCTTCAATGCTGATAACTTTTTTTGCTCGTTTAGCCCAAAAAATTGAAGAGTAGCCACAACCGAATTCAAAAATTGATTTATCTGTATAATCAAATTGCGATATATATTCAATGGCCGGATAAGTATACCAAGGTATAGGATTGTTGTCCCGATCAACACAAACTCTTTCATCAATAGTGCGTCTAATGCCGAAGTCATTTTCCCACATCTCAATAAACTTTAAGAACTTTTCGCTATACATATTTTTATCCATATTGAAAATTACCTCTTAATGGATATATCACATTTGCAACAAAAGTAAAAACTTTTTTAGGAGGGAAACATGTATTTTATGGAAAAGCTTGCTTTGTGGCTTGCAATCATCGGTGGTATCAACTGGGGATTAATCGGATTTTTCGGATTTAATCTAGTTGGTGCTTTGTTTGGAGATATGAGTATATTAAGCCGTATTGTTTATATGCTTGTCGGTCTTTGTTCAGTTTGGCTTGCTTATACCCAAATTGTTCCGGATAGAGTGGTTGTAGTCAGAAAATCTTAAAATAAAATAACCCCGGCTTAGCTAGGGTTTGATTACAAAAAAAGACTACCCTTAAAAGGATAGTCTTTTTTGTTGTAGAAACAATGAACGGAAAAAGTACTACACTTCAGGCACTGAAACCTTAGTTCTTTTTTCTTCGCTAACAGGAACTTCTGCGCTTTTATTGATTTTTTCTCCGGCAATAACAGCTTTGATTTCATCACCTGTAAGAGTTTCATATTCTATCAAAGCCTGAGCTAAAGTTTCCCATTCTTTGGCTTTTTCTTTTAATATTCTTGTAGCCTCTTTATGACCTTCGGTAACTAAACGTTTAATTTCAGCATCAACTAAACGAGCCGTATCTTCACTCATGTTTTTGTTTTGAGTTACTGAGCGTCCTAAAAACACCTCGCCGGAGTTTTCAGAATATAAAACAGGTCCTAAAGTGTCGCTCATTCCCCATTCGGTAACCATAGAACGAGCCAAATTTGTTGCAGCAGCAATATCAGAAGATGCTCCTGATGTAACAGCCTCATAACCGAACTTTAATTCTTCGGCAACACGGCCGCCCATAAAAATAACCAATTTTGAAAGCATCTTTGCTCTGGTGTAAGAATATTGATCTTTTTCAGGCAGTTGTTGAACCATACCTAAAGCTCTTCCTCTTGGGATGATGGTTGCTTTATGAATAGGATCCGATTCTTTTACATTTAATGAACAAATTGCATGACCGGCTTCATGATAAGCTGTCAACATTTTTTCTTTTTCATCCATTGCCATAGATTTGCGTTCATTACCCATTAAAACCTTGTCTTTTGCATCATCAAAATCTTTAGCGGTAACTTTGCGCTTATTTTTACGCGCTGCCAATAGAGCAGCTTCATTGACAAGATTTGCCAAATCAGCACCTGAAAAACCCGGTGTTCCTCTGGCAACAACAGCTAAATTTACATCTTTTGCCAAAGGTACTTTTCTGACATGAACTTTTAAAATTTCTTCACGTCCTTTAATATCTGGGTTTGTCACTGTAACCTGTCTGTCAAAACGTCCGGGTCTTAAGAGAGCAGGGTCTAACACATCAGGTCTGTTTGTGGCAGCAATTAAGATAATGTTTTCATTTTCTTCAAAACCGTCCATTTCTACCAAAAGTTGGTTTAATGTTTGTTCCCTTTCATCATTACCACCACCAAGTCCTGCGCCACGATGACGTCCTACGGCATCAATTTCATCAATAAATACCAAGCATGGAGCATTTTTCTTCGCTTGAGCAAACATGTCACGAACACGAGATGCTCCGACACCTACAAACATTTCAACAAAATCAGAACCTGAAATTGAGAAAAAAGGCACATTAGCTTCACCTGCCACTGCTTTAGCAAGCAATGTTTTACCTGTTCCCGGAGGTCCTACAAGAAGCACACCCTTAGGGATTCTTCCACCTAAACGAGAAAATTTTTGAGGATCTTTCAAAAAATCGACAATTTCTTCCAATTCTTGTTTAGATTCATCAGCACCTGCTACGTCATTAAAAGTAACTTTTTTGGTGTTTTCAATGAGTCTGGCACGCGATTTCCCAAAACTCATAGCTTTATTGTTACCTGAGTTTGCTTGACGCATAAAGAAAATCCAAACACCAACCAATAAGAGCATCGGAAACCAAGAAATAACGATTCCCCAAAATGTGTTGGCACTGGTGTCTATAGGTTTAGCGCTAACTCTTACACCGTTTTGACGCAAAGTTTCAAACATTGTTGGGTCATTTGGGGCGTATGTATAAAATTCTTTACCGTCAAGAGTGGTTCCTGTCACATCATGGCCTGAAATATTGACTTCGGCAATGCGTTTATTTTCTGCTTCATTCATGAAATCGGAAAACGCCATTTGTTCTACGCTTGATAAGCGTGCTCTTTCGCTAAAAGAACTGACTACAGCCGATAAAACCAAAAATATTATAAGCCACATGACGATGTTTTTACTTGGTTTCATATTATTTATCCTTAATTTTTATTTTTCACTAATACCTTATATAGAGATTAATCTTCAAAAACTCAAGAGCGTTTATAAAATTGCTAACCAGATAAAAAATCGTAAGTGATGATATCGCAAAATTATGATAAAAAAGATTGCACTTCTTTTTTTATATCATCAAAATCTCCCAAATAACAATTTGGTAGTTCATAATCAGCTTTTAGTTTGTTTTTAAACCAAGTGCGTTGGCGTTTTGCATATTGCCGAGTATGGAGTTTTGCATTTTCAATTGCTGTTTCAAGTAAACAATTTCCTTTTACATATTCCATCAGTTCTGGCACACCTAATGCCTTCATAGCAGGTAGTTTTTCATCAAGATTTAATGAATATAAAAATCTGATTTCATCTAAAGCACCTGAATCAATCATTTTATCGAAACGAAGATAACATCTTGCATCTAATTCTTCTGCTGTCGGACAAATCTTGATTACAAAAAATTCCGCTTCCGGCAATTTTTTTATCATAGGTCTTAAATACCAATCAGAAAGAGGAATTTTTGTGTGTTCATAAACTTCTAAAGCTCTTAACAATCTGGTTGTATCGTTTTTACTTATTTTGTTTGCCGATTCGATATCTGTTTCTTGCAATTTTTGATGTAAATATTGAGACCCTTTTTCTTTTAACAATAATGCAAAATTATCTCTGATTTCTTTCGGGGTTTCCGGAATTGGTGTTGTTCCGTTTATCATATTATCAATATACAAACCGGTTCCTCCTACAACTACGGGAATTTTGTTTTGTTTCCATGTGTTTTTTATTTCTTTGGTGGCTAAATTAAGCCAGTCGACAACGTTTCCTTTGACACTTGGTTCATAAATTTCAAAAAGTTTGTGCTCAACACATGATTTATCATTTTCATCAGGGCAAGCAGATATGATGGGTGTGTGTTTATAAACTTGCATAGAATCACAATTGATAATTATACCGTTGAAAGCTTTAGCAATGTCTATTGCAAGTGCAGATTTTCCGGATGCAGTAGGTCCGGCTATGACAATTATTTTATTTTTCGACATGTTGCATTTTCCACTAATTTTTTGCAAAGTTCTTCATAAGAGATACCGACATATTTTGCTTGTTCGGGAACTAAGGATAATGGTGTCATCCCCGGATTCGTATTTATTTCCAAGAAAACAACGCCATCTTTGGTGTTATATCTGAAATCGGAACGAGAAACGGTATTACATTTTAGTAACTGATGAATTTTTAGGGCATATTCCATAGCTGTTTGATATGCTTTTTCCGGAATATCTGCAGGTAAAATATGAGTGGTTGCGCCATTGGTATATTTTGCCGTATAATCATAAAAATCAGTATTAGGTTTTAATTCCGTAACGGCAAGAGACTTATTCTCCAATACTGAAACGGTAATTTCTTTGCCTTCAATAAATTGTTCAACTAAAAGTTCTCTGTTATCGTCTTCGTAAAAAACACGATTTCTATCTTCATCATTTTTAACAATGAAAACACCTACACTTGAACCGTCGTTTTGGGGTTTTACAACATATGGATACGATAAGGATGTACCTTTTTTCTTAAATTCCTTAAAAGTGATATTTTCGTAAGAAGCAGTTTTTATGCTATTTTCAAGGCAAAATTGTTTAGTAAGGTGTTTGTTCATACCCAATAAAGAGCTTTGCATACCAGAATGTGTATAAGGGATTTGTAATAAGTCTAAAAGCGCTTGTATGCTCCCATCTTCTCCCCAGTTGCCATGTAGAGCATTAAATACTACATCAGGCTTTTCATTTTTAATGGTGTCAATAAAATCATATGAAGATACTAGATCATGCTCAATAACTTCATATCCGCAATTTTTAAGAGCAGAGCTTACACCGGCCCCACTAACTAAACTTACCTCTCTTTCTGCTGAAAAACCGCCTTTTAATACTAATACTTTTTTTATTTGCATTATTCTTCCCTTTATTGTAAATAATTTCTATCAAGTATAGCTGCTAAAAATTAAAGAAAGCATAAATAATATGAAAAAGATTATCTGTTTTTTAAGTTTTTTACTTTTGATATCGCCTTTCGCCAAGAGTAAAACATTGGAACAAGAGTTGAATGTTGAAATTGGTATTTTTGATGCTGCTAAGGTTGTTATGTCATATAGCCTTGATGATATATTGTACAATTTTTCTTCTAAGGTAGAGACATCAGGTCTTTTTGCCAAGTTATATTATTTTAGCGCATTATACAGTTCAAACGGCAGTGTTAAAAATGATAGTTTTATTGCCAAAGATTATAATTACATATCTAAAAGTAAATCTCATATAAGAACAAAAAAATTAGTTTTTGATGAACAAGGTAATTTAATTGAGCGCATTAGCAGTAAAGATAAAAAAGAAAAAAAAGTTGATATAAATTTAGAAGATAAGCATTTTGATTTTCATGATTTACAATCTGTTTTTGCATATCTGACAAAGCAGTTAAAAGAAAGCAAATTTTGTGATATGCAAAAGGAAGTTTTTGATGGTAAAAAAACTTATAAAGTTACCATTAAAGATGAAGGAAATGTAATTATAAATGATGAAGATGTAAATTATAAAGGTGATGCTAAAAAATGTTCTCTTTTTATTAAAAGGGTCGATTTTGAAGAGGATGATTTACTTTTTAATACGACAGCCGAAAGACCTATTTATATATGGGTGATTCAAGAGCAAAAAACTTTAATGCCATATGTTGCAAAAATTGAGATTGACTCAACCCCTCTTGGTAAGTTAAAAGCATATACAACAAATGTTAATGTAAAGGATTAAAAAATGCACAAATCAGAACTCTTACTTCCTGCAGGTTCATTGGTAAAATTAAAAACAGCTATTATGTATGGCGCCGATGCAGTATATGCCGGAACACCTGATATGAGTTTGCGAACTCAATCTAAAATTTCACTTGAGGATTTGCATGAAGGTATAAAGTTTGTTCACGATCATGGCAAAAAAATATATTTAACCTTAAATCTTTATATACATAATGAAGAAGCTCAAAAGCTTCCTCAGTTTGTTAAAACGCTAAGAGAGTTGCAACCGGATGGCGTTTTGGTAGCCGATCCCGGAGTGTTTTATTATTTAAAAGAACATGCACCTGAGTTAAATCGTTTTGTTTCAACTCAGGCTAATGTTTGTTCATCTCAAACAGTTAAGTTTTGGCAATCTATGGGTGCAAAACTTTGCGTGTTGGGTCGAGAAGTTACTTTTGCCGAGATGCAGGAAATCAGAAAAGAATGTCCGGATATTTTGCTCGAAACATTTGTTCATGGCGCAATGTGTATGTCTTATTCCGGAAGATGTCTGATATCTAATTATTTAGCTGATAGGAGCGCAAATAAAGGAAAATGTGCACACTGTTGTCGTTGGCATTATAAACTGCATGTCAGATTAAAAGATGGAACAATTAAAGATTTAGAAATTAATGAAAATAATAAAGATGCTTTTGAGTTTTTGTTGGAAGAGGATTTTCGTCCCGGTGAATATTATGAAATTGTTGAAGATGAGCATGGCGGATATATGCTTAACTCAAAAGATATGTGCTTAATGCCCAGATTAAATCAAATTTTAAGTATCGGTATGGATTCGCTCAAGGTTGAAGGTAGAAACAAAACAGAATATTATGCCGGAACAATTGCAAGAGCATATCGTCAGGCAATTGATGATTATTATAAAAGTCCTGAAGATTGGGATTATACCAAATATATGCATGATTTAAATACGCTGCAAACCAGAGGATATTGTTTAGGTTTTCATGACGGAAAACTTACAAATATCAGCCAGAATTATGAATATACCAGAACGTTGGGTGAATGGCTTTTTGCAGGATCAATTGTTGAATGGCAAGGTGATGATGCTATTTTTGAATTAAGAAATTATATTAATGGTGGCGAGTTTATTGAGTTCTTGATTCCAAACGGTCTTGATAATTTAAGACTTGTTTTAACCGAATTTGAAGATGCCGAAACAGCAGAAATTACTCCGAGAGTTTCAGCCGGGCAAGGTAAAAAAATCAGAATAAGACCTCACGCATGGAATAAACCGATTGAGCAAATTAAAAAGCTTTTACCACAATATACTATTGCACGTAAAATTGGTGGGCTAAACGGAGAAAATAAAGAAATGTTTGATCGTAAACAAGAAGAATTTAAAATTTTATGCGGTAAGTAGATTTATTTCGATTCGTTACTGTTAATATTTTGCGCTTGTTTAATTATATCAACAATATTTACGCCTATTGCTGAAGATATCATTAGCAGCGACCTTAGGGTCGGTGAGTTTTTATTGTCGACAATTAAAGTAAGAGCTGTTCTACTTATTCCGGTAGTGTTGGATATTTGTAATTTACTAATTTTTCGAGCAATTCTCTCTTTTTCGAGGATCGCTACAACTTTTTTAGTAATTATTTCTGCTTCATTTCTTTTCATATTTTGTTTTTAACTGTTGACATTATAAATTTAAATGTAATTATAATTACAGTGTAACTATAATTACAAAAAGGGATGAGATAATGGTAAAAAACAATTTTATTGTTAATGTTATATTTTCAATTTCAAAGTTTTCAAATTATGCAATTGTATTTATTTTATTAGTATCATTATTAAATTTTGTTTTTTCGATTTTTGATAATTATAAAGCGTTTTATCTTATAGTTTTGATATCGATAGTGTTTTTTTTAGTTATATCTTCTATAACTCTAAAAATTGAAGAAATTGAAGATTTTGACGTACCTTTATTTGGAAAAATTTGGACTGTATTTATTTATCCAATACTTACTACAATCTCAATTGCGGTCTTAGTAGCTAATAATTTTATTTTAAATTTGTATTACCATAACATATTTAACATTATTGCAATTTCGTTACTATTCATTTGTTTTTGTATAGAAAGCTATGTTTTTACAACTTTTTGTGATGAACGTTTTGACCATTTTATTCAAAAAGGGAAAAATAATGAACGTTTTTAATATAATGTTATCACCTGATAAAGGTGGTTTACAACAAATGTCATTGATTTATGCATTAGCAATGCAGAAAATGGGTCATAACGTTATATGTGTTCTAAGAAAAAATAGTCCTTATATTGAGGTTTTACAAGAAAACGGGATATCTGTTTATATTTATAAATCGTGTACCGTTTATAATTTATATAAAATGCTTAGTCTTGCGGTTTTTATGAAAAAAAATAAAGCAGATATTGTTATATGTCATGGAAGGCGAGCAACAAGTGTTGTTACAAACAATATAATAAGAGCATTTATAAAACCAATGTTTAAAACTATAGGTGTAATGCACAGTAAAGAATGTAAGTTAAAAAGCAAATGTGATAAATTAATTTTTTTAACTAATCAGCATTTGCAACAACAATCTGATTTTATAAAAAACAAGTCGTATGTGTTGGCGAATACAATTTTAGATAAAGGAGAGGCGGCATCGCCATTACATTCGCCGCTTGTTTTTGGCTCTATGGGCAGATTACATAAAATAAAAGGTTTTGATATATTGTTGACAGCTTTATCAATTTTAAAAAAGAAAAATTATAAATTTAAATTTATATTAGCAGGGAAAGGTAAAGAAGAAAAAAATTTGTTACATCAAATACAAGAACTTGACTTGTCAGACCGTGTAAACTTTATGGGGTGGGTAAATAACAAGGCGTTGTTTTTCAAACAAATAGATGTTTTTGTTTTATCATCAAGATCTGATGTAATGCCGTTGTCGGTTTTGGAGGCTTTTGCATATTCAAAACCGGTTATAGCAACACAATGCGATGGGCCGAAAGAGGTAATGTCTCAAGAATTTAAGTCAATGCTTGTACCTTGTCAAGATGCGCCTGCATTGGCTTCAATAATGGAAAATATAATCAATAATAAAAAACAGATTTTGAGTTTATCCGGTAAGGCTAAGCTCTTGTTTGATGAACAATATTCTTTTTTGATGTTTGCAAAAAAGTTAAATTCCATTTTAAATGAGGTTGCTAATGTTTGTAATTGATTATTTTTACCTTTTTTATTTGAAGCTTAAAGGTGTGAAATTTCCGTTCAGAAATGCAGAAAAATATCGTCGTAAAGGAGTAAAAATAGGAGATAATACTTATGTTTATAAAAACGTTCATATAGATTTGACTAAAGGTTCTGATATAACCATCGGAAATAATTGTTGTTTAACGGGATGTAGTATACTGGCTCATGATGCATCATATAATAGAACAGGAGGCAAAACAGAATTTAAACCCGTAGTAATAGGAAACAATGTTTTTATAGGTTGGCAAGCAATTGTTTTGATGGGTGTTACAATCGGAGATAATGTTATCATAGGCGCATCAAGTGTGGTGACAAAGGATATACCATCAAATTGTGTTGTGGCAGGTATTCCTGCAAAAATAATTAAAAAATTGAAATAATTCATATGAAAAAATATTTATCGTACTCATCAATCCGGTATCTGTTAAGTACAGATGATTTAAGTTTGCTTAAAAAAAATGAAAATTATTATGAAAGCAGTGAAGTTGTTATTATGCTTAGCAATAATCAAAAACAAAAAGACACTTTACTTTCCGGAGAAAAAATAATTACGGAATGTAAAAACAAAAACACACAATATACATTATGTAAAATAGCGTATTATAGCTATAATCCGATTCTTTCGTTTTTTATCCATCTCGTAAAACCCCTAAAAAGGAAAAGTGTTACAAAAGGATATGGAATATATAAAACAAAGTTATCTTGGATTTTAGAACAAAACCTGACAAGAGGTATAAGAAACAGACATAACGCATATCAATTGAAAAATAAGAGGTGGTATGTACCTGAAGAAGAAAGATTGAATAAATATAATCAATTGGTATCATCTTTAAAAGATGGTTATAAGTTTGAGTTTCCGTTGCTAATAGGATTAAATAGGCATATGGGAATAAAAGATCAGCTTTTGCAAGGCCATCATCGCATAGGTGTTTGCCAAGAATTAAACATTGAAGATATCAGTATTTCCTTTTGGGCTTTTCCACAATCGGTTTTTAAATAGATTATTCTAAATTGTTTTGTTTTTTATAAGCAAGAAAGGTGTTTTCCAAAAGCATAGCAATTGTCATCGGACCAACACCGCCGGGAACTGGTGTTATAAAAGATGCTTTTTCTTTTGCACTATCAAAATCTACATCACCGCAAAGTTTTTCATCTATACGATTTATACCGACGTCTACAATTATTGCACCTTTTTTAATCCATTGTCCTTTAATCATTTTTGGACAACCGCAGGCTGATACAATGATGTCTGCTTGTTGTATTAAATTTTCAATATTTTTAGTTTTAGAATGAGCAATAGTAACAGTGCAATTCTTATTGAGTAGTAACATTGCAATCGGTTTACCTACAATTTGAGATCGGCCTATAACAAGAGCATTTTTCCCTTCAAAATTAATATTAGAATTTTCCAATAATCGAATGATACCTTTAGGTGTTGCGGCTATTACGGCTTTATCGGAACCGTTTTGCAGTAATCCGATGTTATAAGGGTGAAAACCATCTACATCTTTTTGAGGACAGATTAAATCTAATATCCTTTTTTCATCAATTTCTTTAGGTAAAGGAAGTTGAACCATTATACCATTTATATGTACATCAGAGTTAAGGTCTTTTATTAAACTTTCCAGTTCATCTTGCTTAACTGTTTCATCAAATAAATGAACAGATGTTTTGATATCTATTTCATCGGCGGCTTTTATCTTATTGCGAACATAAATTTTGCTGGCTTCGTTATTTCCTACTAATATAATGGCTAATACAGGTTTTTCATCTAAATAGCTTATTTGTTTTTTTAAGTTATCTCTTATGCATAAAGCTAATTCTTTTCCGTTTAATATATTTTCCGTCATTAATTGTTCTCCATAAGATTAAGCAAATCATCTTCACAAATTTTATCTGACAGTATTCTGATTTTTTTCCACTTGTCAAGCTCACCGCTTATGATTTCAAAATCTGATTTTGCGATTTTAAGTTTCTTAGCCAAGAAATTTATCAGTTCTTTGTTGGCTTTTCCTTTTTCAGGAACGGATACTACAGAAATTTTTAAAAAAACATCATCATTTACATCTAAGGTTGAGCCTATAACCTTACAAGAAGAAGAGTTAGGCGTCAGCCTAACTCTTAAAATGTATCCTTTTTGTGTTTTAGTAAAAAACATCAGTCAATTATATCAACATTTCTTTTAATACGGTAATGAAACGAACAATAAAAAATAGTACTAAAAGTAAAATAAACGGTGATGCATCAAAATCTGCAAACGGAGGTACTTTTGCACGTATTCTTTTGTATACTGGTTCTGTTGCGTTTTTCAAAATTTCAATAAGCTTAGTAGCATATTTATTATTTGCAACAATTAACTTAAAGTGTAACAACCAATAAATTACAATTTCAACGACTACTATTTTAAAATAAATATCTACTATTAAAGCAATTACATCTAAAAAAGGAATAAGAAGCATCCCCATGATTTTTCTCCTATAAACTAATTAAATATTGTCCTTAGCGGCATCAAGTGACTCATACTTTAACCTAAACGAATTGCGTCGTCCAGTTAATTTTTGCATTTTATCAGATATTTTATCAGAAAAATGCTCATTTTGTTCTTTAGCCATATCATGAGCCAGTTGATATTGGTTAGAAGCAACATAATAATTATCTTCTGTTTTCATTTCGTCAAGAGCTTGATTGATTAAGTATATATAGTAATTGTAATCTTCTTGTAAATCATCATCTTCATCATGGTATATTCCGAGATTGATTTTTTGTTGTTTGGCTACATCATAACCAAACGGAAGTTTTTGTAAGGTTTTGAAAACTTTATAATAAGGAATTGCACGTTCGTATTCGGCACGACTTATATCTATGTCAGCCTGATTACGAGTAGTAAGTTTGATTGCACTGCGTATTTCTCTTAGTTTTTGTAGTTTGTATTGTAAATTTTTTGAAATTTCGATAGCTTTGTGATGCTTGCTTCCGGCTAATAATCCTAGGCAAAGCATGAGATCTGCTTCTCGTTGATCTGTCGTTTCCAAAAAGTTATTGCGAATTTCAAGATCTTCTTTTGAAACAAAACCATCATTCATATTTTTTAAAATATCGGTTGAAGTGTTAAGCCAACTGAAATATTCTTCTGTAGAATTTGTTCCACTATTTATACGTTCTATACTTTCTGTAAGTTCTGTTTGCATATCATAGACGTTGTTTACAAAACGGGATGATGCATTTTCCTCTATCGAAGTCGCAATTTCATACCTTAAATCGGAGGCTGTAATTTCTCTGCCTCCAGTCGAAATTTTACGTTCAGGAGGTGCAAAAATCGATTCGCGAGTAATTTCTCTTAACTCTCTGGCGTTTAAACTATTGTAAGTTTCTTTTAAGGATAGTTTTATGATATCATTTTGTTTTTTCTGAGTATATAAATTTTTGTTTTCATTTAAATTATCATGCGTCATAACAAACTCCTTGATGCTATCAGTTTTCAAAAATTATTTTACCTTGTTCAAGCCAAATAATTTTATCAATAATCCAATTGCTGATTTGTTCAATTTTTTCAATTTCTATACCCATTGCCAATCCGGCATGTCCGATGAATAACGTTTCCTCATCGGTTAAATCGCTATCAGAATGTCCGAGTAAGCACATCTCTTTTATCAGCTCCAATGATGTTCTACGATTCTTGATGGTTTTAAGTTTGTTGAGTATTTCTTCTTCTGTGGTGTTTTTAAAAATTTCCTCAGACTGTTCAACTTTATAGTAGTCAGCCAAATCTTTTATAAATATTATTTCTTGTTCATCTCGATTTTTATCAATATTGGCAAGAAAAAATAAAGTCTGAAGAAAAATTATTTTATCTTCTTGAGAAAGTTTTAATACGAAATTATTCATTTCTAAAGTTTCTGTATAAGTCATTATTATAAACTCCAAAAATTAACTTATAGGCATCTTAACGAAAAAACTTGATTTTTTCAATATAAAAGATGTTCAAACAAAATAAAAAAATATTTGAAAAAAATTAAGTATTGTCATAGCATAATAAGTAAGGTGTAATAAAAGAAAAAAAGAGAACATGGTTAAGAAATATTTTATAAAAACTTTTGGTTGCCAAATGAATGTGTATGATTCTCATCGTATGGCAATTATGCTTGAAAATTTAGGTTATGAAGAAACTCTTATGCAATCAGATGCTGATTTGGTGATTTTTAATACTTGCCATATCAGAGAAAAAGCAGCAGAAAAAGTTTTTTCTGATTTAGGTAGGGCTTATATAATTAAACAAGAACGGCAAGCATTAGGCAAAGATACCGTCATTGGTGTTACAGGATGTGTGGTTCAGGCAGAAGATGAACAAATTGCAAAAAGAGCCCCATATGTTGATTTTGCTTTAGGTCCTCTTACATATCATCGGTTACCGGAAATGTTGGCAAAAATAAGCAAACAAAAAGGAGAACCTTTGATAGATACGGATTTTCCTGCTGAAGCAAAGTTTGACTTTTTACCGCAAAATAGAGCTGAAGGAGGTTGTTCATTTTTAGCGGTGCAAGAAGGATGTAACAATTTTTGTACATATTGTGTTGTGCCATATACCAGAGGTGCGGAATACTCCAGACCGGTAGAAGAAGTTATAAATGAGGCAAAACGGCTGATTAACACAGGCACTTTGGAAATAAATCTGTTGGGACAAAATGTAAATTCGTATCATGGTGAAGATGCAAAAGGTAAAGAACGTAATTTTGCATATTTGTTGAATAAGTTAGCAGAATTAGATGGTTTAAAACGCTTGCGTTATACAACCTCATATCCGGCTGATGTTGATGATGATTTGATAGAGTGCCATCGTAATTTAAAACAGCTCATGCCATATTTGCATTTGCCTGTGCAATCAGGCTCTGATAAAATCTTAAAGGCTATGAACAGAAGACATAATCGTGAACAATACTTGGAAAAAGTTGAAAAATTAACGAATGCAAATCCTAATTTAAGGATGTCGTCAGATTTTATTGTAGGCTTTCCGGGAGAGACAGATGAAGATTTTGAACAAACATTAGATTTGGTAAATCAAGTTAAGTATATTCAAGCATTTTCTTTCAAATATAGTCGGAGAGCAGGAACACCGGCTGCGGTTATGCCAAATCAGGTAGAAGAAAAAATTAAAAAACAACGTTTGGAAATTTTGCAAAATTTACTGTTTGATTACCAAACAAAGTTTAATATGTCCTGTATAGGTAAAGAATTTGATGTTTTGTTTGAACAAAACGGACGTCATAAAGGACAACTTATCGGTAGAACTCCATATATGCAAAATTTATATGCAAAAGCTGATAAGAGTCTTTTGAATAAAATTGTGTGTGTTAAGGTTGAAGAAGCAACCACTAATTCATTATGCGGAAAGGTGTTATAATATGGCAGAACTTAATATGGAACTTTTTAATAATCAATTGGTTCAAAAGCTTGTTGGAGTTTCTGACACCAATTTAAGGTTGATTGAAAAAATGCTTAATGTAGAGATTTTGTGTTTTGGTAATCAAGTAACACTTAAAGGAAATCTTAAAGATATTGAAGATGCAAAAAATGCTATCAATATCTTGTACGATAAGGTTAGTAAAAGTATAGAAATAGGAGAACAAGAAGTGAAGGCTGCTGTAAGAATATGTTCTGGAACTCATGATGAAGATGAAGCTCAAAACTTAAATGAGATTGTATTGAAGACCAAAAAACGCTATATTTATCCACGTTCTGCAACACAGGCTAAATATATTCAAGAAATGCTCAAAAATGAATTGGTATTCGGTTTAGGACCTGCCGGTACAGGGAAGACTTATTTAGCGGTAGCATTGGCTGTCTCTATGATGCTTGAAGGTGCTGTCGATAAAATTATTTTATCTCGTCCGGCTGTTGAAGCAGGAGAAAATTTGGGTTTTTTACCTGGTGATTTAAAAGAAAAGGTAGATCCGTATTTAAGACCTCTTTATGATGCTTTATACGAAATGTTACCGGCAGAGCAAGTTGATAAAAAACTGGCATTGGGTGAAATAGAAATTGCTCCACTCGCATTCATGAGGGGAAGAACTCTTTCTAATGCGTTTGTAATTTTAGATGAAGCTCAAAATACAACACCTATGCAAATGAAAATGTTTTTAACTCGTTTAGGTGAAAATTCACGCATGGTAATTAACGGAGACTTAAGTCAGGTAGATTTGCCACGAGGTACGGTTTCCGGCTTAAGAGATGCTCTTGATACATTAAAAAATATAAACAACATAAGTTCTGTAACATTTGGCGCAAATGATGTTGTTCGTCATGGTTTGGTTGCAAAAATTGTAAAAGCTTATGAGGAAAAAAGCAAAAAGTTGCATAGTGATGAATAAGTTTGATGTTTTTATAGATATTGAAGATCATAGTTGGACAGTGGCAATACCTAATATTGTCGACGTTACCCAAAAGGTAAAAGAAGCTGTTTTGCAAGAAGTTGCAGAAAGGATAGATTATCTTAACGTATCCAAAGATTTTACTGTCAATTTATGTTTAAGTGATGATACAAATGTACATCAACTTAATCTGGAGTTTCGAGGATTTGATAAACCTACAAATGTTTTATCATTTGCCAATATTGATAGTGAAGATTTTGATAATATGCTCGAATTTGAAGATATTATTGAAATGGGTGATATAATAATTGCTTTTGAAACAATGAAAAAAGAGGCAATGGAACAAGAAGTAAGTTTTAAAGATCACTTTTGCCATTTATGGGCGCACGGTTTGTTGCATATTTTGGGATATGACCACATCGAAGAAGATGAACGTCTTGAAATGGAGCAAATAGAAATTTCTGTTTTAAATAAATTAGGTATAAAAAATCCATATCAGGAATAAAAAATTGAAAAAAATTTTTGATATCATGCTTGCAAATTATAAAAAAACAGCCTGTTTATTGGGGGCTTTGTCTGCACTCGCATTCCCTCCTGTTTATGCTTTTCCGTTATTTATTTTAAGTTTATGCTTAGCCCTTAAAATTACGGACAATGTTAAAAATATGAAACAGTCTTTTTTAATAGGATATTGTTTCGGAATTTCATATTTTATAGTCGGATTGTATTGGATTTGTAATGCATTATTGGTTGACTTTTTGACATTTGGGTGGCTTTATCCTATAAGTTTGCTTGCTATAGGAGGTTTTTTCGGACTTTTTATGATTCCACCTTTTTTAATATGGTATGTATTAAGAAAGGAAAAAAACTGGGTGAAAATATTTTCTTTTGCAAGTGTTTGGGTACTTTTAGAAATTTTGAGAAGTTTTATATTAACTGGTTTCCCGTGGAATTTATTGGGAACAATTTTTGCATTTCATGAAGTTCTTATACAAACCGCTTCAATATGGGGGACTTATGGTTTAAGCCTTATTGCTCTTGTTATAACTGGATGTTTTTATATTTTTTTTGAAAGTGATAAAAAATCATCCATAATAGTGTTATGTGTAATTTTATCTTTTATCATAACGTTTGGTTTACTTCGTATAAATAAGTATGAAACTGTCGATTCGAATGTTAAAATAAGATTGGTTCAGCCTAGCATCCCTCAAAGTATGAAGTGGGATAGAAATGAACTTGAGAATAATTTTAAACAATATATAGATCTGAGTGCAGAAGATGGATTAGATACAGTAGATTTTGTTGTTTGGGGTGAAACAGCTCTTCCTTTTGATGTTGAATACAGCTTAAAATATCGTGAGATGATAAAAAACGCTATTCCTCAAAATGGGTACCTTATTACGGGATTAGTTCGTTTTGATATAACAGATGGTATATATAAACCATATAATTCAATGTATGTGTTAGATAAAAATGTAAATATAAAAGCTTTTTATGATAAAAATCATTTGGTTCCTTTTGGAGAATATGTACCGTTTAGAAAATATCTTCCGGATTGGGTGCAACCTATAGCTAGTAATGTTTCTGATTTTATGCAAGGTGAAAAATATAAGAATGTTACCATAGAAAATTATCCTGTTTTTGCAGCATTGATATGTTATGAAATAATTTTCCCGGATGAGGTGATAAATCGCAACAATAAACCAAATTGGCTAGTGGTTTTAACAAATGACGGATGGTATGGAAAAAGTTCGGGGCCTTATCAACATTTAGTCTCTGCCCAAATGCGATCTATTGAAGAGGGGATTACAATTGTTAGAAGTGCTAATTCAGGAATTAGCGCTATTATTTATCCAACAGGAAAGATAATGAAGCAGGTAGACTTGGGTAAGAAAGGTTATATGGATGTTTACCTACCTGAACAAGCAACTTTAAAAACTTTATACAGCAAATTTGGAAAATATATATTATTGTATACCATTCTTGTAATGCTGGTATTAATTTTTATCACAACAAATAGTTGTAAATACTCTAAAATACAAAATAACAATTGACTTTGATTGTATATCATGTTATATAACATCCAAGTGTTATAGAAAGGACTTGAACTATGAATTTGCATGTTGATTTATTTTCATCTAATCGTTCTACCAGTGGTTCTCCCAATCCTGTAGATGTACATGTCGGGAACAGGATACGTTTAAGACGTACATTGTTAGGATATAGTCAACAATTTATGGCTAGAAAATTAGGGTTGACTTTTCAACAGATACAAAAATATGAAAAAGGTTGCAATAGAGTAGGTGCTAGTCGTTTATGGGATATTAGTAAGGTTTTAAATGTTCCTATGGATTTCTTCTTTGAAGATATGGATAAGGCTATTGAAAGTCAAAGTCCTATGATGCAAAGCATATCTGATGGAGAAGAATGTTTGATGCTGAATGAAGATGTTGAAGAAATAGAATTAGATCCTATGAAAAAAAGAGAAACTATAGAGCTTGTAAGAGCTTATTATCGGATTACAAATAGATCTCTTGCAAAAAAACTTTTTGATTTGATAATATCTTTATCTAAAACAAGTTCTAAATTGCCGGACGAATAATCCTTGAATATTAAATAAATATGAGATAATAATGTTCCTTATAAACTTTGATAGGAACATTTTTTATGCAAGAAGATATAAAACAACCTAAATTTTTTGGTCGTCGTAAAGGTCGTACAATTCGTAAAACAAAAAATATTTTATTGGAGTATTTTTTACCGCGTATTCGTATAAATGAAGATACATGTTTTGATAAAAACACCTTATTTGGCTTCCCTGTTGAAAAAATAAATTTGGAAATCGGTTTTGGAGATGGCGTTCATTTAGCTGGACAAGCAGCACATTATCCTAATACAGGTTTTATAGGTATAGAGGTTTTTCAAAATGGTGTCGCCAATTTATTAACACTTATTACAGGTGTTAAAGATGGGAAAAATATACCTGAAAATATTGAAATATTAAAAAACAGAACGGATAATATCAGAGTCTTTGATGATGATGCAAGGTTATTATTTAGTAAAATTCCGGACGGTTTTGTTGATAGAGTCTTTTTATTGTTTCCAGATCCATGGCCTAAAAAAAGGCATGCTGACCGGCGATTCGTTAATCCTGATAATTTGAAAGAACTTGCTCGTATAATTAAAAAAGGTGGTGTTTTAAGAATTGCAACCGACCATAAGGTTTATAAAGCGTGGACATTGAAAAAAATGAGTGAATGTCAATTTTTCAGATGGACCGCAAAATGTTCTAAAGATTGGCGTAATCCTCCACAAGATTGGGTTGAAACAAAATATCAGCAAAAAGCAATAAGAGAAGGTAGAAAACCGGTGTTTTTTGAATATGAAAGAATTTAATATTCAGGATATGTGGTGATTGTCGGTTGTATATTAGGTTCAGTTATTTTTTTTATATCATTAAGAGGATAAGATTGAATATCATAAATTCTATCTCCTCCTTGATATAGTGTGTTTTCAATTTTATTTTGTAGTTCTTGGGGTGTTTCTGAAAAAGCCGGTGGGTTTTGTTCAGATATTTGTTGGATAGATACGGCCTTGTTGTTTTGAGGTATATTATTTTTTGCGGGAATTGTTTTTTCAGATATAGCACTTTCAGTGTTATATAAGTTTTCAGGAACGACTATTGGATTTCCCAAAGGGTTTGGAGCATTTTCCGGTTGCACCAAAATAACGCTGTCGTGAGTTTTATCGGGTAATTCAGAATCTCCATAAACTATTGTCGGAGTTTGAGCATAAGTATATGTTGAAAGTAAAGTTATAAAAGTAATAAGTTTTATCATTTGTTATTCCTCTCCTTTTATAACTATACTTTCTGTTCTATTATTTCAATACAACCAAGGATTAAGACATTATGTTAATAACATTGAGAATATTGCTGAAGTCTGAATTTGCAGTTTTTAAATGACTACCTTTATATAAGTTTTGCTCAGAAATAAGCGAATGCATATATGTTATAGCAAATAGCCTTACTGAGCATGTAAACCCTATTTTAGGATCTTTATTAGCCGCAATAAGTTCAAATAATTTTTTACGCTTAATATGTTCACGATAGCATATATCGTCAATTGCCAGCCATTCAGGATTGGCAAGACGCATACTGGTTTTTCTATCAAAAATTGAAATTACGCGATTTGTTAACTTTGTCATAAATAAATCTCCAATAAAATACAACCAAGAGTAGTAATACATCATTTTTAATACATCAAAAATAATGTAAAAGCAATATAAATTTTTATTTTTTTGAAAAAATAAAAATTAATTATAAATATGAAGAGCTATAAAAGTATTTTTTATTATTTTTAAATAAATTAATGATAAAAGAAACTAAATAATTTATGTAAAGGATTGAGATATGACCAAAATTGCTATTGCAGGTATTATGGAAAGTGTTGGACGTGAAATTTTAAATTTTTTTGAAGAAGATGGATTTTGCGAACATGATATTATAGCTTTAGAGCCTAAAGCTCCGTTAGGAACAATGGTTTCATATGGTGAAGATGTAGATTTAGATGTATACAATTTAGATGATTTTGATTTTTCCAGTGTTGATTTGGTTATTTTTGCGACATCAGAAGAACTTACTAAACAATATTTACCTAAGGCCTATGCCAAAGGTATTAAAATTGTCGACTGTTCCGGTTCAACATTTTCTGATATGGATGTGCCAATGATTGTGTTTGGTGTTAATGACTTAGCAATTACAGACGCAAGAAAAAATATTGTTGCCATTCCGTCAGCATTTGTAACTCAAATATTGCAACCTTTGGCAAAAGTAAATCAAGCTCTTAATTTAACGAAACTTACCATTAGTACATATCTGTCGACATCGGTATATGGAAAAGAGGCAATGGATGAGTTATTTAATCAAACGCGTAAAATTTTTATGAATACTAGCTTGGTTGATGATGAAAGTATATTTAAAAAGCAGATAGCTTTTAATGTTTTACCTCAGGTAGGCGAATTTATTGGTGAAGAAACTAAGGTAGAATGGGAGATAAATGCTCAAATTAAAAAAGTTTTGGGTGGAAATATGAAGGTTCATGCAAACTGTGCTTTTGTTCCGGCTTTTATTGGTGCTGGGATGTTTGTTAACGCTGAGTGCCTTGAAGAAGTTGATGTAGATAATGTAAAAAAACTTATGAGTAAAACCGATGGTATAGTTGTCTTTGATAAACAAGTTGATGCCGGTTATGTAAGTCTTAACGATGTTCAAGGAGAAAAAGATGTTTATGTTAGTCGTTTGAGGCAAGATTTATCTGTTGAAAATGGATTTTCTTTTTGGGTTGTTGCAGATAATTTGCGAGCAGGAATTGCAAAGAATGCTTTTAATGTAACAAAACTCTTACTTAAAAAATAGGAGAAGATGATATGACAAAGCTCTTTAAGATTTTTTTGATTTGTTTCTTTTTAAATATACATGTATCATTGGCTCAAGTTAAAGATACCGGTATCCCCTTTGAATTTACACAACTTTCTAAAAAATTGGATAAAATTGAAAAAAACTTAAAGAGTGGAGATTATACGGTTGATAATCTGGAAGAAAATTCAGTATTTTTGGCTGATTTAACAAATGTTTTACAAACAACTAAAAAAGAAAATGAAAAAGAATTAAAAATAGCGCAAAAACAACTTGAAGCTCTGGGAGAAGAGCCTCAAGACGGTATAGAAGAAATTGATGAAATGGCAACCAAAAGAAAAGAATTTAAAAATCAGGTTGCCATAATTAAAAGCAGAATTGCGGAAACAGATATTTTACAAGTAAAAATCGATGAACTTAATATTTTAATTTTAAATTCACGTAATCAAGAATTGATTGGCTCTTTGGTAAATAAACAATCAGCTTTAATCGAGCCTCAAAATTTTTTCTCGGGTATAAAAGAATTGGTCGGTTTTTTCTGGGATATTGTTAAATCCCCGATCAGTTGGTATAAAAATGATTTGAATGCACAAGCCAAAAGTTACGTTTTGAATTATTTTATTCCTATCTTTTTCATTTTAATAGGAGCTTTTTGGATAGGCCTTTTATTAAAACGCTTAATCTTAAGCAAATTAGGATATCGTGCAGATATTGAAAATCCTCGTTATGGGCAAAAAATTATGGCAGCGATCTTTGTATCTGTTGCTTATGGTGTCATACCTTCATTGATAATTGGCAGCTTTTTATTATGGTTGATAGGAACAAAAATATTTACCATAGGATTTTTCGGAAAAGTATTAAATAGCACACTTTTTTACTTTTTATACGTTATATTGGCTAGGGCAATTGCAAGAGTTACCTTTGCTCCGTATAATGAAAAATGGCGTTTATTAAATGTTTCTACGCCAAAAGCTATAGAAATTGTGAAAGCATTGTATTTAAGTATTATTTTAATAGGAACTATATCCCTTTTAGAACACATTGCAAGTATTTCGGGATATGAACAAGTATTACTGAATATATTGATTTCTATATCTTGTGCTATCAAATCTTTTGTTATTGTTTTGTTGGTTAGTAAAATTTTCAACGATGATGACACTGGTGCCGCACAAGTTAAAACAGATGAACAAACAGACGATAATGAAGGTCTAAGCAGTGCAACAAAAATTATATTTACTACAACTTTTATATGTCTTGCAACTTTTGGTGTTTCATTATTCGGATATCCTCAACTTGCTGCTTACATCTTAAATCGCATAATTATAACGGCAATCATTTTATGTGTATTTTTTATCATTCATCGATTATTTTCTGAAATTTTACGACGTATATTGTTGTTAGGATTTTGGGGAAAGACATTTAAAATAAGACGTAAAGTACTCTCAAGTGTAAACTTTGGATTAAATTTGATATTAAATCCATTTATAGCTTTATTATTTATTTTTACTATCTTAAATTTATGGGGACTTTCAGGTGATTTTATCATTCATATAACAAAAAAAATCTTGTTCGGATTTAAGGTTGGCGGAGTACAAATTTCTTTAATTGCAATTGTGTTGGGAATAGTAGTGTTCTTTGGTTCTCTTGCTGTTATAAAAATAACAAAAAATCATTTAACCAATAATGTTTTTGCAAAACTTAATATTGATGATGGCATTAAACATTCTTTATCGTCTGGTATAGGTTTTGTAGGATTTATCATATCTGTTCTGTTGGCTATTATAGTTATGGGAGCTGATCTGACAAATCTTGCTGTGATTGCCGGTGCTTTATCTGTTGGTATAGGTTTTGGTTTGCAAAATGTGATAAATAACTTTGTATCAGGTATCATTATTTTGTTTGAGCGCCCATTCAAAGTTGGGGATTGGGTTATTTTGGATAATCAAGAAGGAACAATTAAGCAGATAAATATTCGTTCAACTGAACTTGAAACTTTTAATAAAACAAGCGTTATCATTCCAAATGCTACATTATTATCATCTTCTATCATTAATTTGACGCATGATGATAACAGGACAAGAAAATCTGTTAAAGTAGGTGTAGCTTACGGAAGCGATGTTAAAAAGGTTACAGAAATATTGTTGGAATGTGCAAAAAAACACAAATATGTTTTAAAAAATCCAGCACCATATGTTTTATTTCAAGATTTTGGCGCTAATTCATTAGAGTTTGAGCTCAGATGTTACTCAAACAATATATGGGAAGGATGGAGTATACCAAGTGAATTGAGGTATGAAATAAATAAAAGGTTTATTGAAGAAAAAATTGAAATTCCATTTCAACAGGTTGTTATTCACCATGGTGATAAAGTTTCCTCCGATACACAATTTTACGCACGTGATGAATAATTATTATAACCCGTCATATTATGGCGGGTTAAATTATATTTTTATATCGGTAAAATAATGCTTGCTTTTTGAATATGTTTGTGGCATTACGGAACAAGTGTGCCGATTTAGCTCAGTTGGTAGAGCAACGCATTCGTAATGCGTGGGTCGGGGGTTCAAATCCCTTAATCGGCACCAGCTTTTTTTTAAGCCCCTAAAACGAGGGCTTTTTTTATGCTTTATTTTCAGCCAGTTTTAACATGCACGTCACACCTACACGTCATTAAAGACGTAGTAGACACTTTGCTTTATTCACTTTTATAAGATTTTTTACAATTTTCCCCGATTGGGTTTGCAAGATATTTAAGACATTTACCCGATTGCATTTTAAGATTTCTCTCAAACTTTAAGACATTTACCCCATTTTTGCCACTATAGATTGATAGATAATAGTTGCGACCTAACAATTTTACGAAACATCCAAGGCAAAACAGCAATAGATTTGATTGTTGAGAGGATTTGATAGATAAGTGCCATTATATGACATTATACATAGATTAAAAATTAAAATTTCTTGATTTTCAAATAACAATGGAATTATTATTGCCCTATATATTAAATTAGAGTTATTTGGAGATATAATGCAATATTTTAAAAAATTTTTAGATGCTTTTATCTATATTATAAAATACATTTTTATTTTATTTTTTGTTTTGATAGGAGCCGCTGTACTTTTAGGAAGTATTGCAGAATCATTGGGTACTTCATCTACAACAATTAGCACAATTTTACTGATAATTACTATTGTAGTTTCTGTAATATGTTTATGCTTACCTTATTTTATATTAAAGAAAAAGACTATTGATGATTTAAAAAAGTGTACATCTAATAATATTTTTAATAAGATTTCTATCAAAGCTAATGCACTTATTAATAAACTTAAGCCCTTTCGTATAATTTTAGATAAAATGAATAAGTTATTTATTGGTGTAAAAAATGCATTTGCTTACTTCAATAATGTTGTTTCCAAAATAAAAAACAAATATTTAATACAATCTAAGCCTTTGTTGATTTGCATAATCATCGGAGAAATTGTAATTTTCCCTAACACTCAAGGAGATAACACTCCTTTATTCGGAAAGCTCATTCTTGGATTTATAACTGGCTGCATATTTTGGTTATTATTTAAAGCTATTAAATTCAGCAATAACTCTAAAAACAGAGAAAAAGTTATATTTTTAAAGCATTTTGATGGGTTAAATATACCTAAAAACAAAACATGTAAATTAATTTCATTTTCGGATAGATACGAATTTGCTTTCAAAAATAATAAAGTTTGTTTACCTAAAGAACAAGTCGCTGATATTTATTTTTATGGTAAACCAAAAAGCTATTTAGTTTTTTTATTTGTAGATGAATTTGGAGAGGCAAAAAGTTATATATTTGACCCAGTGCTTAAGGACCCTACAAAAGAGATTATAATGGAATTTAATCAAATTAAACTTAAAAGAGAAGAAGAAAAAATGCAAGAAGCAATGATTGCTGAAAAAGAAAAAATAGAATTGATACAAGAAATAGAAAACACTAATACATTATGTATTGAATCTATGGATAATATAAAAAATTATTTAATAAATGCCATAAATACCGATTACACAATATCAGAGGAACAAAATAATGAAAATTACAAAGCATATAAAGAAGGAAAAGCAGAAGGCATCCCTTTCTTTTTAACTTCTGTAATAAATAAAATACCTAATAATATCGGTAGTAATGCTGATATATCATATAACGATGAAACAAGAATTTTGATTATTAATTACCCAATTCCTGATTTTGAATTAATATCAACACTTCCTAAAGAAGTAAAATTGGTAAAAGGAGAAATCAAAAAAACTTACTATCCTGAAAGTGTTGTCAAAAAGATATATGATGATTTTATATATCAAATAATATTTGCTGTTGTAAATGCTATATATATTGGAGATATATATAAACATATTAATAATATAGTTATTAATGGTATTGCAAATACTATTGATCGTTCTGTAGGAAAAAGTAAAGAAATATGTGTCGCAAGCTTACAAATAAGCAGAGATGAATTTGATGATATCAATTTTTCACTAATAGACCCTAAACAATGTTTTGTAAGGTTAAAGGGTATATCGGCTCCTAAACTATATGATTTAACACCTATTGCACCAATTATGCAAACAAATAAAGATGATAAAAGATTTGTTGAAGCATATGATGTTGCAAAGAATATTGATGTTGGAACAAATTTAGCTGCTATGGATTGGCAAGACTTTGAAAACCTTATTAGAGAATTGTTTGAGTGGAAATTTAGCTCTAATGGTGGAGAATGTAAGATAACACAAGCAAGTCGAGATGGCGGTGTAGATGCTATTGCTTTTGACCCTGACCCCATTTTAGGTGGTAAAATAATAATTCAAGCAAAACGGTACACAAATGTTGTTGGTGTTTCTGCTGTTAGAGATTTATATGGAACTTTAATCAACGAAGGTGCAAGCAAAGGAATTCTTATCACAACATCAGATTATGGTAGTGATGCACATAAATTTGCTAAAGGAAAACCTATTACATTATTAAATGGAAACAATTTACTCCATTTATTAAACGAAATGGGTACAAAAGCATACATTAATATAAAAGAAGCAAAGAAAATACTTAAAGAAGAGAAGAAGTAAAATGCCTGAGGAAATACAACGTAATTTTAAATTAGCAATGTCTTTTAGGCAAAATGCTGTATTTTGTTTAGAAACAATGTTATCCTCAAAAGGATATATTAATGTATTAAATAATACAAGAGAAGCAAATGTTTTTAATTTAATAGGGAATTGCTTATACTCAAAAGCGTTAATTGAAATAAGAAAAATTTTAGAACCATCTGGTAAAGATAAAAAAGCTAATATTTCATCAATAATTAAATATATTGAAGATAATAAAGCATATTTTGCAGATAAACATTATAAAGATTCATTAGGAGCATATATTACTGATGATACTAATATTACTTCTAACATAAAAGATTTCATAAAGAAGAAAAACGAAGAAGAGGCACTAGAGGCTAAAGATTATTGCGAAAAACAAATAGATTTAATTATAAAAATGTGGTGTTTCTTTTGGAAACAGTTAGATAATAAATATAAATTTATTAGGGAAAATAGAGATTTTATTGTACATAGTCTTTCAAAAGAAGTTACGACATTACCTTCAATATCCAAATTATATAAAGTCATTAATATTATTACATGGTTTATGAGAAAAATTGATTTTATTATCAATAATAACGCTTACGGTTACCAATATGAAAAAGAGCAGTTTTCTAATATTTCAGAAGTATTTTGGTCGCATATTAAATAATCAAATATTTAATAAATCATTCCGTATTTTAATCAAAAACTCAAATTTTTAGATAAATAAAAATATGAGTATAAGAAATGTATTAAACAATTTGGATTTAGTTATATCAAAGAAAGGTCAGATATTAAGAAGACCTGATATTGGCACTATTGTGATAAAAGATATATTTGACACAAGTTATGATATCACTAAACAATTAAATGCCAATTTAACCTTAAACTATACACCAACATACTATGATGATTATTCAGGTATTTTAGACGGAGATGTGAAAAGCGCAAGACTACGTCTTTTTTATGCTGTAGATTCTTCAAAGTATTTTATATTTAAGACCGGTTATGAATATGAAATAACTAAAGATGAGACATATACAAATGACAGAATAAATTTAGCTATTGGTTTTGGTGCAGAATTACACTATGGTTTTCATATGTATGTAGAACCATCTGTGTTGTTTACTCACTATAAGGGGAAAAGATGGACGGTCGATAATTATGAGTTTAAGCAAATTAAAGAGCATGATACCACACAAAGATATTCGATTTCACTTTCTAATCGTAAAATATCATTTATGGGATTTGTACCAACATTAACATATTCATACACAGATAAGAGTTCCAATATTTGGCAAAGAGAATATGAAAAATCTTTAATTGAGTTTATAATACAAAAAAGATTTTAAATTTATGTTTCTTAAGAGCAAGCGTTTATTTGGTTATATAATAGTATAAATATTTTTCTTCATTGAAAATTATTTTGTTTGCTTATACAATGCTATTAATAAATGTATGAAATTTTTTAAGAGTAATTTTATGAAAAAGTTTTTGCTGTATGTTGTCCTATTTATATTTCCTTCTGTTTGTGTAGCTAGTGATAATGATGTGGATGATTTGGTTGTAGATATATATTCTTTTGCTACTTATGAAACAGATTGCATCGCCAATGGTAGGAAAAAGAGAGAACAAAAGATTAATCCTACTCATCATGGTGATTTTCAAAAATTAGATATGGATGGAGATACGGAGTATACAAACAAAGATGCACTTTCATTACAAAAAAACTTGGAAAAAATTAATGGTTTGATATCTACATCTAACGAGTATGCTGAAGCAATATCTGAAGAAAGTTTTACTGAAAATTTGGTTGGTTCTATGACAAATTTAATGGTAGATGATAGTTTTTATCAAGGAGATGTAAATAAAGATGGATGTCTTGACAAAGAAGAATATGCTAAAATGCTTTCTCAACAGTTGAGAGATGTTACCGCTGCTAATCAAGAATTGGGTAGAGAAGAGTTTAAAAGAACAGATACAAATAGTGATGGGTGTATGGCCGAAGAAGAACATTTGAACCATTACAGAAAATTGCGTGAAAAAATGAGAGTGGATATGATACCTGAATATGTACGAGAGAAGTTTGATGATAAGGGGATACGTCAAATGTATCGATACCTCGCAAAAGGTACAGGTGAGTGCTTTGATGAAAATGAATATATAGAAAAAACTCAAAAAATGGCTGAAGAAACAAAGCTAAGTATGGATATGGAATTATTTTATAAACGTTTTGACTCTATTAAAAAAAATAAAGAAGGCTGTTTAAGTAAAGAAGAGTTTGCCAGAGAACAAAATATCTTTATTAGGTTACGTTGATAAAGCAGGTGTGAAATGGATAATACTGACTTTCAGGGAGTGCGTAAAATTGAGGACAAAGTAGAATTTTGTGTTCATTCTCCCGATGCCGAAAAAGTGGAATTGTGTCTTTTTTCTGAAAACGAACAAGTTGAAACTCGTGTTGAAATGGAAAAAGATGAAAATGGAAATTGGCATTTTTTTGCCAATGATGTAAAAGAAGGGCAAAAATATGGATATAGAACGTATGGGGAATATAATCCTTCCAAACGTCGTTTTTTTAATCCGAAAAAGTTGTTAGTTGATCCATATGCTTTTGAGATTACCAAAAGTTTACATGATATTTCCACAGAAAAAAAGCATATATTGCTTGGTGATAATGATTTAGATTCTGCCTCTGTTGCACCTAAAAGTGTTGTAAGATTTTTTGATAAAGAAACTTTATCTCAGAAATATCCGTATTTATATAAAAAGCCGAATATTGATTGGGCTAAAACCCATATTTACGAATTAAATGTCGGTAATTTCTCGTCACAAAATTTTAATATTGATGACAAAAAACGCGGTAAATTATCTGCTTTAAGTGATTCTGTAGAATATTTTATAGATTTAAGCTATAATCAAATTGAATTAATGCCTATAACTCCGACTATGGCCGATTTGCATTTGGAACAAAATAAAGGCCTTTTAGATCAGTGGGGGTATAATCCGATTAATCATTGTGCAGTAGATCCTAGATACGGAAAAATTGATGATTTGTTACAATTGATTAATAATATGCATAAAGTCGGAATAGAAGTTTGTTTAGATGTCGTATACAATCATACGGGAGAATCTCAAAGCGATAGATTTTTGCTGTCATATAAAGGATTGGATCCTGAAAGCTATTACAGATTTAGTCCTCACGACGGCGTAAGTTTCGTAAATACAACTGGTTGTGGGAATAGTTTTAATCCAAACAGCAAACAAGGTAAAAAACTTATAAAAGATAGTTTGATGTTTTACGCTAAAATGTGTGGAATAGATGCTTTTCGTTTCGATTTAGCGGGAGATTGCGCTTTAGATAATAATTTACAATTTGATGCTAACGGAAGTTTTATTAAAATTATTCAAGAAGTTGCAGATGAAACAGGTGCAAAAATGAGTGGCGAGCCATGGAGCGCAACCGGAGGATATTTTTTGGGTCAAATGCACAACATTTATGAGTGGAATGATAAACATGAGCATACTTTAAGAAAATTTCTTAGGGGAGAGCATGGACAAGTCGGAAATTTGGCTTTTCACATAGCAGGTGGTAATGTCCCCGGAAAAATTAATATATTTACAAAACATGATGGGGCAACAGGGTACGATTGGGCAACATATCATGAAAAAAATAATTATGAAAATAATGAGAATAATAGAGATGGAACAAATGATAATAATTATAGTCCGTCAAGAGATGATAAAGAACGTCTTACCAAGACAAAGTCTGCACATGCATTAAACACATTGGCAAGAGGAGTACCCCTATCTTTAAGCGGTGATGAAATATGGCATTCGCAAAATGGTAATAATAACGGATACGCCAGACCTTTCCCTATTAAATGGAAAGAGTTAACAACCGAACAAAAAGATAGGTATCTTTTTGAACGAAAAGTAAATAGTTTTCGCCAAAAACATTCTATTTTTAGCAATATAGAATGTGCCAGTGCAGACGTTATGCCAAACGGTAAGCCTGCTTGGGAATGGGTAAATACAAATGGTGAGCCTATGCAACAAGGAGATTGGAATTTTCAATATAACAGGTTTTTAGGCTATGTATTGAACGGTCAAGATAAGACAGGAAGGCGTTTTGATGACGATTTTTTTGTTATGACATCAGGTAATGTTGATGGTCCTATTGATGTTAAACTTCCTCCGACACCACATAATGGCAGTTGGGAACTTGTCTTTGATACATCAAAAGCTTCAGATTATGTTGACAATGTGCAGTATGAACAGGGAGCTTTTTATCATATAAATCCTTACAGCGTTGTAGTGATGACATGTAAAAAATCTGAAGACAAAAATAAAGAAAAAGCATTGTTGAATATAGCTCTAAAACAAAGAGATCGATAATCTTTCAAATAAATAAAATCTTTTAACCTAAAATTAAAATACTTCGGTGTTTAATTTTAGTATGATAAAAAGCTTAAAAAATAGTGCCAAACTATATTGGAATAAAAATACACTTGTGTTAACTGCTTTAGGTTTTGCAAGTGGTTTCCCTTTTTTACTTGTTTTTTCTACTCTAAGTTTATGGTTGAAAGAAGCCGGATTTACTCTTATTGCCATAGGTGCTTTTTCCTTGGTTAAAATTCCATACTCTTTCAAATGGTTGTGGTCGCCTTTGGTCGATAAAATAAAAATTCCTCTGTTGTGGCATATGGGAAGACGCAGAAGTTGGGCTTTTTTAATGCAAATTTTGGTTTTTTTATCACTTTTGGGTATGTCATTGGTTAATCCCGTAAGCAATAAGTGCTTGATGCTTTTATTTTCGGTATTGGTAAGTTTTTCTTCGGCGACGCTTGATATAGTTTTAGATGCATACAGAGTAGAATGTTATAAAGATTGTCCTGAAAATCAGGCAGCAGGGGCGGCCGTGTTTGTTTTGGGCTATCGTTTGGGGCTTATTTTTTCCGGAGCCGGAGCTTTGTTCTTAGCAGAATATTTAAATTGGAATTTTGTTTATTTTATGATGTCATTAGGCTCACTTGTAGGATTTGTAACTGTGCTTTTAATTAAAGAAACTAATACCGATTTTAAATATGATATGACAGATAATAAAACAACGTTAACAACATTTTTAAAAGATTCAGTGGTCGCTCCATTTAAAGATTTTTTACAAAACAAAAAATGGTACTTGGTTTTATTTTTAATATTTTTTTATCGTATGGGAGATGCATATGTTGCTCCAATGTATTTACCGTTTTATGCTGATATGGGGTTTTCCAAACTTGAAATTGCATACATTACGAAAATTTATGGTATGATTGCAGCAATTTTAGGCGGATTGGCCGGTGGTTTGATGCTAAAGAAAACAGGTATCTTAAAAGGACTTTATATTTGCGGATTTTTGCAAGGAATTACCACAATGTTCTTTTCTGTTCAGGCTATGGTGGGTTATAATACGGACTTATTGACAGTTATTATAGCTCTTGAAAACTTTACATCGGGCATGGCAACAACAGCATTGGTGGCATTTGTATCATCGCTTTGTAATGTTATGTATACGGCAACACAATATGCTTTGTTATCTTCTATTATGAGTTTAGCAAGAGATTTGTTTTCTGCTACCAGTGGCTTTTTGGCGCAAAGTGTTTCTTGGGAAATGTTTTTTGCGATATCATCATTGTTTTGTTTGCCAGGAATTTTTGGGGTGTGGATTATTGCAAAAGATAAGAAAACTTGATAATTTTATTTGTAAAAAGATAAATTTTAATATAATATAGGCAAATGAGAGTTTGAGAGGTAAGGCAATGTATGATAATGATGAGAAAAAATTCAATATCAGCAGCATGCTGGATAAAGTAAAAGACGCTCGAAATAAACAAGATCAGAGCGCTGAAAGAGTTTTAAATAAAAGCTTTTCATGGCAAGCAATATCTGACGCTACAGAAAAAAGAAACTCTTATTATTCAAGTTATATACAATCATCGCAAACAGATTTTAATTTTAGCGGAAAAGTTTTACGAGGCGGTAAATATGCCGGAGAAAAGCTTAAAAATGCCAATTTTGCATCATCAGACCTTCAAGAAGTAGATTTTACTAATGCAGACTTAGAAGGAGCCGATTTTACGGCTGCGGATTTATCCGGTGCAGATTTATCCGGTGCAAACTTAAACGGAGCTATCTTTACCAGTGCAAAATTAAGAGGAACAAACTTTACCGGCGCTAAAATGAACGGGGTTGTTCTTGTTGATGCCGATATACAAGATGCCATTTTACTTGATGTTGAAATGGATCAGATGGCGTTGGAAGAATTACAGGCATTGGTGGAATATTTGGCTGTTTATTATCCTCATAAACTAAATTTAACCCGTATGAATCTGACGATGCTTGATTTTACAAAGATAGATTTAAGTCAAGTAAATTTAAGAGGAGTTGATTTTACAGGAGTTGATTTTACAGGTGTTAATATTTTTGAGTGGGATTTAAGCGAATGCATTATATCTCCCGAACAAATAGCACAAGCATTGGGTCGTATGCCGACACCACTTGAATTAAAAAAGATTTTAGCACCTAAAAATAAGAAAAAATTTAAGTTAAAAGGGATTGATTTTACATCATTTTTTGACGGCAGGGGTACAGTGGGCGTGTGGGATTTGTCAAAACATCCCGGTATCACGATTAAAGACTTGTTAAAAATAGGAAAACAAATTTATGGTGCGGTTATTAAGAAACCGGAACCTAAAGATGAAGAAATTTTTCAAAAATTTCTTCAAGAACATGATGAAAAACAAGAAAGTTTGGCAAAAGAGCATAACAGCGAAGTAAGAAAAATTATTGAAGAGAGAAAACGTGCGCTTTTAGGTGATAAAGCACAACAATCAGATAACGAAAAATCAGATAGAACTGTAGATGTAACGGACTATTCTGCTATAGAAAAACAAAAGCAAATTATGCGTGAAAAAGAAGAATATTTGAAAAGAAAAAAAGAAGAAATTGCGAAAAATAAGATGAAAGAAATTCCGGCTTTTGCTTATTCTAAAGGTCAAAACCAAAGAGGTTAATAAAGTTCATATTATAATAAATTATCCATAATGAGATCTCTGTAAGGCTATCTTTGATTTTTTTATTTTCTTTTATTTATGCAATAATTTTTTTAATGCTTTTATTTGTCTCAGCTACATCCGGGGTCACAATAAAATAATCAGGTTCTGTATTGCTAAATTCGTAAAATTTTTATTTGTAACGCTAATATTTGCGTGATAATGTAACGTTTTTATAAGTTTTTACCAAACGTGGTTGAACAAAATAAAAATAAACATTGTTGAGCGTAAAAAATGTGATATATTCGCATTGTAAAAAATTTGGTGACGTATAAAATGGAAGAAACTTTATTTTCAAATCAGGTTAAAAGACCTTTAGCTGACAGATTGCGCCCTCAAACATTAACGGAAGTTGTGGGTCAAGATCATATTGTCGGTTCCGATGCTCCTATCGGAAGGATGCTTTCTTCAAAAAAAATTACGTCTTTTATTTTGTGGGGGCCTCCCGGATGTGGCAAAACAACAATAGCAAGGCTTATAGCAGAACACACAAACTTATATTTTGAGCAAATTTCGGCTGTGTTTTCCGGTGTTTCTGATTTGAAACGGGTTTTTCAATATGCAAAAGACAGAAGAGTAACACAAGGTAAAGGGACTTTGCTGTTTGTTGATGAAATCCATAGGTTTAACAAGTCGCAACAAGATGGCTTTTTGCCTTATGTTGAAGACGGAACCGTTGTGTTGGTTGGTGCAACAACGGAAAATCCGTCTTTTGAATTAAATGCGGCTCTGCTGTCAAGGTGTCAGGTGTTTGTTCTTAATCGGCTTAATTCTGATGATTTTGAAATTTTGCTTCAAAGAGCAGAAAAAATGTTAGGTAAAAAACTTCCTGTTGATGAACAAGCCAGAAACTTTATGAAAGATACTGCTGACGGAGATGGTAGATATATATTAAATTTGGCAGAAAGTGTATGGTCTTATGCAAAAGATGGTGAAATCTTTGATAAAGATAGCATAGTTAATATTATTCGCTCTCGAGCACCTGTATATGATAAAGGCCGAGACGGACATTATAATCTGATTTCAGCCGTACATAAATCTTTAAGAGGTTCAGATGTCGATGCTGCATTATATTGGGTGGCAAGGATGCTTTCATCGGGAGAAGATCCGAGATATATATTACGGCGTTTAATCAGATTTTCGGTTGAAGATGTATCTTTGGCAGACCCTAATGCCGTAACGCAAGCTCTTTCATGCGCCGAGGTTTATGAACGATTAGGTTCGCCGGAGGGAGAATTAGCAATAATGCAACTTACGGCATATTTAGCAACTGCACCAAAGTCTGCAGGTGTTTATAAAGCTATGCATAAAGCATTTGATTTGGCTAAACAAACAGGCTCTTTGATGCCACCTAAACATATTTTGAATGCGCCAACCAAATTAATGAAACAACTTGGTTATAAAGAGGGGTATATTTATGATCAAGATTTGGAAGACGGCTTTTCCGGGCAGAACTACTTCCCTGACGGAATTAAGCGAACCAAACTTTATTATCCGGTTGAACGAGGTTTTGAACGTGAAATTAAAAAACGGATAGAATATTTTGATAATTTACGCAAAGAAAAGCAGGCAAAAAATGAGCGAAAATAGTGAAACAAGAAAAGTAATCGTTTCTGAAAAAACTTATGAAAAGCTAAGTCAAGAAATGAAAGATAATATTATGGCGCATGGCTATGAAATTGAAATAGTTTCTAAAGTTGATAAGCAATTAAGCGATAAAATGAAAGAAGAACAAAAAGGTATTTTATTACTGGATACGGCAGAAGCAATAGAGTGTGAAGTATATAATTTGGGTATAAAAAATGCATATAAAGATTTAGGAGATTTAACGTTCCCGTTTCACTATTTACCAAGGTATGAACATCCTGTTTATTCAACCAAAACTCCTAAGCCGTATGTTCCGAGGACTATCGGCAAGCCGATAAATAAGAAAAAAGGAGGTCGTTAATGGCCGGCGTGGAAATTGTAAAAGTAAAAGAAACTGATGATGGTATGCGTCTTAACAGATGGTTTTTAAAATATTATCCACTATTGACTATGGGACGCTTACAAAAGCTTTTACGGACAAAACAGATAAAAGTTGACGGTAAAAAGGCTGAAGCTAATTTGAAGTTGGTTATGGGACAAGAAATAAGGGTTCCTCCGCTTGATAATGAAAAAGCCCAAAAAAATCCGGATTTTGTTTCTAAATCCGATGCAGAATTTATAAAATCAAAAGTTTTATTTAAAGATGAAAATATTATTGTCTTAAATAAGCCATCAGGACTTGCCGTGCAAGGAGGAACCAATACAGATCGCCATATTGACGGTATGCTTGAAGCTTTAAAGTTTGAAAAAGAAGAAAAACCGAAGTTGGTACATCGCATAGATAAAGATACAAGCGGTATTTTGGTCTTAGCCAGAAACAGACGATATGCAGAAATTTTAACTAAGGCTTTTAGAGAGCGCCAACTTAGAAAAACCTATTTAGTACTAGCCTTTAATTGCCCTAAAATGTCAGAAGGAGAAATAAAAGCTCCGTTAGAAAAAATTAAAGAAAAGATGGAAGTGGTGGAAGACGGTAAAAAAGCTATTACCGCATACAATGTTTTAGATAATGTCGGAGAAAAATTTTGCCTTATTGCGGCAGAACCTTTGACAGGCAGAACGCATCAAATAAGAGCTCATATGGAATATATAGGTTGTCCGATTGTAGGTGATGATAGATATTATGGTATGCAAAGAGTAAGACCTGCAAATTTAAGTTCAAAATTACATCTTCATGCATATCAAATTGATTTATCGGCAATTTATAATAAAAGGTTAGTTGTAAAAGCACCTCTTCCTGACTATTTTGAAAAAGATATGTCGTTTTTAGGATTGGAATTATAGGAGAAATAAAAATGAAGAAATTTTTTAAAATTGCTTTATGGGCGATTTTGCTTGTTGTTATTGTATGCATCGTTGCGATAACAGTGTTTTTAAAAACATTTGATTTAAATAAATATAAAAATCAAATTACGCAAATTGTCTATGATCAGACAGGAAGACAACTTTCAATCAAAGGTAATGCAGGTTTAAAAATTTCTTTAGTTCCGACAATAGAGTTAAATGATGTAAGATTTTCGAATGCAACTTGGGCAAAAGAACCTAATATGGTAGAAGCTAAGACAATTGATGTCGCTTTTTCTATATTACCATTGTTAAAAAAAGAAATTGTTATAGATAAAATTCATTTGATAGAGCCTAAGGTTTACCTTACTATAAATGAAAAAGGTGTTCCAAACTGGGAATTTGTAAAATATAAAAAAACTGGCGAAGTAAAGGAAAGTAAAAATACAATATCAGAAAAAGATGTTGCAAAAGGTGTGGCTATAGCATCAGTTGTTGCGAAAAGTTTTAAAATAGAAAATGGTATAGTTTTATATCAAGATTTAAAAACAAAATCGATACATGAGCTTAAGATTAAGCAAATCGGCTTAACATCAGAAGGTGTAGATAGTGAAATATCAGCTGATATTGATGTGGTTTATAACAATGAAGAAATTAAAGCAGATATTGTTGCAGGCTCTATTAATTCTATTCTGCAAAATACGTCAAAATATCTGTTAAAAGCTGATGTTAAAGCTTTTGGTGTTACAGCAAAAGTAGATGCAATATTATCAAATTTGCTTACAAATATAGGGTATGATGCAAATTTAACGCTTGTCAACCCGTCCGGAAATTTTGGTGCTCCTTCTATCAATCTTAAAGCTAATGCGCAAGGTGATTTACAAAATATTGTATTGAATTTGAGTTCGTTAAATGTGGCTTCAAATGAGATAAAAGGTGTAGTAAAAGCTAATTTATCCGGTAAAAAACCGGATATAAATGCAACACTTAACAGTGATATGATAGATTTGCTAAAATTTAGTGAAATTAAAACGTCATCTGATCGTTTTTCAATTATATCTAAAGCTCATGCGGCAACTTTTGTTCCTGCAACCGAGATTGATTTGAGCGTGCTTAATTTATTAAATGCTAATATAGAATTAAATATCGGAAAACTCATAGTAAATAAAGATATTATGCTTGATAACATAAAAACAGATGTTGTTATAAATTCGGGTAATGCAAACATTAACATTAAACAAATGCAAGTAGGTGGCGGTAATTTGGTGGGAAGTATAAATGCAGATACTTCTAATAAATTTAAAGTAAATTTAAACGGTACAAACATCGTCTTACAAGATTTTCTAAAATTTTTAAGTATTACGGATAATAAATATTTCGGAATTGCAAGTGGCGGAAATACAGATTTACTTATTAATTTAACATCAAAAGGAAGAGATTTACAATCTGTTGTTGAAAATTTAGATGGCCAATTTATAGCAATTGTCGGTGATTCTAAAATACAGACAGGAACTTTGAAATATTTAAGCGGAGGTCTTATTTCACAAATTTTAAGTTCATTAAAATTGCAAAAACTTGATAAAACATTAGATGTTTCTTGTGCTGTTGTCAGAACCGATATAGCTAATGGAAAAGCTATTTTTCCAAAAGGAATTGCTTTTAAGAGTAATAAATTAATAATAGTCAGTGATGGTTCAGTAAACTTGAAAAACGATAAGATAGATTTTTCAATACGTCCTTTTAACGGTAAGATTTCAGATGCTAACATTACACAAGCAATTTCTTCAATGTTAAAGATATCAGGTACGGTTTCAAAACCATATTTAACATTGGATAATTCATCTATTATAAAAAATGTGGTGGGTGTAGCCGCAGGCGGACCGGCATTTTTAGGCTCCCAACTATTGTTAGATGTTGATGAGTATCCATGTTATACAGCATTAAAAGGAACTTCTTATGAAAAAATGTTTCCGGCTCCAAGTGGAGTTAAAGCAACAGGTCAAGGCGTTTATCAGGGGGCAAGAGATGTGGTTGGCGAAGGTGTTGATTTAATTACCGGTGCAGCTAAAGGTGTGATTAATATTTTAACAGGTAAAAAATAATTATGATATTACAAGATTGGAATATAATAGAAAAAGATGTAAATAAGAATAGAGAAGCATTAATAGATAAATTAGTTGATTATTCACTAAATGATGCTTTGTTATTTTGGAGTACAGATAAAAAAGTTCAACAAGAACAAGAAAAAAAATGGTCTCCTATTTTGCTTTGGATAAATAAAACAGTTAATGGTGAATTTAGGAAAACAACCGAAATAGATAACTATCCTGAAAATAAGGATACCTCATTGAAGCTTAAGAGGTATATATCATCTCTTTCCGAGAAAGAATTGAGCGGATTTTATATTGCATCTCTCAATATGCGTTCGGTTTTGCTGGCTTTAGCTCTTGTAAAAGGTAGAATTACAGCTGAACAGGCTTTTGAACTTGCAGAATTGGAAGAACTGTATCAGGCAAATAAATGGGGCACCGAACCTATTGCTGAAGCAAGGAGAAATAGTATAAAAGCTACACTTAAACAGGTTGAACAATATTTGCTTAAATGAAAGAAGTTTACTTAAAAATCAAAGGAAGAGTCCAGGGTGTCGGTTTTAGGCGTTGGGCAGAAAAAGAAGCTAAAACAATCGGAAATATTTCCGGTTGGGTTAGAAACTGTGATGATGGCAGTGTAGAAGTTTTGATGTGTGGAGAGGATAAGCAAATTGAGGAAATGGTTTTAAAGTGCTATCAAGGTCCTATGCTTGCTCGTGTAGATGAGATTGTTTTCAAACCGGCTGTTACCAATCATTTTTTGCCACTCATCGAAGATGGAATTTTTGAACGTATATAAACTTTAAAATATGTTAAATTGACTTGTTTTCCTTTGTTTGCAGGCATATTTATATCCAGTAAACAAGAGGAAGAATTGATGTTGAAAATATTAAACTATCGCTTATATAAAAAAATAATTGGTGCAAGGAGATAATTATGCTCAAGCATCATCTGAAACCATTTGAAAAAGCGCAAGATTTGATAAAAGTATATCGTATGGCTTTTGAAAAAGCAAAATATTTGAAAGATTATGATGAAAAGATTTTGGCTTTTAATGAAGTAATAAATTATTGTGCGTCTTCAAAAACATGTGTTGAAGAAGATAGTTTGAAAAGAAATCAGGTTCTTTTTTGGACATATAATAATATTGGAGATATTTTTTTAGAAAAAAATAATTCTGAAATAAATAATGAGAATTATGTTTATGCTTTGCAATATTATCAGAATGCTATTGAATTTTTAAATTCTACCATAGAAAAAAAGAATATATTAGAAAAAGTATCTCACATATATCTTGAATTGCAAGATGAGAAATCTTGGCGAAAAACATTGGAACAAATGGCATTGCTTGAAGACGACGATATGAAAAGACAGGCTTTTGTGAACTTGGCTAATACTACCGATGATATAAAATTACAATCTCAATATTTAGAAAATGCGTTAAATTATGTAATTTATGAAAATATTTCATTTTTAGAAAAGTGTAAAAATACATTGTATATATGTGAACAACTTTTATCACTATATGAACAAATAAATTCGGTTTCAGATTATGATAGAATAAAAATGTTGCAAAAAAACACACTTAGCTTGTTAAACTAATGTTAAATCTATGCTTTTTAGGTAAAATTTTTCTTGATTTTAAATAATAAATAGTGTAGAAAATTGCCAGTTTAATTGACTAATTATTTGGTGAATTGGTCCCGAGTTTGGCGCAATGCCTAGTGGTTCGGGCGATTCGTGTGTGAGAAAACGTTTTTTTATATTAACCATCTGTATACGGGGTTTAGCTTTGTTTCGGGTAGCTGCCGAAAAATAAGGCTGATAGTATGGTTTACAGATTTTAACCAAAGAAGGATAAAAGCAAAATGAAAGAATCTTATACGAGCAAAAAACGTGTAAGAAAGAACTTTGGCAAAATTGATGCTGTTATTGATATGCCAAGTTTGATTGAGGTTCAAACCGGTTCTTATTCCAGCTTTATCAATAATGTTGATAATTACGGACAACACTGTGAATTCGGTTTGGAAGAGGTTTTCAAATCTATTTTCCCGATTAAAGATTTTTCAGGTAACGGTGAGCTTGATTTTGTAAAATACGAGCTTGAAGAACCTAAATATGATGTGGATGAATGTTTAAAGCGCGATTTAACATATGCTGCGCCTATTAAAGCAACATTACGTCTTATTGTTTGGGATATAGACGAAGCAACAGGTACTAAATCTGTTCATGATGTTAAAGAACAAGATGTTTACATGGGTGATATTCCGCTCATGACAGAAAAAGGTACATTTATCTTTAACGGAACAGAACGTGTTGTTGTTTCTCAAATGCATCGTTCACCGGGTGTGTTCTTTGATCATGATAAAGGTAAAACAATGTCTTCCGGTAAATATTTATTTGCCGCTCGTATTATTCCTTATCGTGGTTCATGGCTTGATTTTGAGTTTGATGCTAAAGATTTAGTATATGCTCGTATCGACCGCCGCCGTAAGTTACCTGTGACATCAATTTTATATTCTTTATATTCTAAAGAAACGGAAGAAAGAATTAAAGCCGGTGAAAAAGTCCCTGCAGAAGAAATTAAGGGAATGGATAAAGAAGAAATTTTAAATTACTTCTATGAGTCAGATGAATATGTTGCTAATAAAAAGGCTTGGAAAGTGAAATTTAACCCGGCTCGTATGAAAGGTGTTAAATTTGATTTTGATTTAGTTGATGCTAAAACCGGAAAAGTTGTTTGGGAACAAGGTAAAAAAATAACACCTAGAAATGCTAATAAGTTAGTTGAAGAAGGTTTGGAATATTATCAGGTTGCCAAAGAACAGCTTTATGGTAAATTTATCGGTAAAGCATTGGTTGATGCTAAGACAGGCGAAGTTATTGCAGATGCAGGTGCTGAATTAAATGAAGAATTACTTGATAAAATTGCTGAAGCAAAAATAAAAGAATTGAGCATCTTGTATATAGATGGTGTTAATGTAGGTCCATACATTCGTAACACTTTAGAAGCAGATAAAAATCATTGTCGTGAAGAAGCTTTACTTGATATTTATCGTGTTATGCGTCCGGGTGAACCGGCTACACTAGATGCTTCATATCAGTTATTTAAAGCATTGTTTTTTGATGAAGAACGTTATGATTTGTCATCGGTCGGCCGTGTAAAAATGAATTTGGCAATGGATATCCCATTTGAGGATGCTCCGGATACATATCGTACATTACGTAAGGATGATATCTTGCGCGTAGTTAAACATATGATTGAACTTCGAGATGGTAAAGGTGAAGTTGATGATATCGACCACTTAGGTAATCGTCGTGTTCGTTCTGTTGGCGAATTGATGGAAAACCAATATCGTATGGGTTTATTAAGAATGGAAAGAGCAATCAGAGAAAAAATGAGCGCAGAAGTTCTTAATAATGTTAAACCGCAAGATTTAGTTAATGCTAAACCGATTGCTGCCGTTATCAGAGAATTTTTCGGTTCTTCACAACTTTCACAGTTTATGGATCAGAATAACCCGTTGTCAGAAATTACTCACAAACGTCGTTTATCTGCATTAGGTCCCGGTGGTTTATCTCGTGACAGAGCAGGTTTTGAAGTTCGTGACGTACATCCTACACACTATGGTCGTATTTGTCCGATTGAAACTCCTGAAGGTCCGAACATCGGTTTGATTAACTCACTTTCTACATATGCACGTATCAATAAATATGGTTTTATTGAATGTCCGTATCGTAAGGTTGTTGATGGTGTTGTTACATCTGATGTTGTTTATCTTTCTGCAGATGAGGAAGGCAAATTTATCATTGCTGAGGCAAATGCAAAAGTTAAAGAAGACGGTCATTTTGAAAATGATATGATTGCTTGTCGTAAAGCAGGTGATGTTATTTTTGCAGAACCTTCGGAAATTAATTTTATTGACGTATCACCAAAACAGCTTGTATCGGTTGCTACAGCTCTTATTCCATTCTTGGAAAACGACGACGCAAACCGTGCATTGATGGGATCAAACATGCAACGTCAAGGTGTGCCTTTGCTTCGTTCTGAAGCTCCTCTTGTCGGTACAGGTATTGAGGCAACCGTTGCTAAAGATTCAGGTGCTACATTGGTTGCAAAATATGACGGTGTGGTAGATTCGGTTGACGCAAATCGTATTGTTATCAGATCAGATGATAAACATGCAAACAGCGTTGGTGTTGAAATCTATCGTTTACAAAAATTCCGTCGTTCAAACCAAAATACCTGTATTAACCAAGTTCCGTTAGTTAAAGTAGGCGACAAAATTAAAGCTGGTGACATTATTGCAGACGGTCCGTGTACAGATATGGGTGAGTTGGCATTAGGTAAGAACGTTTTAGTTGCATTTATGCCTTGGAACGGTTTGAACTATGAGGATGCTATTTTGCTTTCTGAGAGAATTTCTCGTGATGATGTTTTAACTTCACTTCATATTGAAGAATTTGAAGTTATGGCACGTGATACAAAACTCGGACAAGAAGAAATTACTCGTGATATTCCAAACGTTGGTGAAGAAGCTCTCCGTAACTTAGATGAAGCAGGTATTGTATACATCGGTGCTGAAGTTAAGGCTGGTGATATCTTGGTTGGTAAGGTTACACCAAAAGGTGAATCTCCGGTTACTCCGGAAGAGAAATTGTTACGAGCAATCTTTGGCGAAAAAGCAAGTGATGTTCGTGATACATCATTAAGAGTGCAACCGGGTATTGAAGGTGTTGTTGTAGATGTTCATGTATTCTCACGTCGTGGTGTAGAAAAAGATGAACGTGCACTTTCAATTGAACAACAAGAAATTTCACAACTTGCTAAAGACCGTGATGACGAAATTGCAATTGTTCGTCGTTCATTTGATGCAAGATTAAAAGCAATGCTTGTCGGTCAAACAGTTGTTGATGCTCCAAAACCAATTGAGAAAAAAGCAACATTAACTGAAGAAATGTTAGATTTACTTCCGTCTTCACAATGGCGCAAAATTGTTGTTAAAGATGAAAAAGCAATGACTGAAATTGAAGAATTTACAGCTGCTTTTGATGAACGTGTAGCAAAAGTTCATAAACACTTTGACAATAAAGTTGAAAAAGTTCAACGTGGTGATGATTTGTTGCCAGGCGTATTGAAAATGGTTAAAGTATTTATTGCTACCAAACGTAAAATGCAAACCGGTGATAAGATGGCCGGACGTCATGGTAACAAAGGTACTGTTTCACGCGTGTTGCCATTACAAGATATGCCATACATGGAAGACGGTACACCGGTTGATATCGTGTTAAACCCACTTGGTGTGCCATCACGTATGAACGTGGGACAAATTTTGGAAACTCACCTTGGTTGGGCGGCAAAAGAACTCGGTAAACAACTTGATGAACTTTGCGAACAGTATAAAAAAGGTGAAAAGACCATTGAAGAATTAAACGCACGTTTAAAAGAAATCTATGGTGAAAAACAGTATAAAGCTGAAATTGAACCCTTAAATAACGAAGAAAAGATGGAACTTGTTTCTAATCTTAAAAACGGTATTCCTATGGCTACTCCGGTATTTGATGGCGCAAATGGTGATGATATTAACCATATGCTTGAAATGGCAGGTTTACCGACATCAGGTCAGATTGACTTATATGATGGTCGTACAGGTGAAAAATTTGATCGTAAGGTTACGGTCGGTATTATCTATATGATTAAACTTCACCACATCGTTGATGAAAAAATGCACGCTCGTTCAGTTGGTCCATACTCACTTGTTACACAACAACCTTTGGGCGGTAAAGCTCAATTCGGTGGTCAACGTTTCGGTGAGATGGAAGTGTGGGCATTACAAGCTTATGGTGCAGCTTACACCTTGCAAGAAATGCTTACAGTTAAATCTGACGATGTAAACGGCAGAACAAAAGTTTACGAAGCTATCATTCGCGGTGAAGACACCTTTGATACAGGTGTTCCGGAATCATTTAACGTTTTGGTAAAAGAAATGAAGTCTTTGTGTCTTAACGTTGAAATGTTGAATGAAGAAGTTTAAGGATAAGGAGTAATATAAATATGAATGATATAATGAAATTTATGGGTCAGCAAGTAGCTGAAGAGTCTTTTGATGAGATCAAAATCTCTATTGCTTCTCCTGAACAAATTCGTTCTTGGTCATATGGTGAAGTTAAAAAACCTGAGACCATTAACTATCGTACATTTAAGCCTGAACGTGATGGTTTGTTCTGCGCACGTATTTTTGGTCCTGTAAAAGACTATGAATGTTTGTGCGGAAAATATAAAAGAATGAAATATCGCGGTATCGTTTGTGAAAAGTGCGGTGTTGAAGTAACTTTATCAAAAGTTCGTCGTGAAAGAATGGGACATATTGAGTTGGCAGCTCCTGTTGCTCATATTTGGTTCTTAAAATCACTTCCGAGCCGTATTTCAATGTTAACCGATATTCCGATGAAACAGCTTGAGAGTGTTTTGTATTTTGAAAAATACATTGTGATTGAACCCGGTCTTACAGATTTGAATATCAATCAGCTCTTAACAGAAGACGAATATTTAGATGCAATAGATAAATATGGCGAAGATTCGTTCAGAGCCGGTATTGGTGCTGAAGCTTTACGTGAAATTTTAGCAAATATCGACTTGGAAACAGAACGCGCGGTTATGCGAGCTGATTTAAAAGAAACAAATTCTGAAGCAAAACGTAAAAAGCTTGTAAAACGTTTAAAAATTGTTGAATCATTTATTGAATCAAATACAAAACCGGAATGGATGGTGTTAACGGTTCTTCCTGTTATTCCGCCGGAATTACGTCCGCTCGTCCCATTAGATGGTGGTCGTTTTGCAACATCTGATTTGAACGATTTGTATCGTCGTGTAATCAACCGTAATAATCGTTTGAAACGTTTGTTGGAGTTAAGAGCTCCTGATATTATCGTTAGAAACGAAAAAAGAATGCTCCAAGAATCTGTTGATGCTTTGTTTGATAATGGTAGACGTGCTCGTGCAATTACAGGTACAAGTAAGCGTCCGTTAAAATCATTGTCAGATATGTTAAAAGGTAAGCAAGGTCGTTTCCGTCAAAACTTACTTGGTAAACGTGTTGACTATTCAGGTCGTTCGGTTATTACCGTAGGTCCGGAACTTAAGCTTCAACAATGTGGTTTGCCTAAGAAAATGGCACTTGAGTTGTTCAAACCGTTTGTATATTCTAAATTAGAATTATACGGACACGCAACAACCATTAAACAAGCAAAACGTATGGTTGAAAAAGAACGTCCGGAAGTTTGGGATATTTTAGAAGAAGTAATCAGAGAGCATCCGGTATTGCTAAACCGTGCTCCTACATTGCACAGACTTGGTATTCAAGCGTTTGAACCTGTTTTGGTTGAAGGTAAAGCAATCCATTTACACCCGCTTGTTTGTACAGCGTTTAACGCCGACTTCGACGGTGACCAAATGGCTGTGCACGTTCCTCTTTCAATTGAATCTCAGTTAGAAGCACGTGTATTGATGATGTCAACAAACAACATTTTATCACCGGCTTCAGGTAAACCTATTATCGTTCCTTCACAAGATATGGTCTTGGGTATTTATTACTTATCATATGAAGCTGAAGGAGTAATCGGTGAAGGTTCAATTTTTGCTGATAAAGACGAAGTTATGTTGGCTTTGGATTCAAAAGTTGTTGACTTACACGCAAAAATTAAGTGCAGATTGGAATATGTTGATGACAATGGTGAAACAAAATACGGATTGGTTGAAACAACACCGGGACGTATCATTGTTTCCGATATTTTGCCAAAGCATCCTGATGTTCCGTTCTCAATTGTAAACCGTTTGCTTAAAAAGAAAGAAATTTCTGAAATTATTGACATTGTATATCGTCATTGTGGACAGAAAGAAACTTGTATCATGGTTGATAAAATTATGGCACTTGGTTTCCAAAATGCTTGTAAAGCAGGTATTTCTTTCGGTAAGGATGATTTGATTGTTCCTGATGCTAAAAAAGACCTTATTGAAGAAACATCAAAACAGGTTAAAGAATTTGAACAACAATATCAAAACGGTTTAATTACCAAAGGCGAAAAATATAATAAAGTAGTTGATATTTGGGCATCTTGCACAGATAAAATTGCTGATGAGATGATGAAAAATATTTCAAAAACAGAAAAAGGCTACATCAACTCTGTATACATGATGGCTCACTCAGGTGCTCGTGGTAGCGCCGCACAAATGCGTCAGCTTGCCGGTATGCGTGGTTTGATGGCAAAACCATCTGGTGAAATTATTGAACAACCGATTATTTCAAACTTTAAAGAAGGTTTGACAGTGTCTGAATACTTTAACTCAACTCACGGTGCTCGTAAAGGTTTGGCCGATACTGCTTTGAAAACAGCTAACTCAGGTTACTTAACGCGTCGTTTGGTTGATGTGGCGCAAGATGTTGTAATTACGGAAACAAACTGTGGTACAGAACGTGGTATCATTGTTCGTCCTGTTGTAGACGGCGGTAACGTAATTGTTTCTATCGGTGACAGAATTTTAGGTAGAACAATTCAAGAAGATATTGTTCATCCTGAAACAGGTGAAGTTCTCATTCAAAGAGGTAAGCTCATTGATGAAAACGATGCTGAATTGGTAGAAAAAGCCGGTGTTGAACAAGTTAAAATTCGTTCTGTATTGACTTGTGATTGTGAACATGGTGTGTGTGCTGCATGTTATGGTCGTGATCTTGCAAGAGGAACTCCGGTAAATATTGGTGAAGCAGTTGGTGTTATTGCAGCTCAATCAATTGGTGAGCCTGGTACACAGCTTACCATGAGAACCTTCCATATTGGTGGTGCTGCATCTAAATCTGCAGAACAATCAAGCGTTGAAGTTCCGTTTGCAGGTGTGTTAAAACTTGAAAATAAACATACGGTAACAGATTCTGAAGGTAACTTAATTGTATTGTCACGTAACTGTGATATCGTAATTGAAGATGCTCAAGGACGTGAAAAATCTCGTCACCATATTCCTTATGGTACAAAAGTTTTGGTATCTGAAGGTGCAAAAGTTAAGAAAGGTCAAAAAGTTGCTGAGTGGGATCCGTTTACAATTCCGGTAATTTCGGAAAAAGCAGGTTCTGCACAACTTGTTGATTTAATTAACAATGTTTCTGTTAAAGAAAACATGGATGAAACCACAGGTATCGTTTCTAAAGTTGTAATTGATTGGCATTCTGGCGCATCTTCAAATGCAAACTTAAAACCAAGTATCGTGTTAAAAGATGCAAAAGGTAAGCCTGTTAACTTTGATAATGGTAAAGAAGCTCGTTACTACCTTTCAGTTGATGCTGTGTTGACAGTTGATAATGGAACAGAAGTAAAAGTTGGTGATGTTATTGCTCGTATTCCGAGAGAAAGTTCAAAAACCAAAGATATTACAGGTGGTTTACCACGTGTTGCCGAACTTTTTGAAGCTCGTCATCCTAAAGATCAGGCAATTATATCTGATGTTGACGGTATGGTTGAGTTTGGAAAAGACTATAAAGCAAAACAACGCATCAGTGTTGTTCCAAGCAAGGGTGAACCTATTGAATACTTAATTCCAAAGGGACGTCATTTAGTTGTTCAAGACGGTGATATTGTGAAGAAAGGTGATTTACTTGTAGAAGGAACGCCGGCTCCTCATGATATCTTGCGTGTATTGGGCGTTGAAAAATTGGCTGAATATTTGGTTAAAGAAGTTCAAGACGTGTATCGTTTGCAAGGTGTTAAAATCAACGATAAGCACATTGAGGTAATTGTATCTCAAATGCTCAAAAAAGTTGAAGTAACAGTTCCTGGCGATACAACATTCTTGGTTGGCGAACAAGTTGATCGTGATGTATTTGAACTTGAAAACGAAAAAGTAATGAAAGAAAATGGTGTTCCTGCACAGGCTGACCCTGTATTGCTCGGTATTACCAAGGCTTCATTACAGACCAAGTCGTTTATTTCAGCGGCTTCCTTCCAAGAAACAACTCGTGTATTGACCGAAGCTGCCGTATCCGGTAAAGTTGACAAACTTTATGGTTTGAAAGAAAACGTAATTGTAGGACGTTTAATTCCTGCCGGAACCGGAACTGTTCTTCGTTCATTAAAACGTGTTGCTGCACAAAATGATAAAGAAATTTTGGCACAACGTGAAGAGGCATCAAATGCTCAAATAGAAGTTATGATGACGGCTGACGAAGAAGCTTAAGTCTTAACAAAAAATATAAAAAACCCTTAAGTGTGAACTTAAGGGTTTTTTATATACATTACATAAAATAAAAACCACTTTGTAATAGTGGTTTAAGAGAACTATAAAAGATCTATATGTTGTGCCGCATCTACTGCTGCATTTAGCGCCTTCTTAGGATTAAATTCAAGATTGCGTTCTTTAAGAGCAACTGCATAGCCGTTTTTATAAAGAGATGCTACAAAACGTATATGTTTTCTTGTGAGCCATTTTTTTCCGGTAAAAATAAAAACAGGTTTATTTGTTCCGCAAGCTTCACAACACATAGAAACAGAATCTCCTGTTACTACAATATTGTCGGCACAAGCCAAATACCCCATATAAGGATTTTCTTTTTTTTCTCCCCATAAAAAGGTATGAGAAGGGATACCTTGCAAAGCACTCATAATTGCTTTTTCTGCTTTTTCTCCGGTGCGACGTGATGTCGTAATTAAAACAGAACCCCCGGTTTTTTCTTTTAACATACGTATTTTATCACCTAAATCTGTAGCGTTACTAAGAGAAAACTCTTTCTTTTTGATAGAGCCTCCAACTATTACGGCAGTTAAAGGTTTGGGCAAACTCTCAAATTCAGGTAACCATTTTTGTTTAGCTTCTTGAATGGATTCTTCTGAAATTCGGTGAGGAGCTCCGACGATATAATGAATATTTGGATATGTTTTTTTGTTTTTATCATGTTCGGGTACAAGCACTAAATCAAACTCCTTTAATCCGGTTTTTCCAGGGTGCATAAGTTGAATAAGCTTGGTTTTACGATTTTGCTTTTTAATATATCTAGCAATAGGAACGGTTCTTCTGCTTGTAGATAAAACCAAATCTGGAAACGGACTTATAATTTGTTTTTTACTTTGAGGAGTAAGTCCAACTAAAGTTTTTCCTCTTAAAAAGTTAGGAAGACCGGAAAGTTTGGTATATTCTAAATTTTTTTCAACAATTTCGTACTTATTATTATCTAAGAATTTTACCACACCACGTGCTTGTCCGACACTTCCCATACGGCTGTCTAATAACACCCATAAAATTTTTTTCATAAATAGTTCTTTCTTAAAATTAAAAACTATCTTATTATAGGAGAAAATATTTTATAACGTCAAGGAGAAACATTATGATATCTAAAGCGATTTTAAGTGCTTTGTTTGTATCAACAGTTTTTATCATGCCCGCAAAAGCTCAATATACAGCGCAGAAAGATGCTGCTTATTTAGCTGTATTAAAAGCTGTTGCCAATTATAAGATAGATGACGAAGAGAATAAAAAACAAGTGGCAGAATTACGTGAAGATGCAAAATTTAATAAAAAACTTGAAAAAATGATGGAAAAACTGACAAATACAAAATCAAAAGACAGTAAAAATCAAAGAATTTATAAAATATTACTTCAGGCCGGTAAGCAGATTTATAATGAGCTCGATTAATCATTGTTTAATGTTCTATCTGTATAGTACGTTCAGAGGAATATTTTTTAACAAAGAGAGATTTTAAATGAAAAAGTTTATTTTATTGCCGATTCTATGTGCTTTTATCGTGTCTTGTGCAGCCTCCTTTGATGAGGGGGAAAATGCTTATATTGATGAGGCTATTCGCTATAAACAAAATATTGCTCTTAAAGAAAAAGGGGAAAATTTTGTTGTTTATGAATATAAAGATGTTCGAGTTGATGAGCTTGCAAGCCTTGCAATTAAATATTGTGAAGACAAGCTTCCAGGTACACAAGCTTATTTAAGAGAGATTGTCCTTTATCGTAATCATGCACGTCGAGCAACATTTGACTGTGTAAATCTTGCAATAGAGAAATAAAAAAACTATATAACCTTTAGGAATGAAAATAGTTTTTAAAGGCATGTGTTATGAGTAAAAATTTATACGATGTATTGGGTGTGTCGAAATCAGCAAGTGAAACTGAGATAAAATCGGCATATCGAAAACTGGCTCGCAAATATCATCCCGACTTAAATAAAGAAGATAAGACAGCCTCAGAAAAATTTAAGGAAATTTCTTGTGCTTATGATATTTTGGGCGATAAAGAAAAACGTAAAAAATATGATAATAATGAAATAGATTCTGAAGGTAAACCTACAGGTTTCGGGTCTGGATTTGGCACGGGAGAAAATCCGTTCGGTCAAGGTTTTGGTTCAGGTAGATATTCTTCTTCATCTTTTGATGGATCCGGTGGTTTTGATTTTTCTTCCATATTTGGTGAAGATATTTTCTCACAATTTTCAGGGGGATCATCAAGAGGAGGATATAGGACACCTCAAAAAGGGCAAGATGTATCATATACAATAGATGTTGACTTGTTAGATGTGGCAAAAGGTGCTGAAAAAAACATTTTCTTAAATGGTAAAAATATCAATGTTAAAATTCCAGCAGGAACCGAAGACGGACAAACTTTAAGGCTAAAAAATTTAGGTTCTCCGAGTTACAATGGCGGAGTAAACGGCGATGCCTTGATAACGGTTAAGGTTCGTCCTCATCAATATTTTAAGCTTGATGGTACAAACATTTTATTTGATTTACCGATAAGCATAAAAGAGGCAATTTTGGGTGCTAAGGTAACAGTTCCGACAATATCTGGTAAAGTTAATGTGACAATTCCTCCATATTCTTCCAGCGGAGAAAAACTAAGGCTTAAAGGAAAGGGTGTTGATAATGGCAAAACTAAGGGAGATGAAATTATAACCTTGAAAATTATGTCGCCTAAAACTCCTGATAAAATTTTGGAGAAAGCTTTATCTGAAATAGAGGATACAACGGTTAGGACTTTTTAATGATACTGGAAAATTTGAAAAATTTTGAATGGCTTAATGAACCTGAAAATGTTATTTTTGCAAATAAAGAAATGAAAATTGTGCCTAAATTACAAACAGATTTTTGGCAGAGTAAACATCATAATTTTTATAAAGATAATGGCCATTTGTTTTTTTTACGAATAGAAGCAGATTTTAGTTTGACAGTTCATTGGAAAGCAGAAAATATGTCAAACTTTAATCAATGCGGGATTATGGTAAGGTTAGACGATAAAAATTGGTTCAAATCTTCTGTTATGTGTCAAAATGTCGATTCGCCGGAGATAGGTTCTTGCGTAACCTTAAATGCTCATTCAGATTGGGCAGGGGTTATGCTTTCTGATTTGCCTCAAGAAATTTGGTATAAGATTGTGCGTAAAAAAGATGATTTTATGGCATATTATTCCTTAGATGGTAAAAAATATATCAGATTGCGTCAGTTTTATATGGATACAACGGGTGTCGAATTAAAAGTAGGAGCGTATGTTTGCTCTCCACAAGATAAAGTGTTTGAAGCTGTTTTGGCAGAAATAAATTTTAGCCGTTAGCTACAGGTCGTTTACAAATTGTTTTTAAAGCAGAAGATAAAATTTCCCCAATTTTATGAAAGAAAAATAGGGGTAAATCACGTTTTTTACTATTTTAATTTTTTTTATTTTTATACCACAATTCCTCCACTTTTTGCATGGGGTATTGGATTTAAGATTATTGTAAAATATACCCTTTTTCAAAACTAAAACCACGCAAAAGTTCATCAATTGGCATTGTTTTTTTACCTTGTCTTTGAATTTTTTTAATACTTAACGATTTATCAGAGCAAGCTATTACCAAAGCTTTTTCCCCTTCAACAATTTCTCCTTGTTTGGCTTTGATATCCGTAATTAAGGCTTCTAAAACTTTAAATCTTTCATTTTTATATTCAAAAAACATTGCAGGGAACGGATTAAATGCCCTAATTTTGCGTTCTAACACATCTGCACTTATATTAAAGTTTATTTTACATTCCTCTTTATCTAATTTTGAAGCGTATGTAACTAAGCTTTCATCTTGAACTTCAGGTACAATATTATCAAACTTGCTTAAAACATCGCTTATTAAATCAGCCCCAATTTCAGCCAACTTATCATGCAACTGTCCACCAGTGGTAGAAGATGTTATTTCAACTTCTCCTTTTTTATACATAGCACCGGCATCTAAAGCTTCAACAACTTGCATAATTGTTACACCGCTTTTGTTATCGCCAAGCTCTATGCTACGCTGAATTGGTGCCGCGCCTCTCCATCTGGGCAATAATGAAGCATGAACATTGATACACCCTTTTTTGAAAGCTTCAATTATAACTTTAGGTAGAATTAAACCATATGCTGCCACAACAGAAATATCAGCTTCAAGCATACAAAAATCTTTAACATCAATTTCGTTTTTAAAATTTTTAGGTGTTCTGACTTCAATACCATGTTTTTCTGCCAGTATATGTATTGGTGTTTTGGTAATTTTATTTCCTCTGCCGGCAACTCTAGGTTCCTTGGTATAAACACAGACAACTTCGTGTTCTTTAATAAGCCTTTCTAAAACCGGAACAGCAAAATCCGGCGTTCCCATAAAAACTATTTTCATCTTATATCCTCAAAGTAAAAGCCGCCTTAAAAGCGGCTATAATTTTTATTACAAGTCGGTCAAACCTATAAGCTTATATTTAATTCTAACTTTATAATCATCGGCATAGCTCTTTAGCAAAGCATCTGCAAAATCTTTAACCAAAGATTGATATGCCTTACGTTTAACAAGATCTTTTTCTTCAGCACTTAATGTAACAGAATTGTCATAATCTTCAACTGCAACGGCAACAACATAATTATCACCATATTGCATTTGACGAGGTGTATTAAGTGCTTCAACGAACATCGCTCTGACATCTGCATAACTGATATTTGCAAAAGTTTCATTTCTGGTTATAGGACGAGATTTGTATACTTTAAATCCGTATCTTGGAGCTACATCAGATAAATTATCTCCATTTTCTAAATCATGCATAATGTCATTTAATTTTTCTTGAGCTATAGCTGTTTTTTCATTATCTGACCAAAGCTTAATAATTTCATTTTTTACATCTTCAACTGCTTTGGGATGAGCATCATTTACGGCATCTACTCTTATGGTAAACAAACCGTCATCTGTTTCAATTACTTGACTTGTTTCTCCCAGAGCATAAGAAAATGAAGCTTCAGTAAAATCAGCATTTTTGACTAAATCTTTAATATCCGTCACTTCTGATGTCATTGAACCATCATCAGCTAAGCCTAAAACTTTTTTAACATTAAGTCCCAACTCAGTGGCAACAGTTTCTAAATCTGTTCCAGCGGCTAATTTATCTTCAATAGAAGCTATAACTTCATAACTGGCATCGTACAAGCGCTCATCTTTCAGAATTTTTTCAATTTCAGCAGAAGCAACGGCATAATCAACCTTCGAAGCTTCTTGAATATCCGCTACCTTCGCAATTTGCCACAAATCTTCAACCTTTATAGGTTTTGTATATTGATTTTTCTTTAATGAAAAAACTTCTGTTGCAAGTTCAGGTAACAGTTCATCTGATGTGGTATAACCTAAGTTTATATCTTCTTTTGACTGACCGGCAACATTTTGTGCTACATCATAAAAATCTGCACCTTGTTGTAATTCAAAAAAGGCTTTGTTGGCCTGCTTTTCATCATCAAATACGATTTGCAAAACTTGGCGCTTTTCAGCTGTTTCATAATCTGACTTATTGTCATCATAGTAAAACTTAATATCATCTGCACTAACTTCGATGTTTTTATAAATATCTTGCATAGGAACATAAAGAACAGATATATCTCTGCGTTCAGGTTCCATAAAATTAGAAGCAAAATCTTCATAATATTGATTGATTTCTTCATCAGTAATGCTTCTGTCAATTACCATATCAGATGTATTTATGTTTACATATTTGAATGTGCGACGCTTGTTATCGACTTTTGTTGTCGCATCTAATAAAACTTTTGGAACATTTACATTCAATACCTGAGTATCTACCAATAAACGACGAACCAAATCACGACTGATTGATTTTATATATTCTGCTTCAGACAAACCGCTTTTAGATAAAAGTTCTCTGAAAATATCACGATTAAAATTGCCTGTTTCATCCTTAAATGTCGGATCATTAACAATAAGGTTGTGGATAAATATAGGACTAAATAAAATCCCATACTTCTCCGCTGTGCGATCAACAACCGAATCGGTAACCAATTTTTGCGCCAATCCGGATAACAGAGCAGTTCTCATTTCCTCGGTTATTTCTTGATTTTCACCTAACAATCTTGAAACCATCGCAAACTCTTTTTGAGCCAAATATGCAAATTGGGATTGCGGAATTTCAATGTTGTCAACCTTAATAACCGTACGATTATTGTTGGCATTGCTCAAATAACTGCTAACACCAAACAACGACATAAAACTAAGTGCCGTCAGAGATAATATGAGCTTTGCCGCCCAACCTTTTTGTGCCTTTGCTAATTTGTTTATCATTTTTCTTCCCTACTGTTTATAAAATATTTTTCGACATTATAGTTTAATAATTATTTATTTCAATTACAAAATATTGATGTTGAAAACTTTTTTATACTGGAAAAAATAAAATCAATATGCTAAAAGGTTTGCAGAAACAGTTTAACTTAATATAGGATATTTTTAATATGGCTCGTAAAATTTTAATTGCCGGTAACTGGAAAATGAATTGTCATTTAGAAGATGGTATTTGCCTTGCTAAAGAAATTGCAACACAAGTGAAGCAAATGGGTAAAACAGAATGTGAATTTTTGGTTTGTCCTCCTTTTACCTTGCTTACAAGCGTAAAAAAAGCTTTGCGTGGTTCTAAAGTGTTTCTCGGAGCGCAAGATTGTCACACTGCCGAAAAAGGTGCACATACAGGTGATATCAGTCCGTTAATGCTTAAAGATACAGGTTGTTCATATGTTTTGGTAGGCCATTCAGAAAGAAGGGCTGACCATATGGAAAGTAACGAGCTTATATGTCAAAAAGCACAGGCTTTACACAATGCAGGTTTGAGGGCTGTCATCTGCATCGGTGAAACATTAAGCGAACGCGAATCGGGAAAGACTATTGATGTTTGCACTAAGCAAATTATGGGATCTGTACCTGAAAATGCGAATGCTTCAAACACCGTAATTGCTTATGAACCGGTTTGGGCAATCGGTACAGGTAAAACACCAACAGCTGAAGAAGTTCAAGAAACACATGCCGCCATCAGAAAAGTTGTTGCTAAAAAGTTAGGAAAAAGTGTTGCCAATAAGATGCGTTTGTTGTATGGAGGTTCTGTAAAGCCTTCTAATGCAGCAGATCTTTTGGCTTTAGAAGATGTTGATGGAGCTTTAATCGGTGGCGCTAGCTTGAAAGCTGCTGATTTTATGGGTATTGCAGCAACAGTTTGCAAAAAGTAATAAAGAAAAGGAAATAAACGATGGGATCAGTATTGTTAGTTATTCATTTAATCACAGCAATTTTTTTAGTTGCTATCATTTTAATGCAACGCTCTTCCGGAGGTGCTCTTAATGGTTTAGGTGGCGGATCCGGTGCAAACAGTTTTTTAAGTGCCAGAGGAACCGGTAACTTGTTGACACGTCTTACCGCAATTTTAGCTACCATATTTTTTATAACCAGTATAGCTCTTGCTTTATACTACAAAGGTGTTGAACGTAAAAGTTCTTCTATTTTAGATGTAGCTCCTGTTACACAAAGTGCTCCGGCAACTACGACTACTCCTGAGGTTCCGCAGGTTCCTGAGGCAAAATAGACAATGATTGATTATTAAGAACATAGGCACCTTTAAAAGATAAGGTGCCTTTTTCACTTTTAAACAAGCAAAAAAGAAAGAAAAAAAGATGACTAATCCAAAAACAAAATTTATATTTATAACCGGTGGGGTTGTTTCTTCATTAGGAAAAGGACTTGCTTCAGCATCACTTGCAGCTGTTTTACAAGGCAGAGGTTTTAAAGTTCGTTTGCGTAAGCTTGATCCATATTTAAATGTAGATCCTGGAACTATGAGTCCTTATCAACATGGCGAAGTTTTTGTAACCGATGACGGTACCGAAGCTGATTTAGATTTAGGTCACTATGAACGTTTTTCCGGTGTTTGTGCTACAAAATTTGACAGTATAACCACCGGAAAAATCTACCAAAGAGTGATTGATAAAGAAAGACGTGGTGATTATTTAGGAGCGACCATTCAGGTTATACCTCATGTTACAAATGAGATAAAAGATTTTATTTTATCTAATTTGGATGACGAAGATTTTGTTTTATGTGAAATAGGAGGAACTGTCGGAGATATTGAAGGTCAGCCTTATTTAGAAGCTATCCGTCAAGTGGCGTATGATTTAGGCAGAGACCGAGTTATGTTTATTCACCTGACATTGTTACCTTTTATTCCGACGGCAGGTGAATTAAAAACAAAACCTACTCAACATTCTGTTAAAAAATTACAAGAATATGGTATACAACCTGATATGCTTTTATGCCGTTCTCAAATTAAAATTCCTGAAAATGAAAAAAGAAAATTAGCTCTATTTTGTAATGTCAGAGAAGAAAATGTAATTGCAGCGCTTGACGTTAGTAATATTTATCAAGTGCCTTTGGCTTATTCTGACGAAGGTATGGATAGAGCAGTATGTCGTCATTTTGGTATAGATAACGAAAACCCAGCAAATTTAAGTAAATGGCAACAAATCATTGAAACTATAAAAAGTCCGGAAGGAGAAGTTTATGTTGGTGTTGTCGGGAAATATACCCAGCTTCTGGAAGCTTACAAATCTTTACACGAAGCCATAAAACACGGTGCCATTGCCAATAAACATCATGTAAAAATAAAATGGATAGATTCAGCTTCTTTAGAAGACGAATCGTCCATGGAACAATTCAAAAATTTAAATGCAATTATTGTTCCGGGAGGTTTTGGTAAACGAGGAACAGCCGGAAAAATAAGAGCTATTAAGTATGCCAGAGAAAATAATATTCCGTTTTTAGGAATTTGTTTAGGTATGCAACTGAGCGTTATCGAATTTTCTCAAAATATGTGTGGTATAGAAAATGCTAACACCACAGAATTTGAAGATAATTGCACACCGGTTGTCGGTTTGATGACACAATGGGAAAAAGATGGTAGCTTACAAACACGACAAACAAATGATAACTTAGGCGGAACCATGCGTTTAGGAGCATATCCTTGCCACATAGAAAAAGATACAAAAGCGGCTCAAGTGTATGGAACAACCGACATTTTTGAAAGACACAGACACCGTTACGAGGTCAATATGTCTTTTGAAGAAACACTTAATAAAAACGGTATGATTATCAGTGGAAAATCTCCTGATGGTAGTTTACCGGAAATTGTAGAGCTCACAAATCACCCTTGGTTTATTGCCACACAATTTCATCCGGAGTTGAAATCCAGACCGTTTGAACCGCACCCATTGTTTGTGTCTTTAATAAAGGCCGCAATTGAAAATAGCAGATTGGTATAAATAAATATAGCGCCGTAATTTTTTACGGCGCTATAATTAAACTCGTTGCAAAAAATTTCCCATAATTTTCTTACGGCCTGCTTTATCAAAAAACACATCGCATTTTTGCCCATCAACCGATAAAATCGTGCCATATCCGAAACTGGAATGATAAACCCTTACTCCTTTTAAGCCCTTACCTGAAGAAGCGTAATATTCTTCCGTCGGCTCATACGAATAATCTGATGATGTTGTTTTCTTTTCATAAAAATCAGGCTTTTTATTATAAGAACCAAAATTTTGATATCCGCCAGTATATTGACGATTAACACTATTTATTATCTTAACACAATCTGTCGGAATTTCATTTAAGAATCTGGAAGGCACATTGTTTTGCCATTGACCGTAAACACGTCTGTTCATTGCTGTTAAAATATAAAGTTTGTGTTTTGCTCTGGTTATGGCAACATAGGCCAAGCGCCTTTCTTCTTCTAATGCATCGCTTCCTCCTTCATCTAAGCTTCTTTGATGTGGAAATAAACCTTCTTCCCAACCGGGGAGAAAAACTACATCAAACTCTAAACCTTTTGCAGAATGAAGAGTAATCAACATAACTTTATTATTATCAATTGCACTATCATTTTCCATGACAAGACTGACATGTTCCAAAAAGTCAAATAATGTCGGATATTTTTCTTTATCACCCAAAACACCGATAAGCTCTTTTAAGTTTTCAATTCTTCCCGGAGCTTCCACCGATTTATCATTTTTGAGCATTTCAAAATAGCCTGAATCATCTAAGATTTGCGTTGCTAAATCATCAGGAGAAACTATCTGTGAAATCTTATTCCATTCATCAAAATTGTCTGTCAATTCTTGTAAAGATGTCTTAGCCTTACCTGTAATCAGCCCTTGAGCAAGCATTTCTTTAACTGCAGAAAACATAGATATATGATTATCTCGTGCATATATTTGAAACTTTTCAATGCTTTTTGCACCGATTCCTCTTGCCGGCTTATTTATTATGCGTTCAAAAGCCAAATCGTCATCAGGTTGTACCACGACTCTAAAATAAGCCAATAAATCTCTAATTTCCTGACGCTCATAAAACTTTGGTCCGCCTATAACTTGATAAGGTATGGCTTCTGCCATAAATTTTTCTTCAAATTCACGTGTCTGAAAAGCAGTACGCACCAAAACGGCCATATCAGAATATTGGTGTCCGCTAAGTTTTAAGTTTTCAATTTGGTTTGCAATATATTGAGCTTCTTCTGAACCGTTATACGAACTCACAAGAGAAATTTTTTCATTTTCACAATTTAAGGCCGGTGAGTTATCGGCAACTTTCAATATTTTTCCAAGACGACCCTGATTGTGCCCTATCAAATTTGAAGCAACCCTTAAAATATTTGCTGTTGAACGATAGTTTCGCTCCAAACGAATAACTTTTGCATCTTGAAAATCTTTTTCAAAACGCAATATATTTTCAATTTCGGCACCACGCCAAGAATAAATGGATTGATCATCGTCTCCGACACAACATAAATTACGATTCTTTTGAGACAATAATCTTAACAACAAGTATTGGATAACATTGGTATCTTGATACTCATCAACCATAATATACAAAAACTTGTTTTGATATTTTTCCAAAATATCTTTATGTTTTTGCAAAATTTGTAGCGTATATAAAATTATATCTCCAAAATCTACACAATTTAGCTCTACAAGACGAGCTTGATATTTTTGATAAACGATAGAGCTTAAATTATGTTTATATTCCGGTTTTATATCTTCTACGGAAATTCCCTTATCTTTTAAGCGCTGAATTTTATCAACAAAAGCTTGAGGAGGATATTTTTTTTCATCAATAGCTTCGGTTTCAATAATTTGCTTGATAAGGCGTTTTTGATCATCTTCGTTCAATATGGTAAAATTATTTTTTAACCCCACAAGTTCTGCATGAGAACGTAAAATTTTAACACATATGCTATGAAATGTTCCAAGCCAAACAGAATCGGCTATAGGACCTATCATATCCATAACCCTTGTTTTCATTTCCCTTGCTGCTCTATTGGTAAATGTAACAACAAGACAATTTTGAGGCATAGCTTTCATTGTGCCCAAAATATAGGCCAATCTGGTAGTCAAAACTTTGGTTTTACCGGTTCCGGCACCTGACAAGACAAGAAGTGGCCCTTGCGTGTTCTCCACTGCTAGGCGTTGCTCTGGATTCAGATTATCTAGCCATGAAAAACTTGGCCTTAAAGCACTTATGTTATCATAAGTTTGAGCTTGTGTGTTTTCTTCAAAATCAAATATTCCATCCATATCATTATACTTCTTGTATTTTATGTTTTAACAATATATATAATAGTATTATTGGAAAGAAAAGAGTTTTTAATAAAACTTATAAACAATTAAAAGGAACAGATATTATGTCAAATTTAAGAGATAAAGTTATTGGCTTAAAAACACACTTAGAAAGCAAAATATTAGGCCAACAAGATTTAATTCAAAAACTTCTTATAACGCTTTTAGCATCAGGGCATGCCTTAGTGGAAGGTGCTCCTGGTTTAGCGAAAACAAAAGCTATTAAAACTTTATCTGACAGTATCAGTGCAAAATATAACCGCATTCAATTTACTCCGGATTTGTTACCATCAGATATAACCGGAAGTGAAATTTATCTTTCCAGTACTGGTAAATTTGAGTTCAGAGAAGGTCCTGTTTTTGCCAACCTTATTCTTGCAGATGAAATCAATAGAGCTCCGGCAAAAGTTCAATCTGCTTTGCTTGAAGCTATGGCAGAACACCAAGTAAGCGTTGGCGGAAAAGTTTATCTGTTACCTGATTTATTTATGGTAATGGCAACACAAAATCCTATTGAACATGAAGGAACATATAACTTACCGGAAGCGCAACTCGACAGATTTTTAATGCATATCAAAATTGATCAACCTGATGCCATAACCGAACGCAAAATTTTGGAACTTGTAAGAAAAGAAGATATTGCATGTGGCGATGATACACAGTGTTGGGAAGAATATAGTAAAACTTATGAAAAAATGTCACCGGAAGAAATTTTATCTGCCGGACAAGAGGCACTTAGAGTGCATACATCAGAAGCTGTTGTAAACTATATGATTGAGCTGATAATGGCAACTAGAAACCCTTCAAAATATGATAAAAATTTACATCAAATGGTAAAATTTGGAGCAAGCCCCAGAGCTACCATTGCTCTTGATAAATGTTCTAAGATTAATGCTTGGCTCAATAATCGTGATTTTGTTACTCCGGATGATATAAACTCTGTTATATATGATGTTTTACGTCATCGTATAATTTTAAGCTTTGAAGCTATGGCTGAGGGAATTATGGTTGATGATATAATAAAATCTTTACTAAAAGCAGTTCCTTTACCATAATTTAGGAGCATAAGGTGGTAGATTTAGTTAAAATAAGCCATTTATGGAAAAAAAACGAAAAGGCAGATTTAAAAGGCCTGGTTCCGACTTTTGGTGAATTAATGGAAATCAAGAGGTATGTCCCTTATTTAAAAGATTTTAGGTTTAACCAATCATCAAATAAGGCTGGTGATTTTAAATCTTCTTTCAAAGGACGAGGAATGGAATTTGAGGAAGTCAGATCCTATACTTATGGCGATGATGTCAGAGATATAGATTGGCGTGTGACGGCCCGAAAAAAATTTCCTTATACAAAAATTTATACTGAAGAAAAAGACAGAGAAGTGTATATATGGCTCGATTTGTCTTCTAAAATGCGTTTTGGAACAAAAAAAGAGTTAAAATCTGTTACAGCAGCTAAAACTGCTTCTCTTTTAGGTTGGTTTGCACTAGCGAATCGTGATAGATTGGGAATGATAATATTTGATGGGAATAAAACTCATATATTTAATCCTCAAAGAGATTATGAAAACTTACTCATTTTGTTAAAAAAAATTGAACAGATATCACAAAATTGTCTGAATGAAACTCATGAAAACCAAGATATAATAAAATCTTTACAGCTTTCGTCTAAACGAATTAGAAGAAAATCAATAATATTTCTTATAAGCAGTTTTGATGTTCCTAGTGATGATATAAAACGGGAAATATCAGCTCTTTCTTTTAATAATGATGTTTATTTGCTAAATATTTATGACGCACTGGAAGATATTGCTCCGCCTAAAGGAGAATATTTGGCACAATATCATTCAAAACATCAACTTTTAATCAGTTCTGGTCAAAACTTTGAGCAACAATATCAAATGTATTTTGTTAAGAAAAGACAGGATTTGAAAGATTTTTGCACAAAATTTAATTGTAAATATCGACAAATAAGAACCGATTTACCTATTTATAAGCAATTAAGACCTCTTTAAAAATATTTCGAAACTTGACATAAATAATTTTAGGTGTTATGCTCAGCACATTAATTATTTTGAACTTAAACAAAGAAGAGAAAACAATGATAAAAATTAATGAAAACAATGCTTATAAAAGAGGACAAGAATTACTAGACAGTGGCATGTATGCCGAAGCTGTTACCCAGTTTGATTTGGTTATAAAAGAACAACCAGATTCGTGGAAAGCTGTGAATTCAAAAGGTTTTGCTTTTCAAAAGATGAGCAGATATACTGAAGCTGTTGAATGTTTTGATAAAGCTTTGCTAATTAATCCTAAATCAGTAGAAGTATTGAATAATAAAGGGGTAACATTAAGTATGCGTGGTCTTTATAAAGAGGCTGTTGCTTGCTTTGATGCTGCTTTTGCTATTGATTCAACATCTTTAGAAGCCCTCAACGGTAAGGCTATAGCTTTACAACACTCTTTTATGTTTAAGGAAGCTTTAGATGTTTTAGAATATGCAATGAGCATTGATAACAAACACGCTCAAACATTGTTAAGTATTGCCGTGACATTACAAAAGTTAAAACAATATGACAGATCAATCGGTTTCTTTAAAAAAGTTTTAGCCTCTGATAAATTTAATGTTAAAGCATGGAACGGTATTGGTGTTACTTATCAATTGATGGGCGATAACGATTCTGCATTGAAATGTTTTACAAAAATTTTGAATATAAACAGCAGCGAAATTCAAGCTTGGATTAGTATCGGTTTTGTTTATCAAAAGATGTTTAAGTTTCAAGATGCTTTAAAATGCTATAAAAAAGCACAGCTTTTGGTGAATGGTCGTTACCATCATAAGATGTATGATGGTTTGGCATCGTGTTTAACCAAGTTATCAGAGTTTGATCAAGCAATTGAGGTTTACAAACAAATATTCCAACATGAAGAAGGAAAGAAAAAATGGGATGCACAGCGCTCTATTAAGTTTGTAAATAAGCTTAAACGCAAGAAAGCAATAGGCACTTTGCCTGATATTATGTCTGCAGATGATGTGGATTTTGATATTGATGACAACGAAGAATAATACTAAAAATAAAAACTGTCGCAATTGCGACAGTTTTTATTTTACCAATGGGGATATTTTATGCCGGCAGATATAGTTAATATAAAATCGTTAGAAAACTTTTTGTTATCTGTTGTGATGAAAAAAGATAATCAAGAGGTATCGGCAAAGCTTTTAAAAGAAAATATCTTAAAAACCGACAATATTATGCAAATTAAAAAAAATAAAAAGAATATTGCACAGGTAATGGTAGAAAGATTTTTTATACACAATATGAAATCTTTTTTATTATCAAATGAACAAGCCTCCTATTTTACTAAGCTTGAATATAACGATTATTTACCGGAATGGGCTAAAAAAAACATATTGAATAATAAAAGTGTTTATAGTTTCCATCAAGAAAATATATCTGATGAATTGAAAGAAGATATAGAAAGCATACGTGACTTTTTACTTCAAACTGCCGAAAGTTATATTCATAAAAGAATTAAATGGTTTAACGCAAGTGATAAAAAAGATAAAAATATCAAAATAAATCTGGATTGCCTAAAGACCTTTAATGAATATGCTGATTTTTCATCTCTTATAAATGCCGTAAAACAAGGAGATCTATATCGTAAAAAACAAGAAGAAAAAAGCAAAAAAGAGCAAGAATTTTTACGAGAATCGATGCGAGACACTCAAACCATGATGGAGTTTGATAACGGCATTAAAATTGTTAATCTTAAAAGCAATATTGCATTATATTTTGAAAGCCGCGAAATGAGGCATTGCGTAGGCGATGGAGAATATAATCGCAACGACCAACTTCAAAATATTCAATTATATTCATTAAGAGATAAAAAAGGTCATTCTCATGTTACCTTAGAAGTTCGAGACGGAAAAATATGCCAATGTAAAGGTCATAACAACCAAAAACCTAACGAAGAGTATTTACCATATGTTCGCCAATTTATTATATCGCAAAATTTTGATATAAGCGGAGATATAAAACAGCTAGGTATATTCAAACAAGATGGTCGTTATTATGACTTATACAATTTACCTAAAGGATTTGTTTATAAAGGAACTTTAGACTTATCCGGAATGAAATTAACCAAACTTCCAGACTTATCCGAAATTGAAGTGACAGGTTCTTTTATATGTCGAGACAACTATTTAACAAATTTAATAGGTTCTCCCAAAAAAGTTTATGGATCATTTTTCTGCAATTCCAATAAGTTGACTGATTTAATCGGTGCTCCAGAGTATGTGGGAGAAAATTTTTATTGTACATATAACAAACTCACAACACTTATAGGGTCACCTAAAAATATCGGAGGAAGTTTTGTTTGCCTTGGCAACAAAATAGAAACTCTAAAAGGCGCACCGCAAAAAGTCGGTGAAAATTTTGATTGCTCATTTAACAGATTGCAAAATTTAGAATATATGCCAGAAGAGATAGGTGGAAAAATCATTTGCCATCACAACTTATTTATTATTCAAGACAACAAAGTTTATGATTTAAATAATTTACCCGAAGGTTTTGTTATTAAGGGCGATTTAGACTTATCCGGGATGGGGTTATCAAAACTTCCTAATTTATCAAAAGTTACCGTTGAAGGAAACTTTAATTGCTCCGATAACAATTTAACAAATCTTGAAGGCTTACCAAAATCTATCGGTGGCAATTTTGATTTTTCACAAAACAAAATAGGTAAAATCAGCAAAAATATCAACGTAAAGGGAGCTATCATATATAACGGAAATCCGTTTGTCAGATTTGAAATTGAAAAGAAAAAACTTTTATACAGAAAAAATTTAGCGCTAATTAATGTTATGGAAGAACAAAGTGAACAAAAAATATTTGCTTCAGGATATATAAGAAAAAAGAGAGAAGAATTTATAAAAGGTTTAACACCACGTTCAATCAGCGAAATATTACCCAAAGCCGCAAAAGTTGAAAAAGAACACATATTAAGAGGTGCAAAAGTTGTAAAAGATATCTTACGGGAAGCAGGCGTTGTTGATGATAAAAAAAAGAAGAGACGTAAACAACAAAAGATAAGACAAATGCAAAAAGACAGATCACGATAACAAAATTGGCATAATCGTTATAAAAACTCTTGACAACACAAAATTTATACTATAAATAAGGCCTCAATGTGAGTGTTTATTTTAAGCATTCACTCCTGTCCAAGACTGTAGGTGGTCTGATAGAAATAAAACTATTTTACCTTAATTGCCTACATAGACGGAGTAAGTGAGATTTTATATAATCAATTTTTTCTCCCATCCGGACAGTTTTAGGTTGCCATTTTAAGAGCGTTGCTCTTGTTATGGTTGTATTAAAGTGGTGTCATTAGCAATAATGATATCTTAATTGGAGACAATAAGTGAACCGCGAAGAAAAGAAACAATTACTCAGCGACTTGAACGAATTGTTCAATGCATCTGAATTGGTTGTGGTTTCCCACTATAAGGGTTTAACCGTGGCTGAAGTTTCAGAATTGCGTAATGCTATTCGTGAAGCAGGTGCTGGGTTCAGAGTTACTAAAAACCGGATTGCTAAACTGGCTCTTAAAGGCACAAAGTTTGAAGGCTTGACTGAATTGTTTAACGGACCTACAGCAATTGCGTTCGCTAACGATCCGATTTCAGCTTGTAAAGCTTGTGTTGAATTCGCAAAAACCAACGAAAAATTGGTTGTTATCGGTGGCGCCATGGGAACCGGGGTTCTTTCTATCGATGAAATCAATCGTTTGGCTTCTATTCCGTCCATGGACGAATTACGTGCCAAACTCATTGGCTTGCTTCAAGCTCCTGCTGCTCAGTTGGCAAGAGTTACCAAAGCATACAGCGAAAAAGAAGCTGCTTAGGTTTTTTAGTAATATAATAGAATTTAATTTTAATTTATTTGGAGAAAAAAGATGGCAGATTTAGCCAAATTAGTAGATGAATTATCAGCTTTAACAGTTATGGAAGCTGCTGACTTATCAAAAATGTTAGAAGAAAAATGGGGCGTTTCAGCTGCCGCTGCTGTTGCTGTTGCTGCCGGTGGTGCTGCTCCTGCAGCTGCAGAAGAAAAAGATGAATTTGATGTTATCTTAGCTGATGCAGGCGCTAACAAAATCAACGTAATTAAAGAAATCAGAGCTATCACAGCATTAGGTTTGAAAGAAGCTAAAGATTTGGTTGATGGTGCACCAAAAACTGTTAAAGAAGGTGCTACAAAAGCTGAAGCTGAAGAAATTAAAGCTAAACTCGAAGCCGCTGGTGCTAAAGTTGAATTGAAGTAATTTCTTTATTGCTTTATTTTTTCAAAAGCCTCTGTGAAAATAGAGGCTTTTTGCAAATAAAATATATTACTTTTCGTTTCAAAATAGTAAGTTACTGTAATTTAAAAAGAAGATTAAACTTAAGCCACTATTTTTTATAGTGGCTTAAGTTTAATCTTCTTTTACTAAAACGGAATGTCATCATCTATCGCTGTGGTAACGGAAGTGCTATCCCAACCTGATGTGGGAGCGGAAAACACCTCATTGCCGCCTGTAGGTACACCTTCAGCGCGACCATCAAGCATAACCATAACCCCATTGAAATTTTGTAATACAATTTCGGTGGTATATCTTTCTTGTCCATTGTTATCTTCCCATTTGCGAGTTTGTAACTGACCTTCAATATAAACTTTTGATCCTTTACGTAAATATCTTTCTGCAGTTTCAGCTAATTGTGGATTGTAGATAACAACACGATGCCACTCAGTACGTTCTTTACGTTCACCTGAAAGTTTATCTTTCCAACTTTCACTTGTTGCAAGGCTCAAGTTGACTATTTTTGAACCATTTTGTGTGTTGCTAATACGAGGATCAGCACCTAAATTTCCGACTAATATAACTTTGTTTATACTTCCTGCCATTTTATTTTCCTTAAAAAATTATCTACTAGAATGCACTATAAACTTAAATCAAAAAATATTAAAGCATAAACTTGATTATGCACATAAGAGGTTATTCACTAAGTACAAATTCATCGTTTTTATATTGATAAAACATATAATGGAGTGGATTTTTAGAACTCGTATTATTAAAGAAACTCTCTGTCCATATGTTATTTATTTTTTTATTTTGCACAGAAGTTACAAGTCTGTCGTAAGATAAAGCCCCTGTATTTTGAACTAAGTCGTTCCACATTTTTACGGCAGCATAACCATATATATTAAGGCCATCAAATTCTATCCCTTGTAATCTTAAGTTTACCATATGTTCAGTAAATTCAGGTTTGTTCTCAAATGATGGTAGAGCCATGAAGTATACATTATCCAGATATGCTGAAGCATTTTCAAAAAACGCATCAATAGCAGTATACTTAGAAGTAAAAAATATTTCATTTGGATTTAATAAAGAAGTTTTTTTTATAATTTTTGCATTTTTTTTCGGAGTTCCTGCTAAGTAAACAATTTCATATCCGGAAGATACAATCTCATCGGCCAAAGTATCCAAATTTTTATATTTATCTAAATCATACTGTTTTAATAAAGAGTTTTTACCATGTTTCCTAAATTCATCAACTATAGCTGTTATAACTTCTTTTGTGCCGTCTGTTTTGTCATCATATATTAAAGCGGTTTTCAAACCCGCATATTTGTTGTTATAAAAATGAAAAAAGTCTTTACCTATTTGCTCTTTAAAACTCACAAGTTTCATTACTCCTTTATGTTTTACTGAAGTATCGTGATAAGTAAGAGTTGAGGGAACAATTTGGAAAATTTTTGCTTTCGAATATATTTTTGCAACTTCGCTAAAACTGTTTGAGCAATAAGGACCGATAACTAAAGATGGTTTAATTGAAGAAGATACAGATAACATTTGTGCTGTTGATATTGCAAGATTTTCGCTACATGTATCATCAATGCTGACCAACTCTAATTTTTTCCCTTCGATACCACCTGATTTATTAATTTCATCCACGGCTGTTTGAGCACCAAATATCAGCTCGTCGCCCCAAACTTTATATTCTCCGGTTTTAGGAACAACAATTGCAATTCTGATTTCTGCTGTGCATATTTGAGCATAAAAAAGCATAAAAAAGCACAATATATTTACAATTTTATTAGTCATTTTAATTGCCTGTAATCATCATTTGTAGGATAGATACTATAACTTAGCGTTTAAATCAACTATTTTCATGAATTTGTAATTTTTCTAAAGAGTTTTCCCCTTACTGATTAAAAAAGTAAGGGGAAAATGCTAACCTAAGTTTTTCTTAACCCAAGGATATTTTTCTACAGCTTCTTTATTAAGTTCAGCACATTTATCTTCTATACGTTTCTCAAGCTCTTTCATAAATTCTTTTTTATCCGTATTTTTATTAATTTCCATGGGCTCTAAAAATTCAAAAACAGCTGTGCCCGGATACCTTAAGAATGAGCTTTTAGCCCAAAATAAACCGGTGTTGATAGCAACAGGGATGACTTTTAAGTTTAAATTTTCTGCTACAAATAAAAATCCGGATTTATAACCTTTGGTTGTTCCGGGTTTACAACGTGTGCCTTCGGGGAAAATGATAACAGGACGATTGTTTTTAACACGTTTTTTAACCTCTTTTAACATATTTTTCATGGCTGCAGCTCCACCTTTGCGATCAACGGGTACCATCCCGTAAAAATATTGAGCCCAACCGAAAAGGGGAATATATGTAAGCTCTTTTTTCAAAACATAGCTTGTACATGGAACGGCCTGTGTGAAAGAATATGTTTCAAGAGCCGATTCGTGTTTACAAGCATATAAGGCTGGTTCTTGTAATATATGCTCTTTTCCTCTAAATTCTAATTTAAGTCCGGCAAAAATTTTTACAAAGAAAAGGCATGCAGGCATTACAATTCTATCCCAGTAAAATAATGTATATTTTTGAGGCAACAATGCAACTAAAGGACAAATTAAACATCCTAAACCTAATGTTGCAAAGAAAAATATATTTGCAAATAATGAACGAATATAAATCATTTTAGTTCCTTTCAGTCAGTTTTATAAGAAAATATTTTATGTAAACAAATAAGAATTTGTTAAATTCTGAAGCAATCAGCTTAAAGCTATTCCATTTTTTCCACCATTTTAGAGAAACATTTTGTGAATACACCGGATGTACAATCACCTCTAAATCCGGATTATGGGCTAAAATTTCGGCTTTACTTCGTGGCATATGATAATATGAGGTAACCAAACGAACTGAACGTACATTGTTTCTTCTTATAGCTTCACTTACCTCAATGGCGTTTTGATTTGTGTTAGCGGCTTCTCGTCCTATAATAATCTTATCTTGATTTTTTGTAATTATTGTTTTGTTTTGAGTTTGCAATTCTTTGATGGAAACCTTATCATTAACTCCTGATATTATTAAAAAATTTGACATATCATCGTTAAAAAGTTTGAAAGCTTCAGTAATGCGGTTTTTACCGCCAGTCAATACAACAATGGCATCAGTTTTTTCAGTGTTGTTTTTGGATTGCCTTATATATGCATCAAAGATTATAAAACCGCCAATCCAAAAAAGTATTGCAGAAAAAATAGAAATTAAAGCAAAACATCTTAATCGTTTCATTTAAAGTATCTTTCCTAAAGTTTTTCTAACTGTTATATATGCCATACTCATAGAAACTATTGCTGTTAACATAGGAACTGATGCAATACATAAAATGGCAGGTAAGTCAAGAGAAGCTTTGTCAAAAATTCCACCTTTCAGATGTGTGGCAAAACTTGATACAAACCATAATCCGGCAGCTCCTAGCAATATCCCGATAATTCCTGAAAACAAACCTATGAAAAAGCTACGACGAGCATATTGTTTAGCAATATAATCATCGGTTGCTCCCATAACATGTAAAATTTCTATAATACTTTGATGGATTCCTAAGCTTGTTTTAGTGGCATAAAAAATACTTAATAAACTAATGGATAAAACCGTAAGTAATATACTAAAAGATAAGATTTTTACTGAGTGAGCAAAATTTATCAGTTTTTTTAACCAAACTTGATGCGAGTTTATAGTTGTATAAGGAGCTGTTTCAGATAAATTTTGTGCAATTGTTTCAAAATCAAGATTATTTCCTGAGTTTATGCGAACTTCAACCAGTTTAGGTATTGGAAGAGAATTAATTTCAAAATCACTGCCGAGCCAAGGTGACATAAGTTTTTGTATTTTTTTATCATTGATAATTTTGATGTTGTCTGAGCTAGTATATTGTTCGAAAAAATTAACAACCTTATTTACTCTTAACTCGGTTTCATCTTGGTTACTATCTGGTGTAACCTGAATGGTCAATCCATTAACTATGCCCTTATCCCAACTATCAACTAAGGAGCTTGTCATAAAAAAAACAGCTAAGGTGATGCTCATTAAAAATACTGAAGTAGTGGTGATTACTTCTAAAAATAAATTAGATTCGTCATTTTTAAAAGGTAATTCAGATTGGGTATGTTTCATTATTTTATTTTTCATTAGTATTTCTCCTTAATGCCGGAAAAATTTTCAGAGATTTGTTTTCAAGATGTATTCTGGGATAATTATATTGGTTGATTAATTTTTGACTATGGGTTGCTATTACAACGGTGGTGCCTAATTTATTTAGTTCAATAAACAATTTCATTAACTTTTGAGCAATATCATCATCAACATTTCCTGTCGGCTCGTCTGCAAGCAGAATGTCTGGGCGATTAATTACGGCTCTTGCAATAGCGATACGTTGCTTTTCTCCTCCAGAAAGCGTAGAGCAAATTTTATTTATACTTTTATCCAGTTCAACCCAACGTAAAAGCTCTTTTACGCGTTTATTTATTTCTTTTTCACTCATACCACGTAAACGTAAAGGTATAGCAACATTATCGTAAGCTGATAAATGTTCTAAAAGTCTAAAATCTTGAAAAACCACGCCTATGCGTCTTCTTAGTATGGCCATGGTATTTCTGTTGGCAAAACCAATATTTGTACCAAATACACTTACTGTCCCACTACAGGGTTTTAATGCTAAATACATCATGCTTAATAAAGATGTTTTTCCGGCTCCGCTTTTACCTGTTAAAAAGTGGAAAGAACCTTTTTTAAGTTCTAATTTAATATCACTTAATACCTCAGGATCAGATCCGTATTTTATGCAAACATTAGTCATGTCGATAATAGCATCAGACTGAGACGTTTTTAATATTGGCATTATTCCTCCTAGGCTAAATTTACCACATTGCGTGTAGGATATAACAATTATATGTTTAATAAAACACTTTTTTCTTGGATTTTAAGCTTTTTTGTGCATAATACACAATAAGTAAGCATGTAAGATGATTTTTAGCTAGAGGAAATATGTTAATAAAGTGCCCGAAATGTCGTTCAGTTTATGATTTACCCGATGATTTAATTTCAGATGCAGGGTTGAAAATGCGTTGTTGTGAATGTTCTGAAATATGGGTGGGATATCCGGAAGATGCTCTTAAAAAAATAAATACAACTCCCAAAAATATACAGAAAATGTTTCAGCATCTTTCTAAAGAGACCAATGATTTATTTGTTGACGAAAAGAATCATGCTTTGAGTGTGGTTGAAAAGGTAAGAAAGAGAGGAACTTATAAAAAAAGTAATGTAGCAAGTATTATAGCAATTATACTCTCTATGTTAGCAACTATAATACTACTTTATGCTTTTCGTTACGATATAGTGCGTTTATTCCCTCAAGCGGAAAACTTCTATTCTAAAATAAATATACCAAGTATTCATTACGGAATGCATTTAGAACTAAAAAATATAACGACTAAAGAATATACAGAACACAATATTTCACAGATTGAAATTAGTGGAACAGTTGTTAATTTGAGCAAATATGTTGTTGAACTTCCCCCAGTTAAAATTGAGATTTTGGATAAAGAGGGAAATTTATTGTTGAATATGGAAGAACAATTATCGCTACCTCGTTTGGAAGCCGGCTATCAAGTACTGTTTAAGGTTGTCGTAACCAATCCTACTCCATATGCAAAATCAGTTTATGTTACTTTTAAAGATACTAATAATCAAAAGAGATAAGGAGAAATTTATGTTAAGAGAAGATTTGCAAAATGCCTTAAAAGAAGCAATGAAAGAAAAAAATATGGCTGTTGTTGGTGCTGTTCGTTTAATTATTGCGGGCTTAAAAGAAAAAGATGTGGAAGCAAGAGGAAAAGGAAAAGAAAAAGCTGAAGACATAGAACTTTTAGCAATGATGCAAACAATGATTAAACAAAGAAATGAATCTGTTAAAATTTATATAGAGGGAAACAGACCGGAGTTAGCAGAAAAAGAAAAAGCAGAAATTGAGGTTATTGAACGCTTTTTGCCAAAACAACTAAGCGATGATGAAGTAAACAAGGTTATACAATCTGTAATTGCTAATATTGGCGCTCAATCTATAAAAGATATGGGGAAAGTTATGGCAGCGTTAAAAAACGAATATGCCGGACAGATGGATTTTGGTAAAGCTTCAGGTATAATCAAATCTTTGTTGTCTTAGACATAGTGTTGGTGTTATGGAAAATAATTTACAAAAATTTATAGAAGAGTTAAGGGATAAGGTTTCTATTGCAGATGTTGTGTCTGAAAAGGTAAAGCTTACCCGCAAAGGTCGTGAATATTTAGGACTTTGTCCCTTCCATAACGAAAAAACACCATCTTTTACTGTAAATGAGGTTAAAGGTTTTTATCATTGTTTCGGGTGTGGAGCTCACGGTGATATCGTCAAGTTTGAAATGGAGGCAAATAATCTTCCGTTTATAGATGCTTTAGAAAAATTATCCCGAAAAGCTGGTTTACCTATGCCTAAGTTTTCAAAAGAAAAAACAGCAGAACAAGAAAAGCAACAGTCGTTGTATGATATTATGGAACTGGCAACGGCATATTATGAAAAAAATTTGTATATGCCGGTTGGTGCTCATGGTTTAGAATATTTTTATGGACGCGGAATAGATGACGAATTGATTAAAAAATTTCGTTTAGGTTATGCCCCTAACAATAATGGTCTTAAAGCATATCTTGCTGCCAAAGGTGTAAGTGAACATGATATGTCTGAATTAGGATTGATAGTCACTCCTGACACCCAAAATCGATTGGCTCATGATTTTTTTAGAGACCGAGTTATTATTCCGATACTTGATAGTAAGTCTAGAGTGGTGGCCTTTGGTGGCCGTATTATGGGTGATGGGCAACCTAAATATTTAAATTCTCCTGAAACACCTATTTTTAATAAAAGAAGAGCTCTTTATAATATCAATTATGCTAAAGATGAAGGATATAAGGCAAGAAATTTTCTTATATGTGAAGGTTATATGGATGTTATAGCACTGGATAAATTTGGTTTTGGTTATGCCGCTGCTCCTATGGGAACAGCTTTAACTGAAGAACAAATTAAGCTAGCATGGAAAATTGTGCCAGAACCGATTCTTTGTTTTGATGGCGATAATGCAGGTCAGAAGGCTGCGCTACGTTCAGTTGAAAGAGCTTTGCCCATATTAAAAGCCGGTCATTCTTTAAAATTTATGTTTTTACCTGAGAAGCTTGATCCGGATGAATTCCTAAAACTCAAAGGTAAGGATGAATTTTTATCATTGATGCAACATACTACTCCACTGATGCAACTTTTATGGGATAAAAATATTAAAGATAAGCCATCATCTACCCCAGAGCAAAAAGCACTAATAGAAAAAACGCTAATGGAAGAAGTGTCGAAAATAGGTGATGAAAAAGTTAGAAGCTATTATGTGCAGGAGATGAAAAAACGGATATATGAAACTTTCGGAAAAGGTGCGTTAAAAACATATGCTGTAAAACAAAATATTTATAAGAGAAAGTCTAATACCATTAAACCGGTATTGGCTGATATTGATATTCGTTTTATTTTAGCAAGTATGATACAATTTCCTGAATTGATAGGAGATTTTGAAGAAAAAATTTTAATGTTTGATATCTCAAAATTTAATTTGTACGATATGATGCAACGTGTAATTGATATTTTTCATGAAAATCCGGAAATTTTATCTACAGAATTGTTGAGACAGTTAAAGTTATTCGGTTTTGAAGATAAGATTGATTCTTTGTGGGAAATAGGGATGTTAAAATCTCAAAATCCGCGTATTAATGATATCAAGCGCCAAATAGATTGTTTAATGATAGCAGTCCAAATAAAAGAATTGAACAGAGATATCAATGAATATAAAATTAAGCTTGAAAAAAATATGGCTGATGATACCGATTATCAAAACTATCTTAATTTAAAAGCTGAAAGAGATATGTTGATGCAGGAAAATAATAAAAATTAAAATCAGGTAATTTAATTTTTATTTTGTATTTAAAAATAGTCGCTTGGCAATTTTAGTAAAGAAATCTTTTTTGTTCCCTTTAATATCATTTGCATTAACAAAAATAAAGTTTTTATTGGTGTTTCTTCCCTTGGTTGCTTCCTTAACCCAACGAGGATATGAATAGAACACACGAAAATGATACTTATCCATCAAAAATATGAGTTTGTAGGGATCTTTACCAGAGTTGTCAAAAACTGCAGCAATGTCGCTACGAGCTAACATATCGGGGAAATTTTTAATTACTTTTGGAAAACGGCGTTCGATATCTTCTGATGATACGTTGTGACCACCTTCATTCACCCTCTGCTGTACACGAAGATGAGATAGTTCTACCTTTGAAAGTCCGATAAAAATTGTTGCTACCTTGTAGCCTCTATTACGAGCATTTTCCATTGTTTTAAGATGGGTAATGCCAGATGCTGTAGTTTCATAAATAAAGCTTTTCTTTTTTTTGAAATAGTTATCAATATTTTGCCGAACTTTACGGCCGGCCTGAATAAAATAATCCTCAGTAGTTCCCCCCTTTTGGGTAACCATTTCTTTAGCATAATTATCCAAATTAACAAAAGGGGCATTTTTAAATAAAGGATCACTTTTTAAGATCTGGTGATAAAAAGTAGATTTACCGGCACCATTAGGACCTGCAATTATAACCATCCAACTTTGTTTGCTCATTTTAACCTCTTTAATAAAACTTCATGATGGCTTTCATCTAAAGCAACTTCCCACATTTCACCATTTTCATATTCTTTGATTAAAGAACCGTTTTCCTCATAGTATCGTGGAAATCTGATTTTATCAAAGTCAGAAGATTTAATTTTGCAAAGTTTTCTTTTCAAATATTCCATCATTAATTTTACTTTCTATTGCATTAATTGGTCAAACGAATGTATGGCTTGTCTTTTTAATTCGTTAAACTTCTCATTACCTAAATCTGATTTAAGTTTTTCAATATATTTTTGCATTTCTTCCATGTAGTTATCTTCACCTGGAATTTCATCTGTCAAGCGCACACTTATGTCATATGCCTGCATAATTTCATCGTTAAAATATTCTGCAATTGTGACATATTTGCTCTTTAATATACGTTTACGAATATTAGGTGCTATCTGGGTAAGAAGAAAAAATTTCTTATCATTACGATTGAATATGATTTGATTGCGACCATCATACACCAGTTCACCTCTAAAAACATGGTCTTCGTTTAATTCTACTTTTACAATAACACCAATTTTATCAAAGTAAAATTCTGCAGGAATTATCTCAAACTTTTCCATAACGTATCCTATTCTCTACCTTTATCGTTTTGATTGGTAATCCCGTCTTTTGCATTAGAAATAACAGATACAAAAGCAGACGCTAAGGCAAAGCTTAATGCTTGAAATATACTAAATATTCCGGTTAGGCGTCTTCCTACGGCAACTTTGCTTAATGGTTTTACTAAAGGAATTTTAGACATAAGAATCTCCCATAAAATTAATTTCTTCCATAATAATTTTTTAAAACGTGAAATGCAATATCTTTTTTGTTTGTAAATACTTTTAATTATTGCATCTGTTAGATATACTATTAAAATATAAAGTATGATAGAGGATAGTATGTTGCAATTGGTAGAATATAGTGTAAGCGAAATTTCTTTTGCCATAAAAAAATGTGTGGAAACAACTTTTAATCAGGTTAGGGTTAGAGGTGAAATTTTTGGTGCGAAAAAAGCTGATTCCGGACATTGGTATTTATCTCTAAAAGATGCTAATGCTGTATTATCAGCTGTTTGCTGGAAGGGTGTCGCTTCAGCTCTTAATGTTAAAATAGAAGATGGTTTGGAAGTGATTGCAACCGGAAAAATAACTACTTTTGCCGGAAAGTCATCATATCAATTGGTAATAGAGCGTTTAGAAATTGCAGGAACAGGTGCTTTATTAAAGCTTTTGGAAGAAAGAAAGCAAAAATTTTTGCAAGAAGGTTTGTTCGATGTAGCACATAAACAAAAAATTCCATTTTTGCCGAAAGTTATAGGTGTGGTTACCAGTCCTTCAGGGGCAGTTATTAGAGATATTATCCATCGTGTGAGTGACCGTTTTCCGACGCATGTCATTGTTTGGCCTACACCAGTACAAGGTGAGGGGGCGGCGGATAAAATAGCAACAGCTATAGATGGCTTTAATAAGCTTCCGATAATTAATATCCCCAGACCCGATGTTATAATAGTGGCTCGAGGAGGTGGAAGTTTGGAAGATTTATGGCCTTTCAATGAAGAAGTGGTCATAAGAGCAGTTTATAACAGCCAGATACCGATTATTTCTGCAGTAGGGCATGAAACAGATACTATGTTGATTGATTATGTTGCAGATGTTAGAGCGCCTACGCCTACGGGTGCGGCCGAATTTGCCGTTCCTGTTAAATCAGATTTGATGTTTGCTTTATCTTCGTATCAAGGAAGAATCTTAAATGCAATGTATCGTTTACTTAAAGAATATGAACAAAAAATTGAAGGTCTAGAGAGAGGAATTCCTAATTTAGAACAAATTATATTGGAAAATCAACAAAAACTTGATGATATATCCGAGCGGATTAAAATGGTAATATCTAATTATATGGGAATAAAACAGCAAAACGTAGGTTTGGTCGGATTAAAACCGTATTTGATAAATAATATAGTTGAGAAACAAAAAACAATGTTAGGTTCTTTGTCTTCAAGAATGGAAAGTGTTTCTATAGATAGCGTATTAAAACGAGGCTTTGCTTGGGTGACAGATAGGCATTTTAAAACGCTTTATGATGCTTCACATGCAAAAAAAAGTGGAGAATTAAACATACGTTTTGTTGATGGTATAGTAAAAACAAAGGTCGTGGAGAATAGAGATGCGGAACAGTTTGATTTGTTTGATTTGTAGCTTTTTATTTTGCTACGAAACGTTTGCTAAAGAAGTGGAACTTTGCGGTAATGTGGAACAAGGTGAGCTTTTATATGGTATAGCGCAAGGTGCTAAAAAAATAAAATTTTCCGGTAAAGAGTATGATGTAAATGATGAAGGCGAATTTTTAATTGCGCTATCACGCGATGAAAGCCCAAATAAGGTCTTAGAAGTTATTTATAATGATAATATATCTAAACAATATGATGTAAAAGTAAAAAAACATAATTGGAATGTTCAAAGTATTAAAGGGGTAGCGCAAAATAAGGTTACGCCTTCTGCTAACGATGAAAGTGAAATTTTAAGAGAAAGAACGGATGTGAAAAATGCTCTAAATAAGAGTGGTACAGATTCGCAACATTGGAAAAAAGGTTTTATCTTACCGCTTGATGGTAGAATAAGCGGATATTTTGGTAATCAACGTATATTCAATAATGTTCCTAAAAGTCCTCATACCGGTGTGGATATAGCAGCACCGGAAGGAACAAAAATAAGAGCTTCAGGAGATGGAAAGGTTTTACTTGCCGGAGGAAACTATTTTTATTCCGGAAATATGGTAATTATTGATCATGGACAAGGCTTAAAGACGATTTATGCGCATCTTAGTAAGGTTTTAGTCAATGAAGATCAAAATGTTAAAAAAGGCGATGTTATAGGACTTGTCGGCGCTACCGGTAGAGCAACCGGACCTCATTTACACTGGGGGGTAACACTTAATGATATAAGATTTAGACCTCATTCATTGTTAGAAAATAATAAAGAAAATTGTAAAGTATTCATAGCTAAGGATTAAATAATGTCTATATTGCAAACTGTTTGGTTGTCTATTGTTCAAGGTATTACCGAATTTTTACCGATTAGCTCTTCCGGACATTTGATATTGTTTGCCGAATTTACACCTTTTGAAGATCAAGGTTTGGCAGTTGATATTGCTCTGCATATAGGATCAATTGTTGCGGTAATTATATATTTTTATAAAGATATTATAGAGATAATCAAAGGGGTGGTATCTAAATGTTTTTTCCCTGATTTTTCAAATCAGGGAAATCGTCTTGCATATCAAATAGTTTTGGCATCTATACCCGCATTGATTATGGGTTTTTGTTTGAGAAATTTTGGGATGGAATATTTTAGAAATCCTAAAATAATAGGTTGGACAATATTGATTTACGGACTAATTTTATATGTGGCAGATAAAAAAGGACAAAGCTCTAAAAATACATCAGATATAAGTTTTAAAGACGCTTTATTTATCGGTTTGGCGCAATGTTTGGCTTTAATACCGGGAACAAGCCGATCAGGAGTTACTATAACGATGGCAAGGTTTTTAGGCGTAAACCGAAGCGATGCCGCAAAATTTTCAATGTTGCTTTCTATTCCTACAATTGCTGCTGCAGGTGCTTTAGAATTGTACAGATTGTATAAAAGTTCAAATATAACAGAAATTGGAAATGTAATTGATGCAATAGGATTTTCGTTTATTTTTTCTATGATGGTTATTTTTGCTATGATGAAGTGGCTTCAAAAATTTACCTTTTTACCATTTGTGATTTATAGGGTGATTTTGGGTGGCGTGCTAATTTTGTACTCTAATGGAATTTTTTAAAAAAATTGATTGACAGCAATTAAAAAAACGCCTATTTAAACAGGTGTTTTAGTGCTCTGGTGGCGGAATTGGTAGACGCGCAAGTTTCAGGTACTTGTGAGAGAATTCTCGTGAAGGTTCAAGTCCTTTTCAGAGCACCAATAAAAAACTCCCTTCGGGGAGATTTTTTTTTGTAACCTAAAAGGACTATGGCTTAGGCATCTAAATTCGCTGTGGTCGTTAAAACTCCCTTGCTCATTAAGATGTTACAAAGAACTTGCAGATAAAAAAGCAAGGTTGCTTGCTTTTTTACTTAGCGTTTCTTTTCAGAGCACCAAGTTTCTCATCCCCGCAAATGCGGGGATTTTTTTATTGCAAAAAATTGAAAACTGTGGTAATGGTAGAGGCACAAAATTAATTAGTATGTTTAACTTTTAAATTTTATAATTATGGATTTTTTAGATAAAGAAACGTGGCATAGGTTAGGTCCTCCATTTGCAAATATGGTAACCTATTTTAAGATTAGAGTTACTGAAGAGGATATTGAGTATATAAATAACGTCATAAAGAAAGACAAAGTTTATAACTTGATTAACACAAGAGTTAAATCTCCATATCCTGATAATAGCAAAGATACCCTATTGTTATATGCATGTGGATACGCAAACGCTATCGTTTTTTATGAAGAGTATTATAACTCACCAAGTTGTCCTAGGGGTGTAAAACAAATACTTTTTGCCTACATTGGTCTTTTAAAAGATTCTTTTGAGGTTTCATATCCCAATCTTTTGGACTATAGACGACACATTGTAAAACGATGGTTTGAGATAGTTAGAAAGAATAACTAAACTACACGAAAACAGTTCAGATTTCAGATCTGAGCTGTTTTTTGTTGTAATCTCCGCAAGTTAATATTTTTCATTAATTGCGGTGGTATTTATAACAATAGAGTTCAACAATTCGTCAACTTTGGTGCACCAATAAGAGGATAGAGTTTATTTCTTCTTATTATTTACCATATCAGGTGTAACTATACCACAAGAAACGACAAATTTTAATCCTTCTTCAACTGTCATATCCATCTTTATAACATCTTTTTCAGGTACAAAGAGCAAAAATCCTGATGTCGGATTTGGAGTGGTCGGAACAAACACGTTTAGCATAGACTCTGTAAATTTTTTAGCTGTTTCTCCTTGGGTTTTGGCACTTACAAAACCCAAAACCCATAAATTTTTACGAGGATATTCCAGTAATACTACCTGATTAAAAGATTGCTTTTTATCAGAAAAGAAAGTTTCAAAAACTTGTTTTAACAATGAATATATACTGGATATAAACGGCATTTTTGAAACAATCAGTTCACCTAAACGAATAAAAAAACGCCCAAAATATCCTGTAGTAAACATTCCGATTAAAATAAGAGATCCAATTAAAACAATTAGTCCGATACCGGGAATGTTAAACGGAAAATATAGTTTTAGGTTTAATACTTGGCGCAAGCAAAGAACCAATTGATGTATCAATAAATAAAATCAGCTTATATGCCATATAAAAAGTAATGGTGACTGGAGCTGTAACTAATATGCCCGTGAATAAATAAGCTTTTAGTTTGCTTAATACTCGAGATGATAAACTTTGCTTTTTAAGAGTTTTTGTATTATGGTGCTTCTTCTTATTTTCCATTTATTATACCCTCATGATATCTTCGATGATAAATTGTAAGGATGTTCTACCTTGCCAGGTATCTTTTCTTAAAGTTCCCGCTACATCAAAGCGTTCACCTCTCGAAGCCAAAATTTCTTTTCCGACTTGAGTGTCTGCCGCTCTAAAAGCAATTGATTTTAATTTTTGACCGAACTCATCAGTTAAGAAACATCTTACATGACCACTTCCTATAATAGATTGATTGGCAAAGTAAACGTTTTCAATTATGATTTTAGGTTCCGGATTTGAAGCGCCGAAAGGTTCAAGCAGTTCAATCGCTTCAGCAAGTTTTTCATTAGCTCCGGATAATGAAACTGTTCCATCTATGCTTATTATCGGAGTTATTTTTTCTTCACCTAATTTAGATTTTATATATTCTCCGACAAATTTTTTAAATTCATCTATTTTATCTTCATTTAAAGAAAATCCGGCAGCCATAGTGTGTCCGCCGCCTTTGGTTAAAAGGCCTTTTTCCTTTGCCGCGATAATCAATGCTCCTAAATCAATTCCGGCAATTGAACGTGCTGATCCTTTAACTTCATCTTGTTCAACAGACATAACAAAAGCAGGGACATTATATCGTTCTTTAAGTTTTCCTGCAACAATACCTATAACACCTTGATGCCAGTCTGAGCCATAAACAAAAGCCATCGGATATTCTTGAGCTGTACCTTCTAAAACTTCAATAGCCTGCAGTAAAACGTACGATTCTATTTCTTTTCTTTCAATGTTGAAATTATTTAATTTCTCAGCCAGATTCTTAGCTTCAATTTCATTTGTGGTGCAAAGCAGTTTATTTCCTATTGATGGGTCACCAACCCTACCTCCTGCATTAATTCTTGGACCTAAAACAAAACCTAAATGGTATGCACTTAAGGTTTCTCCTATTTGAGCAATATCGCTTAAAGCTCTTATACCTAAGTTTTGTCGTAAAGATATAATTTTAAGTCCTTGCTTTACATAAGCTCTGTTAAGACCTAAAAGGGGGACAACATCGCAAACTGTTCCTAAGGCAACCAAATCGAGAAAACTTAATAGATCTGGAGCTTTATTAGTTGTATAGTACCCCATATTTTTAAGTTCACGATTAACAGCGACTATCGTCATGAAAACAACCCCAACAGCTGCCAGATATTTTAAATAAGGATAATCATTGTTTTCATCTAATCTTTTGGGATTCACCACAGCAAAAACTTTAGGTAGTTTAATTTCTGCTTCATGATGGTCTAAAACCACTATATCAAAACCGTCATATGCTGCTTTATCTAGCACTTCAAAGGCACTGGTGCCACAGTCGGTAGTTATAACTAACTTTATGCCATTATTATCAAAATCAATAAACATACTTTCACAAGGGCCATAACCTTCTTCTCTGTCCGGAATACGTACATTAGGCGTAAGTCCGAAAAAATTTAAGAATTTACACATTACTGCACTTGAAGTTGCTCCATCTACGTCATAATCACCAATTATACCTATTTTTTCTTTCTTTACGATGGCTTCTGCTATACGTTTTGCAGCTTTATCCATATCTTTTAAGCATGATGGATTAGGTAATAAAGTTTGTAATTTGGGGTTCAGAAACAGATCAGCATTTTCTGTATTTACGCCTCTGACAGTAAGTATATTTGCAACAATATAAGGAAGATTTTTTTGTTGCATCAGAGCTTGGGATAATCTTTCATCTGCTGATAAAACATCCCACAAATTTCCGTTTAATGATTTTTTATTTTTATAATTAGCCATTCATTATACTATTTTTCAATTTATAAGTTACACAAAAGAAAGACTACAACTTTAAAATCATAGTGACAAGTATAAAACTTTATTCATCAACTCAATATTTATATTGCAAAATTTAGAAAAAAGCATTAAAATCTACACTGTAATTAATTAAGGAGATAGCGAATATGTTAAAGTTATTGAAAATATGTATGGTAATACTTCTTTTAGTTGGTTGTGGACCAAAAGATAAAGATCTATCTGAATTGATTGTAGAAACAGATAAAGGACCTGTTGTCTACAAAGTTGAAAGTGCGGTTACAGAAGAAGAGATGTCTCAAGGTTTGATGGATCGTAAAGAGTTGAGAGCTGATTCTGGGATGATTTTTAATCTTAATGGAACCAAAGGTATTTCTATGTGGATGAAAGATACATATATCGCTTTGGATATGTTATTTGTAAATCAAGATGGTAAAATTGTATGGATTTATGAAAATGCTGAACCTTTATCTACTCGTTTAATAAAACCTCAGACAGATGAGCTATTATCAGCAGTTGTTGAAATAAATGCAGGTGAGGTTAAAAAGAACGGTATTATGGTTGGCGATTTAGTTAAGCATGAGCTAATCCAAAAATAGCCGATGTATAAATATAACAAAATCTCCCTTTGAGGGAGATTTTTTTATGATTAGTTTTTTATGGTAATAAGTTTTTCTGCTGCAATAATATACCCATATATCACTCTATCTCCTTCGTTTCTTAAGGCTTTATGCTCAATACTGAGTTTATTTAATCCGGATTTTTTCAAAACTTTTAATACATAATCACTGTTGTGAACAAAACGTCCGGATGGTGTCAGATAATAGTCATCAGAATTAATAGTATTATCGGATATAGTAAATACAATCTGCCCATTATCAACCAATGATTGTGATATTTCTCTTATAAGATTTTGTATGTCGCCAAAATACGTAAACACATCTCCGGCTGTAATTAAGTGGTATTTTTTATCTTCTGTTTTCAAGAAATTAACAATTTCATCTATTACGAGGCGATCATACACATATTTGTGTTTTGCCTGCAACAACATATTTTCCGATAAATCAACACCGGTAACATGGCTCCATCCTATTACAGATTTTACGGCTTTGCCACATAAACCGGTTCCACAGCCTAAATCAAGATATCTTATGGGTTTGTAAAAAGGTTTGTGATAATTTTCTTTTATACATTTAGCAATATGTTCAGGAACCTGATATTCCAGTCCGGATAACGTGGAGTCAAAATCTCCGGCAAAAGCATCAAATATGTTTTTAATATAGTCAGTATCTGCTTTTTTAATTGATTTATCATTTAGAATAGCCGTTGCCATATAATAAACCATTTTTTCTTTTGGAAATTTACTGAGCCATTTTTGGGCATATTCTTCAGCAAGTTCTTTTCCTTTTTCATCTACACATTCATATAATAAATAGCCAAAATTTATATGTTGATCTTGATGCGTGTCTTCATTACAAATAACGGCGTTCCAACCGGTTGCAAGAGCAGATTCCCATTTCTCCATTTTTTGATATAAACGGCTTAATGCATTATATATCCAGGGATTATCATCTTTAAACTCAAGAGCTCTTAACAAACTTTTTTCGGCTTTTTCGTGTTTTTCAAGTTCTATAAACGCATTACCGAGAATTATATAAGCATCAACGCTTGACGGATAGAGTTTAAGGGCTTTTTTTGCAAAATCAACAGCTTTAACATGACGTCCTAAATCAAAATATGTATTTGCCATATTGATTATAGCAATGTAGCTGGCATGATTGCTTTTATAAACCGTTTCATAATAGTGTAAAGCTGTTTCGAAATCATATTTACAATATGCAATGTTTCCCAAGCATAACAACGCTGATGTATTGTTTGGATTTTTTCTTAATAATCTCTTTGCAAATTTTTCTGCATTTTCATAATCTGATTTGTTATAGTATATATTAGCAAGGGCAATAAGAGATGTTTCAGATATTGGATTGAGTTTTGTCGCTTTTTTGTAATATGATATTGCTTTTTCCGATTCTCCTAAAGCATCAAAACAACTTCCGCAAAAAATTGAATATTTTTCGGTTTTAGGATTTTTTTGGTGCAATGACAGATAAATATCCAAAGCTTCAGGATATTTTTTTTCATTATATAAAACAGCAGCTTTTTGTTCTAAGTTACTCAATCTTGGCTCCCGATTTTAACAAACTGGCAAGATTATACACCATTTCTTATAAAAAAGAAACATAAAAAATATAAAAAAACGTAAAAAAGTGTTGACTGTATAAAATAAATGGTATATGTATCCCTTAACAATCAGATGGGGGTGTGGCGGAATTGGTAGACGCGCTAGACTCAAAATCTTGTTCGCTCAGCGAGTATGAGTTCAAGTCTCATCACCCCTACCAAAGTTAACCGGAGTTTATTCTCCGGCTTTTTTTTGTTTTTTGCGGTAGTTTTATGTTTATTTACAAATAGTTGGTTGCATATGCTTTATAATGTAATAATTCGTAATTTATCGTGTTTGGACATTAAAAAAAGCATTAAGTAAAATGACGCCATAATTTGGAATAATTTTTTATAAAAAGGATAAACATATGGCTAAAATTCATCCATCTGCTGTTGTAGAAGACGGCGCTCAAATTGCTCAAACTGCTGAAATAGGACCTTTTTGCTGGGTTAGTTCTCGTGCAAAAATCGGCGAAAATGTTAAGCTGTTGGCTCGTGTAAATGTTATGGGAGATACAACAATCGGTGAAGGAACAATAGTTTTCCCCGGAGCTTGTTTGGGTTCAGGACCTCAAGATCATGGAAATGAATTTAAAGAGGAAGCAAAACTTATCATTGGTAAAAATAATATCATTAGAGAAAATGTTACCATGCATGCCGGTACCCCTAAGGAACAGTTTACAACAGTTGTAGGTGATGATTGTATGTTTATGGTAAACTCTCACGTTGCGCATGACTGTATTGTAGGTAACAATGTTATTATGACCAATAATGCCGTAATTGGCGGACACGTTCGTGTTGGCGATGGTGCTATTATTGGTGGAAACAGCGCAGTTCACCAGTTTTGCCGTATTGGTCGCAAAGCTATGATAGGAGGTATGACTGCGGTTGACCGTGATGTTATTCCGTTTGGTATTGTAGCAAGCGATAGAGGTAAACTACGTGGTTTAAATGTTATCGGTTTGAAAAGAAGCGGTTTTGAAGAAGGCGTTGTTAAGTCTATCACCAGAGCATTTATGTTCTTATTTAAAGGTAAAACAGACAATTTTGAAACTCGTTTGGCTCAAGCTCATGAAAAATTCAAAGATAATGCTATGGTTATGGAACAAGTTGAATTTATTGATGAGTCATTAAAAGGTCGTCGTAAAGTTATGACATCAGATTAGTTTGAGGAGTTTTGTATGAGTAAGATTTCGATTATCGGGGCCGGTTTTGTCGGTTCGACCAGTGCATATGCATTGATGCTAAAAGAAGTGGCTGATGAAATAGCTTTGATAGATATCAATGCAGATTTAGTTGCTGCAGAAGTTGCCGATATAAATCAAGGTTTTGAAGGACTTAGTAAAACACGACTTAAATCCGGCACTTATGCCGATTGTAAAGATAGCGATTTGATTGTTATCACGGCAGGTTTGGGCCGTAAAGTGGGCGAAAGCAGACTTGATTTATTAAATAAAAATATAAAAATTATGGAATCAATTGCTGAGCAGATAAATCAGACAGATACCAAAGCTTTTGTTTTAGTGGTTTCTAATCCGGTTGATGTTTTGACCAATGAACTGGCAAAAATGATAACAGCTCCGGTAAAAGGAATTTATGGTAGCGGTTGTGCACTAGATACATCAAGACTTATAAGTGTTTTGGCAGATAGGTTTAATGAACCGGTTGCCAACATCAAAGGGTTTGTTATCGGAGAACATGGCGATTCGCAAGTTGTAGATTGGGATAGTGTAAAAATCTCAGGTTTATCCATTGAAGATTATTGTGCATCAAAAAACATTCCGTTTACACCTGCCGATAAAGAAGAAATTGCTGAAGTTGTAAAAAAATATGGTATGACCATCATCTCCGGAAAAGGACGCACAAATTATGGTATAGGTACAAGCGTATGTGTAATATCGGAAGCTTTGCTTAAAAATAAAGGTTCTGTTTTGAGCGTGGCTTTACCTGATGCTAAAGCAGAAGCTGCAACCAGCAGACCATATAAAGTTGACGCCCAAGGAGTAAACTAAATGCAAAATTTACAAGAAAATTTTAGTCCGTTGGGAGCAATGCAACCTTCTGCGACACTTGCTATTTCGGCTAAAGCTAAAGAACTAAAAGCAAGTGGTGCAGATATTTGTTCCATGACAGCAGGTGAGCCTGATTTTGATACACCTAAAGCCATAAAAGAAGAATGTATTAAGGCAATTAATGACGGTAAAGTTCGCTATTTGGCAGCGTCAGGTTTGCCTGAATTAAAAAAAGAAATTGTAAAAAAGTTTGCCGGTAACGGTATAAAAACAGATGTTGCAAACATTGTAATTTCAACCGGAGCCAAGTTTGCTTTGTTTCAAGCAATTGCGGCTTTGTGCGGAAAAGACGATGAGGTCGTTTTGTTTGCTCCATATTGGCTTTCTTATCCTGAGATGATAAGCGCAAGCGGAGCAAAAGTTGTTGTTGTAAACACTGCAGCCGAAAACAACTTTGAACCTGTCAGAGCCGATTTGGAAAAAGCCATAACATCTAAAACAAAGCTGATTATTTGTAATTCTCCAAACAATCCGACCGGTGCGGTATATTCTCGCAACACTTTGGAGATGATTGCAGATGTTGCGGTTAAAAACAACATTATGGTTTTATCGGATGAAATTTATGAAAAGCTGATATATAATCCTGAAGATAAACATATCAGTATTGCAAGTCTTAATGATAAAATTGCAGAGCTTACCATCACGGTCAACGGTTTTTCTAAAGCATATGCCATGACAGGTTGGCGTTTGGGCTATTTAACAGCTCCACTTTGGCTTACCAAACGTATAAGTGCTTTGCAAAGCCATTCCACCAGTAATGCAACATCTTTTGTGCAATATGCAGGTGTCGTTGCTTTACAAGGAAAAGCCGACGAACAAGTTGATATGATGGTTGAAGCTTTTGCCAAACGCAAAAAACTGATTTGCGAATTGTTAAAAGATGTAAACAATTTGACAATCGTAGAGCCTAAGGGTGCATTTTATGTAATGTGTAACATTTCAAAAACAGGCATGACATCTGATGAATTTGCTAAAAAGATTTTGGAAGAAAAACTTTTGGCCGTAATTCCGTGTGCATCTTTCGGCGCACCTGATTATATCAGGCTAAGCTATGCTTGTTCGGAAGAAAACATAAAAGAAGCTGTCAAACGCTTAAAAGAATTTTGTTAAACCGTAAAATTTAATAAAACTAATGCCGGAGTTATAAATTCCGGCATTGGTTTTGTTATATACCTCTTGTCATTATTATACAGTCAGATTCATCAGATAGTCAAATCTTTGTATATCAGCAAATGTTCGATAAACCTTTTCATCTAAATCAGCCACGGTTTCATTTAGCATATCTCTGGCTTTTAGCACAAATTCTTTTTTAAGCTCAGGTGGGCAACTTTTCAGTTTTTCGGACAATTGGAAATATTGTTCGGCAAAGAGCAAATATTTTTTTTGCTCATAAAGACCGTTTTGCAAAAATTCTTGTTTAACCAACTCCAAAATTTTGAAGATATCAAACACATTGCGATGTAATGTGCGCAAGATAGAAAACATATTTTCACGATAATAGTATAACCAGTCATTATTAAGATATAAGTTTTTAGCTTTAAGACCGGTTTGGATATTAAACAATATATCTTCAAAAATGATACCTTCGGCAAATTTGAAATTATTTTCTTTATACCAATCGGCACGATATATTTTCAAATAAGAAGCAATAATTCCTTTAAACGGATTGATACAATCGCTAAAAGAAAAAACAGGAGGTGTTCTTTGAAAATTGTTCCAATAGCGCATATCCCAAAACTGCATCACACAGTTAAATTGTTTTCCCTCAATTGCTCCAAAGTGGAAGCCGTTAAACATATACATATCAATTGTTTGGTTGCAGTTTTTTATATCATCAACAAACTTTTGATAAAGCGAAAGCGATACCCAATCGTCAGAATCAATAAAAGAAATCCATTCTCCGGTTGCTTCTTCAACTCCACGATTGCGTGTGGCACTTAAGCCTTTGTTTTCTTGATTGACAATTTTTATCCGGTTATCTTTTAGGGCATAAGCTTCTAAAATTTCGAGAGAATTATCTTTTGAGCCGTCATTAACGCAAATAATCTCCAAATTATGATATGTCTGCAAAATTAAAGAGTCCAAGCATTGAGGCAAATATTTAGCCACATTATAAACCGGCACAATAACCGAAATTTTTGGTTCATATTTATTTATCATCATCGCCTCCGTCAACATAACAAGCGTGAAATTCTTCAAAATTTGAGTTTAATAAATCGAGTGTCGGAAAATAAAACTTATTTTTGCGTAAAATATTAAAGTCATAATCAGAAAAGTTTTCTTCTGCAAAAGTTTTTTGAGTGTGTTCAAAAAAAGCCTGTTGGCAATTTGCTTTTGCACCTAAAAGATAAAACCAAATGCGAGATAATTTGAAATTGATATAAGTGTTTTTATATTTTTCAAACATACCGGCGTTTAGAATTGTTTGTTTAATTTCATCGAGTGAAGAAAAAATTCCGAGCCATTTTTCATTAAAACTGGCAGTGAGCGAACCCTCACGCCGATAGTTATAAACATAAAGAGGTTCTAGAAGGTAAGAAATTTTTTTAGCTTTGAAAAAACACTTAAAACAAAAAGAAATGTCTTGTATCACAGAATTTGGTGTAAAGGTAAATTCTTTGATAAATTCGGTTTTGAAAATTTTACCCCAAAATTCGGTGTTCATCATAAACGGAAAAAAGTCTGGTGTGGAAGATGCATTAAAAGTGTTATCTCTGACATAATGTAAAAAAGTTTCTTGCGGTAACATTGTATGCTCGGTTGTGTCATGAGTTTTATCGCTATAACTCAAACTTGCGCCACACATAAAATCGCTATCATTATCTTCAATGTTTTTAACATATTTTTCGAGCATAAACGGAGAGAAAAAGTCATCAGCATCAACAAAAACACAATATGGACTTTGAGCATTTTGTATACCGATACCACGCAACACATCAGGACCGCCTTTGATGGTGTTCGGAATGATTTTTACACGTTCATCAAGTTTTGCATATTGCTTGATGATTTGCACTGTGTTGTCGGTGGAACAATCGTCTATGCACAAAACCTCAAAGTCGTTAAAACTTTGGATGAGTAGGGCGCCTAAGCAGATGTCTATATATTTTTCCACATTATACGTCGGGATAATTACGCTAACTTGTGGCATAAGTTTTTCTCCTGTTGTTCATAATTTTAAGTTTTTATAATGCTTAAAATTAAGGTTTAGTTCTTATTTTAATCTGTCTGAAACTATAAAAAATTATACCTTGTTTAGATAAACCATGTTATGATTCCGAACTGCAAAAAATAAAAAAAGTCATGCCTCCAAAACGTTAAGAAAAATTCCCCCTGTCTTCCCTCGTTTCTGCCAAGAAACGTCAAGGGACCTTCCGATTAACTAATTTGAAGATCGCTGGACGATTGCTTATCGCAATCGAGCGATGACTTTGTAGACAGTCATGCCTCCGAATGAAGTGAGGTCAAGGCATCTTCCGAATAAAACAAAGTATAATTTTTATTCACTCTATATTATAACCACATCGAGGTGCAGAGCAAAAACTCCACACCCCGAAATGAAAAAACATACATTTGTGTATTATTCTGTATACACTAAAGTAGCTGTCGCAGAACCTGAGCAAACTGCTCCATCATGATGAATGCTCGCTTCAAGTGTATCAGACATAGTAAAGGTGCCACCAAATGCTATTTCGTAATCAGTTACACCGTCAACTATGTTTACAAAAGTTGGTGTTGCCTGTGAAAAAGCGGACACTGTTCCACAAGTGTTTTGACCAAATTTTAGTTCCATTTCCTGAGGTAGTAACAAAGAATAATGCTCACTAGCACCTCTGAGGGCTGTTCTCAATTTGATTTTTCCGACAGAAGGAGTTCCAAACATTTGTGCATAATCACCGCTTGCTTCAGCTGTCCCATCCTTAGAAACAGTGTAACGAGCTCCAGAATGATATGCAACTGTGCCAAAATCTAATTCTTGTATAGATTCTAACACACTTGGTGATACTACCTTAGCTTTAGCTTGAATTTCAACTGTTGGGGCGTTAGCTTTTACATTAAAAGCGAAAGCAGAAACGATTGCGGTTGTGGCAAGTAATAAAGTTTTTTTCATAATAAAAATCTCCTATTTATATAACGTTACATAGGCTAAAAAAACGAACAACCACACCAAGCGCTTTGGTGCAGATTTCCAAGTTTTTTCAGCACATAAGTAGTGTAATTTAAACGTACGTTTTTTTGACGCAGTGTAAAAAGGAGAAATTTGCAAAATTTAAAATTTGCATTTTATTGTTTTTCAAAGATTTAGAAGAAATAGAAGTTCGAAAAAAACATCAAAAAAACTGCTTGATTTAAACGTACGTTTAAAATGAACAGTTTGAAATTCTTCAAACCATTGTAAATAAATGGTTTTCACCGATTCTCATTTGCTGAAAAAAATCCCAATTTTATGCCATAAAAATGCAAAAAAACACAAACCTATCTTCCCTCGTTTCTGCCAAGAAACGTCAAGGGACCTTCCGATTAACTAATTTGAAGACCGCTGAACGATTGCTTATCGCAATCGAGCGATGACAGTGTTTTTTACGTCATGCCTCCGAAACGAAAATATAATACCGTCATGCCTCGATTCCGCAAGGAATCGTCAAGGCATCTTCCACTTTTAAAAATTATTTTACATCGCTCCCGATGAGTTTTTTTTATTAATTTGAAGACCGCTTGACCTCGCTCCGCTCGGAGCGGTGACAATATTATTTTTTTTGCTCGGAGCGGTGACAATATTATTTTTTAACTGGGTTGATGACAGTAAAAGTGATTTAACTAATTCAAAAAACACTTTGTTAAAACAGACATATGGTCCTTTTTTAATATAACTTATTTAACCGTATCAATAATCACCGGAGAAAGCTTATATTCGTCTTCAATTTGGACAAGTTTTTTAAGTTCGTCAGCTGTTTTTTGATACTCTTCCTCGCTTTGTGCATGGATATAAGCAAGCGGAGTTTTTTCATCAATATAATCTCCAACTTGGCAAAAACTGCTAAATCCGGTTGCGTAATCAAGCTTTTGATCAGGATGAACACGTCCGCCTTTTAAACCTACGATTAACATACCGATATCTCTTGTTTGCATAGCAGAAATATATCCTTTCTTATCAGCAAACACAGGTCTGATAATTTGTGCTTTTGGCATATATGCTTCAGGATTTTCTGTGAAATCTGCCGGACCACCAAGCATAGAAACCATTTTAGCAAATTTTTCGAGAGCTTCACCGTTTGCTAAAACTTTGCAAACTTTTGCCAAAGCATCATCTTTGTTTTTATATAAACCGCAAGAAACCAAAAGTTCGGCACATAGTTCTTTTGTGACAAGATCTAAACGCTTATTGATATTTTGATTTTTCAAATAATCAACGGCTTCTTTAACCTCTAAAGCATTACCAACCGTATAGCCTAAAACCTCGCTCATATTAGTGATAAGTGCGGTTGTTTTTGTTCCTGCACCGTTTGCAACATCTACAATAGAACGAGCAAGAACCAATGCATCATTTACATTATCCATAAAAGCACCGTTACCGCATTTTAGGTCCATAACCAAATAGTCTAATCCGGCGGCCAATTTTTTAGATAAAATTGAAGCTGTGATTAAATTAATGGATTCGACTGTGGCGCATACATCTCTGATTGCATAAATTTTTTTATCTGCCGGAGCCAAATTTCCGGTTTGCCCGATTATGGCACATCCCACATCTTCAACTGTTTTAACAAACAATTCGTTTGTCGGTAATGTGTTATAGCCTTGTATGGAGTCAAACTTGTCAAGCGTTCCGCCGGTGTGTCCCAAGCCTCGACCCGAAATCATCGGAACAAAACCGCCACACGATGCTAAAATTGGAGCTAACATCAGGCTAACCTTATCTCCTACACCACCGCTGGAATGTTTATCAATAACCGGACCGTTTAAATCCCATTTTAAGACATCGCCGGAATCTCGCATAGACAATGTTAAATCAACAGTTTCTTTTTTATCAAAACCGTTTAGGAAAATTGCCATTGTCAAAGCTGCTGTTTGGCTATCTGCAATTGAACCGTCCGTTATACCTTTTACGAAGAAACTTATTTCTTCGGAACTTAAGGTTTTACCATCTCTTTTTTTGCGGATAATTTCTTGAGGAAACATCTTATTTCTCCATATATTCTTTTAACAATTTTGCCAATTTTTTAGTTGCTTTTTGCGCTTGTTCCAATGTTTCTGTATGGCTTTGTACGGAAGTTTTTAATCCGGTTCCTAAATTTGTTATAACCGAAACGCCCAAAACTTTCATGCCGGTATAAATAGCAGATAGAACCTCCGGAACAGTTGACATACCAACAGCATCAGCGCCTAATGTCTTAAAAGCCCTAATTTCGGCTGCTGTTTCAAAGTTTGGTCCCAAAACCATAAGGTATACACCTTCATATAGTTTTAAATCTGATTGTTCGGCAATTTTTTTAATTTTATTGCGCAAATCTACATCATAAGCGTTGCTCAAATCTACAAAACGTGGGCCATATTTTTCGTCATTTGCACCTAAAAGCGGATTTTTACCGCTAAAATTGATATGATCGGATATAAGCATTAAACTGCCGGCCGGCATATCTGCATTTAATGAACCGGCTGCATTTGTAACAATCAACTTTTTAACCCCGATAGCCTTAAATGCACACATCACATTTTTTATAAGCTCAGGATGATGTCCTTCGTAAAGATGAAAACGACCTTGCATACAAATGACCTCGGTTTTACCTAATGTGCCGACAACTAATTGACCGGCGTGTCCTGAAACCGAACTTTTAGGGAAACCTACTTTTTCATATTCAATAATAACTTTGTTTTTAATTTCATCGGCAAGAGAACCAAGACCTGAACCTAAAATAAGCAGTGTGTCAGGCTTTTTGTTGCCCAGTTCTTTTTTTAAGTTTTGTACGTATGTATCAATCATTTTTTTAATTCCTTTTCATCAAAAGCTGAAGGTAAAAGCTCAGATATCTTATAGCTTTTTTTAATTCCGCTTAAATCAGCTAAGTGAATATTGGTGTTATTATCCGAAAATTCAAATATTTTTTGTAAACATGCTCCACATGGCGTTATCAGATTTTGAGAATCGGCTACGATAACAATATCTTTTATCAGCTTGTCTCCGTTTACATTCATTGCCGATACAGCACCGGCTTCAGCACATGTCCCGCAAGGATATGAAACATTTTCCACATTGCACCCCAAATATGTGTTAAGAGTTGATGAAAGTATTGCTGCACCTACTTTAAACCCCGAATATGGAGCATAAGCATTGTCTCTGGCTTTTAATGCCAATTCAAAAAGTGAAACTAATTTTGACATTTTTTATCTCCTTAATCAAAAATTAGTTGATTTATATTAATAATACTATACAGTATTGTTATATTTAGCAAAGATTTTTTGGCGTTTATTACAGGAGATTTTAAAAGTGTTCAAAAAAATATTCTTGATTTTGGTTATTCTGGTTGTCCTTACCTTTGGCGGATTGTCGGTTTACGTTTCGACAATTGACTGGAATCTGCATAAAAACAAAATTGCCAAGCAATTTGAAGAAATCTCCGGTAAAAAAATTGTATTTGAAGGGCCTGTATCACTTTCATTTTTTCCAGTTCCTTACTTATCAGCAAAGGATATTAAAGTTTATAATAAAACCGGTGAAAATACTAATCAGCCACTGGCATCTATTCAAGAGATGGTTACATATTTATCGCTTATTCCGTTGATACAGGGCAACTTTGTTATAAACAATATGTCTTTAATTAAATCTGATATCATGATTGAGTTTTTACAAAATGGTAAATTAAATTGGTATTCAGAGATAACAGATTTTCAGAAAAATAAGTTAGATACGGTTGAAGTGTCGTTGAATAGTGTTTTGTTGAAAGATTCTGTTGTTCATATTTTAAACAAAGGACTTAATATTGATGTTAATTTGCAAGAACTTAATGCTGAGATTACGGCAGAAAGTTTATTTGGTCCGTATCGCATTGACGGTAATTTTGTAAAAGATAATAATCCGGCGGGTTTTGCATTAAATTTGGGAACATTATCGGAAAATTTTGCAACTTCCTTAAATTTAGTTCTCACACATCCTACAACTGAAAGTTATGCACGTTTTGATGGATCAATGTTGTCGAGTAATAAGGAAATTAAAGGAAATTTTGTTTTAGAATCAAAAAAACTTTCAAATTTTATAAATGAATTGACTAATCAACTTATTTTACCGGAGGAATTTAATTATCCGTTGGCTTGTTCTATTGAGCTTATCACAAATGAACAACAAATAGATTTATCTAATTTTGTGATTAAATATGGTGATAATACGACGGGAGCCGGAAACATTATTATTCCGTTAAAACCGAATCCCAATGAAGAAAGAAGAAAAGTAGAAGCTTCTTTTGAAATGACAGATTTGGATTTAATGCCTATAATCGGAATAATAAAAGAACAAATTAAAAAATTTGATAACAACCAAAAACCTTATACTCTATACTCAGATTTTGATATGATTGCTGATATCAAGGCTGTGAAGGCTAATTTTAATGGTCAACCTATACGAAATTTTGATTTAAGTGTTGATTTTATTGATAATATCTTAACTGTTAAAAAACTTTCCGGTTTATTATCAGGAGATACGGATATGAGTGTTAATGGAGATGTTTTTGAAAATGAACAGCTATTGACTTACAATTTTAACATTAAAGCAATGAGTCAGGATTTTTTAAAATTTTTGGAACTTATTAATATTAAACCTCAAATTTATGCTCAATCTACTTATCATAACGCTTCTGTTAATTTGGCTGTGTCCGGTAATTTGAATAAAATAAACATTACACCTTTTAGCTTTACGGTAGATAAAACTAATATGTTTGGCAGTATAGGTCTTGTAAGAGATGCTCGTAAAAGTATATTCTTGAATTTAGAAATTGATAATATAAATTTTGATAACTATATACCATCTTTTACAGAGGAAGAGAAAGCTTTACCGATAAATGAGAAAATAAAACTTATTTTGAATAAATTATCATTTTTGAATGATTATGACATAGCTGCACATATCAAGCTTGGATTAGGTATATATAATAACTCAAGTTTTGAAAAAAACACATTAAGTTTTATATCAGATAACGATGTTGTAAAAATTGAAAAACTGAATATTGAAAATATTAACGATGCTTTATTTAATATGTCCGGAGATATTTTAGAGATGTCAGATATCCCACATTTTAAAGATGTTAAGTATAATTTCAAAACTTCAAAAATGACAAATTTTTTGAAAAAAGTTCCATTAGATATGCCTTTTTTACAATTTATAAGAGAAACTGATAATCTTAATGCAAAGGGTATTGTAACAGGTGATATAAATGGCATAAATATTAAAGCTGTTACTACATCAGATAAATTAAGTTCGGTGTATTCCGGACGTTTGTATAACGAAAACAATCAACTAAATTATAAAGGAAGTTTAGAGTTTCGTTCTGCGGATTTTGTTGATTTTATAAATCGTATCGGTTTTAACTACAGACCTCAATATATCACGGCTAATATTTTCACATTTAAAGGCAATATAGAAGGCAATTCTCAAAATTGGAGTGCAAAAGATATTGACGCATTTGTCGGATCAAATAATTTTAAAGGTGATATATCTGTGATAAATGATGGCTATCCACAAATAAATGCGACTATGCATGCAAACAAATTTGAATTTGATCGTTTTATTTATAATCCAGAAAATTCAGCTGTGAAATCAGTTAAAAAGACAAAGACTGTGGATAATTCATTGAACTTTTTAGAACAACCGGTTTTTGATACAATACCTATAAATTATGATATTTATAAAAAATTTGATTTAGCGGGAAAATTCAGTGCTGATATATTTAGTATAAAAAATAAAGATTTCGAAAATGTTTCTGCAGGTATTGAAATTAAGAAAGGCTTGATTACTATTGATAATATAACAGCCCAAATTAAAGATGCTCCAATAAAGGCAAATGTATCTCTTGATGTTAATTCTGCCGCAAAAATTAAAGGTAATTTTGAAATTCAGGATTATGATGTATCAAAAATAGGTGGAAAGAGATATGAATTTTTATCAGGTAAGGTTAATTCTAATATAAAATTTGAAGCTCCCGTATCATCTGCTATGAACTTTATAAAAGGGTTAAACGCTTCTGTTTCTATGGATTTTACCGATACAAAATTTAAAGGATGGAATTTATTGGCTATTGAAGAAGATGTCAGACATCGTACGCATTCAGATAATTTATATGATATGCTCAGAACAAATTTGCAAAACGGAGAAAGTTTATTTTATAGGATAGTAACGGATTTTGATATCACAGATGGTAATATTTCAATAGTTAATAGTTTATTAGAAACCGAACAAGCAAAAATAATAGCTTCTGGAATGGTTAATTTATCTGATTGGACCATAAATTCTGATTTTACTTTAACATTTAATCAACTGAAAGATAAAATTGTTCCGATAGAATATCAATGGACCGGTAGTCTAAATAATCCTAATGTTGTTATTAATAGTTTAGCTTTAAAAAATAAATATGACAGTTATTGGGAAAAGGTTCGTATAGAAAAAGAAATTGCGGAAAAAAATCGTCAGAAAGATTTGCAAAAAAGAATGTCTGTGGCGCAAGAAAAAGTTTCAGAGTTGCTAGAGTTGATAGATACGGAAATTTTTCCACGATTTAAAAAATATTCTCAAACAAGTAGTAATGCTATAAGTAGAGCAAACTACAAGAGTATAAATATTGTTGCACAAGATATGAAATTTCAGTTAGAAGAATTACAACAACGCGCTAAACAAGAGTTTGATGAAGGAGATATAGATGTTACAAATACAAATACTGAAATCTTTGATACACAATTGGCGGATTTAGATAGAGAATTAGATGAAAACTATATTGCCGATCTTAAAAATATTTCTAATGGTATGTACGATAATATTAACAATATTTATGTCAATTCATTGAAAAAGGGTATCAGCTATCAAGATACTTTAGATGTATATGTTAAGCGTCTGATAGAGATAAAGTCTTTAATAATTTTAGATAATGAACCGCAAGCAACAGATTATAAAAATAAGATAGAAACATCTCTACGTAGTATTGCAAATCTGCATAATAAAGCTCTAGGTCTTATAAATGAGATTAATAATTCTAATAAAATTAAGGAAATAGAGCTTGATTATCAGATGATAAAAGAAATTTTAGAAAAAACAAATTCAGAAATAATTAATCTTAATTCCTCAGTGGAAAATTTGTTTGAATATGCAAAAAATATAGTAAGGTTAGAAGAAGATGAAGCGCTGAAAAAACAGTTGGCTCTTAAGGCTGTACAAGAAGGAGAACCTTTAGCCGATGATAAAAGTGTGTTACCGGATAAATCTGCCGTAATTGAAGAAAGTTCAAAAATCAAATCAAAAATTATGATTGTTGAAGAAGGGCAAAAAACTGATAATGAACTAAAGGTAAAAGAAGATGTAAATGTATCAGAGAAAAATACAACATCGCTATTATCGGAACCTCCTTTGTTAATTAAAGTTAATGATGTTCAAACAGATATGTCAAAGCAACCGGAAAAGACAGTAAAACAATCTGTTAGAAAACCATTTATTACAGAAGATGCTGCGCAACAAAATAATGAAGATGTCAAAAATACTACCTATAAAAAAGAACATTTAAGTTCTGAAACAGAAAAAACAGGTGTATTGCACGTATCTGAAGATTCAAAAAAAGAATCTGTTTTGCTACAAAATAAAGAAAGCAAAATAGAGGAACAAATTGAACAAAAACCAATTATAAAAGCAATAGATAATACTGTTGCATACAAATCTAAAATGGCTACAAGTGGAATAATTACCAAACCATTGTCTCCGCAAAACAAAAATAAGACTGTTGAGAATACGGAAAAAACAGAATCTTTCTTAAAAATATCAACAGGTGCTGAAATTGTTTCAAAAGGAACTATTACAAAACGTAAATAAAATACTTAAAATCAATACAATTTGTTATATTGTGTATTAAAAACAATTACAACAATTTAGTAATAATTGTTGATTGGATTAGACTATAAAATAGGTTGAGAAATTAATTTTATCTGTCATTATACACGCGAAAAAAACTATTTTATGGAGAAAAACAATTATGGCTCAAACCGATGTAAATATTGATGATGTAGCTGAACAACAATACATAGATGATCTTGTCGCAAAAGTAAGTGCGGCACAGAAAAAATTTGCTGAATATTCACAAGAACAAGTGGATTATATTTTCCGTCGTGTTGCTTTGAAAATGAGTTCTTTAAGAATCCCTCTTGCTAAAATGGCAGTTGAAGAAACTGGCATGGGCGTTGTTGAAGATAAAGTAATTAAAAACCATTTTGCTTCTGAATATATCTATAATAAATTTAAAAATACAAAAACTTGTGGTATATTAGAAGAAGATAAAGATAACGGAATGATAAAAATGGCAGAACCAATAGGTGTTATAGCCGGAGTTATTCCGACAACAAACCCAACATCTACTGCAATTTTTAAGACATTGATTGCATTAAAAACAAGAAACGGTATTATCTTTTCACCACACCCGAGAGCTAAAAAATGTACTGTTGAAGCAGCTCGCATTATGCTTGAAGAAGCTGTACTTGCTGGAGCTCCTGACAATATTATCGGTTGGATTGATGAGCCGAGTATTTTAAGAACACAAAAGTTGATGCAGCATAACAATGTTGATATTATTTTAGCTACCGGTGGTCCGGGTATGGTTAAATCAGCATACTCTTCCGGAAAACCTGCTTTAGGCGTTGGTGCCGGTAATACTCCTGCCGTTATTGATGAAACAGCAGATATTCAAATGGCTGTTAGCTCAATTTTAATGTCAAAAACTTTTGATAGTGGTATGATTTGCGCTTCTGAACAATCCGTAATTGCAGTTAAAGAAATTTACGATACCGTTAAAGCAGAATTCTTAAAACGTGGTGCCTACATTTTGAGCGCTTCCGAAAAAGAAAAACTCGGGAAAGTAATTATGATTGACGGCAAATTAAATGCTGCAATTGTTGGTCAGAAAGCGGCAACTATTGCAGCTATGGCAGATATAAAAGTTGCTCCTGAAACAAAAGTTTTGATTGCTGAGGCCTCAAAAGTAGGTGTGGAAGAACCTTTTTCAGCTGAGAAGTTATCACCTGTTTTAGCAATGTATAAAGCTGACAATTATGAATCTGCAGCAAAACTAGCTAAAGATTTGGTCACTTTTGGTGGTAACGGACATACTTCAGTATTATACACGGATCAAAACAATGACGAACGTGTTAAACATTATGGCCATTTGTTACATACAGGTCGTGTATTAATCAACTGTCCTGCATCACAAGGTGCAATCGGTGATGTGTATAACTTTAGACTTGAGCCATCATTGACTTTAGGTTGTGGTTCTTGGGGCGGAAACTCTGTTAGTGAAAATGTAGGAGTAAAACATCTTATGAATATTAAATCTGTTGCAAAAAGAGAAGAAAATATGTTGTGGTTTAAGGTTCCACCGAAAATTTATTTCAAGCCAGGTTGTTTAGGACTTGCGTTAAAAGAATTAGCTGGCAAAAAAAGAGCTTTTATTATCACAGATAAACCTTTGTTTGATTTGGGTTACACAGCAAAAATTACTGATATTTTAGCGCCTCTTGGTATTCAATATCAAATTTTCTCTGATGTTAGACCTGATCCTGACTTAACAACAATTAACAAAGCAAAATCTATGATTGACACTTTCCAACCTGACGTGATTATTGCTTTAGGTGGTGGTTCCCCAATAGATGCTTCTAAAATTTTGTGGATTATGTATGAACATCCGGAACTCAAATTTGAAGATTTGGCAATGCGCTTTATGGATATCAGAAAACGTATTTTTGAGTTCCCTTCACTTGGAAATAAAGCAGAGCTTGTTGCAATTCCGACAACATCGGGTACCGGTTCTGAAGTTACACCGTTTTCTATTATCACAGATGATTCAACCGGAATTAAATACGCCATTGCAGACTATGTATTAACGCCTTCAATGGCAATTGTAGATGCTGATTTGGTTTTAACAATGCCTAAAGGTTTGTGCGCAGCATCGGGTATTGATGTATTTACACACGCTATTGAATCTTACGTTTCTTCAATGGCTACTGAATATACAAGAGGCTTGTCATTAGAATCTGCTAATTTGGTTATGAAATACTTACCTCAGTCTTATAGCACATCTAACGCAAACGCTCGTCAAAGAATGCACCATGCGGCAACAATTGCCGGTATGGCATTTGCTAACGCTTTCTTGGGTGTATGCCACTCTATGGCTCACAAATTAGGTGCAGCGTTCCATATCCCGCACGGTGTTGCAAACGCTTTACTTATTTCTCAAGTAATTCGTTACAATGCAACCGATTGCCCAGCAAAACAAGCTGTATTCCCACAATATCGTTATCCGAATGCAAAAGCTGCCTATGCTGCATTTGCCGAAGGACTTGGTATAAAAGGTAAAACAGACGATGAAAAAGTTGATAACTTAATTAAGGCTGTTGAGGACCTTAAGAAAGCGGTTAACATTCCGGCATCAATCAAGGAATGGGGTGTTTCCAAAGAAGACTTTGCAAAAGCTATGGAAGAACTTCCGACTCTTGCATTTGACGACCAGTGCACCGGATCAAACCCACGCTATCCTTTAATCGAAGAAATTGAAAAACTTTATTGGTATGCGTATGAAGGTGATTATAACTTTAACATGTAATTGTTAGTTATAAAATCAATTAAAAAACGGCTCTTTCAGAGCCGTTTTCTTTATTTACAAAAATTGTAAGATGTGTATATAAATTTTAATTTGACTTGCAAAAAAAAAAAAACAACTTAAAATGTCTAAATGTCGTATGTGTTGGAGGTTTTTATGCACTTATTTCCACGAAAGAAAAAAAATAATGGTAACAAACCAGATCTTGCTCGTCCGGAAACCAGAAGAGTTATGGTGGAATTGCTTATAGCTTTATTTATTTTTGGTGTATTAACTATAACTTCGGTTACAGCTTATACAAAAGCTATGTTAAAATATAAAATTAGTAAGCAAACCACACAAATTGCAGCAGTTTTAGATTATCTTACTTTAAATTATACATCAAATATGAATTTATCGACATATTCTGAGTATCAATTATTACCCATATTAAGAAAGCTAAAAGCTGTGCCAAATGATATGATGAAGCCTCACGATCAAACTTATATTTATGATGTTTTTGATACGTTTATTTCTGTTGAAAACCATCGCACTGTAGATGATAATATGGGCTTATTTATAGGTCTTTATATTAATGATAAAAAATTTGCAGTGGATATTTGTCGTAATCTTTATACTATTGCAAAAGAAAAGTATAAAGATATATCATTTATAAGTATTAATCGTAGAATGGAAAATAATACATTACAGCAGTTCTCAAGGCATTTGGGAGAAATTGAAGCTGGCAAAACTCTGGCCTTTTATTTGAAAGATACAACAATGAACAATATAGATAAAGCATGTAGTGTTTGCAAAGATGCTTCGAATTGTGTAATAGGTATAGGACATGCTTATAAAAAACTATAAAAAAAATCTTGCTTTTTGTTTTTTTTATGGTATATACGTATTATCTTTCATAATAGTATTAATTTGGAAGTGGGGTAACAACCCCGCTTCTTTTTTTAGAAAAGAAGAAAAAATGCAAAAACACAGTTTACAAGATATGTTAGAACCGGTTATTGAAGCTTTAGGATATGAAACCATTCGGATATTAACCATAGGACAAGTAAATCCTACATTACAGGTGATGATTGATGTTAAGGATTACTCTCGTGAAATAAATGTAGAAGATTGTGCTAAGGTAAGTAGAGCGCTGTCAGCTACATTAGATGAGAAAGATCCGATAAAAGATAAATATTCACTAGAAGTAAGTTCTCCAGGTCTTGACAGACCTCTGACAAAGCCGGAACACTTTGTTCGTTTCAAAGATTATGTTATAAAAGTTGAAACAATAAATGAAGTTGAAAAACGTAAAAGAATTAAAGGCATAAATTTAGGCCTTAATGAAAATAATGAAGTCCGTGTTGATATGGACGGTAAAGAATATGTGATTGCGTTTGATAATATCTCAAAAGCTAAAATTGTGATAACAGATGAGCTTTGGGAAAAATATCAATCTGAACACGAAGCTATTGAACTTTAATTTTTTATTAAATGAGGAATAAAATGGAAAATCTTGAAAATATGCCCAGACCGGAAATTGTATTGGTAGCAGATACTGTTGCTCGTGAAAAGAACATTGATAAAGAAGATGTTTTTGTTGCAATGGAAATAGCTATTCAAAAAGCAGGACGCTCTCGTTATGGTTTTGAACACGATATCAGAGCGAATATTGATCGCAAAACAGGTGCAATCAGCTTAGCGCGTTATCGTGAAGTTGTAGCAGATGATGCAGAAGTGGAAAATGAAGCTGCACAATTGCGTTTAAAAGATGCTAAATGCTATGATAAAGGTATCGAAATAGGTGAGTTTATTATAGATCCTTTACCTCCGATTGATTTTGGTCGTATTGCTGCACAAACTGCAAAACAGGTTATTGTTCAAAAAGTTCGTGATGCAGAACGTAATCGTCAATATGAAGAGTATAAAGAAAAAATCGGTACCATTGTTAACGGAACAGTGAAACGTTCAGAGTTTGGCAATATTGTATTAGACATTGGTAAAACTGAGGCTGTTTTGCGTCGTGATGAGATGATTCCGAGAGAAAAATTCAAAAACGGTGATAGAGTTCGTGCATATGTATTAGATGTTCGTCGTGAAAATAGAGGTCCGCAAATTTTCTTATCAAGAACATGTCCTGAATTTATGGCAAAACTTTTCACATCTGAAGTTCCGGAAATTTATGATGGGATAGTTCAAATTATGGGCGTTGCTCGTGATCCGGGATCAAAAGCAAAAATTGCAGTTAAAGCCAATGATGTAACGGTTGATCCTGTTGGTGCTTGTGTCGGTTTACGCGGTATTAGAGTTCAAGCAATTGTAACCGAATTGCAAGGTGAAAAAATAGATATTGTTCCATATTCTGAAGATAAAGCTCAATATTTGGTAGCTGCTCTTGCTCCAGCAGAAGTTACAAAAGTGGTTATTGATGAAGAGAATTCACGTATGGAAGCTGTTGTGCCACAAGAACAATTTTCGATTGCAATTGGCAGACGTGGTCAAAATGTTAAACTTGCATCTCAACTTTTAGGTGCTGATATTGATGTTTTAACAGAAGAACAAGAGCAAGAACGCAGAGCCAATGAAAATAAAGTTCGTTTAGAGCGCTTTATGGAGGCTTTGGATGTTGATGATATGATAGCTCATCTTCTTATTGCCGAAGGTTTTTCAACTATCGATGAAGTTGCTTTTGTAAACTTAAAAGAACTTGCTGAAATTGAAGGCTTTGATGAAGATGTTGCAACCGAATTACAACGTCGTGCTAAAGAATTTGTTGAAAAACGCAACAAAGACTTTGCTAAGAAAAGTAAAGATTTAGGTATCGATGAAGATTTAAAAACAATTGATGGTTTAGATCAGGATATGATTATTAAATTGGCTGAAAACAACATTAAAACGCTAGATGATTTAGCTGATTTAGCTGCTGATGAATTAATTGAAATCTTAGGCGAAAATGCAGTTACTCAAGTTGAAGCAAATCGTGTTATTATGGCTGCTCGTGAACACTGGTTTGCTGATGAACAATAAGAGATAAAGTTATGGAAAAAGAGACAAACAGAAAATGTATAGCAACCGGGGTTATAAAACCCAAAGATGAACTGTTGAGGTTTGTTAAAACACCCGATAGTCGTTTGGTGCCGGATTTTAACAAAAAATTTGACGGTCGCGGTCTGTATGTCTCTATTTCCAAAAAAGCTTTAAAAACTGCATTAGATAAAAATTTATTTATAAAATCTATTCATCTCCATTTAAAAATTGAAGACAATTTTTTAGAGATGGTAGAACAATTGTTATATAAGAGAGGTTTGGAATTTATAAATCTGGCACGCAAGGCAGGTGCACTTGTGACCGGTTTTGAAAAAGTGAAGGAAAGCATTTTAAAAAACAAAGTAGCCTTTTTGGTTGAAGCAACAGATGCTGGTCAAGACGGCTCCGAAAAAATCCGCTCAGTAGCTAAAAACTTAGAAATTGTTAAAATATACAATGTCGAAGATTTAGATATTGCGCTTGATAAGGTTAACACGGTGCATGTTGCAATTTTAAAAAGCGACATAGCCAAAATAGTTTATGAAAATTTGAAAAGATATCAAACTTTTCTTGATTAAGATATGGAGAAAAAGACATATGACAGATGATAATGCAAAAGGTAAATTAACATTATCCGCAAAGTCAACTTTAACGCTGAAAAATCCGGCAAAAATCGGATCAACTGATGGTAAAAAAATGGTTCAGGTTGAAGTGCGTAAAAAACGCACAATTCCTGCAAACGGAGAAATTCAAACTCCGAAGGTTGAAATTGATGAAGCAACAGCTCAAAAACTTCGTTTAATTGCCGAAGCAAAAGAGCATGAAGCTAAACGTCAAAAAGAGCAAGAAGAAAAAGATGCCGTCAGAAAAAAACAACGTGAAGAAATGGAAGAAAAACGCTTGCAAGAACAAAAAGAGCAAGAAGAAAAAGCTCGACTTGAGCAAGAGCAACTTCGTTTAAAAGAAGAACAGGAAGAAAAAGAAAGAAAAATAAAAGAAGAAGCTAAGGTTCAGAATGCACACAAGTCTTCCGATGAAGATAAGGGGTACAATCGCAATAAAAAATCTCGCGATTATGACGATGATGACGATGATGACGGTTATAAAAAAGATAAAAAATATTTAAATTCTTCATCAAAGCCATTAAGCAAAGCCGAAACATTTGAACAAGAGCGTAAAAAGATTCAAAAGCGTAGTTTTGAATCTCCTCGTCGTAACAACAAAGTAAGCCTTAACGCTTATATGAATAATGATGACGATGATGATGACTATGGCTATGGAGCACCTCGTCGCAGATTTAAGAAAAAGCAACCCAAACCTGTTGTTCAAGTTGCTTCGCAAGAAAAAATTATCAAAGAGGTTATTATCCCTGAAGTGATTACAGTTCAAGAGCTGGCAAACCGTATGGCAGAAAAAAGTGCCGAAGTTATCAAAAAGTTGATGGCTTTAGGCGTTATGGCAACCATAAACCAACCAATTGATGCTGATACGGCACAAATTGTAGTTGAAGAGATGGGACACAAATTCAAACGTGTTGCAGATAGCGATGTTGAGGAAGGTTTAACAGGTCCTGAAGACAGTGTCGATGATTTATTGCCAAGAGCACCTGTCGTAACAGTTATGGGACACGTTGATCATGGTAAAACATCTTTATTGGATGCTTTAAGAGAGACAAATGTGGTATCAAAAGAAGCCGGTGGTATCACTCAACATATCGGTGCTTACCAAATTGAGGTTCAAAATGGTCAAAAAATTACATTTATTGATACACCTGGTCACGAAGCGTTTTCAGAAATGCGTGCTCGTGGTGCAAAAGTTACCGATATTGTAGTATTGGTTGTTGCCGCCAATGATGGTATTATGCCACAAACGGTTGAAGCTATCAGACATGCGCAAGCAGCTGAAGTTCCGATTGTGGTTGCTATTAATAAAATTGACTTACCGGCAGCTGATCCGATGCGTGTTAAAACAGAGCTTTTACAACATGGTATCGCTGTTGAAGAAATGGGTGGAGAATGTTTATGTGCTGAAGTTTCAGCGAAAAAACGTATCAACATTGATGGTTTATTGGAAGCAATTTTATTGCAGGCTGAAATTTTAGATTTAAAAGCAAACCCAAATCGTAAAGCTGAAGGAACGGTTATTGAAGCCAAAATGGAAAAAGGACGTGGTAGTGTTGCTACAATTTTGGTTCAAACCGGAACTTTAAAAGTTGGCGAAGTATTCATTGCAGGTAAAGAATGGGGACACGTTAGAGCTATGTTTAATGAACATGGTAAAAAGCTACTTGAAGCTGGTCCTGCAACACCGGTTGAGGTTTTAGGTTTGCAAGGAACTCCATCTGCAGGTGATAACTTTGTTGCCGTAAAAGATGAAACTCAGGCTAAAGAAGTTACCAACTATCGTATCAGAAAAGAACGTGATGCTAAGTTAGTTAAAAGCGCAAAATCTGCTATGGAACAAATGCTTGATAAAATTAAATCAGGCGAATCTAAACACTTGGCTGTTATCATCAAAGCTGATGTTCAAGGTTCTATTGAAGCAATTGAAGGAACAATCAATAAACTTTCTAATGATGAAGTTTCCGTTCAAGTTTTACACTCTGCAGTCGGACCAATTTCAGAATCAGATGTAACACTTGCGAAAGCATCAAATGCCTTTATTATCGGGTTTAATGTTCGTGCAATTCCTCAAGCTCGAGATATGGCACGTCGTGACGGTATTGATATCCGTTATTATTCAATCATTTATGATGTTGCCGATGATGTTAAGAAAGGTTTAGAGGGCTTGCTTTCACCTGAAATAAGAGAAAAACTCTTAGGATATGCTGAAATTCGTAACGTATTCAACATTACAGGTGTCGGTAAAGTCGGTGGCTGTATGGTAACGGAAGGTATTGTTAAACGTGGTGCCAAAGTTCGCTTACTTCGCGATAATGTGGTCATTCATGACGGCTCACTTGCACAACTTAAGAGATTTAAAGAAGATGTGAAAGAAGTACGTGAAGGTTATGAATGCGGTATGAGTTTTGAAAACTATAATGATATTCAAGTCGGCGATTTTATCGAGTGTTATGAACTTGAAACAATTGCTGCAAAATTGTAAGGAGAAAACAGATGGCGGTAAAAGAACCTTCTCAACGACAATTACGTGTCGGACAAGAAATAAAGAAAATCATCACATCTGTTATTGAACGTGGCGATTTAAGAAGCAAAGAAGTAAGAGATGCTTTAATCACGGTTACGGAAGTCAGAGTTTCTCCCGACTTGAAATATGCCACAGCTTATATTATGACATTAAATGGCAAAAACTTAGGTTTAGTTCTTGAAATGTTAAATGAAGAAGCTTGGATTTTCAAAAAACAAATTGGAGCAAAACTTCAACTCAGATATACTCCGGACATTAACTTTAGAGTTGATGATACATTTACCGAAGTAGATCGGATTGAAAAACTTTTACGTAATCCAAAAGTTGCACAAGATTTGGCAAAACCTGATACTGAAGATGATAACAAAAGTGAATAGAGCGTATCAACTGTTAGACAGTAAGTTACGTAAATTCTTAAACAAAGAAAGTAATAAATGGAACGCGAGAAAAAACTGGCGTTTACCTTCTGTTTGTTATACATTGGAACACAAGTTAGCATTTTTGGCTTGTGAGTATCATTTTACCGGCGGATATTCTTTACGTGGTTTTCTTCACGATTGGGACAAACCTTGGATGTATATGTGTCCATGGTTAAAAGAAGATGAAATACAAATCATTCATCAAAGAAACAACCCATATCATATTGAGTCAGGTAAGTTTACTTCAATTGTTCACTTAGTGGATATATACATTGACTGGGAATGTGCGGCGATTACTAAACCTGATAAGCCTCTCAATGCTTTTGAGACGGCATTACATTTTTATCCTGAACATTTGAAATATGTAATTCCGTTGTGTTTGGTTTTTAATTCCGATTCTATAAAATCAAATGTATGGCTGCATCATTGGCATCAGTTGGCAAAAAATGATGAAAAAAATGAAGAAATTTTTGCTCAAACAGTTGATATATTAAAGCAAATGAGCAAAATTTCTTATAGCCATGAGTGGGCTAGGGAGCTAGAAAAAGAGTATGCACAAGTAAGAAAAATTACTCAATTTACTTCTGCGGAAATTTTTATGCTAATTTTATTATGGCATAGCAAAAAAACAAAATTTGAGATTGACTATGCAAAGGTAAATAACGTGGTTGAGAATGTTTATTCTGATATGAATAAATATACTCATTTTACCCATTCGGGAATATCAGGTGCTATCACTGATTTTAGTGGAGTTAAAGCCTCAATTTATTGTAAATAAAGAAACTCCCTCTCAATGATATGAGGGGACAATTATTGTTTTTATAAAAATAAATTGACAAAAGTTCAAAATTATGTTAAGTATGAACCCATGTTAAACGAAAGAGACATTTTTTTACAATCTTTTCAACAGAACTTGAATGAAAGTTCTGCGTCTTTTTGTATGTTTTTAACCTTGACCACAACCACCACCACCGCTTAAACAGCGGTGATATTTCTTATTTTCCGGATTTCATATCCGTACAAGCAATTTAATATTTAAAGTTTAGCAATTTTAGTAAAGGTTAAAAAGATGAATAACATTAATATAGATGAAAAACAAAGTGTGTCCGAATGCGACCATCGTCGTATCGGTAAAGAATTAGATTTATTTTCTTTCAACGATTATATAGGTTCCGGACTGGCTTTATGGCATCCGAATGGTGCAATTATACGAAACGAAATTGAATCTTTTTGGAAAAAAGAACATCAAAAAGCCGGATATAAATATGTATATTCTCCAGTTGTGGGATTAAAACAGTTATGGGAAAAATCCGGCCATTTGGAACATTTTGCCGATTGTATGTATCCGCTAATGGATATGTCGTTAAAAGACAAAGAAGAGCAGGGCGCTTATTATGTGAAACCGATGAGCTGTCCTTTTCATGTGGCAATTTATAATTCTTCTATACACTCGTATAAAGAGTTGCCGATTAAATATTGCGAATTGGGAAATGTTTATCGTTATGAAGCATCCGGCGGTTTGCAAGGATTGTTACGTGTTCGATCAATTACGCAAGATGATGCACATATCATCTGTCGCCAAGATCAATTTATGGAAGAACTTTCAAAAGTGTTTGATTTCGGTTTTGCCATCAATAAAGTTTTTGGTTATGATAAATTCAAAGTTTATTTTTCTATCAGAGATTTGCAAAGCAAAAAAGATAAATATATTGATAATGAACCAATTTGGCAGATGGCAGAACAATCAGTCGAACAAGTGTTAAAAGATAAAAACATTCCATATGACATAGATATCGGCGGTGCAAAATTTTACGGACCGGCCATAGATGTTAAAGCAATCGATAAAAACGGTAAAGAATGGCAATGTATGACGATACAACTTGATTTAAATTTACCGGAAAAGTGGGGAATGTTCTACATCGGTGAAGACGGACAAAAGCATGTGCCGATTATGTTACATCGTGCAATTTTAGGTTCTATCGAACGCTTTATAGGTGTTTATCTGGAACAATGCGAAGGTAAATTACCGGTTTGGTTATCACCTGTTCAGGTTAAAATTTTGCCAATATCTGACAGGCACCAAAGTGTAGCTCTTCAGATTCAACAGCAATTGTCAGAAAATGATATACGTGCAGAAGCTGATATTTCCGGTAATACGATTTCTTATCAAATTAGAGATGCTGTTAAGAAAAAAATTCCATATATTGTTATTGTAGGCGATAAAGAAGTGGAAAATAACAATATCTCCGTTCGATTAAGAAACTCTAAGCAAATAAACAATGTTTCTCTTGCCGATTTTATGGAACGAGTGTCTGAAAAAATAAGAAACAGAAGCTTAGATTTATAAAACAAAAATCCCTCTCATTAATATGAGGGGGATTTTTATAATACATTATTCTTATTGGAAAATTTTACTCTTTACTACCTAAAGTTTGACATTCTAAAGTATATAAAATTTCATTAACCATGTTTATATCATAAATTTGTTTTTTGATTGCATATTCTATTATTATGTCTTGTTTTTTACTGTGGGATAAAGAATATCCGGCACACTCCAATAATTTTTTTGCTTCATCTAAATTTAATTTTAAACCGATAATAAATGCAAAAACTGTTGTTTTTTTAGGCTGATACTCATCATCGCTTCTTATTTTCGAAAATAATTTTCTATCAATATTTGCATTTTTATAACAATCTGTTTCAGATATTCCTTGTTGTTTTATAAACTTAAAAAGCATTTGTGAAAAGCTTGGCTCTAAATCTTCATCTTCTAAAATACCATCGTACGATATTTGATAAAATTCTGTTACCTCGGGATAATCATCATCTTTCCAAGGGCAAAAATTCTTTTTCACATACACTTTTGCTTCGGATACTAAATCGTGCAATATAGATATATTGTCATTTTTCTCATCTTTGCATTTATTAAAAAAACTAATTAAATTAATCATCTAAAACCCTTTAACACCTACTCATATTTATTATCTGAATAACTAACAGGTCTGTTTAAACATTATCTGAACATGCTAACGTATGATTGTTTTTATATCAATACATTTTACATAACTTTTTTAGCACAAAAGCTAAAAACAGTATTATCTATCATTATCCTTAAACCTATATCTTCAAATGATATTTTAAAAAAATCATACTTTTTATATTTTGTAATTAAGCTAAATAGCGATAATGGATTGATTAATACATACTTGGCAAGTATTATATTATTACTTGTATTAATATCTTTTATAGATATAGGCATTTCAATATTATCATAAACAAACAAAACTTTCTGACCATATATCTCAATTTCTAATGGTTTTTTTCTTCCTTTAATTACCTTTTGTATATGATGAACATTTGCACTCATATCAGCAACAGATAGTTCCATTTTAATATTAGTCATTTTCTTTTCCTATAGCGAAGCTACAATTTTTCATTATAGCTTCGCATTTTAATGTTATTAAAAACTATATCTAAAACCAACCGAAAAATCTGTCATATTATCAACAGAATCCATATCCAGCAGAGTTTGACGCGCTATCGTTCGAAGAGCAAAATGTTCATTAATCTTGTATTGTACACCAATTCCTAAACGAACACCTAAACCATTTTCATTTGCTGTTACTCCAAATCCGTTCATTTCAAATTCATATTGACCTAGACCGACAGAACCAATCGCAGTAAATTTTTCACTTAACGGCAAATGTCCGATAGCATCAACACCATAAGCATAGAAACTTGTTTTTATTTTATCGGTATATACGTTTGAGCCATCAACTAAAGCTACAACATCCCCTTCAGCATCCGCTGATTTTTGGTAAAAAGCTTCAATGTCAAAATAATCATTTATAGAAGTACCAATATTGATACCTAAAGAATGAAAGTTATTTTCATATAAATCTTTTCCAACCAAAACATCTTGGACCACCACATCATTTGTTGAAGCATTAGAATATACATAATCAAAACCGATATAAAGTTTTAGTTCTATAGCATTAACATTTGTAGTAAATATAGAAAAGGCAACACTTGCCAATAATAAACTTTTTTTCATATCTCATTCCTTTATAAAAAAATATTACAAAAAAGTTTTACTATTTATTTTTATCAAATTGGTCGTTTTTAAAACGACATTTTATATAAAAAACAAAATTTATGCTATCTGGTATACAAAATATTATAAAGGCTTAAATTTACAACATTGCTTTCAAATAGTTATAATCTTTTAACCTTAAATCATTACTCTGTTCGAAACCGTTTCCTGTTTCCATTGTTATATAAGCATTTTCATCCGTATAATCATTTAAATAATGTTTAAGCGGATAATTTCCTTCACCAAAATGCAAATGTAAATCTTTCATTTCAGGTATGTTGCCATCACACATGTGATAAACTGTTGGCTTCAATAAAAATAAGCTTTGTAAGTATTTATCAACATCCAACTTCTGAGCAATCGCCGAACATATGGCATGCGAAAAATCAAAACAAAAACCGCATTTACTCTCATTTCTTATATAAGCAATTTCATCAGCCATATTGCCAAGCATTTCATCGCCGTTATTATCATAATACGGCAAATTTTCTACTACAATACGTTCATCGTTAAACAATTTAAATTGTCTGGCAGCTTCTTCTAAATGTTTTTTGCTATGCCCATAGCCGGCATGAACAACAATGGTTTTGGCATCAAATATATCAGCAGCTTTTTGTGCGGACGCTAAAATTTTGTTATTTTGTTGAAATAATTCACTATTTGAGGCATCAAATCCGTCATATGAAGCATGGATACGAACTTCAATATTACCTATGGCTGCTTTTATTTTCTTGAATTCTTCATCTGTTGTAACCGCAACAGCCGTAAATTCCATAAAAATATCTTCTTTTGATGACGCAATCTCTGCACACTCTACGATAGTTTCTGGTGCTTGTTGAAAATTAGTACTGAAAAATTTAAATCCGAATTTTCTCATCTTTTTTTCCTTTATGTCGGCTAAAAAAATCATAATCTTTGGAAAGTAAAAAAATTATTTAAGCATTTAAAAAATTTCATTGAAAACTAAACTACAAAATATTCTGACCATATATATCAATTTCTAATGTTTTTTTCTTCCTTTAATTACTTTTTGTATATGTTGAACATTAGAACTCATATCAGCAACAGATAGTTACATGTTAATATTATTTATTTTCTTTTCCCTATATTTTCATTATAGTCTCGTTACATCTGCCTTAAGACACCGGCGTGCTTCCGTCTGCCTGATATTACTTGTCGAACAGTGGCATCTTGTAATCTGTGAACTATATCGGCACTTCCGGAACAAAACCTAAGGGTATCCCTTGCCACTTTGAAATATATGTATCATCATTCAGTGGTTTAAACATTGTTATTATATGATTTTCATAATCAGAATCTTTTTGAAATCCTATTTTTGTATACAACTGCACAGCAACCTTATTGATAACTTCATTAGTATAAAGACGACATAGCTTGTATCCGTAATTTTTCATCATTTCTAACTGCAAGTTAATCATTGCTGAGGCATAGCCTTTGCGACGATATTCCGGTATTATACCAAACCACCCTAACCAACATTCATTTGCATTATTTGCGTATATACCAGATATGCCAACAACATTATTGTTTTCATACCCTAAATAATATTCCAGACGCTGAAAATTATGATTTTTGGTTATTGAATCTTTGAAATGGATTAAATCGTAATCAACTTCTTCCCAAAATATATCATAGAAAAAACTTCTAACAATTTCCACATCTTTTTCAGTGCTAATTTTCTTTAATTTCATATTACACTCCTTGTATTTTTGAATATAACTTTTTTAAGTAAAAGTCAAATAATTTGAGGGAAATTATCTAAAAATCAGTAGAAAAAGATTTTTATAAATTATGCAATTATAACAATAAATTGATAATAAAAGAATGTGATTTTGGCGTTTTGTAAAATTTAGTCCGGATTAAGCAGATTATTTCGCTTCGCTACATGCTCGGCGCTCATCGGCTTTGCCGACCGGTACACCCCGTGTGCCTTTCGCTTGAAGTGCAAACTAGCTTTCTCGCTAGTTCGAACCTAATGCAAATGCATTCAACACAAAAAAACCACCATACAGGTGGCTTTCTTGTGTTGGTCGGATTAACTACCCCTAAATTATAAAAAAATACCGTATTTTAAACAATATAAATTTTTTATTCTTTTTCAAAGTGTTATGAATGTGTGGTCGAACTTTCTCATCCATACTGATGGGGTTGACTAAATTTACTGCCCACTTGTTTTGTAAAAAAAATTTTTGTTGTTTTTCAATGAAATACACTGACCACTAGGTTATAACTTGACTTTTTTATTTTTCCAAGCATTGGTATAAGTCTGATTATTAAAAAAGGAGATACAATGTCAAAAGAAACAGAAAAATTAATTAAAATTATCTTGCCTGATTTATTAAATTATTTAGAAATGCTCGAAAGCGGAGAGATTATTGAAAAGCGGATGGAGAAAAATCATCCCTGCAAACAAAAGGAAGATGATAAACCTAAAGAATAGTAGCCTGTTATTCTAGGCCTAAATCCAATTGTTTTTTAGAACAATGAGGACATTTACCTAAGCCTTTTACTCTAAATCTAACAACAGCTTGCCACTCAAAGCCACATTTTGAACATTTCCACCAAACAATTCTATCACTTCCTGCTTTAACATTTTGAGGTGCAATATTGATATTTTTGTCATAATTCCATTCGTTGGTTAATTTTGGATGTGTTGATGCTAGGTCGTCAACACCTACTAAAGGAACTTTACCAGCACAATGGGGACAACCTTGTCCTTTCTTTCTATTATGAGGGCTCATTTGCCACTCGTATCCACATTTTTTACATAACCACCAAATTTGTTTAGAACTACATGCTGTAACATCATAAGGAGTTAAATTTCCATTTTTAGATGGATGCCACAATTCTGCTTTTTGTGGGTTTTTCTCAGCTAAAGAATTTCCATTTTTAATTTTTGTTATAACGCTTTTCTGTGCTCTTTCTATTTTTGCACATATAGCACATCCATTTCCTCTTTTCTTTCCTGTCATGCTGTTTATAGAAATTTTCCATTCATGCCCACATTTGGGACATTTCCACCATACTATTTCTTCTGAGCCAACACTAAACATTTCAGGTGTTAAATTTCCATTTTTATCATAATTCCATTTTTTTGCTACATCAGGTCGTAAATCTGCCAAAGAGTTTTCAATTTTGAACACATATCCTTGAATTTCATTTTTATCTCTTTCTATGTTTACATCTATTTTATGGCGAAAAAGTTTAAAAGGCTTTGGTAATGGAATATGCTGTATGCTTTTAGAATAATCCAAAGGGTTAATATTGCTTCTAGTCGCTTCTAGCAAATCATCAATAGATGAACATATTGAATTTAAAACATAATTGATAATTTTTTCTAATTCAAATAAATCATTACGTTTTACTGGTTTTATATAATAAATGTTATCACAGACATCATCCCAATATATACCATTTTGTTCTTTTATTCTTATTAATGTTATTCCGTATTTTTTACAAAATTGATATTTTTTTATCTCACGGTTATGGCAGTCTTCTGTTTTATGCCATGATGCTCCATCGTATTCAACCGCAAATTGTATAGAAGGAATATATATATCTAGCTCCATACTTGATGTTTCATTTATCTTATATCTTGAAATGGCATCAGGATAAAGCTTTTTAAGATAAAAATAGACAGCTTGTTCAGGAAAAGATGTACGTTTACGAGAATCACAGGTGGGACAATTAGTATAAGCAGCATGTCTTTGATGTACGCTTCTTATATATTCGTGCCCGACAGGACATAACCACCAAACCTTTTTGGTGCTATTTGCTGTAACATCATAAGGAGTTAAACATCCATTCTTAGATGGATGCCATTCTTTAGCTAAATTAGGATTTATTGTAGCTAAATCATTAAAACCTTTCAAAACCCACGTATTTGAACAGTACGGACAACTAGTGTGTCTTAGGGTTCTATTGTCAATACGTTGTTCATATCTATGTCCTTTAGGGCATAGCCACCAAACTTTTTTACAATATTTGAATGTTACATTATTTGGAGTTAAGTCCTTATTTTTATAAAAATCCCATTCTTTAGCAATTTCAGGATACATCGTCGCTAAATCATTTTTTCCTTTTATTAAAACCCTATTAGTGCAAGCAGGACAACATGATTCTATTTTATTTCTAGAAATATCAACAACAGCTTGACACCACTTATATCCACATTTTGAGCATTTCCACCAAACTTTTTTATGACTACCACATGTAATTTCATTGGGATTTAAGCCTTCATTTGCTTCCCAATCCCATTCTTTCATTAATTCTGTATTTTCTGATAGAAATTTTTTAGTCACTTGAAACTCGCTTGATGATAAAACGATTTATACTTTAACAATAAAAATCAATTAAGTAAACAAAAAACCACCCTGAAGGGTGGTTTTATTTGGTCGGATTGACTAGATTCGAACTAGCGACCTCTTCGACCCGAACGAAGCGTTCTACCAGGCTGAACTACAATCCGATATACTATTCATTGCTTATACATCAATATTTTTTTAAAACAAGTCTTTTTTTAATAAAACGCAAAAAAATATAGATGTTTTATTTTATGTCATTATACTGTTAATATAATATCAGAAAGGAGTTTTTATGCTTAAATTAGGTTGTCATCTTTCTTCTTCCAAAGGTTTTGTATCTATGGCAAAAAATGCCATTTCCATTGATGCTGATACGTTTCAGTTTTTCACACGCAATCCGCAAGGCTCTAAAGCAAAAGATTTAGATTTGGAAGATATAAAAGAATTTTTGAAAATCTATCCTGATAAAAAAATTGTAGCACACGCTCCTTACACTCTTAACCCTTGTTCAGATAACCCCAATACTGCCGAATTTGCCGAATTAGTTTTTGTTGATGATTTAAAACGTATGGAACTAATCCCTCACAATTATTACAATTTTCATCCGGGTAGCCATGTTGGTCAAGGTGTTCAAATCGGCATTGAAAAAATATCTGCATTATTAAATAAAATTATAACACCAATGCAAACAACCACTATTTTACTTGAAACTATGTCAGGTAAAGGAAGTGAAGTAGGTTCTACTTTTGAAGAGCTTCAACAAATTATGGAAAATGTTCACCTAAAAGAAAAAGTTGGTGTTTGTTTAGATACATGTCATATATATTCTGCCGGCTATGATATCGTTAATAAGCTTGATAATGTTTTAGAACAATTTGACAATATTATCGGCTTAAACAAATTAAAAGCAATTCATCTTAACGACAGCAAAATGCCGTTTAACTCTCGTAAAGACAGGCATGAACAAATCGGTAAAGGAACAATTGGTCTTGAGGCAATTGTAAATGTTATCAATCATCCAAAATTAAAACATTTGCCTTTTATTTTAGAAACACCTAATGAATTAAACGGTTGGAAAGAAGAAATAGCTTTACTTAAGAGTTTGAGTTTATAGTTTTTTTTATATATTTTCTGCAATTTTGTAATATTGCTCAGGGCTGATTTCTTCCGCTCTCATTGTCATATTAACTCCGGCAACTTCACATGCCTTATCAATATTTGCAATAGATTTTAAGCTCTGTCTGATCATCTTACGACGTTGTCCGAATGCTTTTTCGGTTAGAAGTTCAACTTTTTCCATAATTTGCGCATCTTTGATATCATCTGAGGGTTGAAACAATAAAACAGTTGACCAAATTTTTGGTGCAGGTACAAAACATTCAGGACTAATATCAAACAATTTTTCAACTTTTGCGCATAATTGAGCCAAAACAGAAATTCTGCCATAGTTTTTAGTTTTTATAGGAGATAAAATACGCTCTGCAACTTCTTTTTGAAACATTAAAGTCAACCCCTGATAATGTTGCATTTTTTTAAGCCAACCGATAAGCAAGGGAACTGATATATTATAAGGTAAATTGCTGATTATCTGCTTATTTTGACCCTCAAGAATTGAAAAATCTGTTTTTAAGGCATCAGCATTTATTATATCCATGTTTGCATTTGTTTCTTCTTTTAAGTCTTCCATAATTTGTATACAACGATTATCCATTTCAACAACCGTAAGTTTTTTAGGGTTGTTGCTTATTATGGCTCTTGTCAGGCCACCCGGACCGGGACCAATTTCATAAACAATACTATCTTGAAAATCTTTTAAATTTTGTTTTTCAAGAGAACATCTGATAATTTTATCGGGAATATTTTGGTTTAACAAAAAATTCTGACCTAATGATTTTTTTGCCATAAGGCCATATTTTTCAATCGTATTCTTAAGTGATAATTTAAAGTCCATATTATGCCTTACGATTTATAATAGCCTTATTTCTTAAATCGCGAATATATTTTTCCGCAATTTCTTCAATTTTTTTGTTTTCAAGCATCTTACGTACTTGAGCCTCATCTACAACAGGTGCTTTATCAGATCCCGGAATATAAACCTTTTCCAGCTTTAATATATAGTAATTTTTTCCTAACAATATCGGATCAGATATTTCCCCTTCTTTCATATTAAGAAGAGCTTTATCAAGTTGTTCAGTTAGTTGACCTTTATTTACCCAACCAATGTGACCACCGTTTTTAGCACTTAAACCTTCAGAAAACTGCATAGCATACAACTCAAACCTAGGATCATTGCGTAAGTTGTCAACTAAATGCTCAATCCCGTTCGCTTTATCTTTTGAAATTACAATTTCTGAAACTAAAAATTTATGTTTTTGTATATCTTTTTCCATTGTTTCCATAGCTGATTTAATTTCATTTCGGGATATGATGGCATTTTGAGCAGCTTTTTTCTGAACCAAACGAGACCAAACCATTTCAGCTTTCATTTGCGAGCGAAACACATCTTCGTTTACTTGAGCTTTTTTTAACACTTGTCTCAGCTGATCAACAGATATGTTGTTTGATTTGGCAAAGTTAACCATACCTGCATTAAGTTCTTCCGGTGAAATTTTAATAGAATTATTCTGAGCTTCTTGTAATTTTAGTTTTTCATCGATGGCCGATTGTAAAACTTTTTCTATAATCATATTTTTTGTTTGGTCATTGACAGGTATTTGAGTGGTAACTACAAAAGCATTAATTCTGTCTTGCATATCACTGCTTGTAATAATTTCTCCATTAACTTCTGCAAAAATTTTCACACTATTTCCAAACAAATTTACAGGTTTTAAAGCTTCTTCCCTACGGCGCATTTCTTCTTGTCTCATCTGCTCTTCATATTCGGCACGACGGCGCATCTCTTCTTCATATGCTCTTCTTTGCATTTGTTCTTCATATTCAGCACGACGACTCATTTCCTCTTCATAAGCTCTTCTTTGCATCTGTTCTGCAGGATTTTTATGACGAAACATAATAGAATCAGATTTTGAATTTCTAGCCATAGCATCTACCATATTTGCATCAAAACTTTGTGCAAAAGAAGAAGTATATATTAAAACAGTTATTAAAAAACTGAAAAAACCTAACATTTTATATTCTCCCATAATTTATGCTCCGACACCACCTAATGTTTTAAGATAAAAGGTAAAATTAAACTCATAATCATTATCCAAACTAGGATCATTTGAATTATATTTTTTAACAGTAGTTATAAACTTAAAACATTCGTCTTCGTATATTAAATTTCCACCATGTTCTAAGGATTTTCCGGAACCGGATAAATCTTGCCTGTTATATACACTTACTGACCAATCTCTTGTTAAAGATGCTTTTACAGAAGTGTACAATTCTCTTCGTTTATCGAAAAGTTCTGTGGCGTTTTTATTTTTTTGTAAATATATATATGAAATATACATATTCAACAAATCGTTCCCCATTTTAGCTCCGAGTTCGCTATATTGTAATTTGTAGCTATCTTTATCTAAACGAAAACGATAATTTAAATCTAAGTTATCTGAAGGAGCAGCATAAATTCTACCTACATAATCTGAAAAATATCCTTCATTTTCAATACTTTTTGCAAAACTGTTGCTTTTGTTAAAATGATATGTTTGCGCAATAAACGCAGAAGTTCTTCCCATCATTTCTCCATAAGAACTCCAATTTAATCCATAAGTTATACGACTACCGTTATCATTACGATCGTATCCGGAATAACGATCCAAGTCAAGAATGTTAGTATCATCAAGTTCTACATCTTCACTGTCCTCATTAGGGATTTTATCAGTTTTACTTCCACCATTTGGTGCTAAAACACCAACGATAATAGGCTCAATAATTTGTCTGGAATCTTCTGTGGCTTTAACTAATGGAAGCTTCCATTCAATCCCAAGTTGAGGAAAAATTCTTACAACATCTCCGGAATAATTCTTTGTAGTACCAACTTCAGAATATCCATCAACATAATATGCGTCAGATTTCAAAGAAGCTACAATTTTATATCTTTCTCCGAAAGGACTGATCCACGGAAGATTCCAAGAATTTATCATTGTAAACCTATGGGATGAATTATCTCCTTCATGATATACAGAAGCCCAACTAAAGTTATTTTTCCAGTATGAACCTATCTTATTAATATCACTCATAAACTCATATTCTACAAATGGAATAACTAATGGTTTGTTATATTTCATTCTGGCATATTCCGAAACATTGTGTTCTCTTAAATCGTAACTTATAAGTTTATAATAAAGAGCTTCAACTAAAGCATAATTTCGATTTTCAAAACGTTGAAATTTTACATTTGAGTTTAGCCAAGCATTATCTTCACCAGATAAATTAAGTTCTTTTAAATATAAACTATCAGAGGCATAATTTATATCAGCATCAGCTACCCAAAAATCATTTATTTCATATCTCGTCCTAGCAAACAGGTTTCCTCTATGATCTCCTCTTTGCTCGTTATCATCTTTAAGATATGTACCTTCAAAATTAAGATAACCATTGGTAAAATAGCCCCTATATCTTCCCCCCCATACTATATCTTTATCTGTGGTAAGTATAGGTGAAAGTAATAAATCCGAATTATTATTTATATCCCAAAAGTAGTTTAATTGAAGAGTTCCTCCTAAATAATTACTACTTCCGATATTAGGGGTTAAAAAACCAGAACGGCGTCTAACAGTAGGATCAGGATGTGATAAAAACGGAGTATACAATACAGGTACACCTTTTATATCTAAAAACGCATCATTATAATTTATATCTTTCCTTTGGGCATCATGGGTAACTTTTCTGGCTCTTATTTGCCATAATGGTTTTTCTGTATCTTCACAAAAATCACATGGAGTATACAATGCATTGCGCATAATTTTGTTGTCATTTTCTTTTTTTCTAAACTGATCAGCCCAAATTTGGGTTTCATCACTTAAAATAACCTTAATTTTATTCATTTCAACTTTGGACATCTTATTTGCCAAATTTACCCTATCTGCGTAAACTACATGTCCGTCTTGTTCTTCTAATCTAACGTTGCCGATAGCAATAATATTATCTGTTTCTTGTTCGTATACAAGTCTATCTGTGTATAATGTTAAATTTGAACGACGAATAATCACATCACCTTTAGCTTCCAAAATTTTATCTTTGTCATTGCTTATAAGTTCATCTGCCACAAAATAAATATCAGGTTCTGCCTCACCTTTTTCTACAGGAGGTACAATATCTGTAATATTACGCGTAGGCTCAACTTCAAAATAAGGAGTTGTTTCTTGTTTTTTTAATTTCTCTCCGGCAACAGGATATGTTGCATATGCATGACTAATCAAAAAAATCATAAACAATACAGAAAAAAATATTTTATTTGAACAACTAAACATAATCAAAAACCTTACTCTTTCCATATCTAACCCAAAAAAACGGATTATAAAACAGCAATAAATAAACACATATTCCCAAAGGAAACAAACAATTAATATAGAGCATCGGTAAAAAGAGTAATGAACGCCCGGCTAAATTAGTTAGTATCAAATCTCCGCCTTGTATCAAAATCATGAAAGAGATGCTTAAAAATATAATTTTACTTTGTCCTCTACGATTAAAATTACCAATTAATAAGCCAGTACATGCAAGCAATGCGAAAAGCAGATTATACCAAGGAGTTATCAATCTTCTATGCCCTTCTACGATATATTTTCTTTTATCCTCATCGCTTAAATTTGTGTCTTTATCAGCATTTAACAATTGCCATAAATTTTTTTCACGAACAGATGCTTGTTTTATTTTTTTACCACCCATGATTCCAAAATCTACTGAATAACGTTCAAATTGTAATGAAGAAAATTGCCCATTATTTTTATTTATTTCCTGACGCTCGCCCTTTATCAACAAAATTTTTGGCCCTGTTTGAGTATAAACTATTCTGCCTTTTTCTGCCGATAATGTAACTTTCTTTTCCGGATTTTTTTCATCATGAACCAAAATTCCCGAAACAGAACCATCATCTTCATGATTGGAGATAAAAACAGTCATATTGCCCTGTATAGTATTAAACTCACCCTCTCGAAACATAAGGTGTGAAACATTGTTTTTTATTTCCCATTCTAAATTACGAAATGAATTCTCAGCAGCAGGTATGCCAATATTTTGAACATATATACTAAAAAATGATAAAATTATTCCTACATAGATAGAAGCTCTCGCATTTTTCCACGGGCTTATACCGGCTGCCTGCATAATAATAAGCTCTCTATCAGCCAACATCCTATTGTATACAAACATAACCGATGCAAAAACAGCAATAGGAGAAAGTATAGAAAACAATCTTGGCATAAGAAGCGATGTAAGTTCAACAAAAAGTCGCAATGGTAACCCCTTATTTGTTACCATTTCAATAAACCTCAACGATTGCGTTAGCCATAGCATCGATAAAAGCGAAAACGCAACCAAGAAAAATCCGACCCATATTTGACGGAATATATATGAATTTAATTTTTTCATAGGGGCAATTATAAACAAATTATTAAAATAGTGAAATATATTTTAACTTTACTTCACAATTTTGTGCATTTTTGAAAAAATTGATTATTTTCCGCCCTTTGTTACGACAACCATTGCTTCGCGCAAAATTCTGTCATTTATCATATAACCCTTTTGCAGTTCGGCAATTATGGTGCCATTAGGTTTTGTATTATCTTCAACTTCTTGCACCACCTGATGAAAATTCGGATCAAAAACCGTATCCATAATTTTCATTTCAATAACACCAAACTTTTCAAAAATTTTATTAAGTTCATTAAGGGTAAGTTCTACACCTTTGCGCAAACCTTCACAATCTTCACTTTTAGCATTTTCGACAGCACTCAATGCTCGCCTTAGATTATCTGCGACACTTAATATATTTTTTGCAAAAGTTGAAATTGCATACTTGTTATTTTTTTCAATTTCTGTAGCACAGCGTTTTTTAACATTTTCACTTTCTGCTAAAGCTCTTAAAAATTCATCTTTTAATTTTTGATTTTCTTCAGCAAGTTTTAACACTACATCATCAGCAAGTGTTTCTTGCTCGGTTATTTCTTCGTTTTCTGTTATATTTTCACTTAAATCGTCTTCTTTTTTCATTTAATACCCCTTTAATATTGAAGCATGCTTAATACATATTATAAACTTAGTGATTATACATTCACAAGTCAAGAAGATAAATTCTTTTTTATATTGTCTTTTACAAATATAGTGCTATACTGGGCTATATTATTTATACTAAGGAAGCAAAAATGGACACTCTTAAAAAATCGCTATCGACAGGTTTTTTATCCTCGGATTTTAATCGTAAAAAAAATTATAATGTTTTTCAAAAGACTAACGAAAAACATTGTGTAGATATTCAGCATATGGCTAAACACCAGTGTTTGGGAAAAAATGAGTGGCCTCAAATTGAAAATACAGATGCTTGGATGCTTTCTGCCGAAACCGCCACTTTTATGAAATGGGGGGGGCTGGGAATGGTTGCTTCCGAGTTGCCTGATAATTTTAATAAAACATTTGCAAATCAAAATCATAAAATATCAATAGTTACACCAATGTATACTGGAAACACCGGTAAAAAATCTTCCGTATTTGACGGCAAAACGTACAAAGGTTCGCAAAATATTTGTGTAGATGTAAAACATATCGCATCAATAAATGTTCCGTTTTTTAAGTCTGAAGATGAGCTTTCTAATAATAAAGCCGAAGTTTATACAGCACATTTTAACGGTGTAGATTATATTTTTATAAAGAACGATTACTTTTTTTCCATCAATCCACATCCGGAAAACCCTTCAACACAAGATGGTTGTTATGTCCAAAATGAAAACAATGTAAATGAAGTTGAGCGTTTTGCTTTTTTCTCAAAAGCCGTGTATGTTTTGTTGAAAGACTGTGCTCAAAATAAAATCAGATTGTTAAATATGCCAAATATATTAATTGCCAATGACTGGCATATTGGTGCATTAACCGGACTTTGTAAATATTCTACAATTGCTGAATCTTACAGAAAAACTCTTGAAGAATCGGTTGCTGAACAAATTAGAAATATTCCGATTATTCACATTGCACATCACTTAGGTTATCAAGGATGGGATTATCCGAATACGGCAAGGTTATTAAATTCTCTGTATGAAGATAATACAAAACTTATTTTTAAGAATGCAAAAGCTATAAAAAACAGCAATGAAAGAACAACAAATTCTCTTATCGTATTTGACTGTTACAATCAGGCCTCAGCAAGTTTTCATCTTGCTGACAGGGTGGTTACAGTCTCCAAAAACTATCGTGAAGAAGTTTCAACAGAGTTGGGTTTGGGGCTTGATTTTAGAGATGTATTAAAAATAAGAAAAGATCACCGTACATTTTTCGGTATCGTTAATGGTTATGATAAGAATCTTATTTCTCCTAATGAGAAAAAAATTAATCATATAAATGAATATTTCGATGGTTTTAATTTCAAAGTTTTTGATGAAAACTCCTTAAAAAACAAATTAAACAATAAAAAAGAGTGCATTAGATTGTTATCAAAATTAGCTACAGATGCTGATTATAAACAAAAAGTTTTACCTCTTACCGATTTGCATGATTTTGAAGATATTTCTTCATTAATTAAAAAAGCAGATAAAGTTCCTTTTTTGTGTGCAACAAGTCGTTTAGTTGAACAAAAAGGTTATGACATTGCCGCAAAAGCCATTCTTCAAACCATTCAAGACAATGTAGATAAAGGCTATGAAGCTCCAATTTTTGTAATGGGCGGGGCCGGTGATTTGGAACTTTATAAAAAGTTACAGAATTTAAAAGAAGAGATTAAAAAAATTGATAAAAAAGCTGCTAAAAGAATTTTTGTTTTCAGAGGTTATCGAGATGAGTTTGCATATGCCGTTCAACTGGCTGCTGATTTTTATATGATGCCTTCGCGTTTTGAACCTTGTGGATTAACTCAAATGGAAGCTATGGCAAAAGGAGCTTTACCGATTGCAACTTCTACCGGTGGTTTGGTTGATACAATTAAAAACGGTGTAGATGGTTTTCGAACCGAGGTCTTTTTTGCTAAAGGAATCAGAGTTTACGGGTCAAATTTAGTGGCTCAAAAATTAAAAAACAATGCCAATGCATATGCTGATACTTTATCAAAGGCCCTGAATTGTTATTATAACTTTCGTGAAGAGTTAAATGTGATGACGCAAAATGCCTTAAGAAAAGATTTTGGTTGGAACGTTGAGGGTGGTTCAGTTTATAAATATTATAAATTATTTACAACAGGTTCAGCATAATTTTCTTATTTTTACTTTTCGACGCCTTAGAAATAAGGTGTTTTTTATATTGACAAAATTAAAAAAATATTTTATATAAAAGGTATATAAATTCTATTATATCACTTAAAATTATTAATCAAATTAAATTTATCTTTATGGAAAAGACAATTTTGATTCCTTTTGGTCGTCCAGGTAGCGGCAAAGGATTTGTCTGTGAGTGCATCACAGAAGAGATGACAAAGCAAGGTTTTACTGACTTTCTTTACATTTCCACCGGAGATTTACTCCGAGCAGAAAAAGCAGCAGGCACCCCTCTGGGACAAGAAATCAAACAAGTGTTAGATTCAGGCGGTCTTGTATCTGATCAGATTGTTTCAGAACTTGTGATGAATGCCCTCCAAAAACCTCAAAGCCTGAAAATTATTGACGGTTATCCTCGCACAGAGGTTCAATTGCAAGACATTATCAGGGCTAAAGAAGAGCTGGGTTACAGAATTATCGCAATCCACCGCGATACAGATGTGGCTCTGATTAAAGAGCGTGTATCTAACCGTCGCGTGTGCGCACACTGTAAGACAACTCACAGTGTTAAAGATGGTGCTTGTCCAAAGTGTGGCGGTCCTTCAGTGGTAAGAGCAGATGATGCTGTTATAGACGACAGACTTGCAGCTTTTGATGCTCACACAAAACCTCTTTGGAATCAGATCGCAAGGATATCAAGAGCAGCTCTTGTTGTTGACGGATCTGTTGACGCAAAAGATCTTGCTGCAGAATTTGTTGAAATCTTGCTTCAATAAGCAAAGAACACATATTTTAGCTTGATATATTTTCATGTCCGCTAAAATATAGTCGTATTAAAAATCCCCACGTTTTACGTGGGGGTTTCTTTTTGTAATAGTTTCCCATTAAAATTGGGATCTATCTGGTTGTTATATCAGTTTACATATTATAAACTTTTCATAGTTTCCTCATTTACAACTATTGTAACTGTGGTTGAACCGTGGCACATTAATGATCTAGTTTGGCCTCTCAAATCTGCAGTGGTTAAGGTTCCTCCTACATGTAAGATTGCATCATCATCTTCAGCTGTATATTTGATAGTAAAATCTGTAACTGTTCCACACGTTATAGATTCAGTGTTGCTTTTTAGCTCAACTTCATTGTTGTCAAAAGTTGCTGTATATACCATATTCATATTTTCTTCATTAGGCTCGAAAAAATCAGCACCATCATAATCTTCATTTAGAAATCCTTTTAGTCTAATTTGGGCTTCATTAAAAGATCCTTGGTAGCTGTTTTTATATGATGCTTTAGATATCATAGTTGCGGTAGATGTTTCTCCTAAATCTCCGTTAGGAGTCACAATCACCGTTTTTCCGCCTTCATCGGCTAAAATCATACCAAATTTAAGGTTGTTTTCAGTAACCAACTCCATTGGCTTTACAAATAAAGCATCTATATTTAAATGAGCACTGTTTGAATCGGCATTTGCTTTTAGAGTTATGGCAGATAACAACATTGCCGTTGTGGTTAATAAAATATGTTTTTTCATAATTAAGTCTCCTTATATGTAACGTTACAAGTGTTAAAAAAGCAACACATTTGCCAAGCGCTTTGGCTTATGTTTCAAGCTTTTCAAACACAACAGTAGTGTAATTTAAACGTACGTTTAAATTAATCAGTGCAAAAATGAGAAAATTGTAAAATTTAAAAATTGTCTTTTATTGTTTTTCAAACAGTTAGAAGAAATAAAAAAATGTAAAAAACATCAAAAAAACTGCTTGATTTAAACGTACGTTTAAAACGAGCAGTTTAAAATCGTTGAATGTATTGTAAATAAAGGACTTTTAGCGATTCTTGTTTACAAAAAAAATAGGGACTATAAAATATTTTCGATGGAGGTAATTATTAAAAATGCTGATTATCAGTTTAAAATAGGGTAAAAAATGCTTGATTTTAAAGTGCTATTTTGTATATTTAAATAAATTATTCTAGGAGATAGTTGATGCCTACAATACAAGAAATCAATCAGAAAAGAAGGGCTCAAGCCCCGATAGAACAAAAATTTTCAAATTTTAAAACAAATTTTAAAATTGTAGTGTTTGTATTGGTGCTCGTGTTGACATTTATGTATATTATGCCGAAAAAAATTATAACTATTCCTGATGAGATATATGCAACAAGTAATAAAGGATATTTTAAAGAGTTATTTGAGACTTCACATAAAAAAGTGATTTGGTTTGGTGCTGATTGTCCGGTAAGTAAGCGTCGGAATGATCTGATTAATATGCTGATGAAAGAATTTGAACTTGAGAAATATTATGAGCATCGACCATTTTTACAAAGCTATCTTGACATTAAATTTACTGATACCATGGGGCGTTTTATTATGCAACATTGTTCATCGGGGTATTGTATCATAGATCCTTTATTGCATAAAATTGCTAAAGTAGATGAAAAGAGTTTGATACGCGATATGTTAAAATATTTAGATAATACTAATTGGTAATTTAACTGTTTTAGCATATAAAAAACGCCTTCTGTCTTTATCAGAAGGCGAAAACTTATTAGCTTAGCTAAAAACTTCATCATCAGACAACCAATAAAGCAGATTGCCGTTTAGTTCAATCCCGACTACTTTAGTTACCAAAATGGTATAAAAAGTGATAAAATCTTCCTTTTGAGGAATAACTTTTAACACTTGAGGTGATAATATAAAACCGGAGCCTTGGTCGGTTATCACTTCGATACATCCGTCAGGAAAAACATTAATGTTTTCGACTTTTTCAGTCGATGAGGACACTTTATGACCTCTTACATATTGTTTCTTCATATGAAAATTATTTTATTTTTTTATTAATAATGTCTGCATAATCAAATTTATAAATATTGTATTTACAATTTTGCAATTGTCAATGATTATTTAAATGCTCTCAATATGGCATTATATATTATTTTCTTTCGTTATATATTTAGGTGGAATATAACCTTCTTTTAAGACGACCATATAATGTTTTACTACGGCATAAAGCAAACCTTTCGAGGTATCTACTTTTTCCCAAGTAAGAGGTGATAAATCTATCTCTCTAGGCATAACTTGATAAATGTGTTCATTTAGACCATTTGCATCAGAACCGTTTTTACACCATATAGATTCAACCAACCCATCTTTTATTAAATCATTAAGTTCAAATGAAAATAACACTGTGACCTCAACGATTTTTTTTAACACAGGGTCATTACCTTTCCATTTTATCTGCTCGGTTAAACAAGAAATAGCCCTAGAACGTCCGTAAAATGTGCTATCCATCCATTTTAATATATCTTCTTTATTTTCCGAACCGGCACGATGAGCATATGGGCTCAAATTTCTATCAACCTTTGAAATAGATAATAGCCCATCTTTTTTAACTGTATTTTCTTTAGGAGCATAATGATATAGTTTCATTTATATATCCTTTTAGATTTAATCAGCCATCATGAAAGATTCAATAAATTCTTCTTTAGTTAGCCAACCTTTTGAAGCCCCTTCATAAGAATTAAACATATTGATATGCTCATCTTTTGTCATTTCATTTGTTATCATATTATAGTTTACATACTCTTCAAGAGTTAATTTATTATCTTGATTGGTATCCATATCTTTATATATTTTTATGGCAAATTCTTCTTCATTTTCAAAATCATCCATGTTATCTATATCATCAAAAATTGCCTTTTGATTTTTTATATATTCTTCTATAGTTAAACAATTTGGATTTTGTTTCTTTTCATGAGCGTACAAGCCTACAAAATTATCTCTTGTAAGCACAATATTCGTATCAGTATCATCAAATTCATCAATTCGGTCTTGGGCCAAAACTCTGTAATCTGCATACTCATCTACGGTAACGCATCCATCATGATTTTTATCCATTTGATAGAAGTCTTCTTTTGCAACAGATCCGCTAATCCCTTTGACGAAATTATTAGTAAAAACTTCTTGATCTATAGCATTAAGATTATCAGATGCTTCTTGTAATTTTTTTGTCGCTTCTTTTAATTTTTCCAAGCTTTCTTCCAAAGGAGGAACATCATTATAGTCATAAACGCCATCACCGTTACGGTCCATTTTTTTAAATTGTTGCTTTGCAAAAATGATGTTAACATCGTTTACAAACAAATTTATCTCATCATCTTTAAGAAGATTATCTGGATTGGTATCAGAATTTTGATACACTTGCATAATTTGTTCTACGGTTTCTTCTTTTGTGTTTCCTTCAAACTCCGTCATAAGGTCTAAACCATTAATCAGTTCTTGAATTTCGGTAATGGAAACAGCTTTATCACTATTGATATCAAGCAGTTCAAACTTTTCTTTTAAATCAGATTGATTTATTTGAGCTAAAAAATCGGCTTCGGTTAAGTCTAAAGTTGACTGAGCGTATCCGATGTTTGATGTTAACATCATAATGCTCAAAACAAATGTGATTTTTTTCATAATTTTTATTCTCCTGTTTATAGCGCTTATTTTAATGAATGAATTCTAAAAATCAAGTGTTTTAATAAAGAGAAACTCTTACAAACTAAATCTTTAATTTATTCAGATGATAGTCTACAAGTTCGCCTCCATAATATACTATGTTAGATATGCCGTAAGATAATTTTTTTATATAAAATGTAATTGGTACACCCTTATAATTCCATTCAATTCTATCAAAAAATTTATCATCTTGATGAATCACATTTGCATGATTGCTTATAAAATCTATAACATTTTTTGCATCATCTTTGGTTAGGGCATGTTCAAGAATCCACCGAGAATAAGGATTATCAATTTTTCCATTAAGTGTATTTAAATTTAAGGTTTTTAAGCTTACGGTTTTGATGTTTGGATATGTGTCGATATATTTTTTTATTTCCACTAAATATTCATCAAAACTTTTATTTTTCAGCATGACATAATTTAGACGTACATTTGCTTGAGAAAATAAAGGAGAGTTAATATAGTCTTGGGTATATCCTAAAACTTTCATATCTTTTTGGCTGTCAAAATCCACTCTGGTTATCTCAATGGTAAAATCATCTTTAATTAAATTAAATTTTTCTTGTTCAAGAAAAATATTTCCTGATGATTGGAAACGTTTTTCATCAAAAATATTTACATTTCGAGTAGCTTGAACAATTTTATTTATGGTTTCAAAACTATGCAAAGATGGTTCACCATTACCGCAAAATATAAAATATCTGAAGCTTATATCTTTTTCTTTTAAATATTGAAGTTTTTCTTCAAGATTGTCAATTTTATCATTAACGTGTGGCCACTTTGTTATTTTAGCGGTACAATATGGACAATTTTTATTACATTTAAATGATGATAAAATCAGTTCAAATTCTTTGTATTTCATGTTAAATTTCCTTTTCTAAAATTTGATGAATTAAGAGTGATATTTCAGAATAATTTTTATATTTACATATTGTTAAATTGGGGCTTTTTTTGATGGCATCGGCAATTGCAAACCAATATTCTGATTTTATGGTGTAACAAGAATTTTCTTCTTGATATAAAATTATAATTTTTTTATCCGAGTTTAGAGCCCAACCAAGTTCCACAACAGAGCCTACCGAAAAACTTTCGCCGAAAACTACAACAAAAATGTCACTTTTTTGAACAAACTCATATTCGGCATTTAACACTTCATTACAATCTGTTGATGTGAAGTTTCCGTTAGAAGCTTGTTCACAGTAAAACGGTCCTAAATATTGAAACTTATTATTTATAATAAGATTATCCTGATAAGTTGTCAGTAATTTTGGACTACCTAAAAGTTTGGAGCGAAAATCATCGATTAAAGCTTCTTCCAAAGAAATGTCTTTTGCTTTCTTTTTATTAAACTTACCGGCAAAATATATTTTTTTCATTTTGTGTATCCTTTCATGATTTTAAGCCAATTAAAAAATGAAGCAATTGCCATAAAGGTCCAAATAGAGTTTAAGCCTATAAGATAGTATGCTTGATTTTCCAAAAGACTGTATTGAGCAATATAGCAAATGTCGTTTACAAACCAAATTATCCATGTGTCTAACTTTTTTTTCACCATATAATATGTTGCCACAAAAGATGAAGCAGTTGTAACGGAGTCAATAAAAGGTAAGGGATCTTGCGTTCTGTTAAGCAATAAAAACAGAATTACTGATCCAGCAACTATGACAGAGATATAAACTAATCTTTCTTTTGATGAACATATACTTATACGGAATTTGTTTTCATCTTTCCAAAAAATCCATCCGCTTATTCCTAACAGAAGATAAATACTGTTACCTAAAACATCTCCATAAAGCTTGTTAGTAAATGAAAATATAAGAAAAAAGATGATTTGTGCGATGTAGAAAATCCAGTTGCTTCGCTTATTAAAAAGCACAAGAGTTCCTTGCAACAATCCGCAGACTGTTGCTCCTATTTCTGATATTATCATAATTTACCTCCCTATATTAGTTGTATAACTTTTGATAAGAGAAGCCTTAGGAAGTGACGAAGACTGTAAAGAGTTTGACTGAAAACGTAAATATTCTGTGATAACTCGGCGTTTTTCCTTAAGGCAAGCTTCTTTGATTTGCTCAGGTAAAAGTTCTCTTATAATCGGTAAAAACTCATCTTTTTTATCAGGGTAAAATTTCAATAAAGTTTCATACGCATTAAGAGGTTTATCAGGCTTTGTAATGTGAGCGCATTCCCAATCTATAATTGTATCTATCAGATCATCTTTTGTTTTTGTAAGATTATTTCTGACATGATGTTTACAATGTTTTCTATGAATTTTTTGAATGTCTTCAAATTTTATCCATAAAGACAGATATAAAAAAGGTTTATCGATGTCATGCAAATATCCCCTCCAAGTGTTTTTTCCTCTGAGCTTTTTTTCAACTTTCAGAAAAGCCTTTTTGTGACGAATGGTATAAGAGATTTTTGCAAATCTCTTTTTAAGATCTAAACTCATTTTCTGTCTCCTTAGTCTTTAGGAGCTTCGGTTAAGTAGTTATCAAAATAGCCTTTGATGTAAACAACAGGTGTTCCTTTTTCGCCGGATCCTGTTGTTAAATCGCAAAGAGAGCCTAACAAATCAGTTATCTGTCTTGGAGTTGTTCCGATAGAATAAAAACCATTTGCCTTATTTTTATCATTTATTGCTTTTTTTATTGCTTCTTCCGGATTATCTTTATTGTTATCAGCCACAGCTTTAATTTTAATTTCATTAGGCATACCTTCTAATCCTTTAGTATATCCAGGAGATACAACCGGATCGGCAAATTCCCAAATTTTGGTTTTAGGACACTTAAAACCACCGTCACCATATATCATAACTTCAATATGCTTTCCGGTTTTTTCTTTTAATAATTGCTGTAAATTATGGCAAAATTCCATAGAGTTTCTGGGAAATAGTTTAAGTCTGTCTTTATCAGAATAGTTAGAACCCAACACCCCATATTCGCTCCAACCTCTTGTCGGTGACGGAGTGTTGCAAATTTCATCTAAAGTATAGGCCGTTGCACCTTCTTTGATTAAGATTTGTTTTTGACGATGACGTATATGAATACTCGAAACTATAATTTGTTTTGTAAATTTTAAGATGTCCTTAGGATTGTTTAACAATACAACTTCAATGTTATCAGATATATTTTCATACATTTTGATATGGTCTGACCCTGTAATAGGGTGGTGAAAAACCCCAAATTTATTGAGAAAATCTTGTTTGGTTATTATATCGGTATAAGGATTAATGTCCGAATTAAATAAATCATCTTCATCCATTATGGCATTTCCGACTTCATCGGCAGGATAAGAAAGACATACATATACTTTTCTTTTTACACCTCTTGCTATACCTTCCAAAATTTTTGCAAATCTGTTGCGTGAAAGAATTGGAAAAGCAACGGCAACGTCACCTTCCGGAAATTTTTTTGCTACATCTTTAGCTATATCATCTAAAGTGATATAGTTTCCTTGTGCGCGCGCTAAGAAAGATTCCGTAATGCCGATAATATCACCATTATTTATGATAAGTGGTTGATACGATGTTTTTGTTGCTTCAATTAATGTGTTTGATATGATGTTGCTAATGTCATCACCTTCAAGAATAATTGGCATTCTGATGCCAAAAGCAGATGTGCCAACATAACGAATGTTTTGATTAATTTTATTCATATTTTTTCTCCTCGACAGTAGGTTGTTAAATTATGATTTGTCTCGACTGTCCCTACAAGACCCAAATCATGGTAAGAAACACCATTGTTTCTTCTAGTTTTTTTCATCCTCATAAAAGCTTTTTTCAATAAGCTCGATATTTTCCGGATGAACAAATTCTTTATATCTTATATCTTTTAAAGCAATCATATCACGAACCATATTTCCTGATAAAAACGGAAAGTTTTGTGTGGTTCGAGAACAAATACCAACATTTGGAACATCATTTTTGAAAAATAAATATTCACTTTCATCGCCAACATAAATTATGTCAGGTTTAGGTTTATCTGATTGCTCTTTTTTAATAGTTTCTAATACGTGTATATTCCAAGGTATGTTATTTATGTCTTTTATTCCGACGATTCTTAAGCGTGCATAAGCTTCATTGTTTCGCCAAACATTTTGTATCATTTTTTTGCGAACAAAATAAGGTAACGGATTTTTTTCAGTTCCGCTTTCTTGAGCAGAACCGATTACAACAGTGCCATATGCACATTCTTCCATCATTTTCTTAATCAATCTGTCATGACCGATATGAAAAGGCTGACAGCGAATGATACAAAAACCATGTTGATATTTAAACATAAAAAAACCTCTCTTTCGAAAGGCCAACTCATCAAAAAGGGACTATCCCTTCTTTTTACTACCGATGACTGGCCAAGTCTGTTTGTTCGTGCCTATTGCCCTCAAGCACCCGAACATCTGTATGTTATTTCATAAATAAAATATTGTCAATATTTTATTTCATATTTTTGAAAATTTTCTACTTTTTTGAACGCTATTTTTAACACTTGCATTTGATAAACAATTTTCACTGTTTAAATTAAAAAAATTAGAAAGGATAAAAAATGTCTGTAATTGGTTATATTCGTGTAAGTTCTTCAAAACAAACATTAGAGCATCAAAAATATGAGTTGGAACGTTTTGCTAAACTTAATAAGTTGAAAATTAATAAATGGGTGGAAGAAAAAATTTCATCTCGAAAATCGTTGCGCATGAGAAAATTGGGAAAATTATTAGATGAATTAACAAGTGGCGATATTTTAATTTCATGTGAAATATCTCGTCTAGGGCGTTCTCTGCTTGAAGTGATGCATATTTTAGAAACGTGTCTTAATAAAGAGTGCCAAGTCTGGACTATAAAAGAAAATTATCGCTTGGGTAATGATATACAAAGCAAAGTTTTGGCTTTTGCTTTTGGTTTGGCAGCAGAAATTGAAAGGAAACTTATATCAGACAGAACAAAATCATCGTTGGCAAACCTTAAAGCTAGCGGTAAAAAATTAGGTAGACCAGTAGGTGCTAAATCTAAAACTCTTAAATTATCTAGAAAGAAAAAAACTGTGGAACGCTTATTTCAAGATGGATTATCAAAATCTAAAATATCAAGGATGTTTAAAGTTAATAGGTCAACAGTGTTCAGATTTATTAGAATCCATAATATATTTAAAATTAAATAAGCATTTTTGTTTTGCCTAAATACTGCTTGATTTTAAGGTATAATAAACATATAATTGCAAGCATGATAGAAAAACAAACTTTAATAGACGATTTGAATAATATATGCCAACAGACCAATTCCCAGTGGTTGTGCGTATCAGATGTGTTTACATCAAATATTTCTGAGGACGAAACCAAATTTTGTAAGGTTTTTCAAGAAGCTGGCTTAACAAAAAAGGATATGCTTGTAGGAAAAGATGTGTCTTTGGAATATGGCGGAGGATTAAGATTTAATTATAATGGCGTTATTGGTGGGGGGCATATAATCAATGTGAAAGAAAAATATATAGCCCCACTAGTTTTTAGTGGTTATGATAGTCATTATGATCAACTGACCATATATCATGAGTGTGCCCATCTTTATCAAAGAAAATATGGCTTTTTTAATAAAAATACTATACAAGATATGAAGTATAGAAAATATTTAAAAGAGGTTCATGCTAATACTTTTGCCACAATGGTACTTTTACTTCGAGCTAAAGATATTTTAAGTTTTAAAAAACAAAGACAATATTGTATTGCTCAAAATATTAAGACCTTTAATCAGAATACAGCAAACAGCAAATATTATATTTCATTGCCCATTGTGTTGAATCTGTTGAAAGAAATTAGACGACAAGGGAGAGCAAATACTTTACGACAGTTTTCCAAAAAAGGTAAGTTAGATTTTGAAAAGATTGCTTTTTTTACAGCTGATTTTGTTAGAAGATATGCTTATAATTTTCAAGAATTTTATCAGATTCTTAATGATGGAACAGTTGCTTCTTATGAGGCGTTAAAACAAAAGACAAAAGCAAGTCAAATGTTAGGAGAAAATTATCTTATCAAAGAACAAAAAAAATTACATAAATGCAGGTCAGATTATGAACAAATATGTGAAATTAGGCGCGCAAAAACAGATAAAAAGATAAAAAAATTGCCGGAAATTGATGAAAAAGCAAAAGTACTTAATGCAGTATGTGCAATTGATGTATTAAACACGCGTTTAAATCAAGATTTTGAAATTTATGCTGATTTAGACAATATGGTTTCAGGGAAAACCTACTGTTTTTACAAAATACAAGATGATAAAAAACGACAAGAAATTATGAAAATATGTGATGAAATGGCTCAGATACATCAGCAGTGGCGTAAAAATTTATATTATAAGAAACTTTTTTTAAAAATTAGCCATCCAGATACCAGAGATGAAGTTTGGAATATAAAGTTGAAAAAAGAAAGAGAAATTATACAGAGTTTTCAAACATCAAAACAATATTAAAAAAAAGCCAAAGGATTGAAAATTTCTTTGGCTTTAAAAAGTTTTATCGTGAAACAATCTATTATCTGGTTGCTACATTTTGAGCTAAAAGTGTAGCAGTTGACTGATGGGTGTGTCGAGCAAGATATTCCTTATAGTAATTTTCTGCTATTTTTAAATCAGACCTTTCTGCTATTATTCCTGCCATAGTCATATCATCTTCGGATGTTCTTTTCTTCCCTAACCTCTGCAAATTGACATATGTAGTTGCAGCATAATCTATCGCACCATTCGTATTTGTAAATACTACATATTCACCTTCAGGTCTGTTCATTAATTCAATAAATTGCTTATTGCATCTTCTAAAGTAAGCATCATGAGCATTACGTATGTCTGATGGAGCGCTGTCTAAAAATTTTTCTTGATCTTTTGTTAATTTTTTACCACGAGATTTAGCTACACTATATGCTGCATAGTGTTCGAGTGTCAGAGCAACGTCTCCCGGTATCATGTAAGTCTTATCATTAATACAAGCAAAATCAATATTATATGCAATATTATTTAGTTGTGCAAATTGTTTATCCATGGCTCTATGTAGACAATACATATAAACTTGTTCTTTCTCATTGTTGCTAAGATTATATTCTATGAATACACTATTTCGAGCAACTCCTTTGTGGCAATCTACCAAATTTAAACCATTTTTTTCATAAAAAGATACAATGGTGTTTTTAGCCGCAGTTTCTTCTTGTTTATTTCCACAGTTAAGTTGTCTTACCAAATCATTAAGCATTTGCGGATGTTTCTCAACAAAATCTAAGGTTTGACACTGTTCATACAAACGAAGGGTAGCAAAATTAGTTGCAATATTAGAACCATATCTAACATTTGCTTCATCAATATTATCTCTTACGTCTTTATTAGATACTAACTTATCCATAACATAATTTAAATGGTTTTGAGATTCTTTTATTTGATCATATGAACCAGCTATGTTAGCTTGCTCATAATATATATCCATCTTTACCCATTTATTTGTTGTTTCAAGTGCTGCTTGTTTAATTTCCTTAAAAGCATCTTTTGCTAAGGCATCTTGCGGATTATCTAGAATATAATTAGTCCATGAAGATAGATTCCATATCTGTTCTTGAGTTAAATTGGTAGGAGATGATAAATCTTTTTGTAAATTTTCAAGAGTGCCAGGAGCTTTTGTATTTTGAGTCGCATCGACAGAATAAAATAAGTCACTCAAATCAAGAGTTGATGCTGAGTTAATGTTTGCGGTATCTTGAGGTGTAACAACGATTTCTTTTTTTGCGGCATCATTTACCTCAGAAGAATTATTCTGTGTTTCAGCAGCATTAACTTGTCCGGTTGCTAACGTTGCAACAGTCATCCCACCTAAAACTGCTTTTTCCAAAACACCCATGTTATTTTCCTTTTATACACTACTATCTATTGCATGGTATCGTAAAATATGTTTTTTGTCAATAGGTAAAGGATTTATGAATCAATATTTGTTTGCTTTTAAACATGTGTTATGCTAAAAGAAAATAATTATGATTATAAGGATTGAATTATGGTTGCAACTGAACAAATCGAAAAAAATTCTGAATTAAATTTTTTAGAACATCAGAAGATGTTTGAAAATGTGAAAAATCAAATAAAAGACGCTCCCGAAATGGCAGAACTATTGTTGCCTGAATTTTATGGTTTACTTGATAGCAAGACTCTTACAACAAATTTATGGCTTGTTGTTATAGAAACTTTTTGCATTCTAATAAAAAATTTTTCAAAGCCAAGAATAGTTGAAGTTGTAAATGAAGTTTATGCCCTAAACAAAGGTGCCTTAATAGAAAGAGGTGCTGATATCATTTGTATGCAAAATGCCGTGTGTGCCGAAATATTATTTAATCAATTTGCAAAAATTATTTCTCAAACTCCATATAGTGATATTGAGCATGATTTTTTTGTTTCCATGGCTAATAATATGGCAATTACTATGTTATATTTAGCAGATGATGAAGTGGTAAATGCTTTTGCGCAGATAAAATTATTTGAAGATGTTTTACAAAAAATTTGTTTTGCAATATTTGGTATTTTGTTTAAAAATAAACCTGTGTTGCGATCAGAAATATGGGAAAAAATTGCTTCGTTTAAGGTTGAAAAAACTTCTGATTTTAGCACAATATATAAGGTTTTAAAAAGTGTTATTGTCGCAGATTTTTCAAAAGTTTCACAATGTTTGTATATCATAAATACAAGTATATCTCATCCTAAACAAGATTCTTTTAGTTTGCGATGTGCTTACGAGGCATTAGGGGAAGCCAGAAGAATTGAACAATATAAAGAAAGAGCAGATGCAATAATTATGCGCGGTTTATTACATCCAGAAAACAGCGCAGGATCTAAGCGAGCAGCATATGCAGAATTGGAAAAACTTGATGAAACAACATCTAGGTCAAGCATGTGCCAACGTGTTGAACGAACTCAAACAAATATTCATGGTGTTAAAAACGTTGAAAGGGTAGATATTGATGAGCCTGCAGTGTTGTTTTTGGGCGGAAATGGAAATATTGATGAAAAAAGTGCTAATGCGCATTTAGTTTCAATTGAAAAACTTTTATATAAAAATAATATAAAAGAAGGTGTTGCGCTTTATTCTGCAGTTTTTGATTTTGGTGAAAATCAGAGTGGCGCAGAAAATTTTTATGAATATGTTGCTTATCTTAAAGCAATGCAAAATCCTCGAGAAGCAAAAAGAATTGCTCAAGAGCTTAATGAAGATAAGTTGCATGCACAATATGTAGATGAATTATTTGATAAGTTCTTTTTAAAACGCTTGGTTGATGAAAATGGTCAAAGACTTTCTTGTAATCAAGCATGCCGTAATATGCGCAAACTTACGGTTGTGGCGCATTGTCATGGTGCTTATACATTCCTTAAATTAGAAGAAAAAATTGAAGAAAAGATGACTCAGTTTTGGTATTTACCTGAAGAACGTTTGATGATTTTACATGAATTGATGTGCATCGCTCATTCTCCATACACGCCGCTCGGTAGGTCTAAAGCCACAATGATATCGTTTCTTTCTGTACAAGATTTGGAAATTTGGAATTCCGGAGAATTTAGTTTTGAGATGAATCTGATGGCAGAAAAAGGCAGCCTTATGTTGAGTTATTTACCGGGGAAACAAGGCGAAATGTTTTTGGCTTCTGATATGGGCAATGGTCCGGATAATCATAAGTTACTAGATTATAATACTGAGCAAAAAGATCTAAATAAAAATGGTCAGGCTATTTTGATTTTTGCAAGTAATACCATTATAAACAGTATTAAAAATTCAATTGAGGGGCAGAGTTTGCCCACTGTTAAAGACATTGTATGCGGGCAAAACGACAGGTTACGAAACTTTTTTGATGTGTTACAGGCAAATGGTGCTAAAATTTGGTCAAAAATATCGGCTCAATTGCAAAGCCAAAATGAAACAAATCAAGAATAAAAGCGCTTTTATGGTAGAAAATTTATTTTTTCGTCTAAAATGTATTGAAAGTTGACTTTTTGTATGTTAATATGCAGGTAAGTTTGATTTAAGAGGACGTATTTTATGAGTATTAGTGCTGAAATGCAAAAGGATTTTGATGCTTTGGCCGAATTTACCGGTACAGCTGCCATTTTTTATTCTGACATTCACAATGAAAAGGTTCAAACAAATACTCATTATGATTATATGAAAGTGATTTCAACTGTAAGCAAAGTTCGTGGTTGGTCTGAAGAGAAAACAATTACGGAATTAGAAGAAAAGGGAGTTTTAAAATATCAATCTGATGGTGATTTTGTTGTAAATGTTGGTAGTGGCAGAAACCCCGGTGGAGGAGGAAATGTTGATTATGGTCTGGTGTTGTTTACTTATGACGATAGTCGACCGGAACATATTTATCATGAGTATGCCCATTCATTACAACATATTTACGAGGTTTTTGATGATACAACGATTGCAGATATGTATCAAAAAAGTGGTGTTGATATGGATAAAGAACCTGAAGAAGCTAAAGATTATCGTTTGTATATAAATGAGATGCATGCAGAAGCTTTTGCATATTCAGCTATGTTGTTAAGAGCAAAAGATACAGCAGAGTTTGTAGAAATTGCTACCAAAGGATTAAACTACGGCACAAGGAATACCAAACTCGGAAGTAAAGAAAAAAGAACAGACTATCGCCAAAACCCTAAATATTATGCTACTTATCCAATCATGAAAGAAACTATTAATACTATTTGGAAAATGAGAAAACAAGGTAAAGCACAAGAGTTTTTTGATGATGATGGTGTTATAAAGTATAAAGAGCTTAGTGAGTTGGCAAAGAAAATAACTAAAGAAAAGGCTTATCAACCTATTCAGTTTAAAGCATTTAAATACAATGATGATTTGTTATCTATGATTGATAAAAATAATAATCCGCAAAATAGCGATTATATAACAGATGTTATAGACTCTTCCTTGCTTCAAATTCCATTCACTGTTATTAATAAAATTAACAAACATAAACGTCAGGAATATTTTTCTGTTTCTAAAGATAAGCATCGTGAACTGATTGAGCAAAATATTGAGAATCAAAAATCAATTTTTGAGAGTTATGTGTATCCGAATGCTCCTAAGGCGGAAGTCGCTTTGCGAAGCATTGAAAAAATCCATGCCGGTATTTCTATGATTGATCAAAAATTGAATATGGGAAATTGGGTTAATGATTGTCTAAGAGTGGTCGTGGCAAAAAGATATAAAGTATATAGTTCACCTTATGACACAGAGCGAGATTGTGCATGTATTTTAGAAATGGCTGATGTCGAAAGAAATGAAACAAATATGAATATGATGAAAGATTTTTTCGATAAAACGGATAAAATTTTATATGAAAATAAGGATAATGAATATTTTAAGAAAATAATGTCATATTCAGACTTACCTTTTTATCAACAAAGAAATGCAATGGACACTTTGCGTTATAATCCTGAAAAATTGGAATATTACGATAATAAGCAACCGATAGTTACTCCTTTTATGTATTTGGAAGATTCGGATTCTAAAAATTTGTATGAGATAAAAATTTGGGAAAGCATGGGCTTCAATCTGAATGCTAGGGATAAAGAAGGTAAAACTGTTTTGATGACAGCTAAAAATTTTGAAGTTGCATATACTTTATTCTCAATGGGGGCAGATTTAAACCAAGTAGACAATGATGGAAAAAACGCCTTGTTAAACTTTGCATCTTCATCGGAAATTAAAATGGAAGATAAAAAAGATATGATAGCTCTGATGATAAGAAATGGGGCTGATGTAAACGCAACGGATATAAATGGTAACAATGCTTTAGTACATCTGATACGAACACCGAGCAATCAAGAAGAAATGAAGAAAGAAATTATAAGAGAGCTTATTTCGGCAGGTGCCGATATAAAAGTTGCTCTTAGCAAGTTAGAAGATAAAGATAAGCAAGCATTACTTAGCATAGTTTCAAATCCAAACGCACAAAATCTAGCAAGGGTAAAGGCAAAACTCAATAATTCTGCGACAGTTGCAAGTGATAATCAAGATAAAAAGAACCAAATCCAAGTGATTATTTCACCAGAAGCCCAAAAAATTTTAGATAGTATCAGTGCTACACGCTAAGATGATAAAAAACTTTTAGTTATAATTACGTATAATGGAGCTTAAAATCCCTTGAATTTTAACACGTTTTGCATCGAGCTTTTTGGTTTGATATTCTTTGTTACACGGAACAAGCCAAACCTCGTTTTCTTTTTTTTGTAAAATTTTCAATGTGGCTTCCTGATTGTCGACCAAAGCGACCACAATTTGCCCATTATGAGCAGTGTCTACTTTCTTGATTATGGCAGTATCCCCATCAAAAATGCCAGCTTCTATCATAGAGTCTCCTTCAACGGAAAGAGCGTAGAATTGACCTCTTGCAACCATCTCAAACGGAACACTTAAAGTTCTTGTTTCATCAGCGATGGCTTCAATTGGGATACCGGCGGCAATTTTGCCGTAAAACGGGATTTGTGCTGCCGAATTTTGCAAAGCAGTTTCACGTTTTTTTTCTTCTTCTATTATGGCTCTGGGTTTAAACTTTGGCATACGAACAACTTCTAAAGCACGAGCTTTGTGAGGAAGTTTTTTAATAAACTCACGTTCTTCCAAGGCATTTATCAGCGAATGGATTCCTGACTTAGATTTAAGGCCGATTGCATCTTTCATCTCATCAAAAGATGGAGAACAACCAGTTTCTTTAGTTGTTTTGTTGATAAACATCAATAGTTTATATTGTTTTTCGGTGAGCATGCAGTATATCCTTATTAAACAATTTTGTTCTATTTTAGTTCTTTTTTAAAAGATGTCAAGAGCCAAAACATATAACCTAATATAAAAATACACTTATAAACATAGACTTTAGTTTATGCCTACTTTTACTAAAAAAACTTTTGATTATATAAGTGCTTGTAATAACGGAGGAATAAATGACCAAAGTAAATGTTGCTCAATATATCATACACGATTTATTAAACAGATTTCCGCTTAACAATGAAGTTATGATTGATGACGATATCATTGAAACATTGGTAGATAAGTGGTCAAAAAATAAGTATATCACACCTGATAAATCTGTTAAAACACATCATGCAAAAGCACATCCCCAACGTTATTTGGTTTAATTTTTCGATTCGATTTTAAAAATCAGACTTGTCAATATAGCTTTGTTTATATCTTTAATTTCTGTTATGGTAAGTATAATTTATAGCATTATTAACAAAATTATGCGAGGTAAATTATGAAAAATATAGGCAAAGACGACAACTCATCTCAGATAGAAAAAAATATTATGTTTGTCAGTACCATTTATGAAAGCTTTGAGGCTTTGGAAGAAACGCTTGATAAATTAAAAATGGAAAAGGCGAAATTTTTGGTTGGTATGGCAAAAGACGCATTTGCAAAAGAAGTGTTTAAATATGCCTATGAAAACAACATTTATGTAAGTGGAGAAAATAAAACAGAAAATAATCCTGTGATATTTAATTAAGACAATAATAAAAGTGCTATTTTTCATTTTCGAAAAATATAAATTTGTCGTCCCTCGTTTCTGCCAAGAAACGTCAAGGGACCTCCCGATTAAAAACTGATTTGAAGATCGTATGACAATTGCTGAACGCAATCGAGCGATTTAATTCAGGGCATCTGCCGATTTTTTTATAAACATAAAAAAGGGTAGCAAAAGCCACCCTTCTTTCTCATAAACAGAAAAATCTGTTTTTACAAATGGTACTCTTCTTGCGCATTTCCATCTCTGACTATAACTGCGTTATAACCACGTCCGCCATAGATACACACGGTAACCGATAGGGCTTTTCCTGTGTAACCTGTAGGTTGGAAAATGTCACAAACGTCTTGTTTTGGAGTTCTTAAGTCATACTGAGCAATCAGCTGATTCGCAGAATCATAAACAAAGACAAGACAACCATTTTTTACTATGGTCATATTAACCCACTGAAGCCTAGTCGGAGAATAAGAATTACCGATAACATAAGTTCCAGATTCCTTAAGGTTGTTGCTTTTTACAAACAAACCGGTTGGAGATGGAGGCGTTGCCTGATATGTTCCATAAAAACCGGGGACATAAGACGAGCCAACAGGTTGATAACCACAATAAGCTTGAGCACCACAAGATGTGGTTGTTAACATCACTCCTAGAGCGACGATAACCAATAACATAATTTTCTTCATAATTGTAAATTTTATACATTATGTATGTTAGCACAAAAAAAACACATTGTCCAGTGCAAATATTTTAACAAAAAAAGATATATACCTGAGGTATATATAAAACGTTTTCATATTTAAAAGCGATAAAACAGGTGGTTACAGATTTTTATGCGATAATATTACTTAAGATATATGTCTTTTTTATCTCTTGACTATTAATATTTTTTTGTTAGTATGACATCAGATAGACTTAGTGCTATGTGGAAACTGCAAATCATAGTTTCCGGTTGACCGTTTAAGGTCAAGTTTATTTTAACTTATTAATAAGGAATGTAATTATGAAATATACAAATGAATCTGGTCGTTCAATGGTTGAAATGCTCGGCGTATTGGCAATTATCGGTGTGTTATCCGTTGGTGGTATTGCCGGCTATTCAAAAGCTATGAACAAATTCAAAATCAACAAAACTACAGACCAAGTTTCTATGTTGGTAGCCAACATCAGAACATTGTTCTCTGCTCAAGGTGATTATGATGGTTTGACGAACGAAGATGCTAAAAAGTTTGGTATTGTACCAAATGATATGTTTACAAGTGCATCTAATTCAACAATTACTAATGCTTTCGGTGGTGAAGTTACAATTGCAGCTGCAGCTCTTAATACCGGTACAGATAATGCAACAAGAGCTTTCACTATTGAATATGGCGGTCTTTCTCAAGAAGCATGCGTAACCATCGCAACAGGTGACTGGGGTTCAGGTCAAGCTTCCGGTTTGATAGCTGTTGCTGCTGCATCAGATGGTAATGCTGCTGGTTTGTTAGCAGAGGTATATGTAGGCGATGCAGGTGGTTCAGGTTATGCTACACCTGGTGGTACTCAGGGTAACGACACACCGATGTCTGTTAAGAACGCTCTTACTTATTGTAGCGATACATCATCTGGCAACGCAGTTGCTTGGAAATACTACTAATATAGTATGTAGCTTTAAGCTTAAGAAAAACTCCGTTGTTGACAACGGAGTTTTTTGTTATCACATATAAACGCCCCTTTTTTGCTTGCACTCCCTATAATGTCACCCTCCGAATAAAGACACTTTTACCGTCACCCTCCGAATGAAATGAGGTCAAGGGGGATTCAAATTAATTAATCGGAAGATGCCTTGACGATTCCTGGCGGAATCGAGGCATGACAATGGTTATTTTAAACAAAAATCGTCACCCCTTTTTGTGAGTGAAACGAACAAAATCAGAGGGTCTTCAAATTAGTTTAAAAAAACTCTCATCGGAAGCGGTGTTAGTTAGGGAAAAAACTAAGCGGAAGATCGCTGGACGCATTCGGCATAAATGCCTCAGCGAGCGATGACTTTTACTATAATCGTCACCGCTCTGAACGGAAAAATAATACCGTCACCCCTCCGAATAAAGACACTTTTACCGTCACCCCTCCGAATGAAGACACTTTTACCGTCACCCCTCCGAATGAAATGAGGTCAAGGGGGCTTCAAATTAATTAATCGGAAGATGCCTTGACGATTCCTGGCGGAATCGAGGCATGACAATGGTTTATTTTCTGCACTAAACTAAAGCCATATTGTAAAATATTTACATTTTATTATATCAGATGTAAAGGAGAACAATATGAGATATGGTTGGTTAATGTTTTTTATAATATCAGCTTGTGCAAATCATCAACAAAGTGTAAAATCTGATATATATTCAACTCAAATAAACAAAACAAAAATAGGAACTGTTTGGCTTAAAGATACGGGTAAAGGTCTATTGGTTGAGGTAAATTTAAAAAATTTATCACCAGGTAATCATGGTTTTCATGTGCATGAAAATCCGGATTGTTCATCAGGTATGAATAAAAATGGTAAAATTGAATATGCTATAAATGCAGGTCCTCACTTTGATCCATACAAAACAGGTAAACATCTCGGACCAAATGCTAACGGACATTTGGGAGATTTACCATATTTAACATCCCAAAAAGACGGAACGGTTAAGGCTAAATTTTATCTAAAAAACAGGATAGTACAAGATTTTAAAAATCGCTCAATTATCATTCATGAGGGAGCTGATAACTATCAAGACACACCACTGCCTTTAGGCGGAGGCGGAAAAAGAATTGCATGTGGTATAATAAAATAAAAAAAATCCCCCAGTCTTAAAAACCGGGGGCTTTTTTAGTTGTGATAATATTGCTTTGCCGTTTCCATATCTGCCAAAAAATCTTCCATTTCTTGTTCATGCTCAAGCTCTTGAGCTAAGATATGTTCTGCAATTTTAAATGTTTCGTGGTCTTTACCGAAACACATTTCGCAAATTTCATGATATCTGTCAGCGGCACAACGTTCTGATGCCAAATTTTGTTTTACAAGTGTTAAAGCATCTTCTTTGACAGGTGGCAGATATTTACATTTTGCCAATTTGCTCCAATCATCAGGATTAATGAGCGGTGTTCCGCCTAATTGTAAAATTCGGTTTGCAAGCATATCGGCATGTTCAAGTTCTTCTTTGGCATGTTCTAAAAACTCGGTTTCAATATCTTTTTTAAATTGTCCGGTTATAAGCTTGGCCCCAATCCAATATTGATAATATGCAAGCCATTCTTCGGCATATGCTTCGTTTAAAATGTTTAACAACTCCGGAATATTAAGCTGTATAATCTTTTTTGCAGTTTCTCCCATGTTTCACTCCTTTTATAAAACAATACAACATAAAACAAATATGTCTATAATTTATAAAATCAATGTCTTCAGATGCCAATTTTTACCAGTATTTAAGTATTTATGAGTTAGCATACAAGAAATATTTTTATAAGGAGTGTTTTTTTATGGTATTGATTGCACCTAGTCTGTTGTCTGCCGATTTTTCTTGTTTAAAGGAAGAAGTTGTTGCTTTATCTCAAGCCGGAGCAGATCTTATTCATCTTGATATTATGGATGGACATTTTGTGCCCAATTTAACTTTTGGACCAATGGTGGTTAAAAGTATAAGAAACTATACAAGACTTCCTTTTGATGTGCATCTGATGGTTGATAATCCGCAAGATATGATACCTTGGTTTGCTAAAGCAGGTGCCGATATCATTACAATTCATGCGGAAAGTACAAAACATTTGGATAAACTTTTGGCAGAAATAAAATCATATGGCATAAAAGCTGGGGTAAGTCTAAATCCGTCAACTCCGGAAACTGTTTTGGAATATGTGCTTGATAAGTTAGATTTGATATTGGTTATGAGTGTAAATCCCGGATTTGGCGGACAGAGTTTTATTTCAGCGAGTGTTGAAAAAATTGTAAAAATAAAATCTATGATTAAGGGAAAAGACATTAAAATTGAAGTTGATGGAGGTATCAATCCGTTAACCGCAGCCGAATGTGTGGCAGCAGGTGCTGATATTTTGGTTGCCGGAAGTGCCATATTAAATAATGGTAATTATAAGAAAAATATTGAAGCTTTACGTTAACTAAAGGAGCGGGATATGACAAAAATAATGGTAGTTGAAGATGAACAAGCTTTGGCTTTGTTGTTAAAGTATAACTTAGAAAAGGAAGGCTATGAGGTTGTAATTGAATCAAATGGAGCAAGAGTTATAGCAGAAGTTGAAACTCATTATCCTTCGCTTATTTTGCTTGATTGGATGCTGCCGAAAATGTCAGGAGTTGAGATATGTAAGCTTATAAGAACCAAACCTGATATTAAGCATATTCCAATCATTATGCTAACAGCAAAAGGACAAGAAGAAGATAAAATTAAAGGATTAAATGCTGGTGCTGATGATTATGTAACCAAACCTTTTTCCGTGCCGGAACTTATGGCCAGAGTTAAAGCAAATTTGCGACGAGCTCCCGAAGTTGCAAGTGTGAAAGAGATTATCTTTGAGGATATCAAAATGGACTTAACCGAAAAGAAAGTCTTTCGTTCTGATAAATATGTACATTTGGGACCAACAGAGTTTAGACTGCTTAAGTTGTTGATGAGTGAACCTCAAAAAGTGTTTTCACGTGAAGTTTTATTAAAAACTGTTTGGGGTGATAATATATATGTTGAATCAAGAACCGTCGATGTTCATATCAGACGCTTGCGTCGTGCACTTAACGAATATGGTCCGGACTATATCAGAACGGTTCGTGCAACAGGATATTCAATTGACAGTTCAGAGATTGAAGTTCAAGAATAAATCTATTCTTGCCAAGCGTTTGGTATATGAACTATCTTAAATGGAAAAATTATAAATAAGGCATCAAAACGTATATTAAGGTTTTGATATGTAGGGTGTTGTTTTAGGAAAAGTTTTGCGGTATTTACAATTCGTTTTTGTTGATTGGGTTTGATAGCATAAGATGCTTTTTCTATACTTTGCCTTTTTTTTACTTCTACAAAAACAAGGGTTTTATGTTTAAGCGCAATAAAGTCAACTTCTCCGGCAGGCATTTTTAGTATGCCTTTATGATTTTTGGATATTATTGTATAACCTTTGAATCTGAAATATAAACGAGCAATCAACTCGGCTAGTTTTCCACTATTTTTATTGTTCATTTTTAAGCCTCAGTGCTAAATTATATATATCATTTTTGTTGCTTTTGGTAAGCTCTGTAACTTCTTTGACCGCAGATTTTAAGCTCATTTGTTTAAGCCTTATTTTAAGCTCTTGCTCTATATTAAAATTGCAAATATTTTTTTCCGAAGGTGGTGCAACCATAATCACAATTTCGCCTTTTGGAGTATTTTCACTGTAATATTCATATAATTCTTGCGCACTTGCTCTTTTACATTCTTCAAAAATTTTGGTAATTTCTCTTGCTACGGCAATTTCTCGTTCAGGAAAAATTTGATTTAAACATAATAAAGTTTTACATAATCTGGGAGCTGTCTCGTAAAAAACTAAAGTCGTATTGATTTTGCTTAATTCTATGAATAAATCTGTTCTGGCCTTATCTTTATTAGGTATAAAACCGGCAAACATAAAACGATTGGTAGGAAGACCGGAAAGTTGCAAGGCGCAAATAACGGCAGATGCTCCGGGGATAGAATAAACCTTGATGTTTTGTTCGACACATTTTCTTACTAATTTATAGCCCGGATCTGAAATCAGCGGTGATCCTGCATCGCTAACCAGAGCAACACTCTTACCGTTTAAGATAAGTTCTATAATATCGTCAGATTTTTCTTCTTCATTGTGGTCTTGATAAGAAATAAATGTTTTATCCAGACTTAAATCAAGAAGCGAAAAAAGTTTTTTTGTAACTCGCGTGTCTTCACAAGCAATGATATCGGCATTTGCAAGTGTTTCTGTTGCTCTTGAAGATATGTCCATAAGGTTACCTATCGGAGTGGCAACTATGTATAAAGCATTGTTTAACATTTTGATAACTCTTTACAATAAGTTTTTTTTAATATAAAACGAACTAAATCAATTGTTTTACATTTTGAGGAAAAATGCAAGTGTTTAAAAAAGTAGCTCTATTGTTTTTATTGATTTTGAATGTGGCTTGTTCATCATTTTATAATAAATCTGATATTTCTATAAAAGGTGGAGTGTCTGATGAGCAGAGTAGTGTCGTGCAATTTCATGGAGAAAAAGCTTTTAAGGTGGCGATGTTGTTACCTTTAACAGGAAAGTCTTCTGTCTATGGTATCGGACTTAAAAATGCAGCAATGATGGCCATAGAAGATGCTAACAACAAAAATTTGGTGCTACATTTTTATGATACAAAAAGTTCGGTTAAAGGTGCAACCGAGGCTGTAAGAGAAGCTATAGAAGATAATGTGAATTTAATTTTAGGCCCTTTGATGAGTGAAGAAGTATCTGTTATAAGCAGTAAGGCTATCGATAAACATATTCCGGTTATTTCTTTTTCTACTTCGCCAAGTGTACTCAAAAAAGGGGTTTATACATTGGGCCTTCTAGGTGATGAGCAAGTTAACAGAGTGATATCTTATGCTGCTTCAAAGCAAAGAAAACGTATAGTAGTGATAGCTCCTGATACAATGTCAGGACTCAATACGGCAAAATCGGCTGTCCGTAATGCTCACAAATATGGGACAGAAGTTGTAAAGCTTGCTTTTTATCCGGCTGATACATTAGATTTTGCCCCTCTTGTTAAAGAAATTACTAATTATGAGGAACGTTCAGCAGAAATAACAAAACGTAAAAAAGAACTTGAAATTTTGGCTACAAATGGTGATGAACAGGCTCAAAAAGAATTAAAGCAAATTAAAAATGTATATACAACCGGTGAGGTAGATTTTGATGCTGTTCTGATTGCGGAAACTTCGAGCAGATTAAAATCTGCAGCTGTTATGTTTGGTTACTATGATATATATTATCCTGATATTTTATTTTTAGGTACATCGGTTTGGGAAAATACAAATTTGAGTAAAGAAACAACTTTATATCACGGAGTTTATCCGGTTATGTCACGTGTTCATAACAATTACTTTACAAAAAAATATGAACGATTATTCGGTCAGTTGCCTAATCAGTTGTACTCTTTTGCATATGATGGTGTTTTGTTGGCTTCTGCGTTGTCTGAAAAACCTCAAGAAGATATTTATGCAAATATTATCGATTCTAACGGATATGTCGGTATCAACGGTGCTTTTCGTATATTGGAAAACGGAACTAATGAACACAGTTTAGATATTGTGGAAGTAACGTCAAAAGGACCGAAAGTGGTGGATAAAGCTCCGGCTAAATTTGAAAATAAACTTTTAGATAATTCTGATCAGCTTCAACCAGTGTTAAATTTTCCTTCAGTTTTGGGAAAAGATGCAGAAGAAGTTAGGGCTTATATTCTTAATTAAATGAAGATAAAGTTTTTCTATTAAATACGGATAAATGTTGATAGTTTAATTTTTTACTTTAAAAATGAAGCTGATTGTTTCAATATAAAAAAGGTTTTTTTATTATGAAGGGCAAAAGGTCGGTTCGCCGCCAACCCGGTCAGGTTCGGAAGGAAGCAGCCGTAACGGTTGAAGCGAGGTTTTTGTCCCTTCGCCTTTTTAAGAGAATGTGATGGCAGAAGATAATATACAAAATCAATATGTAGTGTTGGCAAGAAAATATCGTCCTCAAACTTTTGAAGATTTGTTAGGTCAAGATGCTTTGGTGCAAACTCTTACAAATGCCATTAAAAATAATCGTTTACATCATGCTTATATACTAACCGGTATTAGAGGTGTCGGTAAAACAACTACGGCTCGTTTGATTGCCAGAGCATTAAATTGTATTGGCCTTGATGGTAAAGGCGGGCCTACTATACGTCCTTGCGGAGTGTGTGAAAATTGTAAGGCAATTGCTGCCGGAAGACATATAGATGTGTTAGAACTTGATGCTGCTTCAAGAACCGGTGTTGATGATATGCGTGAACTTCTTGACGGTGTTGGTTATAAGCCGACAAATGCAAGGTATAAAGTCTATATCATAGATGAGGTTCATATGCTTTCAAAAGGTGCTTTTAATGCCCTCTTGAAAACCTTGGAAGAGCCTCCTGCACATGTCAAATTTATATTTGCTACCACAGAAATAAGAAAAGTTCCGGTAACAATATTATCTCGTTGTCAGCGTTTTGATTTACAACGTTTGAATATAGAAACCTTAGTCGCACTTTTTAAAAAGATTATAACAGCAGAAGGAATTGAAGCTCAAGATGAGGCGTTAGAAATTGTAGCTCGTGCAGCTGACGGTTCTGCTCGTGACGGATTATCAATGTTGGATCAGGCAATTGTGTTAGGCGATGGAAAAATTAAAACAGATGCCGTAATCGAAATGATAGGTTTGGCTGACAGAAACAAAACATTGGAGCTTTTTGAAAAACTTATATCCGGTGATATGCAGGCTGTGTTGCACAATTTAGGAAATCAATATCAAAATGGGGCAAATCCGACATCTATTTTGCAAGACTTAATAGATGTTACACATATGCTTGCTCGTGCTAAAATTGTTCCGGCAACACTTGGTTCTGAAATGTTAAGCGAAAATGAGCGCAAACTTTGTGAAAAACTTTCATCTTCAATTTCTATTGCAGTGTTGTCTCGGATGTGGCAGATGCTTATTAAAGGTATTTCAGAACTTAATAGTGCGCATATGCCATTAAAGGCATTAGAGATGATTTTGGTCAGAGTTGCATATTCGGCAAATTTACCGACTCCTGCAGAGCTTTTATCTGAAGTAAAAAAAAAATCTAGTTTAAGTGTTATCAGCCATGTTAATGATGCTAAAGCAGTTCAAACAGAACCTGTTAAACAGTTTGTGGCAGAAAGCAAAGCAGTAGAAGAAAAATCTGATAATAGTGTTAATCAAGAAACACAAAATACAGATATAAATTTTAGCTTAAATGATTTTGTTTTATATCTGACAGAGCATAAAAAATTGTTGCTTCTTTATAGCGTAAAAAATGATATTTCTATTGAAGAATTTGCTTCGGGGCATATAAAAATGGCCATATCTGACAAGATAGCACCTGATTTTATGCAAAATTTCAACAAAGAACTTGAGGCTGCAAGCGGCATAAAATGGAAAGTGGAAATAAGACGTGGTCCTTTGGGCGAAACTTTAGCCGATAAAGAAAGAGCTGCTCTTGAACAAGACAAACAAAGTGTATCGGAATATCCGCTTATTAAAGCTATATTGAGTGAATTTCCGGGTGCTAAAATTGATACTTTGGTTCGTAAGGTTTCGCAAGAAGACATAGAAGATGAAGAAAATTTAATTGTTAATACATATGATGAGGAGTAATTTGAAATGCTAAATATTCAAGGTTTAATGAAACAAGCACAAATGATGCAAAAGAAAATGCAAGAAACTCAAGCTCGTTTGGCTGAAGAAGAAAGAGAAGGAGCAAGCGGTGGTGGCTTGGTAAAGGTTGTTTTAAGCGGCCGTTCCGAAATGAAAAAAATCAGCATTGATAAGTCTTTGATTGATGCCGATGAAGTAGATGTTTTGGAAGACCTTATTGTTGCTGCATATAATGATGCTCATGCAAAAATTGAAGCTATGCAAGAAGACGGAATGAAAGAAGCTACCGGTGGAGCTAATTTGGGTGGTTTAAAAATTCCGTTTTAGAGAAAAAAATTGGCAGGAAAAGAAATCGAAAAACTCATAAAAACAATAGCTAAATTGCCGGCTCTGGGAACAAGGTCGGCAAGACGCATTGTTTTGCAACTTTTGAAAAAGAAAAATGAGCAAATGTTGCCGTTGATATCTGCTTTGCAAGATGTTGCAGAAAATATAAAAACTTGCAAAGTTTGCGGTAATTTTGATACTGAAGAAATTTGTGCAATTTGTTCATCTGCTGCAAGAGATTATAAAACAGTTTGCGTTGTGCAAGACGTTGCTGATTTATGGGCGATGGAAAGAGTGGGCTTTTATAAAGGCTTATACCACATTTTGGGTGGAGTGCTCTCGGCAATTGACGGAATAACCCCTGAAGATTTAAATATTGAAAATTTGTTTTCTCGCCTTGAGACAGGTGTTTTTGAGGAAGTTATTTTGGCCTTACCGGCAACAATTGACGGACAAATTACAACGCATTATTTGCTGAATAGACTAAAGGATAGTAATATTAAAATTACAACCTTAGCACAAGGAATTCCGGTGGGTGCAGAGCTTGATTATATGGATGACGGTACAATCCAAATGGCCCTTACTTCCAGAAAAGAACTTTAATGTTAAATAAAAAAAGCCTCTGTGAAAACAGAGGCTTGAAAATTAGTTTATGATGCAAGCAAAATATCTTTAGATAACGTATTAGGCGCAGTTTAAAAGAAAACAGTTGTTTAATTTGATTTTTCTATAACACTTAATAACTATTTGTTTCATCCCAAGTATAAAAATAAACATAACAATGATAGTCATTATCACAAGCATTATTACAAGCCTCTTTGATATCAGCTAATGTATAGCTTGTTTTAATTCCAATATAAGTGTTAAGTGCAGTTGATGAATATATGAAATTCTGATCACCTTTATAAGTTACAGCGCTTATACCGTTATAATTAATCGGTAATGCAGTTTCCCAATGATGTGATAAAAAATCAATACAAAGATTTATACGATTACCTTCTTTAAAAATTATACCGAATGATTTAGTAAAATTAATCAATATTTCAGCACCGATAGGAAGTCTACATATATCAGAGCTATCGCACAATGATTTATCCAGTATGCCTAATTTTACTGCATTTTGAACGCCGTCTATAAATATATCTTCATTAGGGTTTTTTAATAACAATTCATTTATTCCCATCAAAATATTAGAAACAATATCTACAGATTTGTTCATTTTTTGCTTATACATAGCTTTAGAATAACCGGCGATACCGCCAACGGACAAGACACCGATGATGGCCAAAACTCCCAACATCTCAACCATGCTTCTTCCATATTGATTGCTCTTAAATAATTTCATCAAAAAAACTCCTAAAAATGATGTTTAGTCAAATTATAGGTTTATTTTTTTTTTTGCAATCATGAAGTGTGTCGGTTGTGGATTAAAATAAGAGATTGGATAAAACTTTTTTGCTAAATTGAAAATATGATTTCCGAGATTATTTATTTGAAAAAATAAAGGAGGAGATATGATAAGAAATATAGCATTTTTACTGATTTTAACATTTTTAGTTTTAGCTTGTGCTACTCCGGAAAAGTATGACGCAAAATTAAATTCTTGGATAGGTAAAACTGAACAAGATCTTGTTATGGCATGGGGAACACCTAGTGCTGTTAAATATGTAAATGATAATACCAAAATTTTTACCTATACAAAAATAAATGATTTTTATTTTCCGTCAGAATATTATCTTTACAATGAAGAATTTGAGCCTGATGATACCATTTATGCACCGCTAATGAATGAGTATAACTTTATGCCTTATGCAGAATTGACCGATAATGTGGTTGAAGCATATTGTCAAACCTCATTTATGATTAAAGAAAACATTATATCAGCATGGAAATGGCGCGGAAATGATTGTGTATCAGATTAAAAAAGAGAGCTGATGCTCTCTTTTTTTAATCATCACCGATGCGTAATGCTTCGATAAATGCAGATTGTGGAACCTCAACTTTACCAAACTGGCGCATGCGTTGTTTACCTTTTTTCTGTTTATCTAAAAGTTTGCGTTTACGAGTAACGTCACCGCCATAACATTTTGCAGTTACATCTTTACGCATGGCCGATATGGTTTCACGAGCCACAACTCTTCCGCCAATGGCTGCTTGTATCGGAATTTTGAACAAGTGTCTCGGAATTAAGTCTTTTAATCGTTCGCAAATTTGACGTCCTCTCGATTCGGCCTGAGAGCGATGACACAAAAAAGCTAAAGCATCAACGGGCTCTTCATTAATCAAAATTTGAACTTTAACTAAATCAGATTCTTGATAACCTGTGAGTTCATAGTCAAAACTTGCATATCCGCTGGTAATCGATTTTAATCTGTCGTAAAAATCAAACACAATTTCATTTAACGGAATGTTGTAGATAACCATGGCTCGTGTACCGACATATGTTAGCTCAACTTGTTCTCCTCGACGTTCGGTGCAAAGTTTTAAAACAGCGCCTAAATATGTATCAGGAACCAAAATGGTAGCTTTTACCATTGGTTCTTCAATAAACTTAACTGTGCTTAAGTCAGGCATGTCTGCCGGATTGTGTAACATAAGCTCAGTACCGCTTGTAAGATGAATTTTATATGCAACGGATGGCGCTGTGGTTATGATATCTAAATCAAACTCTCTACCGATGCGTTCTTGAATAATTTCCATATGCAAAAGACCTAAAAATCCGCAACGGAAACCAAGACCTAAAGCAGCAGAATTTTCATTTTGATAATTTATACTTGCATCGTTTAATTTTAGTTTTGCAAGAGCGTCTTTTAATGCTTCATATTGACTGGAATCTGTCGGGAATATGGAGCAGAAAACAACCGGAATGGAAGGCTTGAAACCGGGCAACGGTTCTGCACAAGGAACTTTATTGTCTGTTATGGTATCACCGATGTTACAATCGCTTACACTTTTAATGCTGGCTGTTATGAAACCGACTTCACCGGGATATAAGGCTTCAACATCTTGCATTTTTGGTGTAAATATACCAACTTTATCGACATTATATACGGCATTGTTTGACATCATTCGAATGAGTGTTTTCTTTTTCAAAATGCCATCATGAACGCGCACTAATATAATAACTCCTAAATAAGAATCATACCAACTGTCAATTAAGAGAGCTTTTAACGGCGCATTTTCATCACCTTTCGGAGCAGGAAGTTTATTAACTACGGCTTCTAATAAATCCGGAACGCCAAGACCTGTTTTTCCTGATGTTTCAACAGCTTCTGAAGTGTCAAGACCGATAACATCTTCAATTTGTTGTTTAACTCTATCAGGTTCTGATGATGGTAAATCAATCTTATTCAGAACAGGAACAATTTCATGATTGTTATCTATGGCTAAGTATACGTTAGCCAATGTCTGAGCTTCAACGCCTTGAGTTGAATCTACAACTAAGATAGATCCTTCGCAAGAGGCAAGAGAGCGAGACACTTCATAAGAAAAGTCAACGTGACCGGGAGTGTCCATCAGATTAAGCTGATAGATTTTACCATCTTTTGCTTTGTAGTTCAACCTGACTGTTTGAGCCTTAATGGTAATTCCGCGTTCTTTTTCAATGTCCATAGAATCAAGAACCTGTTCTGTCATTTCTCGTTCGGTTAAACCACCACAATATTCAATTATTCTGTCGGCAAGTGTAGACTTCCCATGATCAATGTGGGCAATGATTGCAAAATTTCTGATATGTGTCAAATCGGTCATTTTATTTATTCCTGTTTTTAATTATAGCTATAAATAAATTAATTTTTTTATTTTAGCAATATATTATTGAAAATAACTCAAGAATATGTTTTAATAAGTGCAATTAAAATATTTTTATAAGGGGATAGTAAAATGAAAAAAATGATAGATGTAGATTTTGGTTCATCCAGATATGATGAATTGGTAGAGCTCCGTTATAAAGTTTTACTTGAACCGTTGGGGTTGAAATTTTTAGATTCTTTTCGCCATAAAGAAGTTTCATATTTGCATATAGGATGTTTGGATAGCCTGGAAGATAAACTTGTAGGCGGTTTAATTTTAGCTCCGGTAAATGATGAAGATATCAGATTGATGCAAGTTGCTGTAAGTCCTTCTTGCCAAGGTGAGGGAATAGGTAAGGCTTTGGTAGGATATGCGCAAAAAAGAGCAAAAGAAGCCGGTTATAGTAAAATTGTTATGCATGCGATGCTCTCTGTGGTGGTGTTTTATGAAAAATTGGGATTTGTACAAGAGGGCGATTTGTTTGAAGAACAGGGCATTACATTCGCAAAAATGGTTAAAAAACTTTAGAGATTATGGTTGTGAATACAGATAAAAAAATAACAAAAGCCAAATTGCTAAGCAGATACGCTTTTAATTGTGTGGCTAATGAGTATGGTTCTAAAGGAACATCAAATTCGTTGGCGGATTTATATCAGTTAGCAGGACTTGAGTTCAAAAATGAAAAAGAGCTTACAAGACAAGAACATTTAGACCGTGTATTGCCTAATATCCCGGAAACTATGCATGAAAAAATTAATGCTGTTGAAAGTTTGAGAAAAGATATAGCTGTTTTTTCGACTGATTGTGATGAAGAATTTTTTGATAAAACTAATGTCCATATAGGTAAAGTTTTGCAACTTTTTGATAAAGATAACGCAGAAGAAATGAAACTTCGTGTAGCTTTACATAATTTAAGGTATAATATTGAAGAACAAACAAATCCGTCAGGTAAACAACGTTTGTTTGATATTATAAAACAAATGGTTGATACCGTTAAGCAAAACGACGGTACATTTGACCATGATCCACTGAATATTTCTAAAAAACGTATGGAATATTTTATGCGTTCGATACCTGTTGAAGATCGTATTAAGCTTCTTGATTCTATAATCAGAAAAACAAAAGATAAAGACAGTTATGATTATAGTTCATATAAATCTGCTCTAAAAAAAGAAAAAACGACTAAAGATGCAGAAAATAAGGCAGAAAAAATTAAAGAAAAACAATTGCGCTATGATGATATAATGCGTGTAGAACTTCCTAAGGCTACTACAAATCAAGAAAAAATAAGACTATGTAAGGAAGCTCTCAATTTAGTTAATTATAAAGATTGGGGAAGGGCTAAAAAATTTACTGCCAAGATAGAAATATATAATACGTTGTTACCGATATACTCAGCAGAAGGAATGAAAAAAGAGTTTGATGATGCCGTATATATCAGAAACAGCTATGTTAATGCTTGGGAAAATACGATAGAATATGCAAAACTGAAAAATTATCCTAAAACCAGACATTAAAAGATATGGCGCATTATATTTTTGTTAAAAGGAGATAAGATGTCAGGACCCAAAAGGTTTAAAGTTCCTGTCGGAATTTTTGTTATGTTGCGTAAAGATGATAAAGTTTTATTGCAACTTAGAAAAAATTGTTCGTTTGCCGGAAATTGGGGATTTGTCGGAGGACATTTAGACGGTAATGAAAAAATTTTATCGGCGGCAATTCGTGAAGCTAAAGAAGAAATAGGTGTGGATATACAGCCTGAAGATTTAATTTTAAAGACAATTTGCCATAGTAATAAAGGTGAAGAATATATGCAGTTTTACTTTGAATGTCTAAAATGGTCCGGGGTAATCGAAAATAAAGAACCTAATAAGTGTGATCGTCTGGAATGGCACAGTTGGAATAATACACCGGAAAATACGTGTCCATATTTAAAAGAAGCAGTTGGTAAAATAAATTCTGAGATAAGGTTCTATGAAGATGAGTTTTGATGCTTATGATAAATTAGAAAATTTGCCATCTCTTAAAAAAGATTGGATAAGGCTCGTGCACAGATGTATTATGCATGATGGTAAAAATGTAAATAACATTAAACAAAATGGTCTTATTTTTAACAGAATTGCAGCCAAATGTGATGCATATCAAAAGGGTGGAAATTATAATCATGTAACATCAATGGTTTCAGTTTATAATGAAAACACATTTTGGCAGAGTATGCAAAAAGATGATTTTTCTTGTTTTAATGATGAAAAATATGCCGATACAAAATTAGTTTTTGATATGCCGTTTGAAGAATTTTGCTTTTTACAATATTACGGAAGAATAATTAAAGGTAAAATAGATAGCAAATATTTGGTTGGATGTATTAAAAACGTAAATGCTAAAAATCCGCAATTAAAATTGCCAATATCAGAAATTTTAAAAGCAGAACAACTTTCTAAAAAAAATCCGCCAAGTAGTGCCAAAGCAAATAATTTGACAACCATGATAAACTGTCTGATTATGAAGTTGCCTAAAGAAAAAAGAGCAGGAGAGCTAACAAAAATTTATGCAAATATTAAAGCCTGGAAAAAAGAAATATCAGATTTGTTTGCTGAAGAGAAGAAAATATATCAACAAAACGTCTTAATAAAAAATATGTCAAATTGCAGAGATAGAACATAATGATTAAAGTTTTATTTGTATGTCTTGGAAATATATGTCGGTCACCGATGGCACAGTTTGTGTTTAAGCAAATGATAGAAGAGCGTGGTTTATCTGATAAATTTGAAATAGATTCTGCCGCCACCGAAGGATATAACGAGATGTGTCATACCGGTATTCATTATGGTACGCGTGATATATTAAATGTTATGCATGTGCCGTTTGAAGAACATTACTCCCGTCGCATTCGTCCGCACGATTATGCTTATTATGATTATATTTTAGCGATGGATGATAGTAATATAGAGGATATTCAATCTATCGTTGGCGTTGATACAGATAACAAAATCCACCGCTTACTCGATTTTGCAAATAAGCCCCGCAATATCAAAGACCCTTGGTACACCGGCAATTTTGATGAAACCTATTGGGATATCGTTGAAGGCTGTCAGGCGTTTTTAGAGTATTTGAAAATGCAAGACTGATTAAATGTGAAAAATTAAAGAAATGAGTAATAAAAACCCTCCACTAAAGGGAGGGGTTTTGTTTATGGTGGTGGACAGGACCCCATTGGTACAGCCATTTTTAAATATCTTTATATTACCGATACTTACAAAAAGATACAGCTCAAACTGGTCTGAGCTTGTATCTATAATGTACCCCACGTTATCTATCCTGACAAATCTATTGCTTTTTCAAAATATAGTATGTTCCTTTGGTTGAACCTTGTTTTTCTAAAATGTCTTTTTTCACAAGATTTTGAACATTCTTTTTGATGGTTTCGTTGTTTTTATTAAGTTCTTGAGCTATCTCTAATACACTCCAAGATGACTTTTCATCAAATAAAGCAATTATACTTTCTTCTGTTTTATTATATCTTGTTGTGCCAGATACTTTGGTAATTTTCTCTTCTAGATGACGTTTTTGTTTTTGTAATGAGGTAATAAAGAATGTTAGCCAAGGTTCATAATTAACCTTATCTGTCCAAATTGTTTTTTGAGTTGCTCTTAAAGCCCTATAATAACCTTCTTTATTTGCTTCGATAATTGATTCCATAGATGCATATGGCATATAGTTATATCCGTTTTTAAGCAATAACATTGTTGTTAATGCTCGTGATAAGCGCCCATTACCATCTGTAAAAGGGTGTATTGATAAAAAGTGAACAACAAATACACCTATTGTGATAATAGGATGAAAGTACCCATCATTAAAATTAACATTAGTCCAATCAACTAACTCTTGCATCAAACGAGGAGTATCAAATGGAGTAGCTGTTTCAAATATTGTACCTATTTCATTACCATCTGCATCAAAAGCAGCAACTCTATTTGAATCTTTCTTATACTCACCTCTATGACGCTCATCTTTTGTTGAGTAACTTAATAAAATTTTGTGTAATTGACGAATGTAGTTCTCTGATAAAGGGATATCTTGGTAACTATCAAAGATTGTAGCTAGTAAATCTGCATATCCTGCAACTTCTTGCTCATCACGTGTTTGAAAAGATTTTTTTGTTATATTGTTAAATACTGTTTCAACATCTATATCGTTTAATTTATTACCCTCTATGCGATTAGATGAACCAATAGACTCAATGGTAGCAATTCTTTTCATTGTCTTTAATTGTTCTGGTTCAATTTTTATACCACCGCTATTCCACGAACCCTTAAATGTATCTATTTCAGCTATTTTACGAAGAATATCTGGTGTAATCACTATATCACTCATATTAGGCATAACTAATCCTTTCAAATTAAATTTACCGGAATATTACCGGATAATTACCTAAATATTACCGAATAATTACCGAAAAAGCAAGCAAAATTTACCGAATATCATACTTTTTGTAAAATCAAGAAATAAAAAATCCTCAAACTACCGAACGATAAATTGTAAAACCATGAAATGAATTTCTGCAAAATCATTAAATGAAAACTTGCAAAAACATGAAATGAAAAAGACGCTTCACTTTATTTATCTGCAAATTCAATCACTTATAAAACAATTTGATTTTTTTAATATTTTTTGGAGCGGATTTCAACTTCCTCGGGAATTTACCTTACGTGAAAGGCATAAAAAGCCCTTCTCACCAAAGGGTAAAAACAGATTTTAAAAAAATTTTTCCTCTAGGGGGAATATTTCGAATTTTCCTGGAATTTACCTTACGTGAAAGGAGGCTACCCTCCCTTTCACTCCTGTATAACGGTAAAAAAGGAGAAAAAAGATTTATGAAAAATCAACAACTTATAAAATATTTTATTTTTTTTGTATTTTTTGAAGACGAAAAATCTAACTCCGGGATTTTTACTATACGTGAAGGGAATAAGAAACCTCTTCCACATGAAATGGTAAAAAGGAGTTTTAATATGCAAAAACAGTTATCTAAAAAAAATTTATTTTTCGGCACATTTCCATATTCTCGGGAATTTACCTTTTGGTGGAAGGAGGAAACAAACCTTTCACATCAAAGAAAGGTAAAAACTCGTATGAAAATATTTCTTCAAAATCAATACATTATAAAAAAATTGAAAAATTTTTCATTTTTTTGGGACGAAAAATTGAGCTCCGGGATTTTTACCTTATGCAACAAGAAAATAATTTTTAAGTGAAAGGTAAAATTATGAAAAAAAGATTCTTTGAAAAACAACAACTTATCAAAAACATTAAAAAATGTGTACTCTACATGGTAATATTTTCCCCTCTCCGGGATTTTTACCCTATGTCAGACAAACAAAAAAAATTGAAAAAAGTGAGAACGATTTTTCGATTTTTTCACTTGTTCTGTATGTAGGAACTTTCTGAAAGGATAAAACCATGAATGAAATCATAGAACTGTTAAAAACAGCTGTGGCTGAAATCTTAAACGAAACAGAGCCCAAAGATTTATCGAAAAATCCCGAAAAATCACTTGATATTGTTTCAAAAGCAAGCATTCATTGTCAAACAAAAGGAGTTAACGATGGTCAAAAATATTAATTTAGACATTCCTTTGGAAGACATACCTCAATTAGACTTTGATGAGTTATACAAACTCTATATTGAGCTTTTCTCTCTTCCAACGAAGGCCACCCGTAAGTCCTTTTTTATCTGGCGTGTTACAAACAGATTGCAAGAACTGCGCTTTGGCGGATTAGACAGTGCAACCAAACACCTACTTGAAACAATGGATGATGAACCCGATAATGCAACTTATTTGCCCGTTGGCACAGAGCTTATCAAACGGTTCAAGGGTAATGTTTATCGTCTGCGTGTGTTGAAAGATGGTTTTGAGTTTGATGGCCAGGTTTATAAATCTCTATCGGCTATCGCTTTGGAAATAACCGGTCGGAAAATCTCCGGCAAAGAATTTTTTGGAGTATAGCCATGAAAGAAGTTCGTTGTGCCATTTATACCCGAAAATCAACCGATGAAGGGTTGGATAAAGAGTTTAATACATTAGAAGCTCAGCGTGAAGCCGGTGAAAATTATGTATTAAGTCAGAAACATCAAGGTTGGAAAATCATTCCTGAACATTATGATGATGGAGGCTTTTCCGGCGGTAATATGAATAGACCCGCCTTAGAGCGCCTGTTAGAAGACATCAATGCCGGCAAAGTTGACATGATTGTCGTTTATAAAATAGACCGGTTAACCAGGTCATTAACCGACTTTTCCAAAATGATTGAGATATTGGAAAAGAACAACTGCTCTTTCGTATCGGTAACCCAAAATTTTAATACCGCCGACAGTATGGGCCGTTTGATGCTCAATATCTTACTTTCATTTGCTCAATTTGAACGGGAAGTCAGCGGTGAACGTATTCGTGATAAAGTAGCCGCGTCTAAAAAGAAAGGCATGTGGATGGGCGGTGCTGTTCCGACCGGTTATGTTGCTATCAACAAAAAGCTCAAAATTAAACCGGAAGAAGGCGAAATGATACGCTTTATGTTTGAAAGTTATCTAAAGCATAAATCCATTACCGCCGTCTGTAAGTTAGTCAAAGATAAATACGGTATAGAATACCGCCGAGAGATGATAAAACGATTACTCAAAAATCCGGTTTACCTTGGCAAAGTCAAACACAAAAATGAACTATATGATGGACAACATCCGGCCATTATCGATCAAGAAACATTTGATAAGGTTGCCGAAATCAGAGCCTCCAAAGATGTAGCCAAACGCTCTTGCTTATACAAGAAAAACGAAGTCGGCATTTTGCGTGGTATTTTAACTTGTGGTTGCTGCCATACCCGAATGACACCAACGGTCAGCATGGGACATGGTCGCAGGCGTTATTATTATACCTCGACCAAAGCCAAATACTACGGCTATCATACTTGTCATAATGGCTCGGTAGCGGTGGCTATCCTTGATGAAGCGATTATACAAATCATCACGCCAATGCTAAAAGATGCCCATATCCTAAACGGACTTATCAAGCAAATTGCACCGGATAAAACCAAAGAGCTGTTTAAGATTATGCAACATCCAGAAAAGGTCTTGGCAAAGATGAGTGAGCTTGATAAATCGCTTTTAGTCAAAGAGTTAATCGAAAACATTACGGTTCAATGTGATAATTTGGAAATCAAATGGACTGCTTTGGCGCTGGATATTTTACCTGATAAATACGCCGCTCAAACCAAAGACGACATCATGACAATAGATGTCCCTCTTTCCAGAACGCATGGTGTATTACAGGTGACAGTTCCGGAAGCGTTAACGCAAAACTCTTGCCCGAATAAAGAGCTTATCAAAGCCCTTTCCAAAGCGTTTAAATATCAAAAGATATTAACCTCCGGTCGAATGACTATTGCCGAACTATCGTTACATGAAGAACTGGATGCCGGTTATTTGGGACGTATTCTTCGTTTAACTTCGTTGGCACCGGATATTATCAAATCCATTCTGGCAGGCACTCAACCGGCAGACTTTATCTTAAAACGTCTGATACGCGAGGAAATTCCACCAATTTGGGCCGAACAACGCAAAAAATATAACTTCCCGGAAATTTAAGACAGGAGTTTTCTCATGACAGATATGATACACCATAAGTCTGACAATACCTCTTTGTCTTTTCACAAAAAGGAAGTTGTCAAAGGCGGATTTATTAAGTTCTACCGCGATTTTCAAGATTGGCATTGGTATTCAGATGCAAATGTTTTGCAACTATATCTCCACCTGATGCTGACGGCAAATTTCAAAGATAAGCCCTTTAAGGATATTATTGTTCATCGGGGCGAAGTTGTCATCAGCCACATGCGATTGGCTGAAACTCTGGATAAATCCAAGGACCAAATCAGGCGACTACTTAATAAACTCAAACGCACCAACGATATTACAACAACACGTATCGGATGTGCCACACTTGTCAGGCTCATTAACTATAATAAATATCAGGGCTTTGAGGATATAACGCCGAACACCACCGCCACTTGTCCGCCGGATGAAAGCCGTTTAATCGCCGACTATCCGCCAACGACTGAAGAAAGAAAACAAGGTAATAATGTAAATAATGAAAAGAAATTAGCTGAGCCGGCGATTTTTGAGCAAAAACGAACCGGTAGTGGTTTGGTTGGGCTTGGTGATGTTTTGGCTCGGCAAGGATTAGGAGTGGGCGCGAAGTTTAAGTATCACTTCACACAACTGCCACCTAACTGGCAGGAAGTGGAACGGTATGTGGCCGAAAAGAACATCTATATCAATCTGGAAGGCTTTTATAGTTATTATGAAGCCAACGGTTGGTGTGAAAGAAGCGGTAAGAAACTAGACGGCTGGCACTTTGCCCTCTGCCACACCCACAAAACCGGCGAGTATTTGTAAAGGAGGTGATAAACAAATCTGCCCTATTCCAAATACAAAATTTGCGGTGGTTTCTAAAATTAAGGATAGTATGATACTAACAAGATAGTATCTCTGGTTTTTCGCCAAATTACCGGATACTATCATAGTATCTACATACTATCCCGGATTTTGCCCGATTTTGGCGGATAGTATAATACTAACATGACCATAACCGCCGGTTGAGTATAGAGGGCCAGTCCTTTTTAGGGGGTTAAGGTACCAGCGGGTCCTTCCTAGCGATAATTCATATGCGGGGACGCAAGCCGCGCCATATTTCTAGCGAAACAGAAAAATTTTGGCTGGTCGGGTATATCCCAAACCCCAATAAACACAAGGGTTATAAGGGGGTATAAAAAATTCTGGCTGGTCACTGGTCACTTCTGGCTGGTCACTTTGGAAAAATAAGGGCGGAATATCCGCCCATTTTTATGATTCTCTAGTATATGAAGTTATTTTATAAGCATAAACATACTGAGGATGGTCTCCACCACCAGTATTTCCCTTAAAAGGATACATTTTTAATAGGTAAGCCTCTGTTTCTCTTGCGTCATTTTCACTCATTGGATTAGTATTATAAATCCATCGACCACTAAGTTCATTCACATTGTGATCTCCAAATAACCTATTACGTGGATATGTTGCTATTCCTATATACCAATCTGATTTATTTTCATTTCCGATATAATTAAGTATATCATTTACAATTTTATAATTTATAGCCATTTTTATTTTCCTTTCTTGGCTTTATTGTTAAAATTCAATTGACAAACCAAGAAAAATGACTATTACTAGAGGTGCAAAAGACAGCGCAAGTCATGTTTCTGATTTGCCAGTTAATGAGTTTGGAATCTACCAAGCTCATTTTGTTTATATGAAAAGCCCTGAAACTTGTCAAGAAGTTTTTTTCTTCTGGAACTAATTTTTGTCTTGTGTTTTTGTTTTTTATATGCTATAAAGTTTCATACTCAACAAAATAGGATGTAAAAATGAGATTATCTGATATAGCTGAAGTAAAAATAGGACATAATTTTAGAAGAGAATTAATTTCTCTTGAAAAAAAAGAATGTGTAATCTCCACTGTTCCGGTAGTTCAGCCCAGAGATGTTGAAAATTTCACCCATATCAATATCCGTAACTTAGAAAAAGCAGATATTGTCAATGCTAAAGAAAAATATTTCCTTTACCAAAACGAAATTTTGTTTACAAATAAGGGAGATTTTAAAGCTGCTATTTGGAAAAATAACATACAAACAATAGCATCAAGTGCTTTTTATCGTATTAAGTTAATTAACGAAAAATATTATCCTGAATATGTTGCCCTATACCTGAATTCCCCTATCTGCAAATCACAATTAAACTTGCGCCAAAATACTGAACGCGTAAGCACGATAACTATTAATGAATTAAAGCAAATAGACATCCCCCTTCTACATCTAGAAAAACAAAAGCAACTTGTTGAATTATTTTCTCTTTATGAAAAAGAGGTGGATATATTTGAAAAAATAAAGCAATCAAGAAAAAAACTAATAAACTCAATATTAAGTCAGACTATTAAGGAGTAAAAAATGGCTAAAATTACGCAAGACAAATTAAATAACCTATTATGGAGTGCAGCAGATTCTGCGCGCGGTGTGGTCGATGGCGGTATGTTCAAAGACTATATTTTAGCCTTTTTGTTTTATAAATATATGAGCGATATTAAGCAAGCTGAAGTAAAAAAACTTCAAGAACGCTATGGAAATGATAAAGAACGTATTGAACTTCGTCTTAAAAATGCTCGTTTTGTGTTGCCTGAAGGTGCTAGTTTTTATGATATCTACGAACAACAAAATGCAGACAATGTTGGTGAGCTAATAAATAAAGCACTTCGCAAAATTGAAGATGCTAACGAGGCTCATTTAAAAGGGATTTTTACCGTCGATTTTAACAATGAAGCTATTTTAGGCCAAACTAGTCAACGAAATAAAATGATTAGAGATCTTATTAATGATTTTAGTCAGGTTGATTTGTCTGATGTTGAGGGTGATTTGCTTGGTAATGCTTATATGTATCTGATAGAACGTTTTGGTTCAGATGCAGGCAAGAAAGCGGGAGAATTTTATACACCAAAAGTTCTGTCTGCTTTGTTAGCAAAATTAGCTATGCCTAAACCAGGTGATAGAATTTGTGACCCAGCTTGTGGTTCAGGTGGCCTGTTATTGTTAGCCGGTGAAGAAGTTTCTTCTCAAGGTTCAAAAGATTATGCTTTATATGGACAAGAAAAAACCGGTGCAACCTATAACCTTGCTCGTATGAATATGTTTTTGCATGGACAAGATTCTGCTCGCATTGAATGGGGTGACACCTTAAACAACCCATTGTTGAAGGAAAATGACCATTTAATGCAATTTGATGTAATCGTTGCAAACCCGCCATTTTCATTAGATAAATGGGGTGAAAAACATTTAGAAAATGATATTTACAATCGTTTTGATAGAGGTATGCCTCCAGCAAGTAAAGGAGATTATGCATTTATCTCACATATGATTGCAACAGCAAAACCAAGATCCGGTCGTGTAGCAGTTATTGTTCCACATGGTGTATTATTCCGTGGTTCATCAGAAGGAAGAATTAGAGAAGCATTAATTAGAGAAAATATTCTTGATGCTGTAATTGGCTTGCCTAATAGCTTATTCCAAACAACCGGTATTCCTGTCGCAATGCTTGTTTTTGATAGATCTCGTGAACAAGGCGGGGTCAATGAAAACAAAAAAGATGTTTTGTTTATTGATGCAAGCAAAGAGTTTGTTCCTGGTAAAAACCAAAACACTCTTTCAGATGAGCATATCAATAAAATCGTTGATACATATAAAAATCGCAAAGAAATTGAAAAATATTCGCATATCGCAACCTTTGATGAAATTAGCGAAAACGACTTTAACCTCAACATCCCTCGCTATGTAGATACTTTTGAAGAGGAAGAAGAAGTTGATTTAGCAAAAGTTAAGTCTGATATCGCTTCACTTGAAAAAGAGCTTCAAGATGTTCAAGCCAAGATGAATGAATACCTCAAAGAATTAGGAGTGTAATAGATGGAGCATTTTGAAGAATATAAAAAGCAAAATGAGCCTGAAAAATATAAAAAGGCAGAAAATTGGCGTGTTGCTATCGGTTTGCAACAAGTTGACGGGTTAACTCCTTCAAAATATCTGATAGATGTTGCTAAAGATAATATTGAAGGCAAAATTTCCATTGATGAGGCCAATGAAGAAATTGCTCGTTATTATAAGCAAAATCCGGCAAAAACTGTGCAAGAACACAATGAAAAAGAAGCTGACGAGGTTTCTGCTCGTATCACAAAACTATTGAGTACACACACTTTTTCATTTAGCCCTGTTGAACTCCTTTCTATTCACAAGGCTTTATTTACAGGTATCTTAAAAGATGAAATTACCGGTAAAATTCGCACTTATGATATTACCAAAAAAGAACCTATCTTAAATGGTGATACGGTTATTTATGGCCGTTCGGACAGTATTCAAGAAACTTTGGATTATGATTTTGCTCAAGAGAAGAAATTTAATTATCAAGGGCTTTCAAACAAACAAAAGGTTGAGCATTTAGCAAAGTTTATATCAGGAGTTTGGCAGATACATCCTTTTGGCGAAGGTAACACCAGAACCACCGCGGTTTTTGTGATTAAATATCTTTATACTTTAGGTTTTGAAACTAATAACGACATATTTGAAAAATATGCTAAATATTTCCGTAATGCGCTTGTTCGTGCTAACTATCAAAACCTTAAAAAAGACATTCCTTATACAATGGAATTCTTAAACAAGTTCTTTGGAAACTTGCTTTTAGATGAAACTAATCTCTTGGACAATCGCGAAATGCAGATTAAAGATGTGAGTACCACAGAAGAAAAAAGTTCACAGAAAAGTTCACAGAAAAGTTCACAGAAAATTTTAGAGTTAATTGCACAAAATCCAAAAATCACAACAACCGAGATGGCTGAAACTCTTGGAATATCAAGACGTGCAATAGCTAAACAAATAACCAATTTGAAAAACAATAATCAGCTCCGTCGTATCGGTCCAGACAAAGGCGGTCATTGGGAAATTGTGGAGGAGTATTAAGCAATGAGTATAGTACGTATGTTTAATTATATTCCTGAATGTGTTGACCTTTTAGGTGCAGGAAAACGAATTTCAAAGGATTTATTCAGCAATAAAGAAATTATTGAATTTCCATTAAGAAGTATAACATATACAATCCGTCATATGGCAGATAAAGACAAAATTGTTTTTTTAGTGTCCTATGGTAAGTTAAAACCTAATAGATGCTATAATAAAAATCAGAAAAATTATGATGATAGCATATTATCTGAAGAAATTATTCATATGACTAATCAATTTATATTTGTTATTTATCAAGACCGAGTACTATGTTCCGACCATGATAAAAGAAATATAATATTAAATTTATTACATGGAGCTGATAATGATTTCTCTTGTAAATTATTAGCGGTTTCTACATCTATTGATGATTTTGTTAAGCAAGTTAAATCTATAGAATCTATTTCTATTACAGCAACAAATGATTTATTTATTCATGATTTTTTAAATCCAGATTGGGGAGATGATTTAGATGCAAAAGAACGACCAGAAACAACAATAGTTAAAATGGATTTCAAAAGAGCTCTTAAAGAAAGTTATTTAATAAAATTATATAATAAACTTAAAGCACCATCATATATAAAATCCTTTAACATCAAAGGAGAAAGTTCTGATGGTTTCATATCCATTAATGAGGAAAGTGTTGTTGCAAAAGAAATTTTTGAATTTGAAAAGGAAGAAGGATATTATGAAATTGAAGAAATCTTTAGTAAAATGTAGGACATGGATTTTATTTTTACTTCTAAATATAAGTCTATTGTTCACTTTGAATAATGGCCTGCTTTCAGATGCAATTACTTGTATATCAATTATTTTTGCTTTTTCTCAATCATTTCTTTTAGCTGCTTATGCTAACCAAGAAATAAATCTTTATATGAAAAAACATAATATGTTTGAAAAATTTATATATGACAATAAAAAATTCTTAAAAACATCATTGTTTTCTTTATTGTTTTTATTTTTTTTAAATGCTTTTTCTTTTAGTTATAATTACAAAGATACTTTATACCTATCGTCAGCACATATTGCACTATTAATTATAGTTTTTCAATTAGATTACACTTTTGATTTTGCAGACAAGTATATGAATTTATATAAAAACTCTTATTCTGACAAAGTGTTAAATAAAAATGATGTTATAGTTGAAGCACAATCAAAAAATACCTGAGAGGTGATATATGAGTAAGTTAAAAGAACGGAAACAACTATTTAATATGCTTCAACGCTCAGTTGATGCTGTTTATGCTAATTTTTCAAAAGTTATTCAAATTCAGGGATTAGAACAATGTGTTGTTGCTCTGATTTACACCCATCTTTTTCAAAAAGTCCAATCATCACAATATAAAGATTTGGATCTAAATTCAGAATATAATAAAAATTGTGATTCTGTTAAATCAACTCCTAATTTTCCCAAAGGGGTTCGTCCTGATATTATTTTACATAAAATGTGGAGTAATGATGAAAATAAAATAGCTATTGAATTTAAAGGATGGTGGAATAATGACGATGAAAAGGATATTCAAAAATTGAAAGATTTAACTAATCCAACAGGTGAATATAAGTATTTATTAGGTGTCTGGGTATTGTTAGAAAAAGATGCTCCATCTTATAAATTTGTAATAAATGGTGAAGAAAAGGATAGCATTGATGCAGAATAATCAAAAAATACCTGAGGGCTGGAGTGTTAAGAAACTTGGTGATTTTATGATATTTAAGAATGGACTAAATGCTGAAAAAGAGTCCTATGGTTCAGGTATTAAATTTGTTAATACTATGGACATATTTAATAACACATATTTATATGAAAAAAATATTATAGGTTCTGTTAATGTAAATGAACGTAAACTTAATGAAAATAGTGTTATATATGGAGATGTCTTATTTAATAGAACCTCAGAAATTCCTGAAGAAATAGCATGCTCTTCTGTTTATCTTGATACTTCAAAAATCACTTTTGGTGGTTTTATTATCAGAGGTCGACCTAAATCTAATATTCTTTCTCCAAAGTTTAGTGTATATTGTTTTAAATCAGGTTATTTTAGAAAGGAAGCTATACGTAGGTGCCAAGGAGCAATTCGTTCTAATATCGGTCAAGAAGATTTATCAAAAATATTTTTGCTTCTTCCACCCTTGCCTGAACAGGAGAAGATTGCGGGGATATTGGGGACTTGGGATGAGGCGATTGAAAAGTTATCATCTTTGATAGAGCAAAAGAAACTCCTTAAAAAAGGTCTGATGCAAAAACTCCTCACCGGTAAAACTCGCCTCAAAGGCTTCACCCAACCTTGGAAAGAAGTCAAATGTAAAGAATTTTTAAAAGAACGAAAAACATATTTGACTAAAGGAGCTGAATTAGAACACGTTTCATTAACAAAAGAAGGAGTTGTTCCAAAATCAGATAGATACAATCGTGATTTTTTAGTTAAGCAGATTGATAAAGAGTATAAAATAACCAAGTCACATGACATATGTTATAATCCTGCGAATCTCAAATTTGGTGTTATTTGTTTAAATACTTATGGAGAAGGGATTTTTTCTCCAATTTATGTAACTTATGAAATAATTAATGGTAATTCGTTATTTTTTGGATATTTATTAACAACTGATAATTTTATTTCAAAAGCTCGTAGGTATGAAGAAGGCACTGTATATGAGCGAATGGCTGTTTCGTCTGAAGATTTTCAGCTAGTTAAGGTATTTATTCCTTCTGATATTGCCGAACAAAAGGCTATTGCTGATGTTTTATCAACAACAGATGATGAGATTAACCTTTTGAACAAAAAATTAGACGCCTTAAAAGAGCAAAAGAAAGGCCTAATGCAACAACTCTTAACCGGCCAAACCCGCGTGAAAGTGAACTAATATGAAAAAATGTTGTTTAAATTGTGCTTTTTGTATGCGTTGTATTGATAAAACAAGCTATGATATGTTAGCATTAAAGTCTACAAATGATGATATTACCATAATTTTAACTAATGAAGAAAGAAAACAAGCATTTACTGGTAATTTTGAATTTATAGGAAAAGAAATTCGAATACAAAAGGTATGGGAAGCACAATATGAGCAAATGTTAGACAATATGAAAAAAGGGATGTATCATCAGCAATTAGGTGGAGGACCTCGGGTTTTAGAGTTATTAGCACAAGATAGTATGTCTATTAACAAGTACTCTCTTTCTTCTGTGTTTGGTATGTTGCCACATCCAGATGCTCCCGATGATGATTATTTAGAATGTTGGCATGAGCAATGGGAACATTTTAATGAGATTGAAGATTTAAAAACATTATCTACAAAAAGTTGTCCATTTTTCTATTCATATGAGAAGAAAGGTAAGAAATCTTTTGAATGCTGTGAGAAAGAGCGAGAAGCTTTATTAGCTAAAAGTCGTTTCGAAATAACAAATTGGTTGGTTATACTTGGAATATTTGTAACTATAATAATTTTTGCAATACAGTCATATAGTAATAGAACAGTTTACATATCTCAAGATAATACAGTTAAACTTGAAACTGTGGATGATAAAGCACACCAACCAAATAAAGATTTAAAAAATATTCAGTCAAATGAAAATAATCTAAGGAGAAACAAAAATGGATAAAAATGCAAATAGATTTTTGAAAGGTTTTTTAACAGGTGTTTCTTGGTTTATGAGGATAGCATCTGCGAAAAAATTTACAGAACATAACAATAATGCAGATAGGTTGGCACATTTGGGACTTCATATTGGTGGTGAAATTTTAATGAATGAGATGTCAAAAGCATTAGATAATGATTATCAAAATGAGCTTAATAAAGAGGCTATTAATCAAATAGAAATAACAAAAGGTGAAAAAAATAAGGAATTTTCGGAGTAATACTATGACTACACACCACATTCTTCCTGATTTTGATGAAGCTAATAGTTCGCAAATTCCTGCGATTTTGCAGCTTATTAACTTGGGGTATACCTATATTCCAAGACATGAGGTTGATAATTATCGTGATAGCAAAAGCCAATATATTTTGCGTGATATTGCAATCAAAGCCTTGCGAGAAATAAATCCATCTGAGATATCAGATAAAAGTATTGATGAGGCTATTTTTGGATTAGAGAAAATAAAACTTGATGATGGTGTGGTCAAAGCTTCGGAAATTATTTTTTCTAATTTGCTTAGTGGTGTATCTGTTCCTGAAATTATTGATGGCAAAAAAACATCTCCACAATTAAGGTTTATAAATTGGGATGAGCCAGAAAAAAATATGTTTCATGTGGTGGCTGAATTTGAAATTGAAGAAGATCAAAATCGCAGACCGGACATTGTTTTGTTTGTAAATGGTATTCCGTTTGCAGTTATTGAGTGCAAAAAAGCATCTGTTTTGGTTGATGAGGCTATTCATCAGATGATAAGAAACCAAAAATATACGCAAACACCAAAGTTCTTTTTGTTCCCACAAATATTGATTGCAACCAATGTTAATGAAATAAAATATGGAACAATGCTCACTCCATTTGAGTTTTATTCAGTTTGGAAAGAAAAAAATGCAACAGACACTTATGAGCAAAAAGTGTTAGAAAGTATAAATAAACCAGTTGATACAGCTGTTGTTAAGAAAATTGCATCAGATTTATCAAGATATTCTTATAATCAATGTGAAAAAGAAACTCCGTCAGCTCAAGATAGAGGAATTTATAGTCTGTTAGAGCCTACACGTTTGCTTGATTTGGTTAGAAACTTTATCATTTATGATAATGGAATTAAGAAAGTTACGCGCTATCAGCAATATTTTGCTATTAAAAAGACAATAGCAAAAATTCAAAATCAACATGAAAATGGTAAACGTCATGGTGGACTTATCTGGCATACACAAGGTAGCGGAAAGTCTTTAACTATGGTTATGTTGGTTAAAAACTTAATTGAAACCGTTAACAATCCAAGAGTTATTGTTGTAACAGACAGAACAGACCTTGATATTCAGATTAGAGATACATTTGCAGCTTGCAATATCAAAAAAGGTGTTCAACAAGCAACATCATGCGCAGATTTGGTTAAAAAAATTAAATCTAAAACATTAGATGTTATTACAACATTAGTTCATAAGTTTGATAAACCGACAGATTTTGTTGATAATGATAATAACATTTTTGTTTTGATTGATGAAGCACACAGAACACAAGGTGGTGATGCTAATGCAATGATGAACAAAATGTTGCCTAGATCTTGTCAGATTGCCTTTACCGGAACACCTTTAATGAAAAAAGTTCCCGAACGTTTGAAAGGCAAAGTTGCTTCAAAGTCTGAATCTATTCAAAAATTTGGTGGCTTAATTGATGAATATACAATATCAGAAGCAGAAAAAGACGGTGCTGTATTGCCTCTTATTTATCAAGGACGCTTTGTTGACCAGAAAATTGATGCGATTGCTGATAAATTTTATGAAAGACTTGCTTCAAAATTTTCGGAGAGTGAACGTAAGGACTTTGCTAAAAAATGTATATCAAACTCTGTTTTGGAAGAAACATCTCAACGTATTGAAATGATAGCTTTAGATGTTAATGATCATTTTATGAAAAACTTTAAGGATACAGGATTAAAAGGTCAGCTTGTTGCTCCGAGTAAATATGCTGCTGTTATGTTTAAAAATTCTTTGGATATGCTTGGATGTATTAATTCTGAAGTTGTTATTTCTGATACATTAGCTGATGAAGGGAAAGATGATGTAAATGCTACACATAAAAAAGCAATTACCGAATATTTAGCAGAGCAAAAACATAAATATGGTTCTTTGGAAACAAGAGAAAAGCAAATAATTCAAGATTATAAGAAAAATCCTGAAGGTTGTGAACTCATCATTGTAGTTGATAAATTATTGACTGGTTTTGATGCTCCTCGTGATACTGCATTATATTTGGCAAAGCAATTAAAAGACCATAACTTATTACAAGCAATTGCAAGGGTTAATCGTGTATTTGATGGTGATGCAGGTAAACAAAGTAAAACAGCCGGTTTGATTGTTGACTACTCTAAAAATGCTAAAAACCTTAAAAATGCTTTAGAGTTGTTTTCTAACTATGCGCCTGAAGATATTGAAAATGCATTGTTAGATGCTGATAGCCAGATTTTTGTGTTGAAGAGTATTTTTGAACGTCTGCATGATGTGTTTAGAAATATCAAAGATGTTAACAACACCAATGCTTATATTGAGTTTTTGAAGGATCATGAAAAAGAAAGAGAAGCTTTTTATGATGATGTAAATAAATTTATAAAGCAATTTTCGGTTTGTTATTCGTTGTATGATTTTCATGAGAAAATAAATACAGAAGACCTACTGACATATAAAAAAGACTTGAAAAGATTTATTGAAATTAAAAAAACAACACAGTTAGCTATGGCTGAAAAAGTTGATTTTTCGAAATATAAAGACCAGATTTTGAAATTGTTGGATAAATATGTTACCGCAAAAGATGTTGAGGTGCTTTCAAAAGAAATCAGTTTATCTAATATGTATGAATTTAACCAATATATTGAAGATCAAAAAAATGGCTTATCAGATAAGTCAAAAGCTGATGCAATACTCGCTCAAACCAAAAAGGTTATTCAAGAAAAATATCATCAAGATGAGGCTTTTTATGGTAAATTTAGCGAGTTAATTGATAAATTGCTTAAAGATTTGAAAAATGCAAAAAAAGAAGATTTAGAAGCTTTGCTTAACCAAGCTAAAGATTATCAAAAAAATGTTACGGATTATGTTGATAGTGATATTCCTGAAAAAATTAGAGCTGTAAAGATTTATCACCCATTTTATCGCAATATTAAAGACTTTTTCAAATCCACAGGCGATGGATATGGTGAAATTGTTGAACACATAGTTGATATTATCAAATCGAAAAAAGTTGTAGATTTTCAAAATAACACAAGTGTAAAAAGAGACATTCTTTTTGCTATTGAAGATTATTTGTTTGATGAGGTTGAAGAAGATTTATCTGCATCAGTTGTTGAGCAAATTGCACAAACTGCATGGAATTTGGCTGTTCAAAATAAGGATATGCTCTAATGTTTGAAAATTATGACTTTAGAATAATTAAAGAAGACAGGAAATCTTTATCTGCGGAGGTTTATCCTGATTTTCGAATAATTATAAAAGCTCCAATTCAAGCAAAAGATTTTGAAATTGATAATTTTATCAAAAGAAAAACATTATGGATTGATAAGCAATTATCATATTTTAAGCAATTTAATGCTCCTGAAAATAAAATTTATGAATCAGGAAGTTCTGCTCTTTACCTTGGACGTCAATATCAGGTTATAATTGAAAAAGCGGCTCTTAAAAATGTTGTAAAGCTATCTAATAATAAAATTTATGTTTTATCATCTGCACCTCAAAAGATTGATGAAATAAATAAAGCATTTCAAGAGTGGCTTGTGAAACGAGCAGAAATTATTTTCAATGAGCGTCTTAACGAATGCATTAAGGCTTTTCCAGATGTAGAAAAACCAGTATTAAAAATAAGAAAACTTAATAAACGTTGGGGAAGCTATTTGAAAAAACACGAAATTGTTTTGAATCCCGAATTAATAAAGGCTAGCAAAAAATCAATTGATTATGTCATTTATCATGAGTTATGCCATATTTATTATGATAGACATACAGAAGATTTTTATAACCTACTATCAATCAAAATGCCTAATTGGAAGCAAGTAAAACAAAATTTTGAGTTAAAATTACTAAGTATTTAGGAGTTAAAAAATAACAATGATTAAAGTTTTATTTGTATGTTTAGGAAATATATGTCGGTCGCCGATGGCGCAGTTTGTTTTTAAACAAATGGTTGAGGAACGCGGTTTGTCTGATCAGTTTGAAATTGATTCTGCCGCCACAGAGAGCTATAATGAAATGTGTCATGCCGGCATTCATCATGGCACGCGTGAGATGTTGAAATCTATGCATGTGCCTTTTGAAGAACATTATTCTCGTCGTATTCGTCCAAAAGATTATGCTTACTATGACTATATTTTAGCGATGGATGACAGCAACATTGAAGATATACAATCTATCGTTGGTATTGATACGGATAATAAAATTCATCGCTTGCTAGATTTTGCAAACAAGCCTCGCAATATCAAAGATCCTTGGTATACTGGAAATTTTGACGAGACATATTGGGATATTGTTGAAGGCTGCGATGCCTTTTTGAAGCATCTGAAGCTGTAGAACTTGTTATTTTGAGAAATAAAACCTAAGTATATATAATAAGAATACTTTTAGGTGCAAATATGAATAGAAAAACAATTTTATCTAGCCATTTTCCTGAATTTGTTGAAAAATGGAAAAATTTTCAAAATAATTTCAAAAGAAATGCTTCATGGTATATTACTAGTGATTATTGCTTAGATGATAAGAATAAACCTAATGATGTTATGACTTTTACAATTTTTCCTTTTATTCATCCTTATATATTAAAAGAAGGAATTAAACATAACTTATCCAAAGATATTAAAGATTTTTCAAATTTATCTGAAAAAGCAATTAATTATATTAAAGAATCTCCATACTCTTTTTCCATCTCCTTTATAATTGAAGGCAAAAATAATATTTTCAATCTTGAGCAAAATAAACAATTGATGGATAAGCTTATAAAAGGAATGGATAATTGGCCACAAAATAAAAAAGAAGAATTTATTCATAAAATAAAAAGCTTCAAAAATTACCTATATCGAAAAGAAATAGATCTAAAAACATTATCAAACATAAGTGTGCTTGTACACATTATGTCTTCCATTATAGAATTTCTTTTAATAAAAGCTAATGCAAGACACATTTATTGGATTTCAGATCGAGACAACATAACATCTTTTCATAATGGTATAGTGCATGAATTTATTCGTTTAGGATACGCCAATTTAATAAATAGAAGAGTATCTGATAATGAAGTATATGGTTATTTAGAAGCTAAAGATTATGATAAAAAAATATTTGATGATTTTATAAGAATACCAGATTATATTTCTGGTGCAATAGCATCAATGGATTTTACTGACGTAGATAAAATCCCTGATAAACATTATAATCTATTTGATAAAAGCATTGTAGATAATGAACGAATTTATATAATGAAAATAAAACATCAACAAAATGAAGACATATTAAGTGATTTAAAATTTACAAGAATATAATTTTTATTCTACTTCAAACTATGTTATATCAGGATATTTGGGATTTGACATATTCCAACTCCTTTTCTAGGGCTTTGTATTTAGCGACCATTTGTTCCAATTTATGAGCTAGACGGTTTATTTCGTATTTATATTTAAGTGGTTGCGTTGGGTTGTTAAGTCTGCTCAGTCGTCTGTCCAGTCTGTCAAGTACTCTAATTGCGTGGTTATAAACCATCGGCATGCTGATTTTGCGATTAGGTGGAATGTCATTATAATTTTTCATTTTCTACTCCCATATATCGGCAATAACTTGAACCGGAAGGATCAACATAGAGCGTTGGCTTGCCTGGGCATTTTATAGCAACTACTTTGCGGTGGCCTGTATCATCATAACCGCCTTTACCGGATAAGAAAATGTAGTTATCCAATGGGCGTTGGCAAAGTGCTTCATACCAAACTAAAGGTAGATTGACAGTTTCTTCAATTAAGAGCTCTTCGGCCTCATGCGTATACTTTTTGCATAAAGTTTTTACTTCTTCAAAATCAGAAGGTTTTCGCACTAAATAGACTTTAACTGGTTTCATTTGAGCGCTTCTTTCAGTTTTTGAATTTCAGCTTTTAGTTGTTTATTTTCTTCTTCCAAAGCTTCAATTTCACTCATATAAGCCCAGGTTCCATCTTCGTCGCATATTGCTATTCTTGCATCAAAATCAGGTGCTTCTTTTGTTTCGTGATACCAAATAACCGTCATAATGAACTCCTTTCGTTACAAGACAATGAATGCTTGGAAAAACAAAGAAGTCCAGTAAAATATATAAAATATTTAGATTATAAAAAATAGAACAGCCAAACCCCCAAAAGGTCTGGCCGTTCTTAATAATTACAGTTCTTCAATTGGAACTAAATCCCAATCTTCTCCATCACAACTAGGCAAATGATTAGGTTTATCAATAGGAAACCTTTGTCCGCAATGTAAGCATTCGACAATTCCATGATAACCGTCTTCTTCATTAAATTCATCAGAATGCGATTCAGTTTCAGAAAATGTTTCATTCCACATAGCATCTAGCATTTTTTCTTCTTTTATGTTTTCGATGAATGCATTCTTAGTATATTCCAAGCTTTCATCTGAATCATTTATCAGCTCAGCCCAACTTTTACGACCCAAAGCTTGCGCAAGAAGATGTTGTGCTTTCATTAATGTAGGCTGTTCATGTGCATTTACCTCATAAAGTCGAAAAAGCTCCTTAACATTAAAGCCAAAATGCTTTTGCTCTCTATTTTGCCAGTCCTTTAAGAGTAATTTTGCTTGCTTTTTAAAAAAATCTATATTTGTCATAATATAATCCTTTCTATTACTTCAAGGTTATTATCAGAAAAAAGCACTCGTAATCTGTAGTTTGATAACAATCTTGAAAAAGGTTATATTATCAATAATTGGCTGACCAAAAGTCTTTGCACGAGTGAACGGGCTCGCCAACAAGCACACTCAAAAATATAGATGTTATATTTTTAAAAATCAAGCTAATAAAAAAATATTAAAGCATTTTTATAGTTATAAGTATACGTTTCCAAATTCTGTTTAACCTGGTCATGGATATGGGGTGCGAGGTTGGGTTGTAAGAAAAGCGCCTAAATAAGGCGTTTTTTGTTTTGGACGAGGTCAATCCAAAAGTATCTATTTTTCGTGATTTTAATAAAAAATCTCTTAGCGGTGGTTTATGTGCTCACATCATAAATGAGACACCGAATCTTGCAAACCCCGCAAACTGTGGGCTTTTGAGGCCTCATCAAGGCACAAAAAAAAGAGGATAGAAACATCCTCTTTTTATTAATGGTGGGCGCTGTAGGACTCGAACCTACGACCAGACCGTTATGAGCGGCCTGCTCTAACCAACTGAGCTAAGCGCCCGCAAGCAAGTGAGAAATTATTGCAAAATGATTCATTAGTCAAGAGCTTTTTTTATTTTTTTGCTAATTTTTTCTTATTATCCGATTAACAAAAATAAAACCTTCGGTTTTAATGCTACCGAAGGTTTAAAAGAATCTCATTTAGTTCAGATTAACCCTGACGACATTTAAGCTTAGGGTTCTTTTTGTTAATTACATAAACACGACCCTTGCGACGAACAATCTGACAGTCTTTATCACGAACTTTCTTTGATCTTAAAGAGCTATAACATTTCATTTTCTTGTTCCTTTTTATTACAGTTGAGCGCAACTTATGATAAATTAAAACAAATGTCAACCTAAATTTTATATTTATTTGATTTTTTTTAAATTAATTGCTTTTTTACTTCTTTTGTGTATAATCAAACGAAATTAATATAAGAGTTTGTACGGAGATGAAATGAGAAGATTAATTTTGGTTATAGTCGGTGTTTTCTTGTGTATAAGTGGCGCTAAAGCTCAGAAAGTTAGTTATGTTGAGGAAATGCAAGCTTTAGGCGCCGTTTCGGGGCAGGGTCTTGCCTGTGAGGCATCGAAATATCATACATATGAGATGTTAGCTAGAGCGATTTTGATTTCCAAGGCTCGATCTGATGCTGAACAACTCGAAGGTATGAATGCGTATAATGAATATAAAGTAAATGCATTTATGTCAAAAATTCAGGATGGCTTTTATAACTGTGGTTCTATAGCTTTAAGTTTTGATAAACAGAAGATTTTCAATATGGTTTTATATGGAGACGGAACAATAAAAATGCCTGACGGATCAATTGTTACACCACGTAATTCGTATGATCCGAATTTTGTTTATCAAAAAGATGATAATGTTCGTCAAAAATACATAAACATGTATCGTGATCAAGTGCAAAAAAGACAAAGTGATCCGGCTTTTCAAAGGGCATTAAGAGAACGACAAATGAAAGACGGATTTTAATATTTTAATTCAATTTTTTAGGAGTATAAGCTGATGGCAGCATATCAGTATGTTTTTGTAATGCAAAATTTAACGAAGGTTTTTCCTGGTGGTAAAGAGCTTTTTAAGGGGATAACATTATCGTTTTTACCTGGTGCGAAAATTGGTGTTTTAGGTGTTAATGGCGCCGGTAAGTCTACACTTTTGAAAATTATGGCAGGAGTCGATAAAGAGTTTAACGGAGAAGCTTGGGCTGCAGATGGCGTTAAGGTTGGATATTTAGAACAAGAGCCAAAACTTGATGCAAACAAAAACGTTATGGAAAATGTTATGGATGGCTTGGGTGAAGTAAGAGATTTGCTTCAACGATTTGAAGAAGTATCTGCAAAATTTGCTGAGCCGATGAGTGATGATGAAATGAATGCTCTGATAGAGCAACAAGCAGAATTGCAAGAAAAAATTGATGCTTGTAATGGTTGGGATTTAGAACGCACGATTCAAATTGCAATGGATGCATTGCGTTGCCCACCGGCAGATGCAGATGTGACCAAGCTTTCCGGTGGTGAAAAACGTCGAGTAGCACTTTGTCGTTTGCTTTTACAAAAACCAGATATACTTTTGTTAGATGAACCTACCAATCATCTGGATGCAGAATCGGTTTCTTGGCTTGAGCAACATTTAAAAGAATATAAAGGAACTGTTGTGATGGTAACACACGATAGATACTTTTTAGACAATGTAACTGGGTGGATTTTAGAGCTGGATAGGGGACAAGGTATACCTTATGAAGGAAACTATTCTTCTTGGCTTGAGCAAAAACAAAAGCGTTTGGAGCAAGAAGCCAGAGAAGAAACAGCACGTCAAAAAACTTTGGCAAATGAGCTTGAGTGGATTCAAAAAAATCCGAAAGCGCGCCAAGCAAAATCTAAGGCTCGTATAAATGCTTATGATGAACTTTTATCACAAGCAACAAAAGATAAAATTACGCATGCATATATAAACATTCCGATGACAGATAGATTAGGGGATTTGGTGATAGAAGCAAATAATATCAGCAAATCGTTTGGGGATAAGGTTTTGATTGAAAATCTGTCATTTAAAATTCCTAAAGGTGCTATTGTGGGTATCATTGGTCCTAACGGCGCCGGTAAAACTACATTGTTTAGAATGATTACCGGACAAGAAAAACCAGATTCGGGAGAAATTAGGATTGGCGATACGGTAGATTTAGGCTATGTTGATCAAAGTCGTGATGAACTTGATGCTAACAAAAATGTATGGGAAGAAATTTCTGATGGCTTAGATATTATAGAGCTTGGTAAAAAACAAATGCCATCAAGAGCATATGTGGGACAGTTTAACTTTAAGGGTGCTGATCAGCAGAAAAAAGTAGGCCAACTTTCAGGTGGTGAACGTAATCGTGTTCATTTGGCAAAAATGCTCAAAAAAGGTGCAAATGTCATTATGCTCGATGAACCGACTAATGATTTGGATGTTGATACATTGCGTTCCTTAGAAGAAGGAATTATGAATTATCCCGGATGTGTTTTGGTAACATCTCACGACAGATGGTTTTTAGATCGTTTGGCAACACATATTTTGGCCTATGAAGATGAAGGTCATGTTGAGTGGTTTGAAGGAAATTTTGAAGAATATGAAAAGGATAAGCGCCGTCGTTTAGGTGATGAGGCTTGTCGTCCGCATCGTATAAAATATAAAAAACTTGAAAGATAAAATTGTAGCCGTTTCGAGCGGAAAAATAATGCTGTCATCGCTCCAAGCAAAGCGAGGTTAAGCGGTCTTCAAATTAGTTTAAAAAATCCATCATAGGAAGTGGTGTAAAATAATTAAAAAAATCGGTAGATGCCTTGACCAAACCTAGCGGTTTGGAGGCATGACAATATTATATTTCCTTGCGGTTTGGAGGCATGACAATGGTTTTATTTTCTGCCTAAGCGGACGATGACTTTGGTTATTTTTCTTGACGATTCCTTGCAGAATTTTCAAGCGACACTTTTTCTTTATAATTATAATTTGACAAAACTTAGGTTTTTTGTTATTCTTCCTATAAGGAGATGAGAGATGTTAGATGATGATAAAGTAAAAAAGTGTGTAAAAGGGGCTTGTGGTGGTGTCTTAGTCGGAGCCGGAGTTGCGGCGAAATTGGCCGATTATGGCTTAAGTGCTGCCGAAGTGGTGTTAAATGGTGCTGTAAATTTAGCAGATTCTTTTGTTAAGACACCTAAATTGGGAATTGGTAAGGCTTTGTTCGATTCAGCTCATAAAACGGTGAATAAGCTTTCGGACAGGTGGATAAAAAAAGGTAAGGAGATGTTCTGATTATGGAAAATGAAGCAGATTATGAAGTTATAATTACGCACGAAGGTGTCTTGGTTTTTTTGATAAAACATCGTTTAGGTGAGCCTGTCAGACCTTTTATATTGTATGATGACAGCAAGCATGCCACCTTATATCGCAAAGAAAATGAAACAATCTTGCTTGATTTTTTAGATGACAGGGTAGCTAAAATTCTTGCAACTTCGTCTAAGGCGGTTGTTTTTGAGCTTTCAGATGAAACTGAAGATATAGCGTTAGATTATGAAGTTTGTGTAAAACATATTAAGAAAAACACGTTTGCGCAAAATGCCGGAGATTGTTTATAAAGAGTTTTTTTAATTAAAAATTTACCCAATGATGATATAATATACACATCTGTTACAGAAATGTGAATATTTTGCCATATTTAACATAAATGTTGGATTTTAAATAAAATCTGTGTTAATATGCGAAGTATGATATGAATATTGCGTGAGAAGAACTATGTATTTATGGGTAATAATTGCAACATTTATTACAATTTTATATTCGTACAACATCTCCGTTAGGGCAGATTTGGATCGTGTCCATGCGGAAACAAAAGCCGGTGTTGCTGTAACAAAGTTTTTTGCTCAGCATAATGCTGTGAAAGACTATTTTAATTCTAAAGCAACATCTAAAACAGGCCACACTGCCGTGTCATATTTTCCGGGAGATGGTTTTAATAGTACATTCTGTGCAAAAGGAACCACTTTGGAAGATTGCAGTATCAGTGAAGAAGATTTGAAACCATATTTGCCGGTGGGCTATTCGCTGGATGCTGATGTGGTTAGTAAGGTATATTGTTTTAATGATGGCGATAAAAGCCATTGGTGCACTACGTATGACTATGTTAGCTGTTGCAGTAATGAGTTTGCCGGTATATATGTGATTTCATATGCACCAATTCCTCAGCGATTACGTAATATATCTACTTATATGCCAAATGCAGATCTTTTAGGATATATGGCCAAAACCAGAGGTTTCGGTAAAAGTTTCGGCTATACGTATTATAAAAATGGAGAATTGATTTTAAGTGGCGGATATATGGCTAAAAACTATGATAACTTTACGGGTGGTGGCCTTGAGGCAGAGTTACCTGAAGGTGGCCTAGACACAGAGATGCCTGGTGTTAGCATCGGAGACGGATTGAGCGGATCAAATCCTACGGCTTATGCTCCCCACAGTGTGACAGCACCCGAGGTTGAAATCCCCGAAGGTGGTTTGGACGGGGCTTTAGAACTTGTTGGTGGCGATTCGCAAGTGAAACAGGAGTTTCAATATCATAAGATTTTTGAAGCAGTGCGACAAGATAGGGATTTTAAAAAACTAGGATGTTATAATAGATATAATCCTTGTTTTTATGCTATACAGCAGATTTACGATTAGGAGAAAAAATATGACTGACATACGTAAAAATATATTAAAAAAGATAAGTCAGGGCGGTTCTATGATGGTCGAGGCAATGGCTATGTTGGCGCTGATTTCTTTAGTTACCCCAACTTTATATAAAAAATCTGCTGAACGTACCAGCGAGTTGCAAGATATCAACACTGCAACACATGTTCGTACACTTTCTAAAGCAGTGGATAATTATGTGGCAGCTAACTATCAGAAAATTTTGGAAGAAGAACTATCTGGAAGTGAAACGGCACATAAAGAGATTGGGATAGAGAATGCCGAGTTGTTAAGATATTTACCTTACGGATATTCTTTTGATAATTTGAAAAATTTCGGTAAACCGAAAATTGTTCTCCAAAAATCTGCCGATTCTATTACGGCGTTTATCCAGTTTCCTAAAGAAACCGATATTGGTGAAATGCGTGCTGCCCGAATTGCTTCGATGGTTGGAAGTAATGGTGGTTATGTTGCAGGCAGTGGTGATGCAAAAGGTGTTGGTGGTGTGTGGAGCTTGTCTAAAGATCAGTTATCAAGCAGTGGTTTTACCGGTGATAAAGGTTCTGTTATGGTAGCTTCGTCAGAAGCAATCAACTCTGCAACATCAGGTGCTCTGGAAAATGAAAAATATTTACAAAGGACACAACCTGATGATCCGAACGAAATTTGGCGTAACACCATGACTGCAGATTTGTATATGGGTGGTGTTACCGGCGGTGATATTACAGATACGTCAATGCGCAGCATCTTAGGTGTTGGTAAGATGATTATAGGTGCTACAGAGAATCCGGAATCTGTTACAGCAGATGGTTTGGTGCTTGCTGGAGAAAAATCTGCTTGGATTGGTGGCGTTTTAGATGTTGTAGGCGACACGAAAGTTGCAACCGGAGATGGTAAGTCTTTTTATGCGGGAAAAGATGGATTCTATATTGATGCATCAGGTAACAGTGTGAAATTGGCAAAAAGCGGTGTTGACGCTTCTAGCACTGTTGTGAGATTGGTAACAACAGAAAGTAATAGTGATGGACTTCTTGTGGTTCAAGACGGTGTAGGTGTAAAAGCAAACGCTGACCTTACGGTGACCGGAACGTCTGATTTAAAGAAGGCGGTATCAGTAGGATATACTGATCAAGTTCCAGGTACCACAACTCATAACATTATCTCATCCGACATGAACAATGTGATGTTAAAAGTTAATGGCGATGCTTATATAGGAGAGGCTTTGGAGGCTAAACAAATTGGTACTGAAACAGGTAAGATTAAGTCTCTGCAAGCCGGTCATTCTACAGTTTCGTCAGGAACGGGTAAACCAGGCGACCATTGGTGGTTAACAGCAAACAAGGATGGTGTTACAGTAAACGATGGAACTAGAGATAGACTGCTTATTGATCCTGATGAAACAAGAATTGTCGGCTACACAGGAAAAACAAAGTTAGAGTTAGGTGATACAGACGCTATTTTGCAAGGTGATGATGTGGTTGATATATATACAGAAAAAAATGAAGGTGGGGCTGTTAATATTTATACCACGGATGCTGAAAACGGTGTTGTTTCTTTGCAAAATGGGGCAATTACGTTAACCGGACAATATTCTAAAGAAAATGAGGATGGACAGTATGTGGTAGCTGGTAATACCGTTGATATTTCAGCTCAGAACATCACTTTTGGTAAAGATGCTTGGGTTAAATCAACTGATATAAAGTCTAACGAATTTAATATTCATGGTCAAGAGGATAACACAGAGGGTACAGATAAGAATATTTTGAGTATAGATGCTGACACAAAAGGTGGAATAACCACTCTTGATTCGAAAAAAATTGGTATGAAATCAGATAGTGTTACAGTTAAATCGCATGGTTTTAGGGTGATGCAGAATGTGACAACACAACAAAACTCTTTGGGTGTGATACAGTCGTTGGCACCAACAACATTGTTTCAGGTTGTTCCTAATAGAACAAATGCTAATAATACAGAAAATGATGTGCCTTATGCTGAGGCAAATGTTGAAATTAATCATGAAAAGATGCTAATTTCTCATGTGAACGACACAACAGATAATAAAATTATGACTCCTATTCTGGAAGTTGATTATTCTACAGACGAATTAACGCAAGTGGAAAACACATCTGGTGGGCCTAACCCGAGGCCGCATGCTACAGAAGCTCAAGGTACTAAAGGTAGTGTATATATCCGCCGTGGTGCAATTGAGTTAGAGGTTCCTGATATAGATTTGATTGAAGGAGACCAAGTCGCAGACACCGGTATGGGGTACATTGAAGCTAGCCGTTTTGTTTCTAATGCTATAATAGAAGAATATCCTGATAATTACGCAATTGCAACCCCCAGATATGCAGGTGACTATAGTAATAACAGTTATTATGGAGATGGCGCTAGGGCTAAAGTATATGAACATATTAGTAACATGGGATTGAACGATGGATATGCAGCGGTATCAAAATTAGGTTATGATCGTTATATGGTAAATCCGGCGTATACGTCTGTGATGCATGATATCAAGTTGACAACCAGAGGCGGAGCTCGTTTGAGCGATATTTTGCCAGACTTTATCAACAAAGGTATATATGTTGTTACCAACACATATGCAGATGATGTTGATATCGGCTATATTACACCTGAAATAGTTGAAAAAGGTGGTATTAGACAAGTTACGGCACAAGGTGTCAAAGATATTGTGGAAGATGGGGATGGTGTTAACCTTACAGGCAATAAGAGATGGGCTTCACCGTTTTTAGGAATTGTGCCTGCACCACAATGTCCTCCTGGGCATGCAAAACTTATGACCCTTACACCGGCAGCTTTTGAAATGGCTCAAGCAACAAGCAGTATTAATGTGCTAGATCCAAGTAAGGGGGAAGTGCACCCGTTTAATCCAGGTAATGTTAAAAAACGTTTTACTACTGACCCAACTGGTGGTGGAATAAATGGTTTGGATCCTGAAGTAGCGATTGCTAAGCCAGAATATAAACAGATGACTGTAGCAACCGGTGGCACAAACCAAGATGGAACTCTATCAACAGAGACTAGATACTTTTTAGGGTATAGTGACTCTGATGGTACAAAATATGGTCCTAAACCGTTATATTTCCAACACAGCACCAGACTTAGAGGTATGGTTCAACCACAGGAAGATGGCCATACAGGGGATTGTGAAAAACACTCTCCGGAATCTGAGACAAAAGACAGATCGTGTGATGGTTCTAAATTTGTCGGTTGGTCTGCAATTATGGGCTTTGTCTATCCGGGAAACCAATATAAAGAGATTTTAGGGAAATTGGGAGCTGAAGGTATTCAGGATGACGCTTATTACTGGAATGTGTTCCCGGTTCAGACCAAAACCATAGAAGCATATGCAACAGTATATTGCTACTTTGACAGAACTAATATATTTAAATCTGGCAATAGCAGTAGATATGTTGACCAATATGATCAGCTTAATAACTTTAGACAAGGATATATTAAGACCGGAGAGGACAACACTAGAGATAATAGTACTGATGGCGGAACGATTGGATCAAACGAAAGTTATATTGAACGTTTGAATGATCCGACTTTGGATTATAACGATCCATGGTAAAAAAAAGAGGGGTTTCCCCTCTTTTTTTATCCCTTTGTCATATTTCCCAAACGCTAAGAAAAATAACCAAAGTCATCGTTCGTTTCCGCAAGGAAATATAATATTGTCATGCCTCCAAACCGTAAGGTTTGGTCAAGGCATCTTCCGATTAATTACTGATTTGAAGCCCCCTTGACGTTTTCTTAACAAAAACGAGGGGTGACAGTTTAAAATATTTTCCGATTAATTACTAATTTGAAGACCCCTTGACCTCACTTCGTTCGGAGGTGTGACAGTAAAAGTGTCTTTGCTCGGAGGAGTGACAGTTTAAAATATCTTCCGATTAATTACTAATTTGAAGATCGCTTGACGATTGCTTATTGCAATCGAGCGATGACAGTTATGGATGTTCGTTTCACTCACAAATAGGTGTGATGGTATAGGACGTGCAAGCAAAAAAATACCCTGCTATAAAAAAGCAGGGTATGGCACTTTATAAGACATATTTTATTTTTTTCTTAAAAATGTTGGAATATCCAAATTATCATTATCATCATCTACTGAAAATCTGATATCTTCAATAGGTTCAGATATCATCTGTGGTGCCTGAGTTTCTGAAACATTGATTTGTTCTTTACGATTCTTTCTGGCGTGAGATAAGCCTAATACCTTATCAATAAAGCTCAATTTTTTTTCTTCAGGCTCAATAATGATTTCTTCTTTAACAGGCTCTGAGCCGTCAAAAATCAAACTATCTTGTTCAGGAAACAATTCTGGCTCTTCTTCAATGATGTTTATTGATGTTTTTGGTGTAAAGATATCTTTATCTTCTAAAATAAAACTATCTAAATCTGCTTCTGGTTCAATTTCCTCTTTGTTATCTGTAGTAGGCTGTTTATTTATAATTGCATTAAACAATGCTGTTGCTTGAGGAACATCAGATATTGCAATTGATTTTTCCAAATCATCAAAGCTTTCTACATCATTGATGCTATCTTTGGTATATTCTGTATCGGAATAAGCAGCAAATTCAGCGGTTTCTTGAGGCAAAAAATCAATAGATCCTTCGTCGTTGTCTAAATCCGCATCAGATTCTGTCGGAATAATGTTTTCTTCAACGATTGTTTTATCATCAGTTTCTGCGTTCGGAAGGTTCTTTGTGATTGTTTTAACAGCGTTTTCTTCGTTTAAAGAAACTATCAAATTATCTGTTGGAGTTGCATAACTTTCATCAATGTATGATGTTATTTCAGATTGTCTTGAAGCAACCTTGAAGCCTGTTTTGTTTTCAATTCCCGTAACAACAATAGAAACTCTGATCTTTCCGCCTAAGGAGTTGTCAAAACTTGAACCAAAAATGATGTTTGCGTCTTCATCAACTTCTTCTTTGATGATGTTTGCTGCTTCATCAATTTCCATCAAAGTCATATCATTTCCGCCGGTAATATTAATTAAGACCCCTTTGGCTCCTTTCATTGAACAATCGTCCAAAAGCGGGTTTGAAAGTGCTTGTTCGGCAGCAATACGAGCTCTGTTTTCTCCTTCTGCTTCACCGGTGCCCATGATGGCTTTACCTTTGTCTTCCATAATGCTTTTGATATCAGCAAAATCTAAATTAATTAGTCCCGGCATCATCATCAAATCTGTAATTGAACGAACGCCGGAATATAATACATCATCAGCCATAATAAAAGCTTCGGCTAATGTGGTGTTTTTATCGGCAATACGGAATAAATTTTGGTTTGGGATAACTATAATACTGTCAACTTCATTGGTAAATTCTGTTAAAGCATTTTCAGCTATTTCCATTCTTTTCTTACCTTCAAAAGAGAATGGCTTTGTAACAACACCCACAGTTAAAACGCCTTTTTCTTTTGCAATTTTTGCCACAACCGGAGCAGCACCAGAACCTGTTCCTCCGCCCATTCCGGCTGTGATGAAGACCATATTTGCGCCTTCTAGTTCTTTTTCAATTTCGCTTCTGGCTTCTTCCGCAGCAAGTTTTCCGATTTCCGGACGAGCACCGGCTCCTAAACCTTGAGTAATTTCAAGTCCGAGTTGAATTTTTTTACTTGCTAAAGAGTGTGTTAAAGCCTGAGAATCTGTGTTGGCTACGATAAAATCAACACCTTCGAGATTTTTTGAAATCATATTGTTTACGGCATTTCCGCCACCACCACCAACGCCAATTACACTTATGCGTGGTTTTAAGTGAGTAATGTTTGTATCTGCCACTGCTAAATTTATAGACATTTTTTGAGAGCTCCTATTATAACAAATGTTTATCTATTGCATTAAAGATATAAAAAATAAATTAAGTTTTAGTTACTAAATAACTATTCTTATAATGATTTTTCTTAAAAGTTTTGTTTAAGCCAACTCATAATTTTACTAATTCCGCCAACTTCCATGCTGGAACGTGTGATAACATTATGTGGTTTGCGTTCTTTATAGTTAAGTGCAAATAAAATCATGCCAAGTGATGTCGAAAAAATTGGAGAATATAATTCTTTTGGAATGTTCGGAATATTGCGAGTAACGCCTAAACGTACTTGTTTATCCAAAATAAGTGCTGCGACATCTCTGATGCCGGCCAATTGTGAACAGCCTCCGGTTAAAACAACTCTGTGTGAAGAAACATCTTTTAATCCGTGTTCGGCAAGTTTTTTACTGACCATTTCAAAAATTTCTTCAACACGAGGAGATATTATATTTATTAAATCAGACTTGTGTATCTGTTTGATTGAATTATCATCTTCTTCTCCAACCGGATAAACATTAATGCTTTCAGTTTTGTCTTGGCTGATTAAAAAGGCACAACCGTGTCTGATTTTTAAATCTTCAGCATGTAATGACGATGTGGTTAAACCCCATGCAATATCATTTGTTATGTTATTGCCTCCGACAGGAATTGTTGAAAAATGTGTGGGAAAACCATTTTTATAAGTTACAATACTTGTAGTTCCTCCTCCGATATCAACAAGGGTGGCTCCAAGTTCTTTTTCATCTTCTACTAAGCACGCTTGTGCTGATGCATAAGCAGAGAAAACCTTGCCCTCAATTTCAAGATGAGCATTTTCAATCACCGCAGCTAAATTTTTGTAAAGCATTTCAGGATAAAAGCCAAGTAATAAATCAAGACTTAAAGTTTCACCATAAATATTTCGAGGGTCTTTTAAAATTTCACCGTTATCAATCCTATAATGCGTGGGTAAACAATGTATAATCTCGTTATCTGTAACCTTTATTTTTGAGTTGCTTTTATTGATTATTTTTTCAATATCAATTTCAGAAATCGGACGATTTTTGTGTAACGAGATTGACGTGTTTCGTATCAAATTGCGAGTTTTGTCTCCCGAAATATTAATGATAACACGACTGATACGTTCATTTGCCATTTGTTCAGCTGCCTCAACAGCATTACAAATTGATAATGTTGCCTGATTGATATCGGTAACAATGCCGTTTTTTATACCTTTTGAAGCATTGTAGCCGTATCCGACTATTTCTATTTTTTTATCACGACCACTAATATGAGCTATAATACAGCTTACTTTGGATGATCCAATATCCAAAGTTGCTAAAGTAGAAGGCTTTACAAAAGGCCGATTCACGATAAACTTTCCCTATATTTATATTATTAAGTTAATTATCTTCTGCGTTGCTCAATGTTACGCTTACTTTATCTTTATATCTTAAATCTATGAAGGTTAATTTACGATTAAGAACAGCATACTGATTGTTTATTTTAACAAATTTCTTCCAAGCTTGTTCTACATTTTTTTGTGGCAATTTTACTGTTATACCGTTTTCAAAATTATCAAAAATCAGATTCCAACGTCTGCCGGAATAAAAAACTGCAGCCACTATACGTTTATGAAATTCCGGATTTTTTGAAGTTATATCTAATAGATTGAGAATGTTTTCCGGTGCTTTTTCTCCGGTTATAACCAGAATTGGTTTATGAGCAATATATTCTGCATCAATAATTTTACCTTTCATATCTAAAGGATGAAATTTTCCTTCGTTTTGCCATAATGCTAAAACATCTTTTTCATATAATTTGATTTGAAGAGTGTTTGGAAAATATGTGCGCTTAACATCAGCTGTTTCAATCCAAGGAAGTTCTTCTATGTTTTTTTTGATTTTATGTAAATCTGTATCTAATATGTTGTTATCTCGAGTTAGCCCTATTTTTTCAATTAAATCTTCTTTTTTGGTTTTTTCTCGTCCCTCAATAATGATATCGTCGATAGCAAAACCATAGTTTAAGCTATATTCGTAAAAGTTATTTAGTATCTTTGTCATTTTTTTATCAATCAAGCTATCTCTTATGGTGATGATAGTCATGCTGACAGATGCAATAAAAAGTAGAATCAAAAATAAACCTAAAAAGCGAAAAGGAGCCTCAATTGGCAATGATACGCGATTGTGTGCTTGCAATGGCTTTTCATTAAGTTTGTTTTTAGATGGATTTATCATACTTTTTAGCATCATTTATCGGAAATTCCCATACGTTTTATTTCCCATTCTAAAGTTATGGAAGTTTTTTCTTTAACTTTTTTAATTATGGTTTCACCTAATTTTTCAATATCTGCTGCAGTTGCCGTGCCTGTATTGATTAAAAAATTGCAATGTTTTTCTGAAACTTTTGCTCCTCCTACTTGCAAGTTAGCACATCCTGATTTTTGAATCAGTTCCCATGCTTTTAATCCGTCAGGATTCTTAAACGTTGATCCCGCTGTTCTTGTGTTGTATGGTTGATTTTTTATACGATAAGTTTTATGTTCTTCTAAAATTGCTGTAATTTCTTCTTTGGAAGATTGTTCGGTTTTAAGAGTGATTGCCACAACAATCCAGTCGTCCGGAAAAAAACTGTTACGATATGATAATTGCAAGTCATCAGGTGTGATTTCTTTAATTTGACCAAGTCCGTCTACAATTGTTGCGCATATCAAAACATCTTTAATACATTTTCCAAAACAACCGGCATTAGTTTTTATGGATCCACCTATGCAACCGGGGATGGAACATAAAAATTCTAAACCTCCCATATTGTTATCTAGCAAAACTTTTTTTATTTCTACATTTTTTAATCCGGCATAACAGGTGATTGAATGAGTATGAAGTTCTATGCGTCTAAAAAACGGACTATCTAATTTTATCACAACTCCCGGGATGCCTCCGTCTCTAATTAACAGATTGGAACCTCCTCCTATCATACATATAGGGATATTATGTGGCTTAGACCTTAAAAAATGGCATAAATCGTCTAAATCATGCGGTATAAACATCACTTCAGCCGGTCCACCTACGCCAAACCAAGTGTGTTTACTTAAATTTACGTCTTTTAAATATTTACCTTTAACTGTGGGTAACATTTCAATAAGGGGGCTTTTTTTTAATCTGTTAAACATATTTATCTCACTTTTATATATCTTTATCTTCTGCCGATGAATTTTTACGTGTTATTGCCAGTAGCATTCCGATGCAAATTGCAGAGGCTAAAATTGATGAGCCACCATATGATATAAATGGTAGAGTCATTCCTTTTGTTGGCATAAGGTGTAATGTAGATGCCATATTTATTATACTTTGAGCGCCAAAAGAAGCTGCTAGTCCTGCAGATGCATATATGATAAACAGGTTGTTATCTTTCATAGATAAGAACAATGATCTGATGACAATTGTCCCGAAAAGCAAAACTATAATCGAACATAACAAAATACCAAATTCTTCTCCCGCAACTGCGAAAATAAAATCAGTATGAGCATCAGGTAAATGTAATTTTACAACACCTTCTCCCGGACCTTTTCCTAATAAGTTGCCGTTTTCAAAAGCTTTTAATGATCTAGCAACTTGTTCAGGTAAGTTGTCTCCTGAGGATAAAAATGCATTAACTCTGGTGTGTATGTGATCGAAGGTAAAGTAAGCACCAATTGCCCCCAATATACACAGTAAGATTAATCCTGCAAACCATAATATAGGGATACCTGATAAAAACAGCTGAAAAAAACAAACTCCGGTAATAACTATGGTCATGCCTATATCAGGTTGCAACCATAATATGGTAGCTGTAATGATGTATAGCCCAAAAGCAAGTAATCTGCCGGGAAATTCTTCACATTTTTTACTGCCTTCTAAAAGCCATGCTGAAACAACCACAAAAGTTGGCTTCAGAAATTCTGAAGGTTGAATAGAAATTCCGAACAAAGATATCCATCTTGAAGAACCTTTCGCTTCAAACCCGATAAAAATTGTGGCTAATGTTAAAATTAGAGCCCCTACATAACCTAAAATAGCTAGTCTTCTTATTGTCTTTAATCTTAATATTGATAAAAAAATTATAATACCAACGGACATAATTACAAAAGGAATTTGCTTTATTATGAAGTGGTAATCCGGCTTATGAATAGTTCTGGCAACAGGAGGACTTGCAGAAAAAACTAAAAACAGACCTATAAACATTAGGCCTAAAACCATACCTAATGTAACTTTATCAACAGTCCACCACCAATTTGCTAAACGACTTTTGTTTAATCTGGAAATAGCAAACAATTAATCACTCCTTAGTTGAAATTTATTAAAGCAGTTAAGCCCACAAGAGTTAAAACAAAACCTATAATCCAAAAACGAGTTACAACCGTTGTTTCTTTCCACCCAAGCTGCTCAAAATGATGATGTATTGGAGCCATTTTGAAAAATCTTTTACCTGTTTTTTTATACCAAAAAATTTGTATCATTACAGAAAGTGTTTCTACAACAAATATTCCACCTACAATTGCAAGTAAAATTTCTTGCTTTAAGATAACGGAAACTAACCCTAAAAGAGCTCCTAAAGCTAATGAACCTGTATCACCCATGAAAATTTTTGCTTTAGGTGCATTAAACCATAAAAATCCCAAACAAGCACCGGCTACTGCCGAGCAAACGATACACATTTCTGAACTTCTTGGAATGTAAATAAAGGAAAAAACTGTTGCAAGATCAGAACCGGCGATGTAAGCAACTATGCTAAAAAATATAAAGGCCATAATCAACAATCCGCTAGCTAACCCATCTAATCCATCTGTTAAATTAACTGCGTTAGATGTGCCAGATATAACAATCACGGCAAAAGGAATATAAAGCCAAGATAAATTCAAAATAGCTTTAATGTAAGGGATAAAGATGATTGTTGAGGAAGCTGATGGAGTCGCTGCTGTAACAATTGTAACAGCTATTACGGCCGTCATAAACTGCACAAAAAGTTTTGCCTTTGCAGTTAAAGCGTTTGGTGTTTGTTTGCTTACTTTTATATAGTCATCGACGAAACCAGCTATTCCAAACATCAATAAGACCAAAAGGCTTACCCACACAAAATGATACGTTATATTTGCAAACATCAATATTGACAGCATTGATAAAAACAAAATTAGTAATCCTCCCATGGTGGGGGTTCCTTGTTTTGTTGCTACATGTGACTGAGGGCCATCATCTCTGATAGGTTGCCCGTGTTGTTGATGTTTTTGTAAAAATCTGATAAAGCTATTACCAAAAATTAAAAATAAAACAAAGGGAAGGAAAAAAGCAATAAAGGCTCGGGTTAAAACAGATAACTCAATCCCACCTAGATTTAAAAACATAACATATCCTTTCTAAAAACATATTTTGGAAAATTATAATCATTAATATCTAAAATAAGTCTTAATAGGGATAAAAAAGATGAAAATAAACACAATATTTTATGCTTGCAAATTCAAAACATTCCTTGACGGATAGTATAAATGTGATATCCTTAATATGTTTGTATTAAATAATATGGAGAGATGTGGTGTTTAAAAATAAAAAAGCAATAATTTGGGATTTGGATAACACCTTATATCGTATAACACCTGAATTTGCTGATAGGTTGGATATGGCAATGGCTGAGGCTTTGGTTTTAGATTTAGGTGTGCCTATGAGTGTGGAAGATTGCAAAGACTTAGTTAAAGAATCTTATCGCGTTTATCGTGACGGAGGTGAATATTTTTATCAAAACCACAATATTGCTCCTAAAGATTTATTCAAGCATTATTTTAACCGTAAACCGGTTCATCTGATTGAACCTTATCAAGGTTTAGTTGATAAGATAAAAAAAATACCTTTTGAACAATATATTTTTACAGCAAGCAATCGGTTTGCTTCGGAAAAAATTTTAAAACACATCGGTTTGTATGAAATTTTTAAAGATCGTTTTTATTCTGTTGAAGATTTTGGAGTATATAAAAAGAATGAAAATGCTGAGGTGTATAAACAATATTGCAAAAAAATAGGTTTTGATCCTCATGATTGTATTTTTGTTGATGACAGTTATTCAAACTTGGAATTTGCTAAAGAAGTTGGTATGACTACAGTCAGAATTTTTTACCGAGAAAATTCTGCAAAAGACAAAACTTATATTGATACGGCATACAAAGGTGTAATTGAGTGTGTTGATGATCTGATTGATTGTAAAAATATATAAATCTTAATCGGTTTCTCTGCAAATTGCAGTTTCATAATCATAGTTTTCTGCTCGATCAAGTTTGTTTTGCTCTGCTTTTGTCTTGTCTTTGATTTCTTCCAAAAGCGGATTCAATATTGTAAGATATTTTTCTTTAAGTTCTTCTTGGGCTACCGCAAAGCTGATGTTGTAATCCTTACTTACAACGACATTATTTTTTACAACCTCTAAAAATTTTTGTTTTATCATCGGTAAATAATGCTCTAAAACAGACTGATTAATTTGTTGATGTATCTGTTCATGGCGTAAAACAAGTTTATACATACAAGTATCTTCTTCATATTCTCGAGCAACATAAATTACAGGGTCTTCCCCAGTGCCAAAATGCAAAGTTACAGATGACGGATAAACGCATGTAATACCTGATGGTAATGTGTGTTTTGTGAGTTTTGCACTAAAATTAATAGAATGTTCAAAAGTTGATAATCCGTTCAACAAATTTTTAAACAATGTTCCAGATTTATTTCTGCTCAAATGCAATCTGGTAATCGAACGTCTGCTTTTACTATGATCGTATTGCAAATTTCCATAAGATGTGCTGATTGTAATTTCAGGTACTGTCATGGCTTGGATACAAGCTTGCTCAGCATCATTAGCTCTTGCTAGTGATGAAAAAAATGTTAAATTTGTAAAAAACACTATGTAAAAAACTTTTTTCATGATACAATAATATCGTAGAATTATCAATTTAGAGTTAATATTATGAAAAATTTGAAATTTTTTACCATACTTTTAACAAGCGTTTATTTTCCTCTGTGTGTTTTTGCGCAAAATTTTCAGCGTCAAGACCAAGAAGCATCGTTTTTTATCCCATCTCAGGAAACGGCTCCACATTATGAAAATTTACCACCTGTTGTACAGCAAGATGTTCAGTCTGTTGTGAGGCAACAGAATACTTTGTATGAAGTAAAATATGTTTTGGTTGATGGGGTTTTTGTTCCTACATACACAAAAGTTGAAATTCCCGTATCCGAGCATGTAGCAAAAGATGAGATAACTATTGAAAATCATCCTTCTGTTATAAAAAGTAGTCAAATAAAGGAACAAAAGAATAACTTTATTCATAATACTTCTTCGACAGAAGGAGTTGCTCCTGTAGTTGAAACGAAAACTCAACCTGAAATTAAAGAAGTTGCATCAAGAGAGGAGGGGATAAAACTTCCGACTTATGAAAAATCGCAACCGGGGTTTCCTGAATATACAACTATATATGAACAATATTTAAAAGATACTTTGGTCTTTCAAAAAACAAAAGAGTTTCCGTATAACCAAAAATTGATAGATGCTTTAAATAAAATGTCTTCAGATAAAAAACATATTATTTTCCAAGGCCCTGCCGATTCTTATAAATAAGATGTAATACAAAACTCCCTTTGTCTTAGCCGTGATGGTATTATAAAAACCTCCACCGACACAATCGGTGGAGGTTTTTGTCGGTAATCTATCTGATTAAGAATTAGTTACTATCACTATTCGTTCCTGCAATAATAACATCTTCATTTAAAACTATTGTAACAGTTGTTTGTCCGCTGCAGTGTGCCTCTTGGGTCATCTTAACGGTTGTAAAAGTTCCACCAACATGAAGATGCATTTCACCTTCAGCTGAAGGCTTAAAACGAGTGGTAAAATCACTAACGGTTCCACATGTTGTACCGTTTGTACTATCAACCAGATTAACTTCAGCATGAGCAAAGTTTACTTTAAAGGCTGCATTTAAATACTCTTCATCATCTTCCGTTATTGTTAGATCCGGGTTTTTAATTTGAAACAACCCCTCATTAAACGAACCGCTTCCAGGCTCATTTTTATCGCTATAGTTCTGATATGTGGCTTTTGACAACATTGTTGCAGTAGAGTTAGGGTCTAATTTTCCATCTGTTGTAACAATCACGGTTTTATTTGGACCACTGGCTAAAACTTTACCAAAACCTAGATATTTTTCTCTTATAATTTCAAATGGTTCAACCATATTTACTTCTATGTGAAGTTGAGCACTGTTTGAATCAGCATTTGCGTTTAATGTTATGGCAGATAACAACATAGCTGTTGTAGTTAATAAAATATTTTTTTTCATAATTAAGTCTCCTAAATGTAACGTTACAAGTGCTAAAAAACTAAACATTTTCACCAAGCGCTTTGGCTTGAGTTTCAAGCTTTTCAAAGCACATTAGTAGTGTAATTTAAACGTACGTTTTTTTAACGCAGTGTAAAAAGGAGAATTTTGCAAAATTTAAAATTTGCTTTTTATTGTTTTTCAAAGAGATAGCAAAAACGGAAGTCCTAAGAAAACAGTAAAAAAACTGCTTGATTTAAACGTACGTTTAAAACGAGCAGTTTAAAATCGCTGAAAGCGTTGTAAATAAAGAGATTGTAGCGATTCTTGTTTATTAAAAAATATAATAAAATATAATAAAGTCATCGCTCGATTGCGATAAGCAATCGTCCAGCGATCTTCCGATTAAATTACACCAACCAGCAATGCATTAGATGATGGATATTTTTAAACTAATTTGAAGATTAACCATATTTTTTTCTAAAATGTCAGAAGATATTTCGATTCTTTTTTATTAACACAATGATGATTTTAAATATAAAAAAAGCCTCTGTATTTTTCAACAGAGGCTTTTTATAATATTGTACAAAATTAGAAAGCCAGAGCAACAGTGTCTTTTGCAATCATCAATTCCTCATCTGTTGGAATAACAAAAACTTTGACCTTAGAAGAAGGTGTTGAAATTTCAATTGTTTGACCACGTTTATTGTTGTTTTCTTCATTAAGCGCAATACCTAAATATGCTAAACGCTCAACAACCATTTTACGTACAATTGCGCCATTTTCTCCAACACCTGCCGTAAATACTATGGCATCAACACCACCTAATACGGCAATGTATCCCCCGATATAACGCAACAAACTATGTATGTAAACATTCATTGCATCTGTTGCTTTTTCTTCGCCATCTAAATAGTTATTTTCAACATCTCTGTTATCTGAAAAACCGCAAACTCCATACATTCCGCTTTGTTTGTTCATTAATGCGTTTACCTCATCAACATTTTTATTTAATTTTTTCATGAGATGAAGCGGAATATATGGATCAATATCACCAGATCTGGTACCCATTACAACACCGGCAAGAGGTGTGAAGCCCATAGATGTATCAATGCATTTGCCGTTGTCAACAGCTGAAATTGAAGCTCCGTTACCTAAATGGCATGTGATAATTTTTCCCTTTTTGCCGATAAGTTTTGCTGCTTCTGTTGCAACGTATGCATGTGATGTTCCATGAAAACCATAACGACGAATCTTATGTTCAGTATATAATTCTGTCGGTAAAGCATATAAAAATGCTTCTTTTTCCATTGTTTGATGGAAAGCTGTATCAAAAACAACAACTTGAGGAATATTTGGCAATAACTCCTCAACAGCTTTAATACCCAGTAAATTTGCCGGATTGTGTAAAGGAGCTAGTTCCGCCAAATCTTCAATATCTTTTTTAACTTGTTCAGTAACCAAAGCGGAAGATTTAAAAATTTCTCCACCATGAACAACACGATGTCCTACAGCACTTAGTTCATCCATGTCATGTAAAGGACCACTCAAAAGCATGCTCAAAACTTCTTTAATTGCTTCAGTATGTGTTGGAAGATTAACCTCTTTTGTTTGCTTGTTGCTACCGCATTTTAAAACAATATTTGATCCGTGAATACCGATTCTATCAGCAACACCTTTAGCAACAACTTCATAATTTTCACCTTCAACATTAAAAAGTTGATATTTTAATGAAGATGAACCAGAATTTAAAACCAAAATTTTTTTCATTTATAAAATTTCCTTCTAAAAAATTATTTATTATTAGCTTGTAAACATGTAATGGCTATAACACCCGCAATATCTTCAGCAAATGCTCCTCTTGAAAGATCATTAACCGGAGCGTTTAATCCTTGCAATATAGGTCCATAGGCTTCACAACCGCCTAAGCGTTGCAAAAGCTTATAACCAATATTTCCAGCTTCTAAGTTAGGGAATATTAAAACTTTAGCCTTACCCGCAACATGACTTTGAGGTGCTTTTTTTGCAGCAACAACAGTGTCTAGGGCTGCATCAACTTGCAACTCACCATCAATTTCAATGTTTGAGTTTTTATATTCGTCAGATTTTAGGGCTTCTTGTGCTAACAGAGTCGCATTTCTGACTTTATCAACCGATTCGGCTTTTCCGGATCCGTATGTGGAAAATGAAAGCATGGCAACTTTAGGATCAATACCAAATTGGATTGCTGTTTCTGCAGATGTTAAAGCAATGTCTGAAAGTTCTTTTTCATTCGGATTAATAACAACACCACAATCTGACAATAGGTAAGGTTCATCACCTGAAACCAAAATTAAAAATGATGAAACACCTCTGTCTTTACGGGCAGATTTGATAATCTGCAATGCGGGTCTTACAGTATCTGCAGTTGAATGATTTGCGCCGGATACCATACCATCTGCATCACCGGATTTTACCATTAATGTTCCGAAATAATTGTAATTAAGAGCTGTCTTGTGAGCTTCTTCTTCGGTCATTCCTTTTTCTTTGCGTAAATTATATAAAAGATTTGCATAATCTTCCAATTTTTCGGAAGTTTCTGGTTTTATGATTGTGATATCATCCATACTCCAGTTGTTTTCACGATAAAAATCTGTAATTTCATCTTTATCGCCCAAAATAATTATTTTGGCAGCTTTAGCTTTGGTGACTATATGAGCTGCAATTAGCACTCTTTTATCTTCTCCTTCCGGTAAAACAATGGTTTTAACATTTTTCGATGCTTGTTCCATGATGCCGGTTAAATATTTTGTAAGCATTAGTTATATCCTTTTACACCTAAATTTAATGATAAACAAAATTAAGCACTATATTATACAAATGTCTATAAAAAGTTTTGATTTTTGCAAGATTTTATAATAGTATGCGCAATGGGTAAACATGTAACAGTTTAGAGGGTTAGTTTAAATATGCGTTTTTTCTATATTTTTATATTTATGTTGCTTATTTCTTTTGATTTATCTGCAAAAATAAGTTTTGAAGCAGGTGTAAACACTGAAGCTACAGATCAAAATTCGGGCTTAGCTAAAAAAACTGCGCTTAATAAGGCATATAGAGAAGCTTTTTTGAAAGTTAGCTCCAGATTGACTTCTGCTCAAAATGTGCAAACTTTAGATAATTTGACTGATGATCAGCTTTCTCATTTTATTCGAGAAGTTGAAGTCGTTGCTGAAAAAATGACATCTACATCATATCGGGCTGACCTTAATATAAAAATAAATGAAAATCTTTTGAAACAATATTTGGCTGAAAATAATATGCTGACAACTTCTGATATTGTTTCAAAAGCTTTAATTATTCCGATATATAGCAATACGGAACAAGAAAATAAGCTTTTATTTGAAGATTCAAATAGTTGGCGTGAAGCTTGGATGGATAAAGGTTATATAAAATCCGGAAATATAGAGTTTGATATTATTCAAAATACAGAAAAAAATAGTGAACTTATCAATCTGCAAAATATCGATTCCATTGATAACAATACTTACGATAAATTACGTTTTGTCAACGGAGCAGAAGATATTTTTATTATAAATGCAATAAAAGCAGGATCAGATATGCTGGTAGTTAGTATAAAGTCTTTTCCTAAAAATTATCACAAAAGTTTTATCATTAATGGTGGAAATATTTTTGATAAGGCAATTGATCAGGCTCTCAGTAATATGACGTATTTAATACAAAACAGAACAGAAACTCTGACAAATCAAGATGGGCAAATTGATGTGTTTTTTGAAACAAAAATTACAGATTGGCTTGCAACAGAAAAAAAATTAAATGATATAGCTCAAGTCAAAAAAGTGTATCTTAAATCTTTTAGTTTGGGAAAAGCAGTTTTTACTATAGAATTTTCATCAGGTATTGATGATCTTATTGAAGTTATGGCGCGTAATGGATTATATCTACAAATTACAAACGGAATTTATACACTAATGGACAAGGGGCTATAAATATGGAAAAAGTTTTGAAAAAAAAAGAAAAGAGTAATTTTGTTAACAAAAAAAGCTCGTTTTCGAAAAAAAATGAAAAAAAATCGTTCAAAATGTCAAAATATAACAACACTTTGGTTTGGTTGATTATTTTTATTTTGTTTTGCATTGGTGTATACGTTCTGCGATCTGTTTTGCTTCCGTTTATAGCCGGTATCATATTGGGTTATTTGTTTGATCCACTTGCAACTAAATTTGAAAAACTTGGCGTATCAAGGACAATCGCTACAATCTTGGTCTTTGTCGTGGTTATTTTATTTGCTGTTCCTACTTTTATTATGGTTTTTAGTGTTATTGATAAACAGTTGTCTCTTTTCGTTGATGCTGCGCCTACATATATTGCTTCGTTTATCAAACGTATGGAGCCTGTCGTGATGGATATACATAATTCATTTCCATCATTGGAGGTTAATAGTTTTCCAGAAATGATAAAAAATAATTTAACCAGCGGAATGCAATTTAGCGGAAAGTTACTGAAAGGGATTATAAATAATGGTTTTGCACTTATGAATTTGCTTTCGTTGTTATTGATTACTCCTGTCGTGGCGTTTTATATGTTAAGAGACTGGAATACATTTGTGAAAAAAATTGATAATTTATTGCCTCGTAAATCTAAAACGGCAATTAAAGAACAATTTAAGCAAATAGATAGGGCTTTATCAGGCTTTATCAGGGGACAGCTGAGTGTGTGTCTTATTTTAGGATCTTACTATGCTTTAGGTCTTCAGTTAATAGGTTTGGAATTAGGTTTGTTAGTAGGTTTTTTGGCTGGTATTATATCTTTTATTCCATATATCGGTAGTATATCAGGATTTTTAATCAGCATTATATTAGCTTCTGCCCAATTTGGTACTATCACAAAAATAATTGAAGTAGTTGCTGTGTTCGTAATCGGACAGTTTATTGAAGGAAATTTCTTAACTCCAAAGCTTGTCGGAGATAAAGTGGGATTGCATCCTGTATGGGTTATGTTTTCGTTGTTAGCAGGAGGCGTGTTACTGGGTTTTTTAGGTCTTATGATAGCTGTTCCGGTTGCGGCGATAATCGGTGTAATTATAAGATACGCCATAAGCAACTACAAAAAGAGTAGTTTGTACTTAGAAGATTGATAGTATAAGTTGTACTAAGATGATGTTTTTATCATAATAAGCTCAATTAAAATTCAATTTATTAATGTTTGACTTTAGGCTATTCTTAATATATAACCTCATATATGAATTATTCTATATATTAAGGAGAATAAGTAATGAAAAATTTTGTTTTGCGGATCAAAGATTTTATTTATTGGGAAATAATCAATCGACTTAAAGGAAATAATCAAGACGTTGTATGTGCTGTTATCATCTATCAGGATAAAATATTGGCGCAAACTGCTCAAAAAAATGATTTAATTAACACCGATGATACACAATATGTAGCTCCAGGGGGAAAAGTTGAGCCAGGAGAAACCTTAAATGCAGCAATTCATCGTGAGATTAAAGAGGAGACCAACCTTAATATAGATATAATCAAAAAATTAGGTACAATTCGTAATAATAAATACAAACTGCATTGGTTTGCGTGTGCACCAACTGATATATCATTATTAAAAATTGTTGAACCTTTGAAACAAAAAGAGCTCAGATGGGTTGATTTGAATGATACTTCCATAAATTGGACACCTAAAAATATTGATGCATTGATGAAATATAAAAAACAAATATTAAGCATACAAAAAAGTTTGAAAAACTAAAAAGAAGGCTTTAATGCCTTCTTTTTTAATTAAAACAATTTATCAATATTTTCTTTTGTCTTAGCTAAAATTTCGGAAATGTTGTTCCCGTGTACGTCTAAACCTTCAGCTTTGATTAATACAACATCATTTATACCATACAGTGTATTACACAATGCTTTCACATATCCGAAACCAAAATCGTCAGGTCCATAGCCTCCTTTTGACGTAACATAATAAAGCTTCTTTGCTTTACATAATGAAATTAGCTTTCCTTCATCGGAATAATCAAATACCAATTTCGAAATATTAATATGCTCAAAGAACACTTTTAAGAGCGAAGGAAAAGAAAAATCCCAATATGGTGCTGCTATAACGATAATCTCAGCTGAAATAAAATCTTTAGCATATGAAAAAATTTCATCGTCAAAATTTTTCTGAGATATAAATTCAAACCTTTTTTGCAAAAAGTTTTTATGTATAGGTATAATATCTGTTTTATCTAAATCTATTTCTTTTATATCTTGACCAAGCTTTGTAATTAAATAATCTGCCAATTTTTTGGTTCTGGAATTTTCTCTTACACAAGCATTAATATACAGTATTTTCATATTGTTTCCTCTGTTAGAATTACTGTTTTAAGATATATCACATATTTATTTTTTCAATCATCTACTTTTTTATGCCATTGACAGATATTCTTAAAATATATATAATGACTTTATATATTGTGTATTAAAAAGGAACATATTTGGTCTAATAAAACAAAAATTGAAGCGATAAACAAATTACGAGGAATAGCAATAGGTGTTGCCGCAACTGCTACAACACTTTCTATGACACCCGTAAATGCTCAAGAAAACACAGTAAAAAAATAATGATATAAATAAAAACATTACACTAACGGAAGATGTTCATTCTTCTGTTAATGATTCTGCAATTGTTGATTTTATGGAAGCGACTCATCCTGTTGATATGAAGCTTCAAAAGTTTGTTGGTGTTGAAAGATAAGTGTTTTTTATTCGCCTGTAAGATATAAATATACAAAAAAAGCGGGGTTTACCCCGCTTTTTTAAATAGATCTCAGTTTTTTACAACAGACCTTCAGCTTTGGCCAGCTTTTCAATCTCATCAATATACTCTGTGATGAGAGAAAGACCTTTGTGCCAAAATTCAGGATCATCTGCATCGATATCAAAAGGCTCAAGTAAGCTCTTGTAATCCTCAATGCCTGTACATGAGAGCATGTTAAGATACAAATCTTCAAAGCTTTCTTGAAGTTGTCCTTCGTGGTTTTCATCCCAATTTTCATAAGCCTTGATAAGGTTGTTAACAACCAAACCCGCAAAAGCGTATGAATACACATAATATGGCATGTTGAAAATATGGGAAATCCCCATCCACATATGATCTACCTCTTTACCGATATCAAAACCAAAGTAACGGGAAGTTTGTTCACGCCAAATTTGGTTCAATCTTTCTGTAGAAAGCTCTCCTTTCTTACGCTCGCGATGAGTAAACTCTTCGAATTTGTAGAAAGCCACCTGACGGTGGATAGAGTTGATCATGTCTTGAACGCGATCAATCAACAGCGCTAACTTCTCACGATTGGTTTCGGCTTTTACCATTTGTTGCTTGAACAACAAATATTCGGCAAACTCGGAAGCAACTTCAGCAAGAGCTGTAGGTGTTGTATCGTTCAAGACACCAACCTTTGCAGACAATGTGTGATGCACAGCATGACCACATTCATGAGCAACTGTCCTTGCATAATTTGCATTTCCGCTAAAGTTGAGCAACATATAAGGATATTCTCCCCTCATACAATATGCTCCACTGGTCTTTCCTTCGCGAGGAGGTACATCAATGATGCCGGAATTAATAATTACCGCAGCGCGTGCGGCATACTCATAAGAAAACTCTGCATATGCATCAATCACAGATTGTGCACACTCTTGCCAAGTAACTTTCTTTTCCTTAATCTCAACCGGATTGTAGTTGCGATCAGCATAACTGATGCAATCTACCTTCATCATTTTTGCCATCAATTTGTAAAAACGATTCGGAATTGGGATGTAGGAATCTGCAACGGCATTGACCATTGTCATCAAATCTTTCTTGCTGATACCATTGCTATACAAACTGCTACTCACAGGTTCGCTCATGCTATACAACTCGTCATCGACGCTCTTGTCCTTCAAAATCATGTTATAACACATCGCAATGATGTGTGCGTTTTCTTTGTAAACACGATTCATCTCGGTAGTTGCGGCTTGACGAACTTGTGCAGACTTATCACCAACCTTCTCACCGATTTCAGCTTCATTGAAAGTTTTGCCTTTCAAATGGAACTTTAGTTTAGCGCAAGTTTCATCATAGAGACGATCCCATGAAGATGATACAAGTGACTTTTTGTTGATGATAAACGCGGCAGTTTCGCTGAGTGACCAATAACCTTGGAACAAACTCTTCAGCCAAGGCATCCAACGATACAACTTCGGATGATTGATGAACTCTTCTTTTTTGTAAAAAGGCAGTCCGTTCAACTCAAAGTGAACAAAGCTAAGATGCTCGGTTGCATTGGAGATTTCCTCGCCAATCGACGATTTGAAACGTGAAACAGCTTCATCTGTTTTGTGCGTGTCTGAATACATGTGCGCAAAATAGTGAAGTTTACGACTGAGAGTAATGACTGTTTCATACTTTGCCAGCATAATGCTGAGCTCAAAAGGTTCCAATCCTTCAATCTCGCCACGATAAAGAGCCAATTCTTTCGAAATCGATTTCAATTGCTTAAGATCTGCACCAATCTGGGTATCTTCCAAACTGCTGTAAAAAGCAACTGACAAATCCCAACCAGGTAAACTGTTTACCGGATTGTCTTTAGTCTTTTTCTTACTCATAATTATATGGATTAATAGTTAAACATAAATTCTTTTTGCTGTTCTGATAATAATATTTTAATAAAATAAAGTCAAGACAAATTGTATACAAAAATCATATTTTGGCAATTTTTTATTTTGATTTATTACCAGACAAGAATTTAATTAAAATAAACAAGCGTTTAGTTTTGTCAAAACAGCTAATATAATTTTTTATTATGTTGAAAATAAGTTAGTAAAATATAAAATCATATTTACAAACACCTCTATTAAAGATAGCATTTTTGTGTATCTAAAAAATTTTAGGAGTGTATTATGCAAAATTTATGGTGGGTGTTTGCTTTTTTTGCCGGAATGACAACAGCAATGTTTGTTTTTTCTAATCAGGTATTTCGTCTTAAGGGCTCTTTGGTTATGATATATCGCGGTATAGGTACAGCCATATGTTTGCTTCCTTTTGTCTTTTTTATCACACCTCCTAGCGGAATAAATTTTTACTACTTATGTATCGGAAACGGTCTCCTTATTGCCTTTTTAGATAATAGAGTGATCAATGCTGCTAAAGTTTTTGGAGCAGAAAATGCGGCAATGTTACAACCTTTATCCATTGTGCTGGAATTTTTTGCATGGTTTATATTCATGCCACAATTGTTGACCGGCCTAATGGAAAATCCTTATAGAATGACATTGATAATTTTTGCCCTTTTATGTTTGGCTTTTTCCGTATTTATTTTAAAACAAAACAGAGTTTCAAGTAAGGCGTTTTTATATCTTTTACCTGCTATGCTAAGTATTGCAATTATTGATATTCAATGTAAAATATTGATGAGTGTTGAAACAAATATGCTTATTAATTCTATATTTTACTACTCTTTAATTACTTCTGTTGTTGCCGGTGGCATCAATGCTGTTATATTCTTTAAAAACGGAAATAAGATGGAAGAAGTGATAAATCCTCGCAATATGCTTTGTGTCGGTGTTCCAATCATTGTTTTGATGTTATCGACATATACATTCAAAAACTGTAGCTTACACTTTGTGGAGAATCCTGCGTATACAATGGCGATTTTGAATTTATATCCGATTTGGGTTGCCGCGGCAAACCATATTTACAACAAATATATCAGGCATATTCCATATCCTAGGCCAAACCGAAAAGCCATGATTTTAATTACGGTTGCTGTAATTACGCTAATTTTGTGTGTAAATTAATAAGTGTAAGCAAATTAAACCTAAAATTTAATTGTAAATTATACAATACATAAATAAAAAAGCTTGACATAACAAAACAATAAAGCTAGTATGCGCACACTTGCTTTAGGGAGAAGTCTCTCTAAAGCGGGTATTTTGTGTTAAATTTTAAACTTTTAAGGAAATTTGTGATGCCTACAATTAATCAGTTAATTCGTAACTCACGAACACCAAAAGTGAAGAGAAACAAAGTTCCGGCTTTGAAAGCTTGTCCACAAAAACGCGGTGTTTGTACAAGGGTTTATACAACAACCCCTAAAAAGCCTAACTCGGCTTTGCGTAAAGTGGCTCGTGTACGTCTAACTAACGGCTTTGAAGTAATCAGCTACATCCCTGCTGAAGGTCATAATCTTCAGGAACACTCAGTGGTGCTGATTAGAGGAGGCCGTGTGAAAGACTTACCTGGTGTTCGCTATCATATTATTCGCGGTACCTTGGATACTCAAGGTGTGTCAAAACGTCGTCAACGTCGTTCTTTATACGGCGCTAAGAGACCTAAATAGGAGAATATCAGATGTCACGTCGTCATAGTGCTGTAAAAAGAATTGTACTACCTGATGCAAAATATCATGATAAGGTAGTAGCTAAATTTATTAATAATATAATGGAAGACGGTAAAAAAGCTGTTGCAGAAAAAATTGTATATTCAGCTTTTGATGTTATCGCTTCTAAAACAAAACAAGAACCGTTACCGGTTTTCTTGGAAGCTATTGAAAATGTTAAACCTATGGTTGAAGTTCGTTCACGTCGTGTGGGTGGTGCAACATATCAGGTTCCTTGCGAAGTTAGAGCTGACCGTCGTCAAGCATTGTCTATTCGTTGGATTATTGCAGCTGCGTTAAAACGTTCTGAAAATACAATGACAGACAGAATTGCCGGTGAATTGTTAGATGCTTATGCAAACAAAGGTGCTGCAGTTAAAAAACGTGAAGATACTCACAAAATGGCTGAAGCAAACAAAGCATTCTCACACTATAAGTTCTAATCAGAAAGGAGTTACAAAATGGCTCGCACACATAAATTGGAAATGTATCGTAATATTGGTATCATGGCTCACATCGATGCCGGTAAAACAACTACAACCGAACGTATTTTGTTCTACACAGGTGTAAACCACAAAATCGGTGAAACACACGATGGTGCTGCAACCATGGACTGGATGGAGCAAGAACAAGAACGCGGTATTACAATTACATCTGCTGCTACAACTTGTTACTGGAAAGGTAACCGTGTAAACATCATTGACACTCCGGGACACGTCGACTTCACTGTTGAAGTTGAGCGTTCTCTCCGCGTGCTTGATGGTGCAATCACTGTTTTTGACTCAGTTGCCGGTGTTGAACCACAGTCTGAAACTGTTTGGCGCCAAGCTGATAAATATGGTGTTCCACGTATTTGCTTCTGTAACAAAATGGACCGTATCGGTGCAAACTTCTATCGTTGTTTAGATATGATTGTTGATCGTTTGGGCGCTCGTCCTATGGCAATTCAATTGCCTATCGGTGCAGAAGATGATTTTAAAGGTATTGTTGACCTTTTAACCATGAAAGCAATCATCTACACAGGTAATACTGCTGATGCTCCAATCGAAATTACTGATATTCCGGCTGATTTGAAAGATAAAGCTGAAGAATATCACAATCAACTTGTAGAAATGGCTGTTGAACAAGACGAACAAGCTATGGAAGATTACCTTGAAGGTAAAGAAGTATCAATCGAAACATTAAAGAAATGTATCCGTAAAGGTACCTTATCTCAAGATTTTGTTCCTGTATTATGCGGAACAGCTTTCAGAAACAAAGGTGTTCAACCATTGTTAGATGCAGTTATTGATTATTTACCTTCACCTGTTGATATTCCGGCTATTGAAGGTGTAAAACCTGGAACAGAAGATGTTATTGTTCGTAAACCAAGCGATACAGAACCTTTATCTGCTTTAGCATTTAAGATTATGAATGACCCATTCGTTGGTTCTTTGACATTTACACGTATTTACTCAGGTGTTATGAACGCAGGTTCTTACATTTATAACTCTGTTAAAGACAAGAAAGAACGTGTTGGTCGTATGTTATTGATGCATGCTAACAAACGTGAAGATTTGAAAGAAGCTTATGCAGGTGATATTATCGCTTTAGCAGGCTTAAAAGATACTACTACCGGTGATACTCTTTGCGATTCTTCAAATCCGATTGTTTTGGAAAACATGGTATTCCCTGATCCTGTGATTGAACTTGCAGTTGAACCAAAAACTAAAGTTGACGTTGAGAAAATGGGCTTAGCTTTGGCAAGATTGGCTATGGAAGATCCTTCATTTAAGGTTTCTTCAGATCCTGAAAGCGGACAAACAATCATTAAAGGTATGGGCGAATTACACCTCGACATTATTGTTGATCGTTTGAAACGTGAATTCAAAGTTGAAGCAAATGTTGGTGAACCACAAGTTGCTTATCGTGAAACCATTACGAAAGCTTGCGATATTGAATATACTCACAAAAAACAATCAGGTGGTGCAGGTCAATTTGCTAGGGTTAAAATTAAATTTGAACCTACAGAAGATCATACCGGATTTGAATTTATCAACACAGTTGTTGGCGGTAACGTTCCAAAAGAATATATCCCAGGTGTTGAAAAAGGTTTGAGAAGCGCTATGGATACCGGTGTGTTAGCCGGATATCCCGTAACAGGTGTTAAATGTAATCTTTATGATGGTGCATACCATGAAGTAGACTCTAACGTTATGTGTTTTGAAATTGCTGCAAGAGCTGCTTTCAGAGAAGGTATGCGTCAAGCCGATGCAAAAATTTTGGAACCTATCATGAAGGTTGAAGTTGTTACCCCTGAAGAATATATGGGTGATATCATTGGTGATTTGAACTCTCGTCGTGGTATGATTAATGGTATGGATCAACGCGGTAATGCTCGTGTTGTAGACGCATTTGTACCATTAGCTAACATGTTCGGATATGTAAACACCTTGCGCTCATTATCTCAAGGTCGTGCTCAGTTTACAATGCAATTTGATCATTATGCTGAAGTACCGAGAGATATTGCAGAAACAATCAAAAGCAAGAACGCTTAATTTTAATTAACCGAAAGGGTGGACAGCCCACCCTTTCAAAACTTATAATTTATTTTGGAGTAAATTTACAATGGCAAAAGAGAAATTTGAACGCAGTAAGCCACACTGCAACATTGGAACGATTGGTCACGTTGACCACGGTAAAACAACATTAACAGCAGCTATTACAAAAGTTTTGGCAGAAGCTGGTGGTGCAGAATTTGTTGAT
>JAZLAM010000021.1:0-15611 GCA_045613125.1 Alphaproteobacteria bacterium | reverse complement strand
TACGTTTAAATGCAGCAGTCAGATATTGAAAAAGTGATTTTTGAGTTTCTTTGTTTTTCAAACACTTAAGCAAAATGAAAAACTATGCACAAGGGGTAAAAAAGTGATTGATTTAAACGTACGTTTAAATGCAACACTTTTTAAGCTTTAAGCTGTTGTAAATAAAGTGTTTTTTCAGATTAGTCTTTTATGAAAAAATATAACAAAATATAATATTGTCGTCCCTCGATTCCGCTAGGAATCGTCCAGGGACCAACCGATTAATTTTCCCCAACAAACAACGCTGCCGATGATGGATTTTTAAAAACTAATTTGAAGACACCTTGACCTCGCTCCGCTCGTAGGTGTGACAGGTTATGGTTATTGCACGCAAAAAATAGGGATAACCATATTATATTTAACAATAACTCTGTCGTCCCTTGATTCCGTCAGGAAAAATAAAAAAGTCGTCCCTCGTTTCTGCCAAGAAACGTCAAGGGACCTTCCGATTTTTAAAACTAATTCGCAGACCGCTTGACGCATTCGGCATAAATGCCTCAGCGAGCGGTGACAGTTATGAGTGTTCGTTTCACTCACAAATAGGTATTGTGCAAGTTAATAATTTTATTGACAAATTGTATATATTTCCTATAATCAACAACATAATTAATATTATTGTTCAACTGTTAAAATTATTAATCTATGGGTAATTATGCTGTTTTTTTATTTCTTTTAATCTTGTATGCTCAAATTTCATTTTTAGCATCAATGTTAACAAATCCACGAAGCCAATTTGGTGTATATTTCCAAATCGGTTTCCAGTTTGCAGTTTTAACGCTGTGTTGTCTTACCCCCATTTGGTGGCCAATAACATCAGTTGTCGGGTGGCTTGCTTGGTGCGGATACTGTTTATTTATGTATTTTGTTCTTGCGCTACAAATTTCCGGTGCTGTTATTTGTGTCATTAATAAAAACAAAGTTTATGATTGTCAGATTATTCATGCTGAAGAAAACTTTGTTTTAGGTCAAATTAAAGAAGGGCATTTTTCAACACCGGTTATTATGAAAAATACCGGTTATGAAAAAAAAGACACCACCGTTAAAGTTATTTACAAAAAGCACTTTTACCGTGCACGAGAGGTAGCTTATTTAGATCTAGAGCAACGCAAAAGAATTAAAATCGAAGTTGCAATATGTGTCGAAAAAGCTAACATCTAAAAAAATGCACGTAAAATGAATTTCCGCAATTTACGGATTGTTCATTTTACGTGTTTTTGTTTATCATTTTTTATCTTCGCTAACTTTAGCTTCTGAAACTTCTGCCTTATCAGATTTTATTTCTTCTTTAACCGGCACTTCCTGTTCATAATTTATTTCAACTTGCTCAACGACCTCACCATTTTTAAATGTTGTCTCTGCCACAAGCTGACCTTGTTCATTATAAACCTTAACTACACCTTCTGGCTTATCATTTACAAAATTTCCCTCAGCCATTAGATTACCATTTTCATAATACATATATTTAAGGCCTTCCATTTTATTGTTTTTATAACCAGCCTTAAATTTTAATTTTCCGCTTTCATAATATTCTGTAGAAATACCATTAATCATACCATTAACATAATCAGACATTATTTTAAGCTGACCATTTTTATGAAAAATTTTTTCAGGACCTTCTTTTTTATCTTCTCTATACATAACTTCCGTTTTAATTTGACCATTATCATAATATTCTATAAACACACCTTCTTTTTTATCATTTTTATAATTTTCTCTAATATGCATCTGACCATTTTCATAATAAGCCACAAATGGCCCATTTTTCATATCTTCTGAGAAAAATCCTTCAACTTTAACATGAGAATCTTTATAAAATTCCCTAAATATGCCATCAAATTTACCATTTTTAAAATTTACTTCCGAAATAACATTACCATTTTCACTATATACCGTTGAAGGTCCATGCAACACACCATCTGTTAAATTTATCTTTTTGTAAATTTTTCCATCTTCATAATATTGTTTAGCCTCACCGCTGATTTTATTATCATTATATACTTCTTCAGATTGAAGTTGTCCGTTTGTATAATAGGTTTTAGCCAAACCATTTAGTTTACCTTCTTTATAATTACCTTCTTTTTGTAATTTACCATCTTCATAAAAAGACTTTATAATCCCATCTAATTTTCCGTTTTTATAACTTCCTTCATTTTTAAGATTAGAATTTTCATAATAAACTTTAGCAACACCTTCTGCCACACCATTTTTATAATTTACCTGCTCTTTAATTTTACCACTTTGATAATATGCCGACAAAAGACCATTTAATTTACCATCTTTGTAAGTTTCTTCCCTTTGAATATTGTTATTTTCATATTTAACATAAGCTACCCCGGTGTAAGGTAAACCCTTGCTATCTTTACAAAAACGTATATTTTGCTCAACACCACATGTAATTTTTTTACCATCTTTGGTATGCATAACTTCCACGGGAGTTTCCTGTGTATCTAACTGTTTCAAATCATTAACAGAGCTATAAGCATTTGTAACGCTAAATAATAAAATTGCAAAACATATATATTTTTTCATAAAATTTCCCCTATTTGAACGACATATCAAAGAGTTTATCTTTTACGTTCCAAAACTCAACATAATTTTTTATACTTGTGTATGAAAATAACATAATTATCTACACTCAAAAAAAAAGCCCCTTACTTTGTTAAGTAAGAGGCTAATTTAAGCTTAAACACTAAATCATAGCCATACCGCCATTTACATGCAACGTCTGACCGGTAATATATTGAGCTTCATCAGAAGCTAAGAAAGCTACAGCATTTGCAATATCTTGAGCTTCGCCAAGCTTTCCTTCCGGAATTTTATTCAAAAGAGCTGCTTTCACATCATCAGGTAAAACATCGGTCATTGCCGTCCTGATAAATCCCGGAGCAACAGAGTTAACAGTAATTCCTCGAGAACCAACTTCTTGTGCCAAACATTTATTCATTGCAATCATACCTGCTTTTGAGGCTGAATAGTTAGCTTGTCCTGCATTTCCCATAACACCAACAACTGAAGCGATACCGATAATGCGTCCATATCTTCTCTTCATCATACCTCTGATACAAGCTTTAGCGAGTTTAAAACCGGCTGAAAGATTAACATCTAAAACAAGTTGCCAGTCTTCATCACTCATACGCATAAACAAGTTATCACGTGTTAAGCCGGCATTATTTACCAAAATATCTACTTGGCCAAACTTTTCTTCTACATTTTTAATTAATTCTGCAATTTCTTCCGGATTTGAAAGATTTGCCACAAAGCATTCCACATTATCTCCAAGTTCTTTTTTAAGCTGTTCCATCGGTTCTAAACGCATATCCGTCAAAGCCAATTTAGCTCCTTGAGCATATAATGTACGTGCAATTTTATCGCCTAAACCACCAGCTGCGCCGGTAATTAAAGCTACTTTTCCATCTAATCTGAACATATTATTATCCTTCATTAAAAGTTATAAATTTTTTGCCAATTCTTCTATCTCGGCTACGGTGCCAACAGAAACTGAATTAATTTCTTTAGCGCTTCTTTTGGCGATTCCTGAAAGAACTTTTCCGGCCCCGATTTCTACAATATCGGTAACACCTTGTTCTTGCATAAAACTAACGGTTTCCCGCCATCTTACTGTTCCAGTCACTTGCGATATCAAATTTTTTATAATATCTTTATTACCGGTAATCGGTTCTGCTAAAACATTTGCAATAAGTGGAATTTTAGCATCGTAACTTTCCACTTGCATTAAAGCTCTGGCCATAGTTTCAGCTGCAGGTTGCATTAAGGGGCTATGGAAAGGCGCACTAACCGATAGTTTAACACAACGTTTAGCTCCAAACTCCGAAGCAATTTCTACAGCTTTATCAATTGCAGCCATATGCCCCGACAACACGACTTGTCCATCAGAGTTGTCATTTGCTGCCACACATATATTCTTTTCATCTGCACAAGCTTCAACCAAAGCTTCAACATCTTTAAACGACACTCCCAAAACGGCAGCCATACCTCCAACACCTACCGGTACAGCTTTTTGCATTGCATCCCCCCTGATACGTAGCAGTTTAGCCGTATCAGAAAGTGAAAATACTCCACTTGCACAAGCAGCAGAATACTCTCCTAGAGAATGTCCGGCAACAAAAGTTGCTTTATCTTTCAATACCACACCAAAATCTTTTTCTAAAACTCTAACAACAGCCATTGAATGAGCCATCAAAGCCGGTTGCGTATTAGCTGTAAGCATCAATTCACTTTCCGGTCCTTCCGTCATTAGTTTAAATAAATTCTGATCCAAAGCATTATTCACTTCTTCAAAAACTTCTTTAGCTGTAGCAAAATTTTCGGCCAGCTCTTTACCCATACCGACAAATTGAGATCCCTGTCCGGGAAAAACAAATGCATATTTCATAAAATTAAACCTCTTTTTTTAATCTTTTATTGAGAAATTATGTGTACTTTAGTTTAAAGTCAAGTTTTTATGAAAAAACAGACACAGGGAATTTTAAAAAACAAAATTAGTAGTTGCTTATGACAGAATATAAAAAAATATCCGTAATTACCGTAGCTTACAATTGCGAGCAATTTTTAGATACGATGTACAAGAGTTTTGCCTATCAAGACTACCCTAATTTAGAGTGGATAATTGTTAATGATGCTTCCACAGATTCTACAGCGGCTAAATTACAACGCTACAAAAAATATGATAAAAGAATAAAATTATGCCTTAACAAAATACATAAAGGAGCCACGGAATCTTATAGTTATGCAATATCCAAAGCAACCGGAGAGTATATCGCTATTCTAGAACCGGAAAACTTATGGGTAAGCTATAAAATATCACGTCATTATGCTTTTATGCTTAGATATAACTTTATTTTAAGTCATACCAGCTACGCTTTTGCTGATGATAATTGCGATTTATTACCTACTGGATGTTCGTCGATTGAATCTAAGGTAAATTTGGTCAACTATGAAAAAACTACCAATATATGCCTATCTACATTTATGATGAATCGTGAAGAAATACAAGATCTTTTCCCCATTCAATTAACTGAAGACGATAAAAAAGAAGATATTGACATTGTCATGTATTTTATGAAAAAAGGAATGACATCATGTGGTGTAACCGAAATTTTGACATTATGTCGTCCTCAATATACAACCCCAGGACAAAGCAAAAAAATTGAACATATTCGAAAAATATCTTCGCAAATACAACAAGAAGAAAAGCACATACCTAGCATCATTAAATATCAAGCATACAAAGCGTCAAATATAACCAATATAAAATTAAATCCATCTATTTGTATCGATAGAGAGGTGTATGTTAGCTTAGAAGAACTTAAAAACTTTCAAATTTAATAGGAGAAAATTGTAAGCATGGTAAAAAAAAAGAAAAAAGAACAAGGTAAGCTGAAAATACTTGCTAAAAAGCTTTGTGGTTTTGCTTTAATTGCACTTGTTATTGTTTTATACATATCGCTTCTCAGTTATAATCCTGCCGATCCTTGTATTAATCAACAAAACAATTTAGCTCCTTCAAATTTATTGGGATTTTTTGGGGCTAACTTGGCAGACATTGTTTTATGCGGCCTAGGAATAAGTTTACCTATTTTTGCTACAGGGCTTTTAATTTGGGGATATTACCTCATTCGTTACAACACTATAATAGAATTTAAAACATGTTTATTTGCATTCATTTTAGGTATTATATCTCTTTCTTCGGCAATAAATTTGATATACCCTACAACTTTCGGAAACTATCCACTCGGAGGAAAATTTGCTCAAATATCAGCCGGTTTTTTACAAACTAAAATTGCCAATCTAAATCTATTGTACGGATTCGAACTTTTGGTATCTATACTATTCTTTTTAAGCTTTATAGCCCTAAATATGGTTCTGGGATTATCGCTTAGGAATTGGTATTCTTTATTAAAATTCATCACCAAAAAAGTATATCTTATAACACAAATATTTATTGTTTTAATTGTAAAAATATACAATAAATCAAGAGGAAAGAAAGCTGTTATCGTTCGTAAAGAACCAAAAATAAAAGAACCTAAAAAACAAGAAAAACCTAAACCCATAGAAGCTAAAGTATCTGTTCCTACAAAAAAAACATCAAACAACATATCCGATGGTTACACTTATCCAGATATAAATTTACTATCACGTCCTAAAGATAAAGGGGGCAATGAGATAAGCCAAAAAGAACTTGATGCAACCGCATCAAAACTTGAAGAAGTTTTGCAAGAATTTGGGGTAAATGGTAAAATTGTTAAAGTACGTCCAGGACCTGTTGTTACATTATATGAACTTGAGCCGGCTCCGGGAACAAAAACTGCTCGAGTTATAAGTTTAGCCGATGATATCGCACGCTCAATGTCAGCAATTTCTGTTCGTATTGCCGTTGTTCCTGGATCTAATACAATTGGTATTGAAATGCCGAATTCTAAGCGTGAAACAGTATGGCTTAAAGACTTATTATCTGATCCGCAATTTAAAGAAACTAAAAATACATTAAACATTGTTTTAGGTAAAGATATCGGAGGAAAGAATACTTATGCCGATTTAGCAAAAATGCCTCACTTATTGGTAGCAGGAACCACCGGTTCCGGTAAATCTGTTGGTGTTAATTCGATGATATTATCACTTCTTTACAGAATGAAACCTGAAGAATGTAAACTCATAATGATTGATCCGAAAATGCTTGAATTTTCAATGTATAACGGAATACCTCACCTTTTAACGCCAGTTATAACAGATCCGACAAAAGCAGTTATAGGACTTAAATGGGCAGTAAGAGAAATGGAAGAACGTTACCGTAAAATGGCTCAACTTAATGTTCGTAACATTTCAGGGTATAATCAAAAGCTTAAAGAATTAAGAGAAAGTGGCGAAAAAATTACAAGAACCATTCAGATCGGTTTTGATGCTGAAACAGGAAAACCAATTTATGAAGAACAAGAAATAGATACAACAGAATTACCATATATCGTAATCGTTGTAGACGAGATGGCTGATTTAATGCTTGTTGCCGGCAAAGAAGTTGAAGCTGCAATTCAACGTTTGGCTCAAATGGCTCGTGCGGCAGGGTTACACCTTATTATGTCAACACAAAGACCATCTGTTGATGTAATTACAGGAACCATAAAAGCAAACTTCCCTAGCCGCATAAGTTTCCAAGTTACATCAAAAATCGATAGTAGAACAATCTTAGGCGAACAAGGTGCAGAACAACTTTTAGGTATGGGAGATATGCTTTATATGCCTGCCGGTTTAAGACCTCTTCGTGTTCACGGAAGCTTTGTAAAAGATAGCGAAGTTGAAGCTGTCGTAGAGTTTTTAAAAACACAACGTGCGCCTGAATATATTGAAGAGGTAACAGCTGGAGAGCTTAACTCCAAAGATAGTATATCTGTTTTTGATAATACATCTATGGGAGCAGGAGAAGAAGATTTATATACTCAAGCTGTTAACATTGTCAGAAATGATAAAAAGGCTTCTACCAGCTATATACAACGTAAGTTACGCATCGGATACAATAGAGCCGCAGCACTCATTGACCGCATGGAAGAAGAAGGTATTGTCGGTCCTGCAGACCACGTTGGAAGACGTGAAATTTTGTAAATTAAAAGCCTGTTTTTACAGGCTTTTAATTTTATCTTGTAAATATTTTAATAAATAAATTCTAATTGCGCTTGAAAGATTTTTGTTATCATCTCTTTTCATATCAATTTCGGTTACAAGAGAATTAATACTACATTTTTGCTCAACAGCAATTTGTTGCAACAAATCATAAAATTCTTCTTCTAAAGTTACACTTGTATAGTGTCTGCCCGCTATTACAACCGAAATTTTTTTCATATTACTTCTTTCTAAAGCTATCTATTGAAATAACTTCTGCCGGAGCATGAAAAACAGAAGAATTATCATCTTCATCGTCAATTTGCATATCCTCAATTCTGATAGCTTTATCACTTTCTTCAAAATTAAAACTCAAACCAAACTTAGCATAAGGATCTGCAAAATATGTAATTGCAGCAAACGGAATAACCAAACGATGTGGCACCCCTCCAAAAGTAAGAACAACAGCAAATTTATCATCATAGACTTCCAAGTCGGAAAACTGGTGTTGCAGAACAATTGTCATATTTTCAGGATATTGTATCTTAAGCATTTGCGGAATTTCCACTCCGTCAAAATCAGTTTTAAACGTAATATAATAATGATTTTCTCCTGGTAACCCCTGCTCTTCGGCAATTTTCAAAGCATCAATCACAACACCTCTTAAATGTTTACCGATAAGCTTATCATAATTTATTTCCGTAATATAATTTTGCATATTTATCCTCATAAATTGCTGTTAAACTTTGTCTGATTATAAATATTAATCATAAAACTTCAAGTATATTAAAAACTCTATACATAAAAAAAAAGCCGTTCTGTTGCTAGGTGGCTCCTACCCCACTTTTAACAAACCAATGTCAAAAGAATTTAAATTCGTTACAATTGCCTAAATTATGCAGCAACAGCAACTGGTGCAAAATTATCATTTGCGTTTATTTATTTTGAACCGATAACGGTGGTATCTCACCGAGCTCAACAAAATATCTTTACTATATACTGTCTAACCTGTTTCACCCCCAAAAAATATAAAATGGTGGAGGTGCCGAGTACTGCCCTCGGGTCCAATATACCTATTTCATACCGCCTCTAGAGCCATAGTCAACTAACTGACAAACTCTATATAGCAATAAATTTAATACATTTCAAGTTTTTTAAACAACAAATATACTGGATAATTTCTTTACCAGCTAAATCCTAAACCGACACCTACAGAAGCTGCACTATAACCTGATCCTGCTGTATAATTAGCCCAACCATATGCTGACATTTTATCATAAAACCCATAAGTTCCACCAACTTCAACACGACCAAGCGTTTGATTTTCTAAAGCATCAACAGATCCTAAATTAGTAATTTCAACTTCACCACCAACATTTAGCGTCTGAACAATACTTGGTTTCACATATATATCAGAAAAGCCGCCATACCACCATGTTTTCCTTGCAAACTTAACTCCTGCTTCCAGTTCAAGTTGACCGACATTACCATATTGATAACTTTTCTTATAGTTATCATTTGTATCATCATAGCTTATTTGCTTGTAATGCAAGCCTACACTTGGCGTTATAAAAGTATTTCGAGTAACTCTAAACTCATATCCGGCCTCTAAATCAGCCCCAAACTCTATTCCATTTGTATCATTTGACACGCCATCAGAAGTTGTCATTTTAACACTTTGCATACCGCCATAAATTGAAGCAAAAACGTTTATATTATCGTTATCATGATGATAATACAAACCAGCTAAATAACTATCTATATCAAGTTCAGAAGCAACTTCAGAATAGTAATTTTCTCCCTTACCATTCATTTCATACTGACCTTGACGATATGATACAAACAATCCTAACTTATTGTTCATATCCCACTGTAAATTATATCCGGCCTCAACACCCCATACACTAGCATCAACTTCCACTGGCGTTTCATAACTCAATCCGGTATAACTTGTATCCACCCACAAACTATTGTTGTTTACACCTTTTAAAGATGATCTCGCATTTTTTACAACATTATGATACATACCTGAATTTTGTATTAAACCTGCAGAAGGTAAAGCAATATTAGCGACCACTTCACTTGTTACCTCTGCGACATCACCATCAGAGCCTGATACGACTCCCCATGTTTTATCATCACTATTATACTTAACATCCCACATATAAGGGCTACCAATTACACGAAATACATCAAATGATTTTTCATTTCCTGTTGTATCATTTGGTGCAACGACAAAAGAAAGATCTGTTTCATCTTGTATATTTTTATAATTTATAAAGTCTAGGACAACTTTTGTTGTTCCTATAACCTGTCCTCCTATTTCAAGTTTTCCTGTTTCTCCATTAACAGCGTCAACCTCTACATGTAAATAAGGATTATTTTTTGCAATATAATCATTCACTATTTCAACATGTGCATTTTTTCCCAGCACAAGTTGTGCGGTATCTAATGTCAAATCATTAACATTTTTTACCTTATTATTGAAAACCACACTGTTTGCAAGACCTTGTGTCGTAGCATCTCCTGAAATATTGATATCATATGCATAACCATCACTAACCGGGCCAGTTAGTTGATTTTTATCCAATTCATAATGACCTCCATCAATTTCATCATCAAAAACAATATATCCGCCATTTTTCACTGTAAAATTGAGTGCTGAAGAACCATTACCTTCATAATTATTTACATAAATAGCATTATTAGTTTTGTTACCATTTGCATCTTCAACATAGTTTCCGCTAAAACGATTTACCACTCCATCTGCCGTAAATCCAATTTCACCACCATCAACAAAAATAGCACCACCCAATGCAACTCCGTTTTCACCTGAAGCCTTAGCATGATTATCAATAAAATTACCGCTTATTTCACTTATAAGAGCTGTTTTGTCAGGATCTTTACTACTTCCTACAGTAAAAATAGCTCCTCCTACTATTTCATTTTTACCTTCAACATAATTACCTATGAAATTACCTGTTACAGAGGCTATATTTCCTTCATTGTAAATTGCACCACCGGAAACAAATGATTTTGCCTTAACATCATTATCGTCAACTTCAGCCACAACATAATTACCTATAAAATCACCTACCACATTACCTAGGTATCCACGATTTTCAATTGCAGCACCTAACGCATGTGCATCAACATTAGTGCCTTGAGCGCTAACACTTACATAGTTACCAATAAAATCACCTAATATATTATCGATTTGTCCATCATTATAAAGCGCTCCATTATACCCTCTGGCATCTGCTTCATAACCTGTTGCTTTAGCATAGTTACCAATAAAATTACTTCTGATATTTTTAATATGCCCATTCCAGTTATAAATTGCACCTGCACTTGCCCATGCTTCAACTCCGGCACCGGTAGCAGTAGCATCTACATGATTACCAATATAATTACCTGATATATTTTCAATATCTGCTTCATTAAATAAAGCTCCACCATATGACCAAATATCAACATTATTAAAAGTAGTATCTGTCTCTATTATAGCTTGATTAGCTACAAAATCACCAATTATACTACCGACATTTGCATCGTTAAACACAGCTCCACCAAGAACATGTGATCGAGCATTATTATTGCTTACCACCACAGAACTACTAACTGTATTATTCACAAAATTAGAATCTATAACTTGTATCTCATCACTATTTATTAAAGCTCCACCTACTATATGTATTGGATCTTCGGCACTTGTTTTCACTTTTCCAATATAATCACTTCCTAAAGCACTGTCACCGATATATTGATAATTAAAAGATACAACATCTTCATTAGGAAGTACAATTTTGATATCTCCATCATTTGCATCTGAAAATTCTATTTTTTTTGATGTTGAAAAATTTTCCGGATATAAAACTATTTTATAATATTGCTCTTTTTCATTACCATAACTATCCGTATCCATGTAAGAAAAATTATATTCGCTTGAATTTGCCTGTTTGTAAGAAAATATGCTATCTTGCAATGAAGCATTATTTAAACTAAATTTTTTACTACTCTTTAAGAGCTCATTACTTTCTTCATCTAAATTATTATTTGTTGATGATTCTACCTTATTTGCCATAAAGGTTAACAATAAAATTGTAAAAGCAAAAAGATTTCTATAATTCATAAATTTAGTCCCCAATAAATAACATGTGTGTACAAACACAAAATTAACTTTATAACATACTATTAATTATTAAACTAAAATATTTTTTTTTGCAAGTTTAAAATGATACTCTTAAAATGCATAAAAAAATTACTAATTTTTCTTAAACAGATTTTTTATAAAGCCTAATCTATCAACTGTTTTAGTCTTGATATTTTTCAAGTTAAAAGAGGTTATCTGATTAAATATTTTCTTTACTTTTGAATTCTTCTCATCAGATATCTTAACTGTTTCCGTTTGTTGTGTATTTTCTTGTACAACTTTTTTTACAACATCTTCATTTTTTACTTCTTGAGGAAATAATTTTTCTTTCAGTTGCTTTGCATATTTTCTTATAATATCATTTTCAAGCTCAATCAAAACATAGTTATCTCGTTCATAACCTTCTGCAGATAAATTTATTGATATTTCTGCCTTTGTAAGTTCTGCTCTTATATCTTCTATCTCTTGTCCTGTTTTATTGATGTATCCTGTAATTTCAGCAAAAAATGTTGTAACACTTACCTTTTCAGATTTCATAATTGCTTCAAAAACATCTTTAGATTTTCCGCTCGGATCATTTTGAAACTCCATATAAAGATTATTATCTTCGCAATAAGTAATAAATCTTTCTAATTTTTCATAAGCTCTTCTTTTTTTTGCTGAAGTAAAAATATTTGATAAAAAATTATTTGCTTTCCCTTTTATTTTTTTGACTTCTGCTTGCAAAAACATTCCATTACGAGCATATCCTGAAAAAATCTCTTTTAAATATGATTTTTTTTCTTTAGGAAAACTCAAAAATAAATCTGAAACAGCTCCATAAACGTAATTTACATATTGTTCCATATCCTCAAGTTTTTTTAATCTACTCTCCAAACGAACAATCCTTTTTTCAAGGCTGTTCTTATTTTTCTGAAAATCTTGCTCCTTAGCTTTTAAATCGTCAGATTTAAACTTATTATCTTTAGCAACAATCAACGGTTCTATATCAGCATTCATTTTTATCTCAAACATCAACTCTTCATAAAAGGGAGCTTGTTGCAAATCTTCAATTTTTGTTACTCGATTTTCTTTAGTCCACAGTATAGGAGATGCTATAAAAGAATAGATTTTATTGCTTGTCATATTATATCCTTATTTCAAATACCCCGTAATCAAACTAACGGGATATAACACTTCATTTTAACTTAAAAAATAATCCCTTAAAAAGCTTGGTAAATCTGAAACATGCACTCTTACCTGCTCCATTGTATCTCTATCTCGAACAGTAACAGAAGCTGGTTCTTGCTCAATTGTTTCAAAATCAACAGTTAAACAAATTGGCGTTCCAATTTCATCATGACGACGATAAGCTTTACCTATGTTTCCGGTATTTTCCAACGCAACACGACCAATACCTAATTTCAATAAACTATTTTTTATTTCATAACATTTTTGCATAATCGCTTCATTATTCTTTTTTAACGGAATAACAGCAACTTTAATCGGAGCTAAGTGTTTTTTAAGTTTCAAAACAATACGGCTATTTCCCTCTCCTAAATCTTCTTCCGTATATGCTTCAGTCATAACAGCTAAAACACCTCTATCAACACCCATTGAAGGCTCTATTACATAAGGAACCACCCACTTATTATTTTCTTCATCTCTAATGCAAAGCTTTGTAGTAGATTCCGAATTTTCATGACAATGAGCCTCCAATTCAAACTCATTTTGTGCTTTTGTATGATTTCCCAAATCATAATCACGACGATTTGCAATTCCTTCAAGTTCTTCCATACCATGCGGAAAACGATATTCAATATCATAACAAGCTTTAGCATAATGAGCTAAATCATCTTTTGGAGTTGTATAAATATTGATATTTTCTTTTTTCAGTCCCTGCTCTTCCCACCACTTAATTCGAGCTTCTTTCCACATTTCATGCCACTTTTCATCCTCACCTGGTGCAACAAAAAATTCCAATTCTGCTTGTTCAAATTCACGAACACGGAAAATAAAGTTACGTGGAGTAATCTCATTTCTGAAAGATTTACCAATTTGAGCAATACCAAACGGAAGCTTGCGAGACGTAGAATCAACAACATTTTTAAATTGAACAAAAATAGCTTGAGCTGTTTCCGGACGCAAATAAGCCAAGTTTTCATCATTTTCAACAGGTCCTGTTTGAGTTTTAAACATCAAATTAAAAGGTCTTGGTTCAGTTAAATCTGTTGAACCGCAAAGCGGACACTTACCATCGGTTAAATGATCTGCTCTAAAACGTCCTTTACATTTTTTGCAATCTACCATCGGATCAGAAAAGGTATCTTCATGACCGGAATATTTCAACACTTTGCGATTCGTTAAAATAGCGGCATCTAAACCTTCAACATCATCTCGTTCATAAACCATAGAGCGCCACCAAGCTGCTTTTAAATTATTTTTCAACTCGACACCTAACGGACCATAATCATACACGCCTTGCATACCGCCATATATATCAGCATTTTGAAATATAAATCCTCTTCTTTTGCACAAAGATACAAGTTGTTCCATCGTAGTTGCAGACATTTTTTTTATTTCCTTACTCTTATTGATTAAATCTTAACTCTTAAGGTTTATATTATATCAAAACAAATTGCAAGAGGAGAGTGTAAAATTATGAAAAAAACAAAAGTAGCACTTGTTTATGACTTTGATGAAACATTGAGTACAACTTATATGCAAGACTATGTTTTAATACCTGAACTCGGGATGAAACCTGAAACTTTCTGGAAAAAAGCTAACCAGTGGTCTATTGACAATTGTGCCGATCAAATAACCGGTAGCATGTATTATTTTACAAAAATCGCTCGGGAAAAGAAAATAAAACTCAACAAAGAAAATTTGTTCTGTTGCGGAGCCTTAATTGAATATTACGAAGGTGTAAAAACTTGGTTTGACCGCATAAATAATTATGGAAAATATCTTGATTTAGACATTGAACATTATATTATTTCTTCCGGATATGAAGAAATTATTGAAGGATGTTCAATCAGAAAATATTTCAAAGATGTCTTTGGGTGTTCTTTTGCCTTTGATGACGAAGGATATCCGGTTTGGCCTGCTCGTGTTATTAACTATTCCACAAAAGTACAATATATATCCAAAATAAATAAAGGTTTGAAAAAAACTGATGATAAAGCTGTAAACGAATACACCCCTGACGATAAACGTCGCATACCTTATCGACGAATCATATATTTCGGAGATGGATTAACCGACATTCCTTCTATGAAAATGGTAAAAGACAGAAATGGAAATGCAATTGCTGTTTATAAACCTAAAAGTCGTCAAAAAGACAAAGCCATCAAACTGTTACGTGAAAACAGAGTTAATTTTGCCTTACCTGCTGACTATTCTGAAGGAAAAGACATTGATACCGTAGTAAAAACAATCTTAAATAAGATTGCCACCGAACGAGATTTGGAAATATTAAAAGCAAAAGAAGAAAAAAAGAAAAGAGGTAAATAATAGTATAAAACTATTCAAACACCCCACTAATCATAATTTGTGGGGTGTTTTTGTTACTTACCACTTGAGCTTAGAAATCAAGTTTTAAGCCGAGGTTGACGTTCCAGCCCTCACGACCTCCGTCACGACGGGTAAGTTCAACGTAACCGGATTTATCTGCCCAGTTCTTTTCAACTCCAAAGCCATATTCTACATATGGTTTTGCACTCATTTCTTCTAACAATACATCATCTGCCTTAACTTCGGCATCATAGATATAATGCTTATAACTTGCCTTTGCATAAGCACCAATTCCGTTATCAAAGCCTTTTCTGAC
>JAZLAM010000020.1:0-73916 GCA_045613125.1 Alphaproteobacteria bacterium | reverse complement strand
AGTAAGTGGACCAAATACAACAGAACAAATGGGACCTGCATTATTAAGTGGTTATACATTAACCATATTTCCTATATACAATGATTTTGGTGTGGACATATCTATGCAGTTATATGTTAAAGGTGAGGAAATATATGGTGTTTCAGCTCCTCAACGTGTGAGAGACTTTGTATGGTTACCATTCTTCTTTACATGGCCTTTCTTTAATCATGCAACAACAGGTTATTATGCAGAAAAGAATGCAATTAACTTCTTTGCAAATGAAATTATAACAAATAAACTATATGAAAGATAATGAGTAATAGCTATATTTACCTCGAGGATTGCAAGCTCACTCCAGCCAGAGTTCAAAAGTCGTCAGGATTTGAGCAAACGAATTTTGTTTGCTCAAACGTGATAACCCGATAGGGGCGCTGTGCTTTGCGTGCGCCAAACGGCGACTTTTTTGTATTCCAAAAACCACGCGTTAGACGCGTGGTTCAGAGAAGCTTATAGCGATGAAGTTGTCAAAGCGCTCCAATTAGGTTAGAATTTTGCGGTCTGCCAAGATGCAAAATAACCTAATTGGAGGTCAATATGAAAAGTGACATAGAAAGATTAGCACATACGAGATGGAATTGTAAATACCATATAGTATTTGCGCCCAAACATAGAAGAAAAGTTTTTTATGGGAGTAGAAGACTAGAGATAGTAAAAATACTAAAAGAGTTGTGTAGATGGAAAGGTGTAGAAATACTAGAAGGTGAAGCTTGTCCAGATCATATACATATATTAGTAAAGATATCACCAAAGATAAGTGTGTCAGGATTTATGGGTTTCTTAAAAGGTAAGAGTAGTTTACTGATATATGAGAAATGGAGTAATATAAAATATCAATATAGAAACAGAGAGTTTTGGTGTAAGGGGTACTATGTAGATACAACCGGTAAAAACACCGAAAAAATTAAAGAGTATATAAAAGATCAGTTGAAGCAAGACCAAATGGCAGAACAACTGACAATGGACTTAAATGATCCGTTTACGGGTAAGTAGTAATAAATTGCGTCTGGCAGATATTGGGTGCCCCGTTCAGGGGTTGCCAGTGCTAAAGGCTTCTAGCCGCATATGAAGAACCCCACGTTTTACGTGGGGGGATTTTTTCTAAAAGAATTTAGTTAATATGTTTTATCTACAAGCTTTTTAACCAATTAGAAATTAAGATTGGAGTTTCTTCAGCCCAAAAGGCTTCTCGATGCCCTTTTTCAGCCAATAAATGTAACTCTGCATTATTTTTTCTTTGCTCATATAATATTTTCGCATGATAAAAAGGAACTAAAGTATCTGCAGTTCCGTGAATGATTAAAATTGGATCTGTAAATTTTTGAATAGTTTTTTCAGATGGGTAATCATCTTTTAATATCCAATCAGCAAATGGATATTTTTCTGCAACCAAACGCGATAATGATGCAAAAGGAGAAATCAGTGCCAATCCATCAACATTTCTTTTGCTTGATAAACCAATTGAGGCAGCACAACCAAATGAATATCCGATAACAATTATTTTGGAATATCCTCTCTTTTTTATCCAATCATATATCTCTGCTCCGTCTGAAAACATTTTATCTTGATTTATTTTTCCTTCTGAATTGCCATATCCTCTATATTCAGCTAAAAAAACACCATATCCATCTTCGTTAAAACGTATTATTTGGGAAGCAAATTCTGAAATTTGCCCACGATTACCATGAAAAAATAATATAGCAGGCAAATTCTTATTACCATCTTTTATCCATGTCATAATTTTTGTACCATCAGACATAGTCAACACATTTTCGCTAACATCATTTAAATTGGCTTCTTGTGGCGAAATATAGTCATTATCAGGCTTGAACAACAATTTATCTTGCATTAGAAATAAAGTTGTTAAATACAAAACAAATAAGCAAACGATACCACCTAACAAATAAACAATTTTTTTCATAAATAATCCTTTTGTTTATAAGAAAGAACAAATATAGAGTATATCTAAAACACTTTTGACATATATTTGTATCAGACAATAGAGAAAGTCAATAAATAACTTGATATTTTGCAATTTTTATGATATTTACCACCTGTATATGCTATTAAAATACTTCTCATACAACAGTATAACATGAAAAAATTTCTTTTACTTGTTTTAACCTTTATGCTTGTTAGTTGTTCATTATTAAACAATGAACACAGTGTTATCCTGAAAAATAATCAAGGGCAATCTATATATGTTAAAATCCATAATGAAACCGGTAGTAAATTAGCATTTCTCTTACATGGTTTAGCTTCTGATATGAAACATCAAGTTGTACAATCGGCTAAAAAAGCTTTTTTAGATAACGGATATACTGTTGTTACTTTTGTTGCCAGATATTCTTTAGGTAAAAGCTATGGTAACGTTTCTGATGTTTCTTTAAATACATTTTTAGAAGATTTAGAAACTGTTGTAAACTGGACAAAGGATCAAGATTTTTACCGTGAGCCATTTGCTGTTGCCGGACATTCACTTGGAGGTGCCACAACTATTTTATATTCACATAACAATAATAACATAAGCTTTTTAATCCCTATAGCACCGGTTGTCGGCGGACAACAATGGGAAAATTCATGTATGAAAAACATGCCAGATTTTTGTAAACAATGGAAAGAAAAAGGCTATTATGAATATAAACTAAAGGAAAAATCTGCAAATATTTTTTACAACGTTGTTGATAATGCAAAATCTTACAATGCTGTAAAACTGGCGCAAAACATTAAAGCACCTACATTATTTGTTATTGCAGAAAAAGACAGAATAATTGAAGAAAAAGATATCAAAAAGGTCGCAGATATCATGAAAGCAAAAATTGCAAAAATCTCTCAAAGCTCGCACAATTTTATAACAAATAAAAATCAAAAAGATTTATATCAAACTATTTCTGATTTTATAAAATAGTTCTTTATACCAATGTATCTATATTTTCCTTTGTTTTTGCTAAAATAGCTTCAACATTATTACCGTAAATATCCAAACCTTCTGCTTTTATTAAAACAACATCTTTTATACCATAAAATGTTTTACTCAAAGCTTCAACATACTTAAAACCAAAGTCATCAGGACCATATCCGCCTTTGGTTGTTACATAATAAAGTTTTTTAGCTTTACATAAAGAAACTATTTCACCTTTATCAGAATAATCAAACACCAATTTTAATATATTAATTTGCTCAAAAAACACTTTTAATATTGATGGAAATGACAAATCCCAATAAGGTGCAGCAACAACAATAATATCAGATTTAGCAAAATCTTTGGCATATGAAAACATTTCATCATTAAAATCACTTTCAGATATTAATTTATCTCTTTTTTGCAGAATACTATTATCAAATGGTGCTATTTTTTCTTCATTTAACACTATTTCTTTAACATCGCCACCGATTTTATTAACTAAATAATCAGCTAATATTTTTGTTCGTGAATTTTTTCTTATACAAGAATTAATATAAAGTACTTTCATGCTATTCTCATTGCTAATATTTTGTTTTTTTAATAATATTGCTATCATTTTCTTTTTCAATAACTTTATTTAAATATCACCAATTAGCTTGCAGATTGCAAACTCACTCTAGCCAGAGTTCAAAAGTCGTCATGATTTGTGCAAACGAATTTTGTTTGCTCAAACGTGATAACCCGATAGGTGCGCTGTGCTTTGCGTGCGCCAAATGGCGACTTTTTGCGTCGCTACGGAAGATTTTATATTCCTACTTACGCGAACAACTAAGTGTTGCTATGGATAAATCCTAGCAACACAAAGAGAAGTTTCTTTTATTTTCAAGCACTTAAACTGGCTCGAAGATGAATATATTTTGAAGGCTTGTTTTATAGCATCTTCGAACTCACTTCTATATTTTTCAAGAAGTTAGTAAATTTTAGCCTTTTTTGAGCAAAAAATAAACATCTTGAGAACTGCAATCTTGCTCCAGCCATAACAGATATATGATTGTTTTTTTGTTGACTTTATCTGAAAATGCTATATATTACTCCTATCTTTTTTATAACTTACATATTATTAATCTTTAAAATTTTTTAATTATGAGCAACAAACATCACAACGGTAGCCAACCGTACGAGATGCCTGCTAAAGAATACGACAGACAGGCAGAAATTTGGAAAGAAAATGGTGGCAACATTCGTGACGATCACCCTCACGGTGGCACTAACTATCCTCACTCACACTGGTATGATAGTGATGATAAAAACAACGATTTTGTTGTCGTCAGACAGGATGATAATGACGATGATGATGACGACAGTTAATAAGAATAATTGTTGATTTCAAAGTCATTGATTATCAGGTATTCAAAAAAACATCAAAAAGGACGAGAAATCGTCCTTTTTTTTGCGTAGTTACGAAAAAAGTTTTCCTCTTATGAAGCAGAATTATTTAACAATTTCGTCAGTAGCAAGTTTTAATATACTTTGTATGAATTCGTTTTTAGCTGACGTATATTGTTTTCTGTCATCTTGAAATTGTACTGCAAGGCTTTCTTTTAAGTTTTCATATTGTTTAATATATTCGGGGTGTTTTAACAAATAATCTCTAAATAAAATATGATCATTCCAATATGTGCTTCCGATAACTTCTATGTGAATGTAGTGTGTTCTGTTTTCCATGTTTCCTTTTCGGGCTAATATTTCTCCTTTGTTTTCTATGGAATTTAAGACATCATATCCTGCTTTAGTTAAAACAGGAATTAACTTTGCCAAAGTTTCAATATTTTCTACTGCAACTGCAATATCTAAAATAGGTTTAGCGCTTAAGCCCGGAATTGAAGTGCTACCGACATGCTCTATTTGTAATGCTACAGCACCTAATATTTTTTGTAAAATTTCTTTTTCTTTTTTAAACTCTTTAACCCAATCAGGACAATAACTGATTAAATGGACCTTATCCTTGTGTAAACCTAAGATTTTTTTATCTTGCATATTTCCTCCCTAGCAACATATCTATACTATATTTGAAATTTAATTATTTCAACGAATTTAACAGATTATGAATTAAGTTCTTAAAACAATTAAAAGTTTTCATACCAAAAACAGATAAAATAAGTTGACGTTTTCAGCATATTTTGCTACAAAACCATGCATTATTTAAGGAGGCGTCTGATGAAAAATATTACGTTTACAGAAATCAAAAATGCGTGCAAAGATATTGCAGATAAAATAAAATCTGAAAACCATGAAAAAATCACAATCGTTGCAGTTGCACGTGGAGGTTTGGTTCCAGCAACAATAATTGCCCATTTACTTGGAATTAAAGATATAAAATTCATCAGGCTATCTTCTTATGCCAATGACCACCAACAATCTGAACTGATTGACACAACATTTGATGAAATACCTAATGCTGAAACTACATATATCATCGATGATATTTGTGACAGTGGTGAAACATTGCTGTACTTACGCAAAAAATATCCATTGGCTAAAATTTGTGTTGTCATCAATAAAAATCAAACCATAAAACCTGATTTTGCCCCAATAACCGAGCCTGCCGGTTTATGGATAAACTTTCCTTGGGAATAGGTAAAAAATAATTATGCATCCTATTTATTAAAACTGTGTATTTGATAAAAATTATTATATCATTTTTGCACATTGTATGAACAAATTGTATTTAACAATTCAAAACCTATTGCTTTATAACATTTGTTAGATGGTTCATATTGAAAATTTGTGTACAAAATAGGAATTAAATTCATATCTAAAATAATCTCTGACAGTTCATGAATCAGCATTTTTGCATATGATTTTCCTCGTTTTTCAGGAACGGTATAAACAGCCCCTATTTTTGCATTTGTTTCGACCTGTGTGAAACAAGCAATAGATGTTATATCTGTGTTTTTATCTCTCCAAACTTTATGTGTATCCTTACAATTTATAAAGCTTTGCGCTTTTTCCAAATAAAATGAGAACGGGTGTTGTTCTTCCGGCAAAGCTTCATTATCAAAAGATTGAAGCATTTTTGCAATTGTTTCTGTTTCTTCAGGTTTTGCAGTATCTATATATCCGTTTTTCTCAATATGGTTTAATTTTGCACATTTATAAACGCCGAGAATTCTGATATCATCAAAATCAGTAACTAAGTTTTTATCATTAAAAAATTTATAAATATCATTTTTTGTTGTTAGTGTTAATGGCTGATTATCAGAAAAATTTTCATATAAAAAACAAGCTAAACTTTCATAATCGGAAAAATCAGAGCTTGTCCAAACCACAACCGGATGATTGACATCTGTATTTAATATGACACAATCATTGCCATCAGAATAGCATCTGATGTCAGGATATCTTTCTTTATTTTTGATAAGATAAGGTATTAAATTAAAAGAAATAGCATCTTTTTTAAATTTTTCTGAACTTAAAATCTCATCATCTAAATTAATTGATTTAAACATATCTTATCTCCTATATAAATTTCTTTTATACTGATATGTTTATTTATAGCTGTCAATATGTTTTATAAAAAGTATTTTATCATAAAAGAACCCCAACGTTTTACGTAGGGGTTTCTAACGAACTAAGAAATAATGTCTACATCAAACAAGATGCTCTTTTGCACTTCTGACATATTCGTAGCCTGCTGTTTCCTTATCCAAATTATTATACATAATCAGGAGTTCATAGTAAGCTTTCTTACTCTTAGGACGACGCAGAGATAAATCCGCTACAATCGGAGCTAAATCTTGCTTCAACTTTTCGTCACCAACCTTTTGCAATTCTGCCAATGCGTTAGCAACTTTAGTTTTTTTGAGCTGAAGTTCCGGCGTCACAAACTCTTCAATAGTAGGAACGCTTTCAAGCCCTGTACCATAAAGACCTCGAGCTTTCAGACTACATAGAAGATCTTCTAATTTCTTTTCGTTACTCTCAACCAATTCAGGATTGTTCTTAAGCATTGCAAAGAACTTCGGATAAGAGAAACAATCAGAATGCACCGCATCAAAAGTGTTTTGCGGACAATGTTCATCAAACCAAACCAGCAACCCTTCAATTGCTACATCAATTTTAGAGACAATCTCTTGTTTTGCAACTTGAAAAGATTTTGAACAACACTCATTTACCATTTGTGTAGAAAAGGAAATGGTAGCAATTTTTGCATCTTTAAGAGACACATAGACATTCTCAAAATTTTTAAAATTTTTCATAATCGGAAGAATTATATTGTGAAACATAAATATATTGATATGACATCAGTATACAATTTTTTACTTATTTGTCAATTTATTTTTCAAATATTCATTTAAAAAATAACCTGATATTTATTATAATTTAATCAATATGGTACAATTCACGACCTTTAATACCCGTATAAAAAGTTTCAAGAAATTTCCATTCATTATCATCCAAAGAAAAGCAGAAACATTGACACATTTTTACCTCATCAACTTTATAACCGCAGGCCCAACATAAAGCTCGTGTTACTCCGCCATGAGATGAAATTGCGATGTTCGAATGATTATCTGTTTCAATAATTTGATTCAAACATGATTTAATACGATTAAAATTATCCTTAATTCTTTGTTGCCGAGGATCTTCGTCAGAATACCAAAACCCGAAAGTTGTTTCTATCAATCTATCATCTGTAATAATTTCAAGGTTAGGATTATTAATTGCAATTTTAGCAGTATCAATTGAACGTCTTAAAGGAGATGAATAAACAATTTGAATATTTTTATCGGATAAAAATTCAGCCAATTTTTTTGCCTGAGCTATCCCAATTTCATCTAGTGTAGAATCAATTTCAACACCAACACGTTGACCATGTCTGAAAAAATAAAAATATCTTTTCATTATTGCTTACCTATACCACATATTCAATATTCTATTTTTACGGAATTTTGATTGTATGCAGTAAATTAGTCATACCTACTTTACCAAAAGGATATCCTGCCGTAACAATAACCAACTCTCCAGAATCTGCATAACCGTTCTGTTTTACATATTGAGCGGCATTTTCTTCAACTTTTTCAAAACTTTGAAAAACTTCTTGGCTTACATAACTATGAACACCCCAAACAATTCCCAATCTTCTGGCAACAGTTATACTGGGAGTAATTGCAACAATAGGCACATCAGGACGCTCTTTAGCCATAGAATATGTTGTGTAACCTGATGCCGTATAAGTTACTATTGCTCCAACGTTAGGTAAAACTTGAGCCAATTCGTTTGCTGCATAAGTAATCCCCATAGTTTCAGTTTTACAGAAATCTTTTTCATCTTCATACATACAAATGAAAAAACTTTCATCTTGTTCAACTTGCTCAATAATATTATGCATCATTTTAATAGTTTGTTCAGGATATTTACCGACTGCTGTTTCTGCTGAAAGCATAACTGTATCTGCCCCTTCGTAAACAGCAGTGGCCACATCTGAAACTTCTGCTCTGGTAGGTGTCGGTGCTTCGATCATAGATTCAAGCATCTGAGTTGCTACCACAACAGGTTTGGCATATTTACGACAAACTGATAATATACGTTTTTGTAGCACAGGAACCTTATGTAACGGACACTCAACTCCTAAATCACCACGGGCAACCATAACTCCGTCAGAGAGTTTTACAATTTCTTCCAAATCGTCAATAGCGCTTGGTTTTTCTAGCTTAGACATAATAAGTGCTCTGTTTTGAATAATTTCTTTTGCTTCAATAACATCTTGAACTTTTTGCACAAAAGAAAGGCTTATCCAATCAACACCTAAATTAAGAGCAAAATCTAAATCTTTACGATCTTTTTCTGTTAACGCTGATATTGGTAGTGTTATGTTTGGTAAATTAACTCCCTTATGATTTGAAAGTTTACCACCAACCAAAACTTTGGTAACAGCTCTAGTTTGTTCTACAGACACAATCTCCAAGGAAATGTTACCATCATTTAAAAGGAGTATATCTTTTGGTTTTATAGCTGCAAAAATTTCTTTATGAGGTAAATTTACTCTGGTTTCATCTCCTGGTGTTTCATCTAAATCAAGTACAAATTCAGCCCCTGCTCTCAAAACAACTGAACCATTTAAAAAATTTCCGACTCTTAATTTTGGTCCTTGTAAATCTGCAATTATAGTAATATGCCTTTTTTTCGATTCGGAAAGTTCTCTTACTATATTATAGCGTTCTGCATGTTCCTGATGAGTTCCGTGAGAAAAATTAAAACGAAAAGCATCAGCTCCGGCATCTATAAGTTTTTCAAGCATTTCACGGCTAGCTGTTGCAGGTCCGATTGTTGCTAAAATTTTAGTATGTGTGTTAATAGGCATAATTACTCCTTAAAAAAATTACTTCCTTTTTTACATATAATCAAAATTATTACTTGTAAAATATAATCAAATTTGTTAAATTCCATATCACAAAAAACTTAAAATATGATTTAAAAGGAGATAAAAATGACCGAAGTTGGTGGAATTGCCACAGACAGATTACGTTCACTTATCGAACGTATTGAAAAACTTGAAGAAGATAAAAAAGAAATTATGACTGACATCAGAGAAGTTTATGCAGAAGCCAAAAGTGCCGGTTTTGATGTTAAAACAATGAGGGCAATTATCAAACTTCGCAAAATGGAAGATTCTGCTCGTGAAGAGGAAGATTTCTTACTGGAAACATATAAAAAAGCTCTTGATATGTAACAAAAAAATCCCTTACAAACTCAGCTGTAAGGGATTTTTTTAACGACCGGCTAAATGATCCTTATTTTTATCATATAAATCAAAAGCATCTTGTATCACTTGTTTTGCTTCTTCAACACCCAAAAATTGTTCTATTATAACTTCTTTATTTTCTAAAATTTTATAATCTTCAAAAAAACGTTTTAAAATTCGTAAGCTATGTGGCGGAAGTTCATCTATAGACTGATAATGGGAAAACTCCGGATCATCAATATGCACCGCAATTATTTTATCATCTGCCTCACCTTGATCCAACATTTTCATTACGCCAATCGGACGAACACGCATCATAGATAACGGCAAAACCGATTCTTGGCACAAGACTAACACATCTAAAGGATCGTTATCATCACAATAACTTTGTGGAATAAATCCATAGTTTACAGGATAATGCACTGAGCTATACAAAATACGGTCAACTCTTAGTAAACCGCTAACTTTATCAAGTTCATATTTTGTCTGAGAACCTTTCGGAACCTCTATAATCGCCGTAACTATCTCAGGCGGATTTTTTCCTCTGGTAACGCCATGCCAAGGATGTAACATTTTCGTCTCCTAATTAAATTATTTTCTTTCCGGTTGATAAACAGTTTTTCCGGTGTTCACATATTCATATAACACTTTTTCACCTTCTTCAACCCCAATATTGCCATAAACGACAATTCCTCTATTTTTAAACTCTTCAAACCAATTCGGTTTAAATCCTTCATCAAAACCCGTAATTTCTTCTACTCTTTTTGATGGTACGCCATAATAAACGGCCTTTATTCCGGACCACATAATACCACCTATACACATCATACACGGCTCAGAGGTTACATACAAACTCAAATTATATTTTGATAAATCATATGTTCCTAATTTTTTTTGAGCCATTTTTATAGCATTCATCTCTGCATGATTATTGCTACATCCTTCAGAAACGACACTATTTGCTGTTTTAGAAACAATGTTGCCATTTTCATCAATAACCGCAGCTAAAAACGGACCTGAACCTTTAGCAATAAAATCTTTCATTTCAGCTTGTAAACTTAGTATAATTTTTTTTGCTTCGGATACTTTTTCCATATCTATCTGCTCATTTGAAACTATATTTAAAAAATTTGTATCAGTCATTTAAATTCTCCCAACTCTTTACTTATCTGTATATAAACTAAATGTATAAAATTGGTTAAATTAATTCATGTTGTTGAAAAATCGATATGCGGTTGACATTTCATAAACAAATCTCTAAAAAATCATTAGATAACCAATTGATTTATGGAGTAAACTAAAATGAAAAATTTTGTTAATGAATTTAAAAAATTTGCAATGCGCGGAAATGTAATTGACATGGCTGTCGGTATCATTATCGGTGCTGCTTTCGGAAAAATTGTTGATTCTTTGGTTAAAGACATCATTATGCCTCCTATAGGTATCTTGCTCGGAAAGATTGATTTTGCTAATTTATTTTTTGTATTAAATGATGGCGCTGTTCCGGGACCTTACGTTTCTTTAGATGCTGCAAAAGAAGCAGGTGCCGTAACCATGAATGTCGGCATGTTCATAAATGCTACAATAAGCTTTATCATCGTTGCTTTTGCTGTGTTTGTACTTATTAAGGCTATTAACACATTACAAGAAAAAATGCTCGCTGCAGAACAAAAAGAAGAAAAAGCCGCAGCTCCGACAACAAAACAATGCCCTTATTGTTACTCTGATATTGCTATCAAAGCAACTCGTTGTCCTCATTGTACATCAGAACTTGAAGTTGTTAAAAAAGCGACAAGAACAAAATCTAAATAATTGATTATATCATCTAACCCAAACTCCGTTGTTTAAGTTCAGCGGAGTTTGTCTTTTTATTATAATTAAAAAAATTATTCCTTTTTACCTTCAAAAAAACATAAGGCAAATTTAACATATAATGTTTTTATGATAAAAGCATTGACAAAATATTTAATACATAATACAATGTTTACCATAAATAGAATTATTAACATTAAACAAAAAATATTATGGATAATCAAATTATTAAACAACTATCAAGTATGCAACTTGAAGTTATTGACAAACTTGATCAAAAAAATGACCTATGGAACAATATTATCTCTGCTTATTCTACGTCTTGGAAAGCTATTGAGATATGTTCCAAACTTTCAGATGAAGATAAACTTGAACTTAACAGTTACTCTTATTTTTTCTCTGGAACCATAGGAAATATTGCATCGGTAATTTTATCTCATGAAGAAGAATTGTGTGCTATTACAAACGATGTTATCAGACAGATTGATGAGCAAAGAGCTTATCAATCTTATCAAGAGCAACGAATTATACGATTGGGTGATACTGAAGAATTTAAGGCATCGTGTATGTATCAGGGAGCCTTAAATTTGGAAAAATTGCAAAAAGAAGCTAAAACTGCTTTAAGTTTTATACGTATTATGTGTGATGTTTTAGGTGCTGATGGAGTTGAAAAATTAATATATCAGCAATATAACAATGCGTATAATCTGATAGCTAAATTTTTGCAACTTCCCTACCGTGGTTACTCGAGCGAAGAATGGCCGGCAATGTGTATAGATGAGCTTGAATATATCAAAGCTCAGATTCAGGTAAGAATAACAACTGAGAAAATGGATCCATTTGTTTTGGTTAGTCTTGAAACTTTGCGCCAACAAATTTCAAAAAGAATTGCTGAGCAAAAGCTGTTTCTTACTGATAATGATCAAGATGTTTAGAAAAAACTCCGGCTAGTCCGGAGTTTTTTTATCCTAATAAAAGTTTTTGGTTTCTTTTATGCGTTTACTTGGACGCAAGTCTATCAATTTACCGTCTTTTAACTGCAACTGCCTATCCATTTTACCGGCCAACTCCATATTATGTGTAGCAATCAGCGCTGATAAGCCTGTCTCTTTTACAATGTCTAACAATGCAATAAAAACATTATCTGATGTATTAGGATCTAAGTTTCCTGTCGGCTCATCAGCAAGTAACAATTTTGGTGTATTGGCAAGGGCTCTGGCTATTGCGACACGTTGCTGTTCACCACCTGACATTTCAGCAGGACGATGTAACAATCTTTCTTTTAAACCAAGCCTGGATAATAGCCATTCTGATTTTTCCTTTGCCATAGCATATTTTACACCTGCAATAAGCTGAGGTATCATCACATTTTCTAAAGCATTAAAATCTGATAACAAATTGTGATACTGATAAACAAAACCCATATAATCTCTTCTTAACGTTGTCCTTAAAGAATCTCCGGCTTTTGCATAACTCTGCCCATCAATTAAAATTTCACCGCTTGTAGGTCTGTCTAAAAGTCCTGCAATTTGTAACAATGTAGATTTACCTGAACCTGAAGGGCCAATCAATGCTACCACTTCCTTAGGTGCAATTTTTAAATCAAGCTCTTTTAAAACTTCCAGTTTTTGTTCGCCCTGATAATAGTGTTTACAAATTTGCCTTAATTCTAAAGTAGATATCTTATTCATAACGCAAAGCCTCCACCGGATCATATTTTGCAGCTCTGTACGCCGGATATAACGTTGCTAAAAATGAAAGCATTAACGATACCCCAGCAACAATTGCCACTTCATTAAAGTCTATTTTGGCCGGCAATTTTGATAAAAAGTATATTTCTGCTGAAAACAATTCACGTCCTGATAATCCTTCCAAAAATTGGCGAATACTTTCAATATTTTCACAAAACAATACTCCTAAAATCAAACCTATTACAGTACCGACAACACCTATAAAAGCACCATCAATAAAGAATATGCGCATAATCATACCTTTTGTTGCACCCATAGTCCGTAAAACAGCAATATCTCGACCTTTATCTTTTACTAGCATAATTAACCCCGTAATTATGTTAAATGCCGCAACGATAATAATAAGTGTCAATATCAAAAACATGACATTACGCTCGACATCAATTGCATTAAAAAACGCCGAATTAGTTTGCTTATAATCATAAACATAAGCATCCATACCTACTCCTTGCTCGATAAGAGCTTTAAGTGACGCTAAATCTGTTTCATTATTTAAAGTAACATCAATCTGTTCTGCAGATTCTGGCATACTAAAATATTTTTGAGCAGCTTCCATCGGCATAAAAATATAATTTGCATCATATTCATACATACCAACATCAAACGTTCCTAAAACCTGATAAGATTTCATTCTTGGCATTGTACCAAATGCTGTCACTTTTCCGTTAGGAGATATAAGCGTAATTTCATCTCCGGGTAAAACACCTAATTTATCAGCAAGTCTATTACCTACGACCACCATATTATCACGAAAATTATCTACACTTATCGAAGACATAGCATTACGCAACACCTGTTTTTTAAGCAAATCTTCTTTATGGATACCCCTAACCATTGCTCCAACGGAACCACTCCTTGAAGATAGTAGAATTTGATTTTCAATCATAGGAATAGCAACTTTAACTCCACCGATTTTTTCAATATCTTCAACTGCATTTTTATAGTCCGTGAATGGAAATCCGGGAGTTGATGCAATCATAATATGTCCGTTAATACCCAAAATTCTGGATAACAACTCACTTTTAAAGCCATTCATTACGGACATAACGATTATAAGAGTTGCTACACCCAAAGCAATACCCGTAAAAGCAAAACCTGTTATCACAGAAATAAACCCTTCTTTACGTTTTGCTCTTAAATATCGCCCGGCAACTATTCTTTCAAATCTTGAAAATATCATATCTTCTCCTTACCACACACTATTTGAACAGATCTTTTATCTTATCCAAAAATGTTTTTATTTCCGGTTGGCAACTGTCATCACCTGTTATATCTCTAAACTCTTCCAATAATTCTTTTTGACGAGATGTTAAATTTGTTGGAGTAACAACTTTTAATATAACAAACAAGTCTCCCCTTTTATCCGAATTAAGTATACTCATACCTTCATTTTTTATTCTTAACTTATCTCCTGTTTGAGCTCCGGCAGATATTTTTATTTCCACCTTTTGACCATCAATTCCGGGTATTTCAACCCTTCCTCCCAATGTTGCACAGACCATTGACACAGGAACGGATGTGTATAAATTTTTATCATCTCTTTCATAAAGTTTATGCTCTTTAATATTGATAAATATATATAAATCGCCTTTAGGCCCTCCATTTTTACCAGTTTGTCCAGCACCAGTTATACGCATACGTGTATTATCCTCAACGCCGGCCGGAACCTTAACTTTCAAAGATTTTTCTACTCTTACGACTCCTTCACCATGGCATTCTCGACATTTATCTTTTACAACTTTTCCCTCACCTCTACATCTTGGGCATACAGTTTCAAATACAAAAAATCCACCCTGCTGAGTACGAACTTTACCGCTTCCGTGACACATATCACAAACAGGAGCTTCTTTACCATCTGCAGTACCATGTCCGGAACATTTTTCGCAAGTTTGGGTTGTACGAACAGCTATTTCTTTTTCAACACCTGTAAAAGCTTCTTCTAACGATATTTCTAACGCATAGCTTAAATCTTCTCCACGTTTAGGTCCGTTTTTACGGGCAGAACGCATTCCGCCACCCATAAAATCATTAAACACGTTAGAAAATAAATCTGATAAATCTTCTGCATTAAAACCAAAACCGCCACCAAACGGATTTCCACCTCCCATACCGCTTTGAAATGCTTGATGTCCATATCTGTCATATGCAGCACGTTTCTGATCATCTTTTAATACTTCATAAGCTTCGTTAATTTCTTTGAAGCGTTGTTCCGCATCTTTATCCCCAGGATTTCTATCCGGATGATATTTCATTGCTAATTTTCTGAATGAGCGCTTAATTTCATCTGCGCTCGCATTTTTATTTACTTCTAAAAGATCGTAATAATCTGTTTCACTCATTTTCACAAATCCGATTATTAATTATTCTGATTTAACAATTTAGGGCTTACCCACATTGTGCCGTTTCGTAAAAATTCAGGCAATTCTTTTAACGACGAAGCCCCTGCTGCTTTTGCATGACCTCCACCGCCAAATTTTTCAGCAATTTTTGATACGTCAACATCATCTTTTGCTGTATAAAATGATAAGTTCCAACAATTTTTCTTATTCATGAAGAAATTTATCATCACATCATAGTCTTTAATATTATCAAGAGAATCATAAAATTCTGAATATCCTTGAGGCATATTGGCACAAATACACTTATATCCTTCAAACTCGCTCACAAAAGCCTCTGCTCTTACAAGTCTGAAATTACGGTTTCTGATATAAGATAATATGGCTTTACCCTTTTCAACCATTGAATCTATATCCATTGTGTCTTCTATGAGTTCTTTCCACACTTTATCCGTAGGTCTGTTTACACCTATTGCTTGCATTGCATATTCAAAGGCTCGCACCCTTTTATCTCTTAAATCAAATATATCATTTAACCCTAAAAGTTTAATTCCTAATGGTAGTTCTTTGTTAGGATAAAAATATTCCCAAGTTAAAATCATTGCTGCCGTTCCGACACGCCTTATTCCTTTAATTGGTTCCAAACCTTCCGATTGTAATTTGCTTTCATATTGCTCGATCACCGAAATATGATGATCTATCCACACGAAATCTTTTTCTTGACTTAACTTAAACATAAAATCAACCGGTAATGATATATCGCATACCACGATTTTATCGTGTTTTAATATTTCATCATAAGGAATCTCCATATCATGATTTAGTCCTAAAAGCTCAATTTCAGGATATACACTTTTAACAATAGCGGCGGACCCTTTTCCGTCATGATCGGCAATATGATATATACAAAGCATCTTTATTTCCTTTTAATTAAAACTCTACTACCATATTATCATAGGCTGGTAAAACATTTTCAGGTGTTAAGTTATTTACATTATCATAATCACATTCTACAGCCATATGATTTATAACCATCTTACAAGGTTCGATGATATTAACATATTCTAATAACTTTTCAAGTCCCATATGATAAGGTTTTTCCCATTTAGATTGTATAATCGTAAGTGGCATTACCATTAATTTAGGATTTTTTTCTATCAAACGCAAGCTTGTATCTTCAATTTGTAAACAATCAGCAATATATACAAGTTCATTATCATTAAATATATATCCGTTTGTAGTAACCGGATGACCTGATAATTTTATCGGAACAATCTTAACACCTTTCACATAAAACGGCTTTGTAAATTCAACGACATTAAGCGATAGACTTGCTTTATATAATGGATTATTAGGTGTGTTCTTATCTGTTACCAAATATGGAAATCTATTTTTTATAACCTCTATTGTATCAAAATTAGAATATACTTCTATTGATTGTTTTGATATTCGGTTTAAATCTCTTAAATCGTCAATTCCGTGCAAATGATCTGCATGCGAATGTGTGTACAAAACAGCATCAACATGTCTGATATTATTGTCCAACAGTTGCCAATGAATATCTGGTGACGTATCAATCAAAAACTTAACACCTTCAATTTCAACATATACACTTGTACGTCTGCGTCTGTTTTTAGGATTATTAGGATTGCAAGCACCCCAACCTGATGTCAAGGATGGGACACCCGGAGCCGCACCACTACCTAATATAACAAGTTTATTCATTTGACAGACCCTTCTTATTTGTTTTTTTGAATAAATTAAAAAAGTTTGATGTCGTTATATCTGATATTATATTAAAATCAACATCTTTTATCTGTGCTAAACATTTTGCTGTATATACAATATGTGCTGGTTCATTTACTTTTCCTCTTTTGGGAACAGGAGCTAAATATGGCGTATCTGTTTCTATTAATAACCTATCCAGAGGAACCTTAATAAAACAATCCCTAATGTCTGAAGCTGAATTAAACGTTATAATTCCTGAAGCTGATATATAAAAACCTATATCAAGAGCTACTTTTGCCAAACTCCAAGATGAAGAAAAGCAATGAATAACACCGCTAAACGGCTTTTGTTTATATGAAGTTGTTAAAATCTCTATCATATCATCATCTGATTGTCTGTTATGAATAATTATCGGTAAATTACTTTCTTGTGCGGCTTTTATCATTTCTTTCAAAACTTTTCTTTGTACCTCTTTAGGACTAAAATCATAATAATAATCAAGCCCACACTCACCAATTGCCACAACTTTATCATGTACTAGATTGTTTAAAACATCTTCAGCCTTAATATTTTCATAATCTTTTGCATCATGAGGATGCACACCACTAACAGTGTAGATATTTTTAAATTGTTGACATATATTCAAGCTTTGTTTCAGTTCATCAAACTTTCCTCCGGCATTGAGCATGACATCAACGCCGTTTTCTTTCGCTCGTTTAACTATTTCCTCTAAATTATCAACTGAATTTAAATGACAATGACTATCTATCAACATCTATATAGCCTTACATATTGTATTGATTATATTTATCATGGCTTGCTTTTTATCCATATTCAGATTTATTGTATCTGCAAAAATAACTCTTACTTTATCCCATGCTTGTCCTAATTCTTCAACATGTTCACCACCCAACATCATATCTGAAATAAACTTTGTAACCAATTCTTGCAATAAATCCCAAACGTTTTCATCTTTTGATACCATAGTTGCCAATTCAATTGCTTTTACAACATCAAAATCTTTTCCGGCAAAAAACAAGTTTTCCAGCATTTGGTATAACATCAATCCGTTATTATCTGCATAATTTATCGCTTTTCCGATACTTCCGGAACAAATTTGTGATAATTTTTCGATCTCAACTTCTGACAAATTCGGACGATAACGGCGTAACAGAGATGATACTATATTTGCATTTAAAGGCGAAAGATTAATTTTCGCACACCTTGATTTTATAGTCGGCAACAATTTATTTGGATTATGAGAAATCAGAAGTAAAACACTTTTTGCAGGAGGTTCTTCCAACACTTTTAATAACCCATTGGCAGAATTTGCGTTCATATCATCGGCACAATCAATAATTACAACACGCCAATTACCATCAAACGACTTTTTATTCAAAAAATCATTAACACTTCTTATATCATCAATTCGAATTACAGCTGATTTTTTTAAATTTTTAAGTTCTGACTCATCAAGAGGCTCCCCATCTTTTATTGCTTTTATAATCTTTTTCTTGTCAGTTTCTATAAAATCTCGCTCAAGAACTTTTAAATCCGGGTGTGAATTTGATGATACTAATTTAAAAACAGGATGATTTTCCGTTATATGAATTGATGTATATTCAGTTACTTTGTCATCTTTTGATGCTAACAAAAACCGAGCTATTTTATAGGCAAAAGTTGCTTTTCCTACACCTTGAGGGCCGCTTATAAGCCATGAGTTATGAAGTGTACCTTGTTTAAACGCATTTAAAAATTTATCAAGTGCATCATCATGACCTAAAAGATAAGAATTTTGATTAGGTGAAATATTTTCCATATGTTATAATCCAAATCTGTCAGCAACTGCTTTTACAACATCAGAATGCAAATCTTCAATACTTTTATTTGCATCTAAAACAACACATCTTTCAGGTTCAGCTTTTGCTATTTCTAAATACCCTTTTCTTAAATTTTCATGCCAAATAAGTTCTCTGTTTTCATTTCTTGTTTCTTTATTAAGCATGGTTTCGGCCTTTTTAAACGATCTGGCTAAACCTATTTTAGGATCAATATCCAACACTATTGTTAAATCAGGCTTAAAATTTCCGACAGCAAAAGAATATAACATATTTATATCTTCTTTTGATAATCTTTTATCATAGGCATAATATTGATAAGCCATAGTAGAATCTGCAAATCTGTCACTTAGCACCCAATTTCCATTGTTAATAGCCGGCCAAACTTTTTTCACCATATGTATGCGTCTATCCGCAAAAAACAACAAAGCCTCTGCCTCTGCATCAAGTTTGCTTACTTCTCCTTCAATTAAAATACGCCTCAATTCCAACCCTATATCGGTTCCTCCCGGTTCTTTGGTTAAAATTACATCTTTATTTTTTAGTTTAAGAAAATCAGATAGTAACTTGATTTGGGTTGATTTTCCTGTACCTTCTCCACCTTCGAATGTGATAAATTTACCTAACATTATTTATTTCCCAATACTAAATATTTTAAATTAGCAACAAATTTTTGAAATACTCCAATTTGTTCAACATTATCTTTTGCAACTAGAGGAAATTCTTTTTCTACACCCTCAGCATCTACTAAAATAATTTTTCCAACAGTATCTCCTTTTCTTATCGGAGCTTTAACAGGTTCTTTGTAACGAGCTTTTAGTTCATACTTATCGCGTAAATTTCTCTTAATTGTTTCTGTTATATCATACGGTACAACCAAATCAATTGTTTTACTTTGTCCATACCAAACATTTGCTGTTGCCATTACATCATTTTTATTAACTATTTTATAATTATCAAACTCTCGAAAGCCATAGTTCATAAGCTTTTCCGTTTCTTCAGAGCGTTCTTTATTACTTGCCATACCACTCATCACTCCAATTAAACGACGACCATTTTTATATGCCGATGCACTAAGACAAAATCCTGCCTCATCTGTATGCCCGGTTTTCAAACCATCAGCAGCTTCCATACTGTACAATAACGGATTTCTGTTAGATTGTTTAATATTGTTATGTGTAAACTCTTTTTGTGAAAATAAATGATAATATTCATTGAAATCTTTAATTAATAATTTTGAAAGTTTAGCTAAGTCTTCAACTGACATTTTATGATCCGGATGAGGCCACCCTGTAGAATTCGCAAAACTACTATTTTTTAATCCTATTTTTTCAGCCATTTCATTCATCAAAACAGTAAAATTTTCTTCAGAACCGGCAATATTTTCAGCCATAACTATGCAAGCATCATTACCCGATTGAATAATGATACCTTTGAGTAAATCTTCAACAGTTACTTTTTCACCTATTTTTAAAAACATTGTTGAACTACCACTTGCTGCTCCTCCTTTACGCCAAGCATTTTCGCTGACAGTAAAAACATCATCTAAAGAAAGTAACCCGCTTTTTATTTTATCAAAAACAACATAAATTGTCATCAATTTGCTCATAGATGCCGGAGCTACCTTTACATCATGATTTTTTGTATATATGTATGCCCCTGTATCATAATCCATCAATATAGCATTTTTAGCTGATGTTTCAAAAGAAAGAACTTCTGTAGAAATCAAACTACATAAAAAAGTATAAGCCAACAATTTATATTTATTTTTCATCAAACAATCTCCTTTAATTTTTAACAACTCTGGCATCATAAATACCATAATCTCTAACCTTATTTAACATAATATCGGCATCTTCTTTATATGAAAACGGCCCTATCCTTACTCTATAAAAAGTTGCGCCACCTAAGTAAATTTCTTTTACTTCGCTTTTACCGAATTGACAAAGTCTAGAATTTAAATTATCTGCTAATTTTTTTTGTGAAAAAGACCCTACTTGAACATAATATATTGTATTAGAACTATTTTCATCAGAACTTGATATTTTTATCACAGGTATCCTCGAAATATTAGAAGTTTTTTGTCCCAGCATTGCTGCTTTTAGAGCCTTACTTTCTTCAGCCATAATTTCAACTTTTACCTTTGTTATTCCTTTAGTTTGATATCCTAAAAGTTGCGCCCCTCGTTTTGAAATATCAATTATACGTTCTTTTGCATACGGACCTCTATCATTAACTCGTAACACCAATGATCGTCCGTTTTCCAAATTTGTAACCTTAACTATAGACGGTAATGGAAGAGTTCTGTGTGCTGCAGTCAAAGTATTCATATCATAAACTTCACCATTGGCTGTTTTTTTTGCATGAAAATCTTCTCCATACCAACTGGCTATTCCTACTTCTGAATAAGAATAATCTTCTTTCGGGTAATACCATCTTCCCATAATTTTATAGGGATTGCCAACTTTATAAACACCACCATAGTTTTTAATTGCTATTGCCTGAGCTTGCGGTGATAAGCCACTTAATTCTGGGGTACCTTTTGAAGCACATCCATATAAAAAAGCAATCATCAACAGAGATAATATTTTAAATTTAGTCACTTTCATTTACTTTACCGATTTTATAGGTTGAACAGGCACCATAAACCCCATTTTAGGATTATAGTTATCAATTTTTAGCAATAATTGATAATCAGGATATCCATCTTGTTGCATTTTTGCCTTTTTTTGCAAAATTTTTACAGCATCTCTAGTTTTAGGACCTAAAATTCCATCTACTTTTAATTTTGTTCGCAACAATTTATTTGCAAATCGCTGAACTTTTTTAACATCTTTATCAGTTAACAAATATTGTCTATCAGAACTTATAGGAGTATATTTTTGGGAATTTTTAATATAATCTGCCAATCTTGCCACAGCCAAAGCATAGTTTTCAGATCGATTCCAAATCATAATCCTTTTGAAATTAGAAAGTATAATATAAGCATTTCCTTTTTTTCCATCAGGAAGTATAATCGATGCCTTCAAGTCAGAATTCAAATCTATTTTTTTACCATCTGTTTTTCTAATTCCTATTTTTGCCCAATCTTCAAGAGTTTTAACCTTTTTATATCCGATTTGAGTATAATCGAAATTCCAAGGTAAGCTTATTTTCATTCCCCAAGGTTCATCTTTTTTCCACCCTAGATGGCTAAGATAATTTGCTGCCGATGCAACAGCATCATCAAAAGAATCCCAAATATCAATTATGCCATCGTTATCGTAGTCTATAGCATAAACATTATACGTAGAAGGCATAAATTGAAAATGCCCCATAGCACCAGCCCAAGATCCCATCATTTTATCGTTTTCAAGTTCAAACTTTTCCATAATTTTTAAGACATTATAAAGTTCATTTTTAAAAAATTTGGAACGTCGGTTTTTGTAGCTCAAATTTGTTAAACCGTCAATTATATGATATTTTCCCTTATTTTGCCCAAAATTAGTCTCAATTGCCCAAAAAGCAGTCAAATAATTAAGTGGCACTCCATATTGTTCTTCTATTTTTTGATATTTTTTTTGTAATTTTTTATAATGCTTACGAGCAATATCAACTCTTTTTTCATTTACTAACTTATTTACATAATCTCTTGAAGTCAAAACAAATTCCGTCTGTTCTTTATCTTTTTGAACAACTTCAGGTGTTTTATGATAATATGTCTTATTACTATAAGCTTTTTGAATAGTTTTTTCACTTATTCCTTTTGAAATCATTTCTTTTTTTAAATTATCAAGCCAATCTAACCACTCTTTAGGAGTATATTCAACAGCTTTTACACTGTTTGAAAAAAACATAAACAAACTCATTATTATGATTGCTATTTTTCGATACAAAGCCATTTTTTTCTCTTAAAAAGATACATATACTAAGCACCATTCTAATCTGTTTTTTTTATTTTCGCAACCAAGAGTTTAGTTTATAAAGAACTATTTTAAATGTTGACAATTTTTTCTTTTTTATTATCGTTTTGTTCATATTTAAATTATTTGGTTATGCTATTAATTGCTTAATTTATCAGACACTCCGGAACTTGCTATATCGATGCTTTAAAAAGACAAAATAGCTAATTGGACATTATTTAATTATGCTTTATAATTACATTAAAAAAACATGTATCATTTTTCAAGCTTTACTTCTGATTTGTAATCATTATAACAATAAAAAACGGAGTTTGTTATTCAAACTCCGTTTTTTATTGTTAAGTTACAAATTACTTCTTAGCTTTAACAGCTGCTTGAGCTGCTGCTAAGCGAGCAACAGGAACTCTGAATGGTGAGCAAGATACATAATCTAAACCACATTCTTGGAAGAATTCGATAGATTTAGGATCACCACCATGTTCACCACAAACACCTAAGTGAATATCCGGATTAACCTTACGTCCTTCAACGCAAGCACGTTTAACAAGTTTACCTACACCGTCAACATCAATAGAAGCAAACGGATCTGCAACATAAACACCTTTTGCACGATATTCATCTAAAATAGCGCCTGTATCATCACGGCTCATACCCAAAGTTGTTTGAGTTAAGTCGTTTGTACCAAAACCAAAGAATGCAGCTGTTTGTGCAATATCTTCAGCCATTAAAGCAGCTCTTGGCAACTCAATCATGGTACCGACGATATATTCAACTTTTTTACCTTTTTCAGCGAATACTTTTTCAGCTGTTGTATCGATAATGTTTTTAACAATATCCAATTCTTTCTTAGAACCTGTTAAAGGAACTTCGATTTCAGGAATAACTTTAATTCCTTCTTCTGAGCACTCAACAGCAGCTTCTAAAATAGCGCGAGCTTGCATTTCTGCAATTTCAGGATATGTAATCGGCAAACGACAACCACGATGACCTAACATTGGGTTCAATTCGTGTAAAGATTCTGCTCTTTTCTTAACATCTGCCAATGTTTTACCTAATTTATCTGCAAGTTCTTGCATTTCTGCATCTGTATGAGGTAAAAATTCGTGCAACGGTGGGTCAAGCAAACGAACAGTTACCGGTAAACCGTCCATAATTTTGAACAAGTCTTTAAAGTCTTGTTTTTGATAAGGCAATAAGTTTGCAAGTGCAGCACGACGTCCAGCTTCATCATCAGCTAAAATCATAGCACGCATATCAGCAATACGTTTCGGATCAAAGAACATGTGTTCTGTACGAGCCAAACCGATACCTTCAGCACCAAAATCTAAAGCTTGTTGAGCATCTTTCGGAGTTTCTGCATTTGCACGAACTTTCATTGTGCGAACTTCATCAACCCAGCCCATTAATTTACCAAAGTTACCAGTATTTGTATCTGCTTGAACAGTCGGAATTGCACCTTCAATAATCTGACCTTTAGCGCCATCTAAAGATACCCAATCGCCTTCTTTGATTGTGTAACCTGATTTTGTTGTCATTGTTTTAGCTTTGTAGTCAATTGTGATATCTGTTGAACCGGACACGCAAGGTGTACCCATACCACGAGCAACAACGGCAGCGTGAGATGTCATACCGCCACGAGCAGTAATCACACCTTGAGAAGCGTGCATACCGCCGATATCTTCAGGAGATGTTTCGTTACGAATAAGAATAACTTTTTCACCTTTGTTTGCCCAGCTTTCTGCATCTTCAGCATTAAACACTGCACGACCGACAGCAGCACCCGGAGAAGCCGGCAAACCTGTTGCAATAACATTTCTTTTAGCTTTAGGATCAAGCATTGGGTGTAACAATTGGTCTAATTGGTCAGCACCAACACGCATAATTGCTTCTTCTTTATTGATTAAGCCTTCTTCTTGCATTTCTACAGCCATACGAACTGCTGCTGCAGCTGTTCTTTTACCGTTACGGCATTGTAACATCCAGAGTTTACCATGTTCAATGGTAAATTCCATATCTTGCATATCTTTGTAGTGAGCTTCAAGTTTGTTACGAACATCAACTAATTCTTGATATAAGTGAGGCCATTTTTCTTCCAAAGATGTACCATCACCTTTTGAAGCCATAGGTTGCGGAGTTCTGATACCTGCAACAACGTCTTCACCTTGAGCATTAATCAAATATTCACCATAGTAAACATTTTCACCTGTTGCTGGGTCACGAGAGAAGCAAACACCTGTTGCACAATCATCACCGGCGTTACCAAATACCATTGTTTGAACGTTAACTGCTGTACCCCAGTCACCAGGAATGTTGTTTAATTTACGATATGTAATAGCACGAGCTGCCATCCAAGAACCAAACACAGCACCGATACCTGCCCAGAGTTGATCCCATGGATCTTGAGGAACAACTTTACCTAATTTAGCACCGATTTCTTTATATTCTTTAACAAGTTCTTTTAAATCTTCAGCTGTTAAATCTGTATCAGAAGCATATCCTTTAGATTTTTTCATATTTTCAAGAGCTTCTTCATACAAATCAATATCAGCACCTAACACAACATCTGAGAACATTTGCAAGAAACGACGATAAGAATCGTAAGCAAATCTTTCGCTGCCTGAAGCTTTAGCCAAAGCTTTAACTGTTTCATCATTCAAACCTAAGTTCAAAACAGTGTCCATCATACCAGGCATAGAAACTCTGGCACCTGAACGAACAGAGAACAATAAAGGATTTTCAGAATCTGCAAATTTTTTACCCATAATACCTTCAACATGTGCAACTGCAGCACGAACTTGATCTTTCAAATCTGAAGGATAAGTTTGATTGTTGTCATAGTAATATGTACAAACTTCAGTTGTTACAGTAAATCCCGGAGGAACAGGCATGCCAACCACATTCATTTCAGCAAGGTTAGCACCTTTACCACCGAGCAAATTTCTCATGGAAGCATCGCCTTCGGCTTTGCCGTTACCAAATGTATAAACCCATTTACTCATGGTTATAAAAGCTCCTTTCGCAGCTATTTTAAGTTAAACACACAGCCGTACCAAAACAAAAAAGTTTTAACACGACCAAAATTAAAAAAATCAATTCGGCTCAAATCTATACTACTAATTTCGATTATTCAAGCAAAAAATTCAAGATATAATATAAATACTTTATATATTTTCCTTGCCATTTTGACAAAACCATGATAACTTGCAAATATATGCAAATATGGGGATAAAATTATGGATGTAAGCAAACTAAAAGAAAAAATTCCGGCAAAACTTTTTGAAGAGTATAAGATTTTAAGTGGCTCATCTGAAGAAGAGCAACAACGACAAGATTATTTGCAAAATATTTGCCAACGCTTAATTGGTGAGGATCTGGACTTTGAACGATATCCCGTCTTGTTTTGTATAGTTGATGATAAAAACCCCAATGCAGCTTTTGTCCCCGGTAAAACCCCAAAAATTCTTGATACGGAAAACGAGTTTTACACAGATGAAGAAATTGAAGAGGCTTCTAAAGAACAATATCCTATCGTTTTTATCACCAAAGGTTTACTCGAAATGGTGGAAAACGAAGACCAATTGGCATATATCTTGGGTCACGAGTTGGGGCATTTGCGTCAAGATTTTTTACTTGATGATAAACATAAAAACTCCAAAATGGAAGAAATCACTTCAGACTTTGGCTCTCTTGATATGATGGCAAAAGCCGGATATAACATTAATGAAGCACGAAAAATTGCAGCTGATATATTCCACGATAATGACAAATGTTTTTCATTAAAACAAATTATATCCAGAGCTTTAGACGAGCACCCGAATGATGAAAGCCGTCTTAACGCCATTGATATCAAAATCAAGACCATTGAAGACAATTATCAAAAAGAAAATATAGATATAAACGACATTCAAATATCTGACATTCCTGAAAACATAAAGGAAGATTGTAAACGTAACAGATATGTTTCTTTGTTTGAAAAAGAGTTGCAAGAGCTCGGATATTATGAAGCTCCTTTACCTCAAAAACAAGAAATATTATTGTCATATATGCATGATATATCCGAAAGAAGAGCAGAATTATGGGAATACTACCCATGGAATTCTCATTATGGTTTACCAAACTGTTATACAGAAGCTTTAAACACTATAGTATTCGACCATATTACCCAATTAAGACAAGAAATGCCTAGACGGGTTATAAAACAAAGTGATGCCGATTATTTTAAGGGTTGGATCAATAATGACCAAAGAAAAGAAAGTTTAGATAAATGGATTGAGCTTGTCGGAAAAGAATATTCTTTATCTTACGACTTAACAGAATTACAAATTCCTTATGACCAAACTGAAAGACAAAGCATTTTAGAATCTTTTCCGTTTAAAATTGTTCCTGATGATGAATATGAACATCATGTAGCAATTGAAGAAGCTAAAAGACAAGAACAACGTCAAAATATAGATAACGGCACAGATTTAAGCTTACAGTTTTGGGACAGAATTCTTACAATGTCTGTGGATGCCTACAACCATTACGCAGCTCTTGCAGTAAATCCTTTGCAACAAATTGATTTATCAAAAACAAATTTTGGAAAATCATATCTGGCAACAATTGAAAGAATATTAAACGAAGAGCCATATTTCAACATGACGAAAATGCAAATTATGGATTGTAACTATTGTTATACGAACATTGAAGAAAACCTTGATAAAAGTGTCAGATTGAAATTTACAACTCCTATGATACAATTTTTTTATCGCTTCAATCCTAAAACTTTTCCTTCACTCAATTTAGAAATGACGGAAAACCCGACCAGAAAGAAAATTCCTCCTCGTACCTTTAATCATGGTATTATTTCACCTAAGTTTGGTATAGCTTCTGAACGTATCATGGAAGATATACATTTTATTACATATAACGCAGATTACCAAAATCCTTGTGCTTTAAGTTCGGAAAAAAATTATTGGATGTATTGTGTTGATGCAGAAGGTAATATTCTATCTTCTTTTTCCCCGGAAAAACGTGAAGAAAAAGAACAAGAAATTATTGAGCAAAAGAGAGCAGAATTTTATAAACAGTTGGCTGATATTGTAAAAGAAGATTATGCAACATTGCAAAAATTGAAACAAGATCCCTCATCGGTTAATCTATCTTCAAGAGATTTACTCAGATTGAAACAATATACAGGAAGTATTAATTACGAAATAAACAGATCTGATGCAAATTGGCGCTTAATGGTCTACAATGCAAAACTTACATCAATCAGCCCTGATATAACCTATCGCACCCAAATGCTTAAAGAGGTTATAAAGGAGCAATACACTACGTTAGCAGATGAGAGCCCTCTTGCCGGAAAACATACAAAATTTGATTTAGATTTAATTTTACAACATCTTACCGAAGATGAACGACGGTTCGCATCAACAGAATATGTTGCGGAAAATGATGATGCAGTGTTTAATGCCTTATATAAAGATGCCGACAAATCATACTCAATTGCAATGAATAGTTTTTGTCCGGAAGAATATGCAGAATATCAACCTAATAATTACGTTCTAACATCTAATTTATCTCCCTTATTCACTCATGAACAGTTGATAAAATATCATAAAAGATTTTTTGAGTTTGCAAATCCGGAAACTCTTAAATCAGATCAGCATTCTGTTGCTAATGCAATAAATATTGAGTTAAAGCATATCAATGCATACATAGAGCAACAACTTCACGATAATCCCGAAATTGCATATAAAGATATTGATTTTTCTCAATATCAGCCGTTATTTGCCGAAGAAATGTCTAAGAAACTCGATATTCCGACCGATTTATCAAATTATAAAAGAAGCGATGAGCACAGATTAGCTAAACCTTTATTTTTATCTTATGTTTTAACTACTCACATTTTACAAAGCAAAACAAATAAATTGCCTTTAGGAGAAGTTTTTAAATATAATGACACCTCTTTATATTTTCGTAACGTTGTAAAAGAAAAATTTGTTCCGTTTTTATTAAACAGAGAAAATTATCCTGAGGACACTTTAGAAGCAATTAAAACATTTAATAATATTCCGTCTTCTGTTATTGATATGGAAAAAGTCGGTCCGGTTATTATTGATATAATACACTCGGAAAAAGATCCTAAAAAAGCTCTTAAAGCAACATTATTGTTCTTAAGAAACTTAAAATATGACAATTCTGATGCATCATCAGATTTAAAAAATAAGCTTTTGGAAGATAGCATAATTTTTGATAAAAAATTGCCATTAATGCAACGAATCGGCGCTTATCAACAAATTGCTTTAGTTTCCGGTTTTGCTGATGATTATAAAATACAAAACCAGCTTTTAACCGGTTTTATTGAAGAAATTGAAGCAATAAAAGATCCTTACGAAAGAAATGTAATTTACGATATTTTCATAAGCAAAGAAAACCGTATATCTGATCCTGACATCAGAAGAACTTATCAACGTTTATGGGTAGAAAGTGTTTTTGAAGCTTGCGGAAAACAAATTGATGATAATTCGGCTCAATTACATGAAAAAATAAGTCCGTTTTTATTCAAGCTTCATGAATCTCACGAAGAAGACTATTATGGCTCAAGAAAAACGGTTGAAAACATCAATATGACCGATAAAATAGAAATTGCAAAGATATTGGCAGATAAGTTTGTTTCTCAGCAAAAACTTTCCATGATGATAAAACCCAAACCTGCAAGTTTTGATGAAATGAATGAAGGAAACAGAAGCGATAACAGCATGATAATTGCCGGTTTTGATGCTATAAAATTAATTATGAGAGATGATAAAAGCGAAGCTTCTTCTTTGATAGACTTTTTACTTTCAAAAGGAGAAATGCACAATTGTGTTGAATATAGTGAGCATCTTGGTGAAATATTCAAAACTCATGATATACAAAATAAAAAAGTATCTCCTGATACATTACAGATTTTACATCGCGAATTTTGGGGATATCCTTTGGAAGCAAGAGCCGTTTTGATTAACGAATTGCTATATTCCGCTTCTTCAAAGAATAGCGAAAACAGATGGGAAGATATATTCCAAAAAGTTGCTCCCAAAATTTTCCCTAACGCTGACAGTGAGATGAGTAAAATCGGAACAGAATTTTTACACTCTTACATAAAATCACGTAAAGAAAATGAACGTACATTATATTTAGCCGCCATGATGGTTGCCGCCAATGAAAACAGCTCAACAACTGATCCTGAAAAAAGCATTGCCAAAGGTATCAGACTGTTTTTAGAAAATTCCGGTCCTGCCGCAATAAAACTTGGTCAAGCCATGGCATCTTATACTGATGTGCCGAAATTTATTCGTGATGAAATGCAAGAACTAAAATCTAATGCATCTCGCCCTTCCCGTTGGGAAGTTTATGAATGGCTTGATTTTTATGCTAAAAAAGATGGTGATAATAAATTAAACTACGGACAAGATATATGGCTCGGAAAAATTATCGGTTCTGCTTCATATTTTGTAACCTTGGAAAAAGGCAAATTTGAAAACGGACAAATTCCTCAAGATAGTGACCGTGTTACAAAAATTTTACGAGCCGGTGCAAAAATTGCATCTGATAAAGAATTTAAAATTTTTGAAAACATGCTTTATGACTTAGCTCAAAAAGGTGTGATGAAAAACGGAATAGACAGTTTTGTACGTTTGGTTAAACAAGCACAAGAAACCGTTGAAGTTGAAACAAATTTGGAAATTGGTTATTCACAACTTGAAACAGCTAAGGAACTATATAAAGAAAAACAAATTGATGTAGATGGACATTCTTTCAAACTTCACGTTGCTGATTGGCCGGAATATGGTAAAAATTGGGCAGATTTAGAGCGTGCACAAGGTATAGATTTAGATCAAATACAAGATCCTCAATATAAAAAAGCATTATCAAAAGCATATTTTACCGTAGAATTAATGAATATGTTATCTGGCTCTCGTTTTGACCATGACCGTCACTGTAAGCAAATGAAAATCGACACACAAAACAATGTGATAGGCTTATTTGATACCGGAGCAATGGCAATTGTGGATCCGTCAGAAAAAGACAAAGAATTGTTAGGTAGAGTGATATATAGAACTTTACAAAAAACATTGGAATATTCTTCCGACGGCACAAATGCTTTCGGTAAAGTCGGTAATATTTTAAGTTCAGAGATCGAAGGTGTATACACCGATAAATTAACTGACAGCACTTATCTTACAGAATGTCAAAGAGGTTTACTTGCCCTAACCGACTATTATAAAGACTTATCGGCAAATGATTTTATTGAATGTATCAATAGTGCAATAAATAATAAAGACATGCCTATTGATAAAAGCATTGTAAAAGGTTTTGTTCAAGAAGGAATTAAAGATATAGGTATTTTTGCAAGTAAACAACCTTTGCTTTCGCATAAAGATAAAGAAGCGCTAGGATCCCTTATATTTAATGTATATGCTTCTGCATCTGTTGACGGAACCGAAAATATAGGTCAAATAATTAAAAATGAAGTTCAGCAACTTCAAGATAAAGGTGTTAATATGCCTATATTGAGCGTTATTTCAGATAAATTATCCGAATCGACACATCAGTCATTAGGGTTCAACATTCCTAAAGAATTTATGCCTACCGTAAGCGAAATTGTCGGTCAAAAAGATATTGATGTAGCAATCTTAAAAGGTGTTATGAAAGAAGCTGTAAATTCGATAGATTTACAAGGTCAAAAAGATAATTATCCGGAACAAGACAGACAAGAACTCGGCAAACTCTTATATGATACCTTTGACTTAATGATTTCTAAACGAAGAGAGGGTGAAAAAATTGATATGGCCGAAGCATTTTTAAGCTTACAAAAAACAGGTAATTATCAAACCCAATTAGGCAAAAAAATTGCAGCTGTCGTAAAAACGGCAAAACAAATAAGTTCTTCTCAAACAAGTGCACATATAGATATTAATGAGATAGTGAAAACTTCATTATTATCCGGCAATATGGATAAACACATTGCAAAGGGTATATCTGAACAATTTAAGCAAAAAAATCCCAATTTAATACTTAGAGCAAAACTGGCCAAAGGCTTAAATCTGTTCTTAAGTCAGAACACCGAAGATATGGGCGTTGTAAAAAAATCGCTGATTAAGATGTTGGTGAGAAAACCAAATGTCATACAACAAGTTTCCACAAAGCTTGATACACAAATTTGTGCTCCTGAAACCAATAAAAAACTTATAGAAATGATAAGAGGATATACTGAAAAATTCGCGAGAATTATAAACAAAAATCGCACAAATCCTAACATAGAAGTAAACAATATAGGTCGAGATAATTAAAAATTAAAAAATATTTTTTATTTTAAAAAACAAAAAATATATAAAATTGCTATAAATCAATATCTTACCAAGCGGTACAATAGTACCGCTTGGTAACGTGTTGATAATATGCATTTTTTTATTGTTGACAAGCAAAAAAAAATATGTATATTGAAGCAGAATTTAATAATAACTTTTTAGAAAGAGAAAAAGATGAACACATATGCAACCAAACCCTCAGACATTGAGAGAAAATGGTATGTAGTTGACGCTCAAGGCGTTGTATTGGGTCGTCTTGCTGCTGAAATTGCTAAAATTTTACGTGGTAAGAACAAACCATACTTCGTTCCAAACTTAGACTGCGGAGACTATGTAGTTGTTGTTAATGCTGATAAAGTTAAATTAACAGGCAAAAAATTAACAGATAAAAAATATTTCAAACACACAGGTTGGATCGGCGGTATCAAAGAAACAACAGCAGGTAAAATCTTAGAAGGTCGTTTTCCTGAAAGAGTTGTTGAAAAAGCTGTTGAACGTATGATTTCACGTAATCCTATGGGTCGTCAACAAATGACAAAACTCAAAGTTTACGCCGGTGAAAATCATCCTCACGCTGCTCAAAACCCTGAAGTTTTGGACATTGCATCTCGTAACCCGAAAAATAAAAGGAGTGCATTATAATGGCTAAGAAATTAGAATCTTTGCAAGAAATAAAATCTGCAACAACAAGCAAAACTGAAGCTCCTGTTGCTCGTAAAGCAAACAAAGACAAGCTTGGTCGTTCTTATGCTACAGGTAAAAGAAAAGACGCTGTTGCAAGAGTTTGGATTATGCCTGGTAAAGGTAACATCACAATCAATGATAAAAACATTGATACATACTTTGCACGTCCTGTTTTGAAGATGATTATCAATCAACCGTTTGAAATCACCAATCGTTTGAATGAATTTGACGTTGTTTGTACAGTTAAAGGCGGTGGCTTGTCAGGTCAGGCCGGTGCTATCAAACACGGTATCTCAAAAGCTTTGAATGAATATGAGCCGGAACTTCGCACCGTTTTGAAACAAGCTGGTTTCTTAACTCGTGATGATCGTGTTGTTGAACGTAAAAAATACGGTAAAGCAAAAGCACGTCGCTCATTCCAATTCTCAAAACGTTAGTATTTACGTTTTACAGAATACAAAAAAGCTTGGATTTTTCATCCAAGCTTTTTTTTGTATCAGACACTAGCTGAACATAAACGAGTTTTTTATTGGCAATATATTGAACTACATATTCTCTATATCACTTTTTATATACTCTTCATTTAAAACGATTGTAACAGTTGTTTCCCCCTGACATGTTGCACTTTTACTCATCTTAGCGGTTGTAAAAGTTCCACCAACATGAAGATGCATTTCTCCTTCAGCTGAAGGTGTAAAACGAGCGTCAAAACCACTAACGCTGCCACACGTTGTTCCGGTTGCGGCATCAACAAGATTAACTTCATTCTGAGCAAAGTTTACTTTATATAATAAATTCAAACTTTCTTCATCATATTCCGTTGTTATGTCCGGGTGTTTAATTTGAAATAAACCCTCATTTAATGAACCATGTGCAGTACCCGGATAGGACTCACCATCGCCATAGTTCTGATATGTGGCTTTTAACATCATAGTTGCGGTGGATTTCGGATCTAATTTTCCGTCTGTTGTAACAATCACGGTTTCACCTTCTTCTCCTGCTAGAACTACACCAAATCCTAGATATTGCTTTTTGATAATTTCAACTGGTGCTAACACAGATACTGTCATTTCAAGGGTTGCGCTGTTTGAACCGGCATTTGCATTAATAGCCGTAGCAGATAAAAGCATTGCCATTGTTGTTAATAAAATATGTTTTTTCATAATAAAAATCTCCTATTTATATAACGTTACATAGGCTAAAAAAACGAACAACCACACCAAGCGCTTTGGTCCAGATTTCCAAGTTTTTTCAGCACATAAGTAGTGTAATTTAAACGTACGTTTTTTTGACGCAGTGTAAAAAGGAGAAATTTACAAAATTTAAAATTTGCATTTTATTGTTTTTCAAAGATTTAGAAGAAATAGAGGTTCGAAAAAAACATCAAAAAAACTGCTTGATTTAAACGTACGTTTAAATAGAGCAGTTTTAAATGCTTGAAAGCATTGTAAATAAACGTTTTTTAACGATTCTCATTTGCTGAAAAAAATACCCATTTTATGCCATAAAAATACAAAAAAACACAAACCTGTCTTCCCTCGTTTCTGCCAAGAAACGTCAAGGGACCTTCCGATTTTTTAAACTAATTTGAAGGCCGCTTGATCTCGCTTTGCTCGGAGCGGTGACAGTATTATTTTTTTCGTTCAAAGCCGGTGACGATTCTAGTAAAAGTCATCGCTCGCTGAGGCTTTTATGCCGAACGCGTCCAGCGATCTCCCGATTAAATTTTCCCAACTAACAACTCATACGATGATGCTTTTTTAAATCTAATTCAAAAACATACCTCCCAACTTGGTTGGGAGGTATAAATTTGTACAAATCAGCAAGATTATTCCTACTATTTTTTGAGTTTACCGCTAATACACAAACGGCATTTTGACACACAACCACGGAAATGTCCTGTCCTTCTGTTTGGATTGACATAATACGTAGTTTTGCTTGCAAACGAATATGCAGCGACAGAGTATCCGTCTCGATTTCTTGTCCAATAAACGCCATGTTTTACAAAATCTTCACATTCTAAGCCGTAAGATCTTAAAATATGAAAAGTTGCATTCAGTTCTCCTTCATCAAAGCTCTCGAAACCGGCAACACTTGGCAAACAAAGTTCATCTACTTCTCCATTACTAGTTTCGACGTATTTTTCAACACCAAAGTAGGGAATGTTAAAACTTTGTCCGACAAGAGGCCAAACAATCATTCCGGTTAAAATACCACAAACCTCATGACGTCTTGATAAGTCAAGATAATTGAGTTCTTCAAACATCCCATCTTCTGTCTTGTAAATTATTGGCAGTGGTGTTTTGACTGTTTTCTTTTGCAATTGTGCATCCTTTAATTTTAACACATCTGCAGATGTAGTAAAGAGTCTAGCTCTTTCTTTAGTGTGATTTGTTTTCATAATGATTTTAATTATAAGTGTTATACGTACTAATTATATATATCTAAACAAAAAAATAGCATATTTATGTTTTTTGTCAACCATAAATATGCTATTTAATAAAAATAAAGTATAATTTATACGGCAACTTTACCTTTTATAACTCCGTAACTTTCATATCCAACCAGTTCAAAATCTTCAAACTTAAAGTCATTTATATCTTTAACATCAGGATTAATTTTCATAACCGGAAGCTTTAACGGTGTATGTGTAAGTTGTTCTTTTACCTGATCAAAATGGTTGTGATATATATGAGTATCTCCCAAGGTATGAACAAACTCTCCAACCTCTAAACCGCATACTTGAGCTATCATCATGGTTAAAAGAGCGTATGATGCTATATTAAACGGAACACCTAAAAACATATCGCACGAACGTTGATACAACATACACGAAAGTTTACCATTTGCCACATAAAATTGGAACATCATATGACACGGAGGCAATTTCATTTGCGAAATTTTACTGACATTCCAAGCTGATACAATCATTCTTCTATCATTTGGAGTTTCTTTCAAACGTTTGATAACATCTGCCAGTTGATCAACACCTTCACCGTTCCAATTGCGCCATTGAGAACCATAAACAGGACCCAAATTGCCATTTTCATCAGCCCATTCATTCCATATACGAACACCATTGTCTTGCAAATATTTAACGTTTGTATCACCTTTTATAAACCATAGGAGTTCATAAATAATGCTTTTAAGATGGACTTTCTTAGTTGTTACAAGAGGAAAACCTTTGCTCAAATCAAAACGCATTTGTCGTCCGAACACAGAACGCGTTCCAACCCCTGTCCTATCGATTTTATCAACACCGTTATCCAAAATGTCTTGCAGCAAATCAAGATATTCTTTCATTTATTTTTCTCCTTCGTTTTCTATCGCGTAAATAATCCGTTTAAGGACAGATTGTTCAACAAAATCACCTTTTTTAACCCATACGGAAGTTATGATATTATCCAATTCATACTCATCTGAAATACGAAAATATTTATCATTCATAATATTAACACATTCCGTAATATCAATTTTATCTCCCGTCAAATTAGGATTAAGTTCTCCTTTATAGACACTATCAACTATAATATCCGGCATCAATTTTTCATTCAAGCTCATAAAAAGCTTATATATGGTAGCTCCACCGGAAATATACAAATCTTGTTCAAAATCTTTAAATTTATTTATATCAGTAACAACAAAGTGGTTTTTATTATCCGAAACTTCATAACTTTCATTAAAGGTCAGAACATAAATTTTTCTGTTAGGTAAAGTCCTGTTAGGAAAACTTTCGTAAGTTTTCTCTCCCGCAACAATATTTTGTCCTTCGGTAATACGTCTGAAACGCTTAAAATCTGACGACACACGCCATGGAATTTCCGGCCCTATACCAATGATATTGTCATTTTGATGTCTGCACCATACTGCAACTTTAGTCATTATATTTCTCCTTGAGTTTAAGAATAACAGTATATTTTTAAACCTCAACTCTTTTATCATTTAACACACATGTATATTTTTATTTAGGACTAAAATTAAAACTTGCCAAACAATAAAATTTATGGCAAAATGTTTCTTCATGAAAGGTTGTAACATGTTAGAAAATAAAGAAAAAGAATATAGTGTAAGTGAAGTTTTTGAAATGCCTAAGAATCGGATAAAAGAAATTATATCCGAAATGTCTGAGAAAAACCTTGCGATTATTTATCAAGCATATAAAGATATGGAAATTGATGACATTAGTTATGACTGTTTAAAAAAGTTTTATAAAAATCCAGGTAAAATATATAATCGTACATATCGTGCTATTTTTGACTTATTCAGACAACCGGAAGCAACTTATGCAATTGATCTTAACACCGGTAAAGTTGAAACAGATGCAAACGGAGCTCCGATAAACTATTCGCTAAAAGTTGTTACTCCTTTCACAAACACCGAACTTTTATATTTTGATAAATTTAACAATCCGATAAAAATTATCTTTCCGAAAATGAAAGATGCAAGAAGAGCGGTTGATAAAACCATTTATGAATATGGTAAAGAATATAATAAAGAGTTGCATAAAATTTCGGATATTGCATTTATTGATGAAGATAGAGAAGGATATACTTCAGCTTTACAAGATATACCGTCTCCAAGCAGTAAGTTACATGATCCTTTACGCCTTACGGTAACTTGTAAATACAAAACCGATGTTGAACGTGTTTGTAATTTGTTTCAAAGAGACAGAACCATATGTACAAAAAATTCCAAAGACTATCACAAAACCAACGCTTCTGAAGAAAAAAGGATAAAAGAAGAAGAGCCTTATTATACCATTTTTGAAGAAACTCGTAATCGTTTTACCGACAAATTGGAAGATAACCCCAAAATGTATTTTGATATCAAACTTGTTTTACATATTCCTGATGAAGAAGGCCAAATAATTGATACAGAAGTACAATTCAAAATAGATTGTCTTTATTATGCAGATATAAGAACTCATAAAGTTTATGAAGAAATTAGAGAAATTGAAAAACAGATAAATAAAGACTATGATAAAACAGAGAGATTAAAAAAACAACTTAATAAAAACAGCCAAGATCCTGAAGAAATAAGAATGCAAAAAAATGTTAAACAACAAGAAATGGAAAAAGCTCAGTTATTGGCAAGAAAGAAAATCTTGACGAACAAAATTGCACAAATAAACAAAAATGCAATACATCAATATAATATGATGGTTGTTGATAAAGTAAGACGCCTCGAAGATGATGGATATCTCCAGATTGAAGCCGAGCCAGATTTTGCAGACGGAACATATAAAGAATGCCGAGACTTTTTGTTTAATGAATATATGCCGGAATCGTTAAAAGATTTTAATGCAAAAGAAGCTTTTAGCCTTGATGATGAAACTAACAGAATGTGTTTTTTACGCATGATTGGTAAGTTAGAACCCACTTTTGATGAATTTTCACCTTCTGCATCTTTGGATATTGAAGAAGCTTTTACAAACCTTTCAGCTTCGGAAATTGCTCGTTTTGAAGGTATATATCAGGTCTCTAACAGGTATGGACATATAATCCAAAATTCTATCAATAATAAACGCATAAAAGATAATGGTTTTACTCCAGATATAAATGCATATATATTTAATCAATATGCAAGATAATGCTGTGCAAACATCATAAAACATTTGTTGCTTTATATAAAAACAATGTTATATTGGGTTATATAACACTAACTATATAATTTGGAGCTAAAATATGCCTAACAAACCAGAAGTTTGTATTTTACCGGTTGCCGGTTTATCTACTCGCAACCTCCCAGCAACTAAAGTTTTACATAAAGGTTTTTTAACATTAAACAACCTTCCGATTATTCAATATGCCATAAATGCTTGTAAAGAAATCGGTGTTAAAGAGATTGTCTTTATTTATAGTGATCAATCTTGTAAACATCTTTTTGAAAGATATTTTTCTCCATATCCTTGGCTTGAAGCACATTTAGAAAAAAAGGGAAAAACAGATTTACTCAAAGCTGTTAAAGATATAATTCCTGAAGGGATGAAATTTTCTTTTGCTGAACAAAAAGAGCCTTTAGGTAACGGACATGCAATTTTAATGGCCAAAGAAATTGTCGGAAAACGAGATTTCATTGTAATGTGGCCGGATGATATATATATTAATTTTCACGGAGAAGGTATCTTAAAACAACTTTCCGATGTTTATGAAAAAACCGGCGGGATAGTTGAAAATATTATGGAATTTCCGAAAGAAGAAATGGTAAGATATGGTGCATTGGTCGGTGCCGTAAGGGATGGACGCACTGTTCAGGCTAAAGGTTTGGTTGAAAAACCAAAATTGGAAGAAGTTCCGTCAAATTATGCCAGCATGGGGCCATATATTTTACCTAATGTAATTATGGATATTTTACCTGAAGTTAAAAACGGTTCAAATGGTGAAATTAATCTTACCGATGCTCTTAATTTGGCTACAGAACGTGGTGTACCGTTAACAGGTGTGTTATGCAGAGGTCTGCGTTTTGATTGTGGCACCAACGATGAACTGGCTAAATCAAATTTGAAATTATCTTTGATGTTAAATCCTGATTTAAGGGCGTATACCAAAGAACTTCTTGATACAATTTTAGTTTAATATCAATTTTATTGAAAGTTTTAAGGCCAATGGAATATAAACCCTTATCAATTTATATTCATTGGCCTTTTTGCAAAAGCAAATGCCCTTATTGTGATTTTTTTAAAAAAATAAAAAAAGATTTAGATCAAACGCTCATTATTGATACTTACATAAAAGAATTGGATTATTATCATTCTTTAGTTCCAAACAGAGTAGTTCGATCTGTGTTTTTTGGTGGTGGAACCCCTTCCCTTATAAAACCCGAAAATATATATCGTATCATTGAACATATATATAAATTATGGCCGATAGAAAAAAACATCGAAATCAGCTTAGAAGCCAATCCGAACTCTGAATATGAAAACATGTTTAAGCTCATTAAAAATGCCGGTGTAAATCGTCTTTCTCTTGGTGTGCAAGCACTAAATGACAATGACTTAAAGTTTTTGGGACGCACACATAACTTAAATCAAGCATTGCATAGCATTGAGGAGGTTTTAACATCTTTTAATAATCACTCTATTGATTTGATATATGCAAGACCAGAACAAACATTTTCTTCATGGCAAAAAGAACTTGAGCAATCTGTAAATTTTGGATTTAAGCATTTATCATTATATCAGTTAACCATAGAAGAAGGAACTGTTTTTGCAGCAAAAGGTATTAAACCTCTTAATGAAGAATTAGCTGCTAGAATGTACACTGATACAATATCTTTTTTAGAAGCAAACGGCTATCCGCAATATGAGGTTTCAAATTTTGCTCAAGTTTCATATCAGTCATCACACAATAAGTGTTATTGGCTTGGAGACGAATATATAGGCATTGGAGAATCTGCTCACGGACGCTTAAAAATTAACGATGAACATTTTGCCATAACGTATCCTCATAATATGGAAAAGCTTACCAAGCAAGAACGAGCTGAAGAGCTGATAATTATGGGATTACGGCTTAATCAAGGTATAAATAAACAGCATTTTGAACAAATATGTAATATAAAATTTGATAATTTTATAAATCAAAAAGCAAAAAACGAATTGTTAAATTTAGGTCTAATAAAAGAAACCTCCGATTGTATATATGCTACAAAAGAAGGTTTCTTGTTGTTAAATAAAATCATAGAAGATTTATGTAGTTAGTGTTTCTGGACATTACCAAGTGATAATATTCGAAAACTTTTCTTCTTTTCAATAAGTTTTTCTGCCTGTTTGACATCCAGTTTATTAAAACAATAAAATTTTCTTTCATATTTTGCTGCAAATGATGCATCACATCCACCATATTCATTGTCCCACCACAGCACCGAAAGATGATATATGTCTTTATATTTACTTAAATCTTTAATATTATCTTCTTCCTTTAGCACTTCATCTTTATATAAAACTAAGTAGTTTTTATATAATGTGGAATAAAGCTTGGCGTCTTTGCCATAAAACATCATATTTATATGTCCATGAGTATAATCATATAACACTAAAGTATCTTTCGACATATTTGTTTGAATATATTTTTTCATATTACCTAGTGTTTCATCATTAGCTTTATAATAACATTCACTATAACCAACTAAAAATACAGGAAATAAGAAAAGTAAAAGCATTGTTCTGTATTTTTTGAAGTGCACAAAAGTTATCGCAATGCTTAAATATAATAATCCTACTGGTATACACATATACATTGCCACTAAGTTAGGTCTAAAAAAGATAGAAGATAATGCTGATATAATATAAATACTCCAAAACACCCAAACTGCTCGTTTTACAACAACATGCGTAATATTTTTCTTATCTTTATCAATTAAAAATTCAAAAACCAATAACCAACATAAAATTCCGAAAAACTCAGCAAAAAGAGTAAAAATCTCTATCGGAGATTGGTAAATCATCAAAGCTCCTCTAATAGCAAAAAACACATGATTTGTTGTCGGATACCAATTTTCTTTCATATTTTGATATTGTTGCATAAAAGCAAACAACCATGGTAAGTACATAAGAGAAATTACGACACCACCTAAGAAAAACTTTTTAAGAGTTTTATATTTTTTAAGGCGTATCAAATCAAGGAACACCACTCCCCAAATAACCACTGTTAAAATGGCAGCATAGTAGTGAGTATAAAGAGAAAGAAGTGAAAATATGCCAAACAACAACCAATCGAATTTCTTAGGTTTATAAACCATCAGCATAGCATAGATAAATGTTCCCGTAATCAAAAACACTGCTAACGGATACATTCTCATGTTCATAGCTAAGAAATATGCCGATGGCAACAAGAAAACCGAAGCAATAAAGATAAGAGCTACTTTATCACCCAACAAACGTCTTACAGGAAACACCCCTAACAGTGCTAACATAAAAAAACTAAAAAGTGTCGCAATACGCATCGGTAAAATATTATATGCATCGCCACCAAACAACACACACCAAAACTTAGCATACAGATAAGAAAACGGAGGATGTCCGTCTTCGGTTGCAATAATTCTAATCATCTCCGGGATAGAAAACCGATTCATTAACATTGTGTACTGTTCGTCATGAGAGGCGTTTACCAAATTTATATATGGGACATAAAGAAGCAAACCACAAACTATTAAAACAAAGCATTTTTTGTAAAATGACAATTCTATAAAAGGTTGAATAAAGACTTCGTTTATATCAGCAAATCCGGTCTTGAAAAATTTCTTAACAGCATCTATCATTTTCTAAACTTTCATTTTAGTTCTAATTTCGTTACGTTTCAGTGATAAATTAATTACCCCGAAAACAGCTTCCTTAAAAATGCTACCACTCATTTTTGATACACCCATCTTTCTATCTGCAAAAATAATGGGAATCTCTTTGATTTTACAACCTAATAAAACATGTCTAAACTTCATCTCAATTTGAAAACAATATCCCTTAGACACAATGCTTTTTAAATTAATTTTCTCAAGAAAACGTCTATGGTAACAGTTAAATCCACCTGTAAGATCTCTAACATTAGACATTAAAACCATTTGAGAGTATATATTACCACCAAGCGAAATTAAACGTCTTAGCAAAGGCCAATCTCTAACACCACCACCTTTAACGTATCTTGAACCGATAACCAAATCATTTTCTTGCATAGCTGAAAAAATTTGAGGTAAATATTTAGGATTATGAGACATATCGGCATCCATACTTAAAAATACATCGTAGCCTTTTTCCATTCCCCATGTAAAACCTTCTATATACGCAGTTCCTAACCCTAATTTACAAGATCTGTGTAACACAAATAAAGAATCTCCAAACACTTTATCCTGTATAAATTTATCCACTAATTTACCTGTACCATCGGGAGAATTATCATCAACAATTAACACATCAACATCTTTCTGAACATAAAAGATCCTTGATAACAATTCATTAATATTCTTTTTTTCATTATATGTGGGTATAACAATAAGTTTTTTCATATCTTAATCCTTTTTTTCCCATTTTTGTAAAATCCACGAAGAAGAATTAGCTTTATAATCTCCGCCAACACCAAAAACCAAATCTATATCATATTTTTGACATATTTGTATTTCAGGAATATTATCTTTTCTTCGATCTCCGCCGTTTGCAAATACGAGTTTATCATTCAGATACTTACTACGAGCTTTATAAATTCCATCAGAAGCACTTCCATCTGTATCATCAAACTCTATAACATCAATAACACCTTTTATGTGTTCCAATATAACCTTTCTTGTTTTTATAGAATGAAAATTTTTACCTTTTTTACGACATAACCACGCATCCGAATTAAGCAAAACAATCACACCGTCAGATGCTTCTGCGGCAGCGCTTATCATTTGGATATGCCCCTCATGTATAGGGTCAAAACCTCCTGATACTATATAATAAATTTTATTTTCATTCATAATAGTTATTCTCCAAAATAGAAGTCAATGCCCCATTTATAACATTATTATATTTGTTACGCAAGTAGTTTAATATATATATCCATATGCTTTATTTGTTTGTTACTATTTTATTATACCGTTGTAAGATACTATAATTTTTAGTTTTAGAAAATTTAAGATTATATATTACCCAAAAATATCCTACAATAACAACAATTGCTGCGCCTACCCATGCGATGGGAGCAGCATAGAACACTCCTTTGTATCCGATAATATTAGCCAAATATATTGCAGCAAAAGATCGTAAAACCAGTTCCACGCAACTTCCCAATAATGGGATCAATGTTTTTCCCATACCTTGCAAGGCATTTCTGAAAACAAAAATCATTCCTAAAAAGAAATAAAAATAAGTACTTAAACGCAAATATTCCTTTCCGATTTCAATAATTAACGGATTTTCATCTTTGATAAAAATAGCAATCATATCACTACCAATAAATCTAACTGACAAAGATGCGCAAATACCTATTATTAAAGATACTAATGCTGCAAAACGTACTCCTTTCCTGATGCGCGCTAATTTTCTGGCTCCCCAATTTTGTGCCACATATGTTGCCATAGCGATACCTAACGCCAATAAAGGTTGGGTAGCAAGCTGTTCAATTCTTAAAGCTGCCGTAAAAGCTGCAATCACATCAGGACCGAATGAATTACAAACACTTTGAATAATCATTAAACTAAATGATAATACTGAAAATTGTAGAGCCATAGGCACAGCAACTGCCAAATGATCCCTCATAAATTGTTTATCATATTTCCAATCAGATTTTTTAAGACGCATAATCGGAAATTTTTTATACATATAAGCCAAGCACAAAAATACAGCTATACAAATTGCACAAACAGTGCCTAAAGCTGAGCCTATAACACCTAATTTGCAATAATAAATAAATGTGAAATTAAACAATACATTTAAAACCGTAGAAAAAATCAAAAAATATAATGGTGTTTTACTATCTCCGACAGCTCTAATAAAACCGGACAATAAATTAAAGAAGACTATCATTACCATTCCGCCTGTCAAAATGGCCATAAAATTATAAGAATCTTCAAAAATAATTTCCGGAATATTCATTAAAATTAAAAAAGGTCTTAAAAAAACTAACAATAAAAACATTATTAAAACGCTTAAAGCAGTACTTGCCATAACACAGTGTGTTATAGATTTTCGCATCAAATCATAATTTTTTGCACCAAAATTTTGTGCAGTAATAACCGTTAAACCTGCCGTAAATCCAAAAGAAATAAGCAAGAAAACAAAATAAAGCGGAGCCGTTGATCCAACCGCAGCCAAAGCGTTGACCCCTATCAAACGGCCAACAATTAAAATATCGGATATATTATACAATTGTTGAAAAATATTACCTATTAACAAAGGTAAACTAAACAGTAATATTAATTTTGCCGGTGAACCGGTTGACATATTCTTCATAGCATAAATTCCTTACTTTAAACATCAAGAAAATACACTTAAAATTTTAAAAGTAAATAATTATCTTTATTTAAAAACAAAATTTAAGAGCATATATAATCTGCGTCAATAATTAAATAGGAGATGTAAAATGAAAAAACTTTTAATGCTTACAATAGCAACAATCTTTGCAACAACCGTAAATACTTTGGCCAAAGAAAATAAAGGAGGATTTCAAAATAATAATCAGCAAGAAATCATCAGTGTTTCTGAAATTGCAGAACTTAAAGATGGCGATTACGTTGTAATGCAAGGTAATATTTTGGAAAAAACTGGCGAAGAAACTTATAATTTTAAGGACAATACCGGTACTATCATTCTTGAAATTGATGATGACAATTGGGCTGACGTTACCGTGACACCAAATGATATCGTTATTATTGAAGGTGAAATTGATAAAAATATGATGAATCCTACAATTATTGAAGTTGAAGAAATCCGTTTGGTAAAATAAAAAAAACAGCTCCTTTGTATTAATCCTCAAAGGAGCTTTTTTTTGCTTTTATACTTGACAATTTTATCTTATATGCCTTATTTTATGTATAATTTGTATTATGCTTTTAGGAGGTATTATGAAAGACAAAGCAAAGACCGTAAAAGAGTTTGTTGAACGTATTGACAGCACAAAAAAAGTCAATCCTAAAGATTTATCATCAGATCAAGATTTAACTATTGCTATCATGAACTTAATTTCTATTGAAGAACACTTGGTTTTTTCAGGAGCTAAAACCGGTAAAACCGCATTTTATGATTTGATAGAAGAAGTTCGTGAGACTCGCAAAAACTTAATGCAAAAAATCATTCCTTCATATGAAGGAGAAGTTTGGTGTATTTCCAAACACTTACTTGCCACTTCCATGCGTTTACTTGAAGTTGGCACAAAACAACAAAGTTTAGGTAATAAGGAACAAGCATATGATTTGTTCAACAAAGCGTACGATATGTATTGTTTGTTTTGGGGCTTAAATATGGATATGCTCAAAGTTGAAGACCTGAAATGGGTTGAAACAAGCATGGAAGATATAAAAAAAATTACAGCAAAAATCAACGAAAATACGTTAACCGAAAATATACTTAAGGAAAAAGAAATTAAGACAGAAGAACCTGAAACTAAAACTTCTGCCCTTTCTAAAATGAAAGCTTTTGTAAGAAAAGCTGTTGATTGCTGTATTGAATAAAAAGGACGAGAAATGAAAAACATTTTTATCACGCTTGTTGCCTCATTATTTTTAATTACAGGATGTAATGACAGTAATGCCGAAATTAACAAAAATAAGGCATATTTATTTTATTCTCAAACTTGCCCACATTGTCATGAAGCAAGAGAATATATTGCTAAAAAATACCCTAAATTAAATATTACTCAAATTGATATAGCATCAAAAGATGGAACTGAAATGCTATTCAAATGTGCCAAAAAGTTTAATCTTGGTAACAATATCGGAGTTCCATTGTTTTGTTTGGGAGATAAATATATAATGGGATGGTCCGATACCTATAGAATAAAGTTTGATGCATATATTCGACCGTTTATAAAAAACAAAAAATAATATTTTTTTTAGAAATGCAATTTTAATAAAAGTCCCACTGCTTAATATGGGTCTTTTATTTTTTCCAAAAAGCTTTGGTGAATGCTACCAAAATCGTAATAATTTCTAATCTTCCCAAAATCATAGCAAAGCATAATATATATTTTGCTGTTGTACTAAAAAATGCATAATTCCCCATAACACCTATTGATGTAGTTATTCCCGGCCCCGTATTTGTTACACTTGCAATGGCAGCAGACACCGATGTTGTAAAATCATACCCTATAAAATTTAATATTACGGCAGTTCCAGCAATAGAAATAATAAATAAAAACACATATAAAAATACAGAACTTATCACACTCTCACTTACAGAAACTTCCCCTACTTTAATAGGCACCACTCTATTGGGCTCAATTGCTGAGATTAGCATCTTATGAAAATATGACTTCAACACCTGCCATCGCATTACTTTAATCGAACCTGTTGTAGATCCTATACATCCACCATGCATAGATAAAAGCGTAAAAAATACAGCAGTCCAAATTCCCCAATCTAGGAAATCTGTTGACCCCATTCCTGTTGTCGTTATAACAGATATAATATTAAATGTACTATAACGTAAAGCTGTAAAAAAGTTCATATTACTTTGAATACTTAGCCAAAGAGCTACAAAAAAAGATAAAGTAATAATAGTTTTTAAAAAATACTTTATTTGTCCTATATGAAACGGATCTAACTCTTTCTTTTTTAGTAACATAATATAAAACGTCATTGGTAAAGCACCCAATAACATAAACGTGGCCAAAACCAACTCGATAATCTTATTGTTAAAATATGCTATCGAATTATTCTTTGTGGAAAATCCGGCTGTAGCAACAGCTGATATAGCATGATTTAATGCATCAAATTTTCCCATTCCACAAAAATAAAGTAGTAACATGCATAAAACCACTAATCCTATGTAAACCAGCATAATCCATTTTGCCATATCTATAAATTTAGGCATAAGTTTATCATTAGCGTTAGCATTTTCACGAGCAAAAATTTGCATTCCGCCAACTCCCAAAAAAGGAAGCATTGCAATAGCAAAAATCACAATACCGATACCACCTAACCCATTTAACATAGAGCGCCATAACAAAATAGAACGAGGTTCTGCTTCTATATCAGTTAAAATAGTTGCACCTGTACCGGTAACACCTGAAACACTTTCAAAAATTGCCGATGCAATATCAACTATTGAGCCACTTATAACAAAAGGAATGGATGCAAACAACGAAACAGAAATCCAGCAAGTTGCTGTTACTAGATATCCTTGTCTTAAACTTATATTTGCAATCTTAACTCTATTAGATAAAAACAAAGATAAACCTATAAACATAGTTACTAACATAGATGTAATAAAAGGAGACCAGTTAGTATTATTATCATATATATCAACAATAGCCGGACATATCATACTTACTCCCAAAATTGAAAGTATAAATCCATTAATCATAAGTACTGGTTGCCACATATATTATTTCCTATAAAGCAACATTATCAGCAAAACCGGCATCTACTAAATGTTGGTTTATACTTTTTCCATCTAAAAAGCAAATCGCTGTAGGATAATTATCATATGTGTAAGCAACAATTTCACATTCTACTTTTTTCTTATCAACCAATTCTTGTAAATAAATAGTTGCTTTTTCTACATCATATCTATGTTTATCCGTATATATTCCATATAAAATAACATACTTATCGCCCACAGATAAATCGTTGGCTCCAAACACTAAAGCTAAACCTTCAATATATTCCGTAACATCTTTATAAATCAGCGGTAATGCTTCTATTTTACGATAAGAAATTTCATTTTTTATTTCAGGCATGGCTACAACAACTTCTTCCTTATGCGGTATCACAGGAGATGTTTTTACTTGTAGCGATTGTGTTAATAATACAGATTGTTTTTCATCTGCACTATTAATATTTTTTGATAAAACCTCTTCTTGTTGTATACCATCTAAAGATTTTTTTGCCGTATCTATATTTGCTCGGTTATTAATATTAGCACGTCTAAATGGTAAATTTTTAATTTTTAATATTTTTCTTTTGCTCGTTTTAGCCTCTATATCATCAGACATATCTGTTTCCATTTTTTTCTTCAATTCCGCAGATATATGCTTCCTGTCAGGAGCCGCTGTTTCTTTAAACTTAAATTCTTTTCTAAACTCTTTTTTAACTTGTCTTTCCACTGCTTCTGGTTTTTCTATTTTTCTAAAGTTCACTTTTGTTTCTATTTGATTATATCTAAATAAATACCAATCCAATACATGCTTGTAGCTTATACCTTGTGACATAGGAATTGCAGCAAAAATCACAATACCAACCAACAATAAACCAAAAAAATTAAAAGCATGTCTAAACGGGTATGTCAAAAACATAAAAAAATTATGTATAAATTTCCCCATTCCTCGTAAACGTAAACCTTTTAAACTCTCAATTTTCATTATTTTGAACTCCCATATTTAGATTTTAGCTCTTCAACACGTTCTGGAGTAATACGCTCAAATAACATATCTCCGACTACAAATTCTGCACCAGCCTTGATAGAGATAATTTCTTTTTTAATATCAAAATCTTTTAATAATCCCAATGTATCAACGCTTAAATTAAGTTTTGCAAGCATATTTTCAGAAGTTTTGGGCATAATGGGTGCACTTAAAATTGCAAAAATACGAATAAGATTAATACAGGTTCTTAAAACCATAGAAGCTTTATTTTTATCTTCTTTTATAACTGTCCAAGGCTCTGCTTCCGATATATAATTATTTCCTTCAACCCAAATTGCACGCAGTTCTGCAAACGCTTTACGAAACTCTAATTCATTAAAATATTTGAAATAATCATTAACTCTTGTCTGTAAATTCTCTATCAATTTATATTCAAGCTCTCCAAATTCCCCACCATCCGGTACTACATTTCCAATTTTTGAGGATGTCATTTTTAAAACTCTTGATACAAAATTACCTAACACTCCATTTAAATCTTTATTTATCACAGAGGCAAATAAATCAAATGTAAAACTTGTGTCGGAACTTTCCGGAATATTGCTCATTAACCAATAGCGCCAATAATCAGCCTCAAATTCTTTAATTGCATCTTCAGCAAAGACACCTCTATTCTCTGATTTTGAAAATTTACCGCCTTCAAAAGTTAAATAGCTAACACCTTTTAAATAATCAACTTGTGTCCAAGGTTCTTTTGTGCCTAAAAGTGTCGCTGGAAATGTAATCGAATGATACGGCACATTATCTTTTGCCATAAATTCAATATGACGTACATCTTTAGCGTCATACCACCAATCTTTCCAATTACGTTCATCTGGTTTTTCATCAGACCATTGTTTAGTAATACCGATATAACCTATAGGAGCATCAAACCAAACATAGAAAACCTTATCTTCAAATCCTTCTTTATTTACAGGAAATCCCCACTTCAAATCACGTGTAATGCAACGAGCCTGCAAACCTTCTTTAAGCCACTTTTGGGCAATAGAATAAGCGACTTCCGGCCAAAAAGCTTCTTTTGTTTTTAGCCATTCCTTAAGAATAGGTTCAATTTTAGGTAAACTGAGGAAAAGGTGCTTTGTCTCACGAACTTCCAAATTAGAACTTCCTGAAATTGTGCTTTTTGCTTCAATTAAATCTGTCGGTTCCAAAACTTTTGTACAGTTCTCACACTGATCACCTCTGGCTTTATCATATCCACAATACGGACATGTTCCGGTAATATATCTATCGGCCAAAAACATTTTATCATCAATAGAATAAACTTGTTTGATTGTTCTTTCTTCTATAAAACCATTTTTATCAAGCTGTTCAAAAATATGGTATACAATTTCTTTGTTCTGTTCAGAAGAAGTTCTACCAAAACAATCAAACGAAAGGTTAAAATTTTTATATGCATTATAATGTTTTGCATGAAATAAATCGCAATATTCTTGTACACTTAAACCGGCTTTAATAGCTCCAACTTCAGAAGTTGTTCCGTGTTCGTCTGTGCCAACAATATATAAAACATCATTACCCATCATGCGCATATATCTGGCATACACATCAGAAGGAAGCAAACAACCAACCATGTGTCCTAAATGAGGAACTCCGTTAATATATGGCAAAGCTGATGTAATAAGTACTTTTGACATTTTATATATTCTCCTAAATTAATTAAATTATTTTTCGAGTTAATTTTACGCCACTTAATATAAAACTTCAAGTATTATAAACATTATACAACAAAAATATTAAGTTCTTTACTTAATAAAATATTTATTATATCGTAGACAACGAATGAATGATTTATACGGAGAAAAAAATGGTTATCAAAAATATATTTTGGGATGTTGACGGAGTTTTAGCTAACTTAAATTTTGCTTATTATAACTTTTTAACAAAACACCCTAAATATGCTCCGATGTTTGGTCATATAAAATGGGAAGAATTGCCTAAAGTATTACCTATTTCCCCTAAATATGGTGCTCTAGAGCTCAAAACTCATCCAACCCTCGGTACAGAATTAGATTATGACTTTTGCCATTCTCCTGAATTTTTTACTAATCGCCCCTTGTATCCTAATGTAATCGAAACTCTAAAAGAACTAAATCAGATGGGATATCGCCAATTTACAATGTCTGCAACTTTTGATGTGGAAACAAAAAAAAGATTTTTAAACAATCTATTAGCAGATGTAAAAGATTTTTTGGTTATTGAATGTGTTCAACATGGAAAATTCATGCATGATACAGCAAAAGAAGATATGTTAAAAGCTTGTTTTAAGCAATATGGTCTAAAAGCAGAAGAAACAGTATTAGTCGATGATCGTATATATAACCAAGCAGCAGCTATCAACGTTGGTGCACACCCTATCAGATACAGATGTGAGTTTACTTCCGATTTACCGGAAAATCTAAAATGGATTCCAGAAATACACAGCCTATCAGAATTTAAACAGTGGTTGTCTGAGCAAAACAAATAGCCACAATTTTTATCCTGTTTTCACAAATAAATACGTATATATCAAACCTTATGTTAAATGCTTTTAGAAGAAATGGTTAGTATGGCTTGTTTACACATCTCTCACCATTATCACTTTTTACGTAACCTTCATTACATGTAAAACCACTTATATACATAATTGTCTTGCCACAATCTAAACAGGCCGAATAAGTCGGTGTAGAATTCTTTGGATACTTTTCATTACCTGGGCAATTAGTTATACATTTTTTATAGTTACCATTACAGCATCTATTACTTAAAGTTCCTGATCCTCTATTTTGGCTATTATATATACAATCATCAGAAGGCTTACATGAACAATTATAACATTTTAAACCATTATAACTCACCTCAGGACAATTCCACCCCTCCTCTCCAGTAGGAGCAGATGAACGATATTTACCATCTTCACAAGAATATTGTTTGCACCATTTATATGAAGAATCAAACGGGCATAAAACAACATCACTACCATTACCACAACGTATAGTTTTAGAATATCCCAAATCTTCACACGTGGGCATATCCACACACCCCACCTTGCAATTAGAAGCATTAGCTGTTATCGGAAGTATAAATAAAAATAGCGCAACAAACAATTTCATAGGTACACCCTTTGTGCAATTTTAACTAACTTATTAAGTATTATAGTACAAAAAAAGCTGTTTTGCAATTAAAAATAACATATATTACAATATTAAAGATTCCACCTAAAAATAAAGCACCTTTAAAGAGGTGCTTTATTACGATTGAGAACATCATTAACTTGCTTTTTTAACATCTTGTTGTTCCAATTCGGCAAGAACTTCTCTTTTTAAAGTAATATTATCTGTTTTACCTGTTGCAAATGTTGGTATAGTATCTCGATACATTATTATACGTGGCATAAACAACTCTGATAAACCATTGTTTTTAACATACTCGTGCAGAACATTTTGCTTAACTTGTTTATTATTTGTTACCAAAACTATCTGTTCGCCTTTACTTTCATGCGGAATAGCAACAACACCATATTCAAAATCCGGTCCCATCCACTCATAAGCTTTCACAACCATATCCATCACAGCCGTTAAAGAAACCATCTCTCCGCCGATTTTAGCAAATCGTTTAATACGATCCCTGATATATACAAAACCGATTTCATCTATTTCCACAACATCACCTGTTTTGTACCATCCATCTTCCGGAGGAACCAAAACCCCAGGATTATCAGGCATATAGTACCCTAACATCACATTCGGACCTTTGACCCATAGTTCTCCACCTTTATCAATTCCAGGAACTGGTTCTATTTTATACTGCATAGCCGGCAATAATTTACCTATTGAACCAAACCTATTAAATACACTATTATTTCCGGTAACAACAGGAGAGCATTCTGTAGAACCATAAGCTTCCATCATTCTTATTCCCATACGTTCCATCCACATATTACGAGTATCCAATTTAACAGCTTCTGCTCCACCATACATAAAACGCATATTATGGAAATCATAAGGATGAGCAATCTTGCCATATCCTCTAAAGAATGTATCTGTTCCAAACATAATGGTTGCACCTAGCTCATATACTAATTCTGCAATAATACGATAATGTAGAGGAGATGGATACAAGAACAACCTACTACCTTCAAATAATGGGAACAAAGTACCTACTGTCAAACCAAAACTATGGAACATCGGTAATGCATTAAACACTAAATCCGTAGTATTAAGTGTTTCAAGCGCTGCCAACTGTTTTATATTAGATATGATATTGGCATGGCTCAACACAACAGCTTTTGGAGCTCCTTCAGAACCAGATGTAAACAATATAACTGCCTTTTTATTTCCACCATCTTTATGTGGGACACGTTTAACTTTATAACGCAAGAAAGCTCCTATTTTAGCAATTAAACTAACTTTCTTAGCCATGCTTTCTAAATAAAAGACTTCTATACCATTAGATTTTAAAACTTCAATTACCGATTCTAATTTTGCCGTTCTAACAAACGCTAAAGACGTAATTACCATCCTAACCTGTGCGGTTTTACACATAGACATAACATTCTTTGCCCCAACCGAAAAGTTAAGCATTACCGGAATTCTCTCATATGCAGATAATCCAAACAAAGTGCAAACCGCAGCGATAGTATTTGGCAACATCAAACCAATTTGCTCAAAATGAGAAGTTCTTTTTTTGAAAAATTTACCAATGACAAAAGATTTAATAATCAAATCTTTAAATGAATTGGGTTTGCGATTAATATCTTCAATAACTAACGGACGTTTAAAAAAGAAACCTTTTTTAGAATGTACTTTAGCTGTTTTCATTAATTGTGCAAACAGTGAAATATTTGGTTTATAGTTAATTTCAAACTGCATATCACGCAAAATTGTATAAACTTCATTACTAATGTGATCACGCTGACGACGTAACTCATCTTTTAACTTAAACGGTCTCGGTTCACCAATCGTAATGCGTATTTTAGGCAAAGGACGATGAGGTAATTTTCCTTTTGTCTTTGAATAATACCCATATTGAGGGCCATCAATCCACACAGGAATAATCGGAGCTTTTGATTTATCTGCAACCAACCCCGGAGCCTCGTAGATTTTCATCAATCCACCATTTTCAGTAATACGCCCTTCAGCAAAAATGACAACTAAACGATTGCTGTCAACTTTTGCAATCAATTCTTTAATATCTGATGGTTCAATCGGATTAAAAAGAATTGTATCAGCATATTTCATTAAATTTCTAATCCAGCCTCTACGATATAAATGTCCATTTAATGCAAATACCGGATTGCCGGGCAAAAAAGCATATAACAATAGCGGATCTAGATAAGATACATGGTTAGACACATAAACACCCTTTTTAGGGAGTTTTTTCAAATCAAAGCGAATTTTACATCTGCTTTTAAATAAGGTAAACAGCATTCTTAAACAGAATCTCATAAATTTATTCAATGTTTTTCTCCATTATTACAACATATATTGTGTTGTATACAAAAAACTGTTTTTTGTAAAGATAAAAAAAAGTCTAGTGTATATCTCGAAAAAATGCTACATATAACATATTGTTTTTACTTATTTTTTAAAATTTTATCAACGGGGATAGGTTTTAACACTTGCATTTTGTTTTTTTATTGTCTATAAGGCCCTAGTAACATATTATGTACATTTATTTCAAATATGCCGCAAATATACAAAATTATAATAAACAATAAATAAGGTATTGATGCATATTAAGTTACTTTTGGATTAACAGAAAAAGTGAATGAATAATATGAATAAATTTTTGACTTTAACAGCATTGGGAACTGTTTTATTAGCTGCCAATGCAAATGCTGCTGGTTTCCATTTACGTGAACAGTCAGCCGCAGCTCAAGGTAACGCTTTTGCAGGTGCAACAGCAGGTGCCGAAAACAATTCTTATGCTTATTTTAACGCAGCTGGTTTAACAAGACAAAGCGGAACTCAATTTAACATTGGCGGGACATACATTGCTCCAAAAGCAAGAGCTGAAAATGTTAAATATATAGACAACAGTGGTGAAACACATAGAGATTCTGATATAAACAACATTGTGCATGCTGCAGTTGCTCCTAATATGGCTTTTTCACATCAGATTGATGAAAAAACATTTTTAGGTGTTACAATGAACGTTCCTTATGGTATGGTAACAAAATATGATAAAAATTGGGCAGGTTCTGACCATGGTATCACTTCAAAAGTTACCTCCGTTACGGTTACTCCGATTCTTGCATATAAAGCAACTGATAAATTATCAATAGGGGCTGGCGCTCAATTACAATATATGAAAGCAAAATTAACGAATACTGTATATGGAACATATCATACTCGTTTAGAAGGTGACACATTTGATATCGGTTATCAATTAGGTGCTTTGTATGAATTTAACGATAATACTCGTATCGGTTTGGGGTACAGAAGTGAAGTTAAGCATAAATTAAAAGGTGAAATTGAATCTTCAGCACCTAGCATTTTGCTTAATCAAGATATCAGTGCCCACTTAACAACTCCTGCAATGGCTTCAATTGGCATTTTCCACCAAGTAAGTGAAAAATGGGCTGTTATGGCAGAATATCAACGTGTATTTTGGAGTTCTTTTGATTACTTGACGATTATGGGAGAAGATACAAAATCTCAAGTTTCTCAAGTTAAAGAAAAATGGCGTGATACAAACTTCTTTGCCGTTGGTGCAAGTTATCAAATTGATAATCAATGGAAATGGCGTTTAGGTTTGGCTTATGATCAAGCTGCTGCTCGCTTAAAACACAGAACTCCTCGTATTCCGGACTCTGACCGCTTATGGTATTCTACAGGTCTTAACTATCAATACAACGAAAAATTGAGTTTTGATTTGTCTTATACTTATATTTATGCTCACAAAGCGCATATGAATACACAAAATATTACACCAAATGACACATCAAGAACTTCAGTAGATTTTTCTAACTCTGTTCAGTTGTTTGGTTTATCACTTAATTATAAATTCTAATTAAGTAAAATAGATATCCTCAGTAAACAGGGATTTCTATAGAAAAGGCTCTCTTTTGAGAGCCTTTTCGTTATACCGACATAAATCCTGTCGTCCTTGAAACCCCTCATAATGTTTAATTTTTCCTCGTCTAAGCCAATGCTATTTACGAAGTATCCAAGCGATCGAATATATTTTCCTTAAAATATACTCTTCAGAGTCAAGTAAACTTGGCTCTGATTTGTGATGAAGAACGACTTTTTTACCTTTTTTTCCCTAAGTTCTACACTTAATGCTTGCAAAAAAAAAAATAAACTTATAATTTGACTAAATATCATTTTTAGGAGTTTTTTTTGATGAAATTATTTAAAAACAATCAAGACGGAAGAAGTATGGTAGAAATGCTTGGCGTCTTGGCCATCATCGGTGTCTTGTCAGTTGGAGGCATTGCCGGTTATTCTAAAGCCATGTACAAACAAAAAATGAATAAAACTGTAGATATTGTTTCTAATATTTTGATGGGCTTGAATGAATTGTTGTTAAAAAACTCTGACGAAGATGAAGAAATATCTAATCAAAATGCAGTAAAATTAGGCATAGTAGATAAAGCGTTGTGCGATGCGTCTTATAAATGTACGCTTCCTAATGGTGGTGAGATACAATTAAGCTATGGTGCCTTTGGAATAACTTTTAGAGAAAGTAATCGTATAAATCTTTGTGTAGATTTTTTATCCCATCATTGGGAAACTGCATTACCGATTAATTATAATGCGATAAGTGCTGTAACTTATAGTGGTGATCATAATTTTATATACTCAACAATTACAGATAACGTTTATAATCTTGAGATTAAAACAAGCTATACATTAGCTGATATCAAAGAGGCTTGTAATAATGCTTGTGATAATGACTATTTTTGTTATGTTTATTTTTATAAGTGGAAAAAACACTCTGATTAAGTGTTATAATTTTATTAACACAAAAACGGCGCCTGTAAAGGCGCCGTAATTAATAATGTGAAAAGATTTAACGCATTTGCATAACAGATTGTCCATTATACATAATTGTAATGGTTCCATTGTTGGAAACTGAGAATACATAACCATCAACAACTGTTGACATATTACCATTTCTCCAATTCCAACGTTGCAAAGTAGTGTGACGAATATTACGCATACAAGTTTCACCTTGATAATATGCAATACGATCACTCAAATCCTTAGCAATTGCTGGCTCCCATTCACCATTAGTATACACACCACTGTTGTATGTTGCATCATAATCACCTACTACAAAGTTACCTCCCAGAATTTGTTCTACAGTAGGAACAGTAGAGTTCATGTCAAAAACAACAGAAACAGCTCCGTTTTCAGTCCTGATACACAAGCACTTTTTAGCATAAGTACCATTTACATCATCTGCCGGAACAGCTGAAATACCTGCGCCGATAATTTTACCCCATTCTTCAGGAATAATAGAACCGACTTCCTTTTCAATGCAAACATTCACATTTGACTGTCCATTACCACTATAAGAATCATCTTCAACATCATAAGTGTAAGATACGTTGTTTACATATGGATAAACTTCGTATACATTACCATTATATGTTGTTTCACCATTCTTAGAACCGACATTGCTTGAACCCTCGCTTACAGACCAACTTCCATAGTCAAATTCAACAGTGTAGTGTTCATTTGTATAAATAGCTTTTTGACTATTATATGAATACTTATTGTTAAATGACTTATTTCCATTGTCAGCAGTTGATGAATAATTGTTAGTTTGAGTATAAACTGTCCAATTTCCATCCTTGCTTGAAGTTTCTTTTCCCTCTACAGAACCATTAGACATTGTCTTATAGTTAGTATTGGTTGTATAAACTGTCTGTGATGAAGGATTATTAAAACCAAAGTTCAAAACTTTAGAGATTGTCTTAGCGTTTTTCGCTCCTGAAACACTCCAAATTTCATACTCAGTAAAAGAAACTAATTCCGTAGTGCTTGAAAGAATTTCTCTTCTTACATCACGATAATTGATAGCTACAAGAATATCTTCTTCCGGTTTTTCAATGCAAACATTCACATTTGACTGTCCATTACCACTATAAGAATCATCTTCAACATCATAAGTGTAAGATACGTTGTTTACATATGGATAAACTTCGTATGCATTACCATTATATGTTGTTTCACCATTCTTAGAACCGACATTACTTGAACCTTCGTTTACAGACCAATTGCCATAAGCAAATTCAACAGTATAGTGTTCATTTGTATAAATAGCTTTTTGGCTATTATATGAATACTTATTGTTAAAGGACTTATTTCCATTGTCAGCTGTTGATGAATAATTGTTAGTTTGAGTATAAACCGTCCAATTTCCATCCTTGCTTGAAGTTTCTTTTCCCTCTACAGAACCATTAGACATTGTCTTATAGTTAGTATTGGTTGTATAAACTGTCTGATTTGATGGATTAGTAAAACCAAAGTTCAAAACTTTAGAGATTGTCTTAGCATTTTTCTCGCCTGAAACACTCCAAATTTCATACTCAGTAAAAGAAACTAATTCCGTAGTGCTTGAAAGAATTTTTCTTCTTACATCACGATAATTTTTCTTTACAAGAGTATCTTTTGCTACATGTTTCAAAACACGAGCATAAGGAACAGCAACAAGATGGGTTTTAGATGTTGTTTTGACATGACGTTTTACATTTACATTAAAGTAAAGCATAACATCATATACGGTTGAATCAACATTAGATTTTGCTTCGTTCTTTTCAACATTACAATTTTTGTATGTAATATTATCAATTGAAGAATAAATCAACAATGTATCACCATAGGTTTCTCGGTCATATTCAGTTGCTGAAACCACATTCTCATTGCAATTAAACTTAAAGTTATAATTTTGCGAACGAGTTATAGTGGTAAAGCCATCCGAACTTGACTTTGTTTCCTTGTTGCCATCCTTTGAGCTGCTGGTCAAACTGACATCTGCAAGTTCTTGTTCGCTATTTACGTAAACAACAGCAGGAATATCAAAAATTGCCTCAAGATTTAATTTTCTCTCAAAATGCTCTTTTGATATTTCTTCATTATTTTGAGTGTAGGTTACAAAATCACCATTGACTTCTTGTCTTACGGTAAAGAGTTTTTTGGTTATGGTATCAAATTGACCCACATATTCTACGTTCTCTATCACCGTCTCAGAAACGGGGGTATCAGGTACCTCGTATACACGTTGATATGAAACTACTACTTCATATTTTCCGTCAATATTAGCACCTTCCTTACCCTCAATATCAACCTCAAAATAAAGGTCGATATCATAAATCTTTACATCTTCGCTTGAGTTAGGATTAGGACTTGTATCATATCTCTTATATGTTACACTTCTAATCTCAGCATATGCAAATGTCATATCTTTGTTATAAAGATATTGATATAAAGATTTTGCCGTTACAACCTCACCTTCATTGAACACAAACTCATAGTCACGTTCAACTGTAGCTTTGGTGAACTCATCTTGGTTAATTTCTTGCTTAACTTCATCTCCTGCCGTCGCACTCTTAAGCGCAACATCCGTTAATTTGTTTGGACTATCAACTGTCACTTTTTTAGGATTGATATCGAACTTAACATTCAAATCCAGATCATATTTGAACATCTTACGGGTAACTTCTTTGTCCTTCAATGTCGTCACATAATAACCTAAATCATATTGTTCAACTGTATAAAGTTCGCTTTCCCTTACGGCAAATTTTCCCTTATACTCCAAATCCTTAATCTCAGTTACAGCTTCTGCCAGCTCTTCCATGTAAATTCTTTCCACAGGTACTCTTACCACATACGTCCTTGTTTCATCGGTATCTCGCTTGATAATCATTTCTACATCAAAATAGAAATTTACATCATGCACGATCGAATCCTCATTTGTCTTTACCTCATCCAGTTTACTATCGCTTTTCTTATACGATACCCGACTGATTTCAGCATATGAAAAAGTTGTGTCCATATGAGAAACTTTCTCATATACACTTTTTGCTACAACTTTTTCGCCCTCGTTAAAAACAAACTCATATTCACATCCAACCGAAGTAAGGGTGAAATCATCTTCCGTACTGTCTTTAACAACTTTATCTGCTACATTTGACGATGTCATCGCAACAGAACTCAGTTGTTCCTTTTTTAGAACATAAACCTGCTGTGGTTCAACGTTAAATTTAACGTTAAGATCTAACTCATAGAAAAAACTACTTACGTCAATTGCTTGATCGTTTTCATACTCTACGATGTCTCCTAGTACATTCTGCTCAACAGTGAATAATTCATTCACTATCGTGTCAAACTTTACAATATATTCCATACTTTCGTACTTCATATTTGTACTTTTAATTCCTTCAGAAAAACCTACATAGGTTGATTCCATTTGTTCCTCACATGAAGAGGAAATGAACATTACAGCACATAAAACAACGGCTGCAAAAGTTTTAATTTTTGCCATAATATAAAATAAATTTTAATGATTAATATTCAAAATTAAAGCTTTTGCGTATAACAAACGGTTTTGAAAAATCTTTTCAATTCTCCATAATAAACACAAAAACTTTTTATCACTCACAATTTACCAAATTTTTCAGTAAGTTGCAAGAAAAAAATAAAAAAAAGCTCCTTAAGAAACTTTAAGGAGCAATTTGATAAATTAATTACAAATTCGTTCTCTTGATTTTACCCTAACTGTAAACTTCAAATTTACTTTTGAATTTTTTAAAACCAATATCTTCCATTCATATTGATTAATATTTTTATTTTTACCTTTTATATTTTCTTGCATCATTTTAACATCTTGACCAAGATTTTGCGTGAAAACAATATTAACATCATCATTTCCACCATTATTAAATTCTACTTCCGCTTTATAATCTTTTTCTACATCTGCGCTATAACATCCGTTATTTGCACTTGCTACTCTACTTGATGAAACTTCATTTACATCAATAATTTTACCATTTACAAAGACATTAAACATTTTACCAAGTCTTAACTCAAGTTTTTCACCTTTTGCCGTATGATTAATATTATTTTCTCCTATAAACTGCATATTATCATTATCATCATTTTCATAAAACCTGATTGTTCCTGCAGGTAAAGGTAAATCCAAACCAGATGATTTTGTATTATTGATAATATAATAAACTAAAGGATGTGTTTTTTCAAATTCCGCCTGATATCCTCCATTAAAATAAAGACTAGAATTTAGTCGTCCTTCTTTTGTATAATCAACATTTAGACGTTCAAACAAACTAATTTGCTTAGTTTGATTATCCTTAATATCAGCCCTGTTAGGCAAAGTATAAAGTTGGTAAGAGCTTAGTTGGTTAGTTTCTCTGCTTCCCATAGCATCCGTATTAGCTGTTTCTAAAGTGACTGCCTTTGCCATCATAACTCTATTTGTCATAACTCCGGTCTCTTTAACTTGATTTACATCACCGGCTACAAGCTGAATTTGAGCATTGTTATAATCTGCTCCTGATGTATTATTAATAGCAACCCATGATGTTAAATTTAGATACTTATCATCAACAATACGTGCCACATAATTACTTTTCCACGAAATTCCATTAGTAAGATATGCAAGTTCAAGTTCTTGAATTCCGGCTTTAGGACTATATATTTTCGCCATTAAAGTTGGTTTTTGTTGTAAATTTTTCGGCAATTGTTCAAAAACCAAACGTCCGCTAAAATCTGTTTCAATTCCGTAATCAAACTTTAAAACCGGCTTTGTTCCGACAGCACTCAAAACTGTAGCTTTGCTAAATATATTTTCTCCTGTTGTGGGATTTTGCACAATGGTTTTAACATCTTTTCCTATTGATTTTTGAAGAATATTTTGAGGAGTTATTAAATCATAATCATAATTTTGTTCCAATACATTAATATCTTTTCCGAGTATCATTACACTTTCAGCTTTAATTTGAGAGGCTACACCGGTAAATGCAATATCATTATTACCTAATGTAAGTTTGATATCTCTGGTATCTTTTACTAAAGCTAAATTATCATTATAAATACTTATTTCCAGATTTTTGATATTATCATAAGCAAAAGCTTGAGTTGCAAAACATAATGCTGACACGCATAAAATTTTATAAAAACGCATAACCATCTCCTTTTAAAACTATATATTTACAATATTACGCTTTCAGCTCAAATACAAGTTTTATATTTTACATAGTGGATTTTTTCTATATGATAATTATATTCTCTTAAAACAACATTTTTAGGAGAAAAACATGAAATATATAACACTTAACACTGGTGCAAATATACCTGTAATTGGTCTAGGAACTTGGAGATCTAATGCAGGAGAGGTTTATCAAGCCATAAGATGGGCATTAAAATTAGGATATAAACACTTTGACTGCGCTTCAATTTATAATAATCAAGAAGAAATCGGACAAGCATTCACTGACGCATTCAGGGAAGATAATCTAAAAAGAGAAGATATTTTTGTTACTTCAAAACTGTGGAACGATTCTCATAATCCACAGGATGTGTTACCTGAACTAAAACAAACATTAAAAGAATTAAAACTCGATTATCTAGATTTATGGCTAATGCACTGGCCTATAGCTCAAAAAAAAGGGACCTTACTTCCACAAAGTGATGAAGATATGATATCTCTAAGTGAATTAGATATAACCATAACATATAAAGAAATGGAAAAAGTTCAAAAACAAGGATTAACTAAGGCAATTGGAGTTTCCAATTTCGGTAAAAAAAATCTTGAACATATAATATCTGAATGCAACATCATACCTGCTGTTAATCAAATTGAATCTCATCCTTATTTAACACAAACAGATTTAATTGATTTTTGCCGTAAAAATATGATTACCGTTACAGCCTACTCTCCATTAGGTTCCGGTGTATCTTCAAATAATTTTGATTTATTAAATGATAGAACCATAATCAACATTGCTCAAAAACTAAATATTACTCCGGCACAAGTATTACTTAGTTGGCAAATAAATCGAGGTGTTATTGTTATTCCGAAATCTGTTAAAGAACAACATCTTAAAGATAACTTAAAAGCAATAAACATACAACTAGACAATCAAGACATGCAAGAAATTGAAGCATTAAACAAAAATCATCGTTATATTGACGGAAGTGCTTTTGCCTATAAAGATTACACAACCGATACAATTTTTGCTTAGTTTATTAAATACTTTTTAAATGATTATTCATATACTTTCGAATATACTTAATTTCGGAGGAATAGAAAATGAAAGTTATCTTGTATTTAATTGGTCTTATAGCAGTATGTAGTGGTTTAACATGGTTAGCATTCGATATTAAGCCAGATCAACAATGGAATACTATCAGTGGTTATATACAAAGCGCAAGCTCTAATATTTCTTCTCATATTTCTGATACAACAAGCAGTGCATCAAAACTAAAAGGAAGACTTAATACAGAATTAGATCAGGCATCAGATGTATACCACGGAAAAGAAAAAGAAGATCCATACAAATATAATCAATCTAAATAAACTTCATATGACCAAAAAAGAGAATGTGAGAACATTCTCTTTTTTATCTCATAAGATTACTCAGATTAGTAACCAAAATTCCAATAGCTTTTTACAATCATTATTTGCGATAGGATATATAATACATAAACGCTTACAAAGACTGTACCTTCAAATCGGTTCATACGTGCTTTTGTCATCATAACCGGATATAGCAACAATGTAGCTAAAAACATTACCCATACATCATAAAACATAAATTGTTGTGAAACATTTACATCTGTTACAACCGATGTGAAGCCCATTATAAATACAATATTCCATATGTTAGAGCCGATTATGTTTCCGAGAGCTACATCGTTTTGTTTTTTTATAGCGGCTACAATTGTAGTTGCCAACTCAGGCAAAGACGTACCAACAGCGATGATTGTTAATCCTATAATTTCATCTGAAACACCTAATATCTTTGCAATATTTATTGCTCCGTTAACCAAAAAATCGGCACCATACATTATTGCTGACAATCCGATAATAGTAATGGCAATAACTAAAATCCAATTTTTATTGGCAAGAGGACTTAAACTATCTTCACTAACAGCAACTTTAGATGCATTTTTATAGTTATAATAAATAAATCCAAGCAAAAGTCCGAGCAATATTATTCCATGCCAAAAAACGAACTTTCCGCTTATGGAAAAAGCTGCAAAAAGAGCACTTACTAAAAATAAAAATTTATAATTACGTAAAAAAATGCGACGACGGCACTTTATCGGATAGAATATTGCGGCACTGCCTAAAATAAGTAGAATATTTGCAATATTTGATCCTACAACATTGCCGATTGAAATGCCGGCTGCTCCGTTTAGTGCTGCTTTAACGCTCACAATAAATTCAGGTAAAGATGTACCCAAAGCAACAATCGTTAAACCAACAATTATCATCGGTATCTTCATTTTGTTAGCTATAGCCACTGATCCTTTAACTGTCCATTCTGCACCGGCAATAAGTAATATAAAGCCGATAATAATTATAAACATTGAATATAACATATACTAAAGTCCTTTTATAAAAACAAACCTCCGGTATATAAGATTATTCTTACACATCGGAGGTTTGATTGTCTTTTTTATTTACACATTACCAAAAGGGTTCAAGTTTTGGTTTTGCGCTTCTTGAGTCTTTCTTAAATCAAAAATATTCAAGAAAACTGCAGAAATATAAATTGATGAATAAGTGCCGATAATAACCCCCCATAAAATGGTAAAAGAGAAACTTCTTAAAGTTTCGCCACCCCAAATAAACAATGCAGCAGATGCAAACATTGTTGTTAAACCGGTTAAAATGGTTCTTGAAAATATGTCATTCAAGCTCTTATTTATTAAGTCGTATTGTGACATTTTCTTATATTTTTGCAAGTTTTCTCTAATTCGATCATAAGTAACAACCGTATCATTCACTGAATATCCGGCTAATGTCAAAATTGCAGCAACAGTTGTCAAACTGATGTCAAATTTAAACATCGCCAACATACCTATGGTAATAAATACGTCATGGAACAAACCTAGCAATGCACCTAATGCAAATTGCCATTCAAATCTGAACCATATATAAAGACTTATGGCAAGTATTGCAATTAATGATGCAACGATACCATCACGTTTTAACTCATCACCAACTTGCGGACCGACAGATTCAACTTTACGATATTCATAATCATCACCTAAAATTTCCTTAATTTTAGCAACTGCAATACGTTGAGATTCTTCTGTGGCATTATCGACTTGCGTTCTTATGATTAACTCATCTTTATTATCACCCAGAGTTTGTAAAGTAAGTTCATCTAAATCTAGATTTGATAATTGTTTACGAATTTGCTCGACATCAATAGACTTTTCGCTTTTAACTTCTATTAAAATACCACCGGAGAAATCAATTCCGTAGTTAAATCCGCCAACAAATATCCAATAGCAAGACATAATTGCCAAAACAACAGAAAGTACATAGGTAAACTTACGAGGTTTCATAAAGTCAATATTTGTATCTTTGGTTACCCAATTAAATATTTTCATTTTCTATTCCTTTATCATAAAATTAAATTGGCAATTTTGTAGGCTTACAGCGAGCAATCCAACTTGCTATAATCAAACGTGTTACAGTTACTGATGTAAACATAGAAGTTGCAATACCTATAGCTAATGTCACTGCAAAGCCTCTTACAGGACCGGTTCCAAACCAGAACAATACAAGAGCCGCAACTAAGGTTGTTAAGTTTGAATCAATAATTGTTGTTATTGCTTCGGTAAATCCGGCATCAGCAGCATCTTTTGTTGAACGTCCCTTTTTAACTTCTTCACGCATACGCTCAAAAATCAAAACGTTTGCATCAACTGCCATGGCAATTGTTAAAATGATACCGGCAATACCCGGAAGAGTTAAGGTTGTACCGATTGCACTCATTGCACCTAATGTCAAAAACAGATTGATAAACACTGTAATTGTTGTGAAAACCCCAAACAAACCATATGCTGCAACCATAAATACAATTACACATATAAGGCCAATAATTGAAGCAAGAATCCCCTCTCTGATAGAATCAGCGCCGAGTCCTGCTCCGACAGTTCTTTCTTCTAAAACTTCCAATTGAGCCGGAAGTGCACCTGAACGCAACAACATTGCTAACTCATTTGCGGTTTCAGAACTGAAATTACCTGTAATAACACCACTTCCACCTGTAATAGCACCCTGAATCGTAGGAGCTGAAATAACTTCGTTATCCAAAACAATAGCCAATGCTTCTTTAACATGATCTCTAGTCACTTCAGCAAATTTACGTCCTCCGACAGTGTCAAATTTGAAACTTACAACAGGTTCACCATCTTGAAAAGAAACCCCGGCATCAACCAAGTGAGCTCCATCTACAACAGCTTTACGTGTAATAACATATTGACCGCCATCAACACCTGATACAACACGAGATGTACTGCTTATTTTACCACGTTTTGCAGTTGTTGCAGATGTTCTTGAGTCTACTAAGTGGAAAGACATTTTTGCAGTTTTACCCAAAAGTTGTTTTACTTCTTCAGGATTTTGAATACCCGGAAGTTGAACAATTATTCTATCTTGTCCTTGGCTTTGAATAGTAGGTTCTTTCGTACCTAATTCATCAACACGACGACGAACAATTTCAATTGACTGATCTACAACTTTTGCTTGCATTTGGTTATATGCAATTTCAGAATATTTAAGCTCGATCACATCGTTATCAACAACTGAAATCTCTAGTCCGTCTTCTATAGATCTTAAATGTCTCATAGCTTGAGTTCTTGCATTAGAGTTATCAATTTTAACTCTGACACTATCATCGGTCGATGTAAGATTTTGATAACGAATACGATGTTCTCTTAAAACTTGGCGAACAGAATCTTCAATATTTGCCATACGTTCTTTTAAAACATCGCTCATTTTGACTTCTAACAATAAATTTGAACCGCCTTGCAAATCAAGCCCCAAACTTATTGGTTTCCACCAAGAGGGAAGTTTTGTTCCTTGTGGTAAAAAGTTTGGAATTGCCATAAAGATACCGATTAAGCATATCGCTAAAATGAGGGCAACTCTTTTTGTTGAAAGTTTGTACATTTTTATATCCTATTTTTTGTTTTAGAATTTTTTGTTGTTTTAATAGTTTTAATTTCAGTTTTTTCGTTACCCAAAACTTCACGAATCGTAAATTTATGAACCTCTACTTCAACGCCTTTTGCAATTTCGACACTGATTCTATCTTCGTTAATTTTGGTTACTGTGGCGTACATACCACCACCGGTCACAACCTTATCACCTTTTTTCATAGCATTTAGAGAGGCTTCATGTTGTTTTATTTTCTTTTGTTGTGGACGAATGAGCAAAAAGTAAAAAACAAGCATAATTAATACAAGTTGAAGAATCATACCTAATGGTGATGCTCCTGTAACTACAGGAGCACTTGCTTGAGCCCAAGCATTACTGATAAACATTATTTTCTCCTTAAAAACACATTTTTAACTGCAACAAATATACAACATTTTTTAGAGCTTACAAACTAAAGTTACAATTATTAAACAACTATTTTATCAAAATTAGTATCTTAAGGTAAATATTTACGAGGATTTACGGCTTTTTTACCGGCCCTTACCTCAAAATGAAGTTGAGGGCTATCTACTCCTCCTGATTTTCCGACAGTCGCTATTTTTTCACCTTTAACAACTCGTTGGCCTTTTCTAACAAGGAGCTTTTGGTTATGTGCATAAGCCGTTATCCAACCATCAGGATGTTTTATCAAAATTAAATTTCCAAAACCTTTAAGCTCATTACCAGCATATGCTATTGTTCCTGTATCTGCTGCTTTAACATCGCTTCCGAGTGGAGCTTTGATATTTATGCCATCATTTTTACGACCTTTACCGATAGCACCAAAGCCAGATACAACTTTACCGTTAACCGGCCACATAAATTTTGCTGTTCTGTTTGCAGGCGGTCGATAAGTACTATTCTTTTTACTTACAACTGTTTTTTTATTACCTGTTTCAATAACACGTTTTTGTTTTATACTACTTGCCTTTGATGACAAACTGCCTGATAATTGCAATTTTTGCCCCACATTTAAAGAATACGGAGCTTTCAAATTGTTTATTCTACTTAGAGAAGCAATGTCAACATTATATTCACGAGAAATACTGTATAAAGTGTCGCCTTTTTTAACAATATGATATCTTGCAACAGGAAGATTCAGTTTTTGTCCCACATTCAACGAATATGGAGCTCTCAAAGAGTTTACTTCTATTAAATCTTTTAACGGAATATCATAACGACCTGCAATACTGTATAAGGTATCACCTTTTGCAACAATTACACTTGATGGCATATTTCCAAATAAGGGATATTTATTAAACAACCTAATTTCACCGCCGGAACTGTAGCATCCCGACATCATCAAAACGGTTAATATTGTTGCAAAACACTTTTTAAACATTCAAATCCTTTATTTCCATCTTGGGTATTATGTCATTAAATAGCTAACTATTCGTTAAAAATGCTTGATTTTTGAAAAACATTTTCGTATCCTGACAAAGCTTTTAAGTTGGAAGAAAGATATGTCACAAAAACTAAATATAACCGACAGTTCGGGTAAAAATTATAAATACGGTTTTATAACCGATATTGAAGCTCAAACTTTACCTAAAGGTTTAACAAAAGATATTATCTGTATGATTTCAGCTAAAAAATCCGAACCGGATTGGCTTTTGGAAAAAAGGCTTAAAGCTTTTGAGTTTTGGAAAAACATGTCAGAACCGACATGGGCAAAATTATGCTATGAACAAATAAATTACCAAGATTTACACTATTATTCAGAACCAAAACAAAAGGTTAAACCGAAAAATCTTGATGAAATTGATCCTAAAATATTAGACACATATAATAAACTGGGAATTCCCTTGAAAGAACAAGAGATATTAGCAGGTGTTGTTGCCGTAGATGCTGTATTTGATAGTGTTTCTGTTGCTACTACGTATAGAGCAAAATTAAAAGAACAAGGAATTATCTTTTGCTCAATTTCAGAAGCTATTCAAGAATATCCCGATTTAGTTAAACAATATCTGGGAAGTGTTGTTCCTTATACGGATAATTTTTTTGCTTGCCTTAATTCGGCAGTGTTTACTGACGGATCTTTTGTATACATTCCCAAGGGTGTAAAATGTCCTATGGAACTTTCAACCTATTTTCGCATAAATGCAAAAAACACCGGACAATTTGAGCGAACATTAATAATTGCCGATGAAGACAGTTATGTTTCATATTTAGAAGGGTGTACAGCTCCTCAACGTGATGAAAATCAGCTTCATGCAGCCATTGTTGAAATTGTGGTGTTAAAAAATGCCGAAGTAAAATATTCAACAGTACAAAATTGGTATCCAGGAGATAAAAACGGCAAAGGCGGAGTTTATAATTTTGTAACCAAAAGAGCTGCTTGCCGAGGAGATAATTCTAAAATATCGTGGACACAAGTTGAAACAGGGTCTGCTGTTACATGGAAATATCCTTCTTGTGTTTTGCAAGGCGACAATTCGGTTGGAGAATTTTATTCGGTTGCAATTACTAATAACAAACAACAAGCAGACACCGGAACCAAGATGATTCATATTGGCAAAAACACTCGTTCAAAAATCATTTCAAAAGGTATATCTGCCGGTTTTTCTAACCAAACATACAGAGGTTTGGTAAAAGTTATGCCAAGTGCGGATAAAGCTCGTAATTTTTCGCAATGTGACAGCTTGTTGATTGGTAAAACTTGCGGTTCTCATACGGTACCATATATAGAAAACAGAAATAAAACCGCAATTTTGGAACATGAAGCAACCACTTCAAAAATAAGCGATGAGCAACTTTTTTATTGCAGACAACGAGGTATTTCGGAAGAAGATGCGATAGGTCTTATAGTAAACGGATTTTGTAAAGAAGTAATGCAACATCTGCCAATGGAATTTGCAATTGAAGCTTCAAAGCTTATAAACATATCATTAGAAGGGAGTGTAGGATAATGGATATTTATAAAAGAGCATTAAAAACTTGGGGAAAAGAACCTCAAATGCTGCAAGTTATTGAAGAGATGAGCGAACTTATCAAAGAAATCTTAAAAAACATAAACAGAAAAAAAGATAACATTGCAGAAATCATTGAGGAAACAGCCGATGTAGAAATTATGCTCAATCAACTAAAATGTTGCTATGACATTTTTGAACAAGTTGAAAACTATAAAGCGGAAAAACTCTTAAAAATTGAATCTCGCCTTGATGATTGGGATAAAAATAAAGGAACAAAAAATGAGTAAAACTCCATTACTTGAAATTGAAGATTTATACGCAAGCGTTGATGGAAAGGAAATCATTAAAAATTTCAATTTAACCATTAACGAAGGTGAAATTCATGCCATTATGGGACCGAACGGTGCCGGAAAATCTACATTGTCATATGTTTTATGCGGTAAAGAAGGTTATGACGTCACATCAGGGAATATTAAGTTCAGAGGTCAAAATTTGCTGGCTATGAACGTTGAAGAACGTGCTCGAGCCGGTTTGTTTTTGGTTATGCAGCATCCGGTAGAAATTCCGGGTGTTACAGCAAACACATTTTTAAAACACGCCATAAATGATATAAAAAAAGCAAATAATGAACCACAAATTGATACAATGGAGTTTATTAAAAATCTAAAGGCTGAAGCTAAAACTCTTAACATTGACAACGAAATGTTAAAACGCTCGTTAAATGTCGGTTTTTCCGGTGGAGAAAAAAAACGTATGGAAACATTACAAATGGCCATTTTAAAGCCAACTTTATCCATTTTGGATGAAGCTGATTCCGGCCTAGATATTGATGCCTTAAAGACGGTGGCTGATAAAATTAATTCTTTAAAAGAAGGAACAAGATCGATGCTGATAATTACACATTTTCAGCGTTTGCTTAATTACATCGAGCCAGATTTTGTTCATATTTTTGCAAACGGTCATATTGTAAAATCAGGTAATAAAGATTTAGCCATTGAACTGGAACAAAACGGATATGCCGAATTTACAAAGGATAAATGTTAATATGAACAAATTGTTAAATGATTATTTTATGTCAGAAACAAGTTCACCTGCTTTGAAACAATTGCGTCAAAAAGGGAAAAAATCTTTTGAAGTTCAAGGTATTCCTAATGCAAAAACTGAAAAATGGAAATATACCAAAATAAGAGAACTAAATATTGATGATTTTGTTTTTGCTAAGGAAGAAGATTATGCAAATTTATCATCTGAAAATGTCCTAAACTTTTCAGCGTATGAAATTAGATTTTATAACGGAAGATTACTAAAATCTGATTTTAACTTACCTAAAGAAATAAAAATTATGAATTTAGCTGAAGTTTTTCATAATAAAGAATATGCTAAATATTTAAATAAATCTTTTGATATGGATAAATTTCCGTTTGCCGCACTTAACACCGCACATTTAGAACACGGAATTTTCATTAAGGTTTCTCAAGGATATCAGGCAAAAAAGCCTTTAGCTTTAGTTTATCATATAAATGCCGATAAAAAATATTTTTCTAACATCAGAAATATTATTGTTTTGGAAGATGAGGCAAAACTGGATATTGTAGAATATTTTTATCACACCGGAAATATTAAAGCACAATATTTTAATAATATTGTAAATGAAATTGATGTAGAAAAAAATGCTATTTTAGGACATTATAAGGTTCAAAATGAAGCCTTTAAATCTTTTCATATAGCATTAAGTTGTATCGATGTTAAATCTGGTGGCAGATATAACGGATTTTGTTTGCAAAAAGGTGCAAATTTATCTAGAAACGAAACTTTAGTTCGTCTTGTTGAAAAAAATTCTCAAGCAACGGTAAATGCTGCTTATATAATAAATGGATGGGCTTGTGTGGATACAACAACCAATATTGAACATCTTTGCTCAGATACGACATCAAACCAGCTAATTAAAGGTGTTGTCGGAGGCAATGCAAAGGGCGTATTTCAAGGTAAAATACATATTGCACCGGAAGCAATAAGAACAAAAGGATATCAACTTCATAAAGCTCTTCTATTAAGCGATGATGCTGAAGTTGATGTAAAACCGGAATTAGAAATTTTTGCCGATGATGTCAGATGCTCCCATGGTTCAACATGCGGAGAAATAGATAAAGACCAAATGTTTTACTTAAGATCCAGAGGTATATCCGAAGAAAATGCAAAAAACATATTAATTGCTGCTTTTATAGAAGAGCCAATGTCTTGTATTGATAATCCGAATATCATGGATTGGATTAAAAGTTTTTAATTTTTATTAGCATAATTTTCTGTCATTTTTTACCATAGCAATACAACAAGTCAGGTCTTAATGGCTAATGTAAATTTGCATTGTTCAGTTACCATCTAAACATCATCTTTTGCTTCCGGCATTTATGCCGAATGCGTCCGGCAATCTTCAAATTAGTTTTTAATTGGGAGATGCCTTGACCTCACTCAATCGGAGGTATTACGGTATTATATTTTTTGTTTCAGAGGCATGACAGTCTACAAAGTCATCGCTCGATTGCGATAAGCAATCGTTCAGCGATCTTCAAATTAGTTAATAGGAAGGTCCCTTGACGTTTCTTGGCAGAAACGAGGGACGACTTTTATTATATTTTTTTAATAAACAAGAATCGCTAAAAGCTGTTTATTTACAATGGTTTCAGCGATTTTAAACTGCTCGTTTTAAACGTACGTTTAAATCAAGCAGTTTTTTTGATGTTTTTTTCGAACTTCAGTTTCTTCTAACTATTTGAAAAACAATAAAATGCAAATTTTAAATTTTGCAAATTTCTACTTTTTGCACTGCGTCAAAAAAACGTACGTTTAAATTATACTACTGATGTGCTTTAAAAAGCTTGAAACATAAGCCAAAGCGCTTGGTAAATGTGTTGCTTTTTTAGCACATGTAACGTTACATATTAGGAGACTTAATTATGAAAAAACATATTTTATTAACAACAACAGCTATGTTGTTATCTGCCATAACATTAAACGCAAATGCCGATTCAAACAGCGCAACCCTTGAGATATATGTAGACGTAATGGCACCATTTGAAATTACCCAAGAACAATATCTCGGTTTTGGTAAAATTTTAGCCGGTGAAAAAGATAAAACCGTGATCGTTACACCTGACGGAAAGTTAGGTGAAGGGTCTACTGCAACCGTGTTGTCAAAAGCATCATTTACTAACTATTATAATAATCGTAGTGGTACGGCACTTGGTTCATTTAATGAAGGTTTATTTAAAATAAAAAATCCGGAATTCTCAGGAGCGCTAAATGAAGATGTGCTAAATGCTGGATTTATAGTAAACTTTGCTCCTACTTCAGTTGATATGATTGCTCAAGAATCAGGCTTAAAGTGTGGAACAGTTAGTGCTTTTACTCCTCGTTTTAAACCTGCAGCTGAAGGGGAACTATATCTTCATATCGGAGGAACTTTTACAACCGATAAAATGAGTCAAGGAGCAAGCTGCCACGGAGCAACAACTATTACAATAGTTCTTAATGAAGATTATCTTGAATCGACTGTGAACGACATTATTAATAATAATATTAATAATCATTAAGCAGATAGAACGCTAAAATAACACCCTTAAGATTGTTCTTAAGGGTGTTATTTTATTGTTTACTTCCTATCCTTTATTTTCATCTCTTCCGGAGCTTTAGGAGCAGATTTTAAGATAAGCTCTGT
>JAZLAM010000019.1:0-3670 GCA_045613125.1 Alphaproteobacteria bacterium | reverse complement strand
CGTCCCCGCCACCAACGTCAGGCTCGCCCCCGCCACCAACGTCAGGATCGTCCCCGCCACCAACGTCAGGACCGCCACCGCCACCAACGTCAGGATCTTCGTCTTCTACAAATTGTCCGTTGTTTACAGTGTCGTTCATTGTTAAATACCAAGAGCTTTTATATGTTCCATCAGCTGAAGCAAAATTTACATCAAACATATAAGGACTTTTGTATACACGATAAACAGAAAATAGACCTTGAGCTATTGTTTCGTCATCAAATGCAAATGTAGACTGAGCAAATAATATATCTCCTTTACCTCTGATATTAGCATTTGACGATGCGTGAATTATAAGTTTGGTTGTACCTTGAATATTGCCTCCTTCAATATCTCCGGAGACATTTAACATATCAGATGTCATGTTTTCAACATCAACATCTAGATGGACATAACCGTTTTCAGAAGAATATTTGTTTAGTTTTACAACATCTTGATATCCGTTTGCCAAATCAAATACACCGCTTTTTATATAAAGCTGAGCTTCTGCAGAGCCGTCATCTGCCTTAGAAACAAATCCTCCTTTACCGATGGTATGTGCGGCAGAAGCATCACTATGGGTATAAGAACCAAACTTTAATGTTGAATTTTCAATGTTAATATACTTAGCATTAATGACATCATTGTTTATGGCAACATATTGAGATGTTTGTCCTTTATCGACAGTATCGTCACCTTTTATTGTAAGATTAAACTTATTTGTATAAGTGTTGTTTCCTGCTTTGTTAGGAGAGGAGCCTCCCTCTATAGTATCGTTGATTATCCAAGCACCACCTGATGATGTATCAAACGTAATAGTTTTACTACTTGCTCCAACATAAATAGCATTATAATCTTTACCATTCAAACTATCTTCAGTGGTGTTGCCGGAAATAAGCTGAGTTTCTCCATCACTCTTAAATGTCAAACTTTCTTGAGTGTATATAGCTCCACCTTTTGCTAGATAGCCTTCTTTATCGGTTTTGACGCTATTACCTATAAAACTTCCTTTGATATTAGATATCTTTGCATCTGAGACATTTGCAATTGCACCGCCATAAACAAAAGAATTTTGTGAATATGCGCTATTATTTATAAAATCACCAACAATATTACCTATTTGTCCCTTATTGTAAATAGCACCACCACGTAAATCAGATCCGGTTACTTGTTCTGATTTATTGGATATAAAATTTCCTGTTATATTGTATATAACCCCAGTTGTATCATTATAAATGGCTCCACCATGGGCTTTACCTCTACCTCTAACACTGTTTCCGATAAAATCACCGGTTATGCGGTTGATTTCAAAGTTATTGTATATTGCACCACCCTTAGCATCTTTAGTTCCGGAAATATAATCAGTTTTATTTGAAACAAAATCACCTGTTATATTACCGAGAGCTACCATATTATTTATAGCACCACCTTCATTATATCGTTCGCCGGAGATACCTAAATTAACAAAATCTCCGGTAAGGTCACCGGTTGCTTCAGTTTGTCTTTGATTTGTTGGAGGAGTTGTTGGAGCATACACTATATATTTCGTTGTTCCGTCAGGTAATGTAATTGGAGAAAAAGTTGTTCCTTCTGCCGGTTCGGTAGATTGCAAACTATACGCAGAGCCTAATTTGCCAGCATCGAGATCAATTTTATAATATGACACATTAACACTGCCATCATCATTAGTCGTTCTTACCGAAAAATCGTGGTTTGTTTCAGTTCCTGTTGAGTATGTGATTACACCACTAGTCTTAACAGGAGCGCTTGCAAACACACTTGGTGTCAGAAACGTAGAAGTTAATAATGCGAACAATATAGCAGATTTATTGCTCATCTGAAGTCTCCTTAATATAACAGTTCATACATACAATATACGTTAAGAGCAAACAAGAGTTTGCACCCATTTACAACTCAGTATATAGGAAAAATATTTAAAAGCAAGAAAAAACTTGATTCTCGATTCGTGGTTTTTGATGCTGAAAATAAAAAACCTCTGAAAAACAGAGGTTTAAGTTTAAAAGTGGAATATTATATTGGTTTAAGGCAATTTTTTTGCAATAATTATCTGTAATATTACAACTAAAACCATAAAAACAAACCAATTTATGCTGATATTTGCAAAGCTTATGATAAATGATAATAACGAAACCAAAGATAGACAAACAGCGCTAAGGCGCATTTTAGCATCGTAATTTAGTTTCTTTTCATTTATCATTAGAGCAAACTTGGAAAGGAAAGTATAGAACAGATTCAAAATAAAATATACTATGAAGAAGCACAATGTTGCGCTTAAGGCTATAAATATGACCACCCATTTTATCTGTGATAGCAATAAGGTTGTATAATTTTTCTTCTCAAGAGAGAGATTACCTTTTAATTTCACATGACGAATTTCGCCATTGTTGTTATTTACGCTATAAAAATTTGAACGAGTTAAATATATTCCTGTTTTCAGGTTAGATAGATCAAGAGTGTCAACAGAAGTGTCTATTGTAAAAGAATAGTTACCTAATTTGTCATCTGAATATATAGGATAAACTTTTTTTGTGTCTTTAGGTGTTGTGATGATACCATTTTCCATCTTAATCGGCAACAATTCATTGGCTGCCATTTGAATATACGGGATTAAATGTGTCGATAAAGTTCTAAATTGTAGAGCTGCATATACACCGTATAATATACTTATAGTTAAAATGAGTAGGGCTCCAATGCCTTTTCCTCGAGCAACATAATTTGAAATTTTATTTATCATAGAATAACTCCTTTATTAAGAAAGCGATACGTTCAACATACTATATAATCTAATATTCTTTAATGTTAAATAAAAAAAATAGACTCGGGGGATAATTTTTAAAAAAATATTCAATAACTACAAAAAAAGTAAGAAAATATCTTATTAACAGCGTAAAAATAACGAAAATTTCAAAAAAAAAGCATAAATTGTGTAAAAAAGTAAGTTTTTTATTTGACTTCATAAAAAAAAGCAGTTTCAATCTAGATGTGTAAGGTATATATTGTCTTACAATTGGATATTAACTTAATTTAGAGGAGTCTCACCGTGAATAAAAATGAACTCATTTCTAGCGTAGCTAGCGAAACAGGTCTTACAAAAACAGATTCAGCTAAAGCTGTTGATGCTTTCGTTGCTGCTGTAACTCATGCTTTGAAAAAAGGTGACGAAGTTCGTCTTGTAGGTTTTGGAACTTTTTCTGTAGCTAAACGTGCTGCTACAACTGGCCGTAATCCTCGCACAGGCGCAGAAATCAAAATTGCTGCTCGTAAGCAAGCTAAATTCAAAGCTGGTAAAGCTCTTCAAGAAGCTGTAAACTAATTGTTTATAGTTTTTTGTTATTCTAAATAAGGCGATTAATTCGCCTTATTTTTTTGTATACAGAAAATACTACAGGTGTGATTTTTTTTTTAATTTTTTTTGCATTTTATGGCATGATTTTATTATATTTTTAGCAAATAAGAAACACTAAAACCCTTTATTTACAATGGTTTTAAGCGTTTTAGACTGCTACATTTAAACGAACGTTTAAATGTAGCAGGTATAAGTGATGAAAAAGTGAAAATGAGATATTATATTCCTTTATTTTTCAATCACTTAAGCAAAAGTAAAAACAATACACAGATGAGAAAAAACTGT
>JAZLAM010000018.1:0-49877 GCA_045613125.1 Alphaproteobacteria bacterium | reverse complement strand
GATGAACTGGTGGCTCTTGCAAAGGTGTCCCACCCGATCCCATTCCGAACTCGGTCGTTAAACCCTTTAGCGCCTATGGTACTTTGTCTTAAGGCACGGGAGAGTCGGTCGCCGCCAGTTCTTCTATCTTCTATCCCCTTTCGTTCTTATTTATAAATATAACCCCTCCTACCTAGGAGGGGTTTGTCGTATCTTCTTAGCTGGTTGTTATATCTTAATATGTTTCAGATAACATCTTTGTTTACTTCTGCATTAAATTATAACAAAACAAAAGATGTCGTTGACCAATTTGATAGCATCTTTTCAGTGATTGATATTTTTGAATAATTTAAGCTAAAAAGGAATGGCCTACAAAGTTTCCATGACAAAACTATTGTATATATATCCAAACTGAGAGTGAAATACTCACAAAATGAACAAGAAACAAATTATCCGTTTAAGCTGGATAATGATATAATGTTGATCAGAAGATATAAAAACTATTTGTACATCAATATATTAAGTATTTTTACCAATTCTTGTTTCAGATGTTGTCTGTCTACAACTATATCAACCATTCCGTGTTCTTTTAAATATTCGGCACGCTGAAAACCCTCAGGTAGTTTTTCCCTGATTGTTTGTTCTATAACACGTTGTCCCGCAAACCCTATTAAGCAACCTTTTTCAGCAATATTGATATCTCCTAACATAGCAAAAGATGCTGAAACACCGCCAGTTGTGGGATCTGTCATAATTGAAATAAATGGTAACCCTTTTTCTTTTAAACGATTAATCGCAGCTGTAGTTCTGGCCATTTGCATTAAAGATAATATACCTTCTTGCATACGAGCACCACCGGAAGACGCAACCGTAATTAGCGGAGATTTATTTTTAATAGCAATATCTGCAGCTGTAATAATTCCTTCACCAACAGCAGTGCCCATTGAACCACCCATAAAAGAAAAGTCCATAACAGCAACCATACTATCAATACCACCAATCTTACCTTTTGCAACTTTAATAGCATCCTGATTACCAGTATTTTTACGATAGGTTTTCAATCTGTCGCTATAACGCTGAGTATCTTTGAATCTTAAAGGGTCATCTTGACCGACAGGCAGATTGATTTCAGTATATTTTTCATTATCAAACAACATTTTTAAACGTTTATCGATATATAAACGTAAATGATGACCACAAGATGTACATACATACATAGACTTTTTTAATTCTTTGGAAAAAAGCATCTGATTGCAAGAGGGACACTTGACCCACAAATTATCAGCAATTTCTTTTGGAGTTGTTTTTTGAATCTTGGGACGAACAATGTCAGTAAGCCAATTCATATATTTATCCTATTATTGATTTTTTTTAAAAGAAAAGAATTTTGACATTTTCTCTTTTAATGTTGTTTTAGGAGTTTCTTGTTCTTTACTTTTAAGATATTCAATGTTTTCTTGTAAATTAGAAACCGTAGCATGTAATTTTTCATGCTCTTTGTTTAATGCTTTATTATTTTTTTTATGTAATTTTAATTGTGAACGAACAGGAGCGTTAGATACGTATCCATCCAAACGTCCAAGTAAATAGCCACAAAAGAACAAAACTAAAATTAAAACACTTAAAGAAATCGTAATATCTAAATTAAAGGGTTTTAACGTAAATGTAGCAAAATCATTGTTTATAACAGCAAATACAATAACCACTATGATTAATGGAATGCCTATTAATCTCCTTACAAAATTCATATTTAAAACCCTTTCTAAAAAAATTAAGAAAATAAGCTACGACACTATTGATTTAAGAGTTCGTGCAATTCTTTTCCGGTTTTAAAGTGTGCAATATTACGTTCGTCTACATCAACTTTTGCTCCGGTACGTGGATTTTTTGCAACACGTGGAGCACGTTTACGAACAGAAAAAGCACCAAAACCACGAAATTCAACTCTATCACCATTTGCAAGAGTTGAAATAATTTTGTTAAAAATAACATTCACAACTTTTTCCACATCTCTAAGCGTAAGATTAGGATTCTTTGCGGCAATTTTTTCAATTAATTCTGATTTAGTCACTTTTACCTCTTTTTAAATAAGTTAACGAAAAATAATTCTTAATGCAAAATACAGCTTATTTATTTATATTTCTACTATTTTTTTCATTTTATACAGACATCAGGTGCTTTTAAATACAATGGTTTAGGAAAATCAGTCGTTTTATCGTTAAATTTTTTTAATCCGGTAAGAGCTAATTGATTAATAGATATATTTTGTTTCATTTTTATGGTATGTAAATTTAGTCCGCTGGGACGACTTAAAAAACGTTCAACACCATCTCCTATCATAGTTACCTTTTTGCCGTTTAAAAATTTTATAATATCTTCGTAAAAAGCTGTTGATGGAGGCATAATTTTGTTCAAATTAGAATCGTAATATTGAATGTAAAAATCTTCACGTTTTGTCTCAATGATAATGGCGTTAAGTTCTGATATTTCATTATAATTAAGTTCTGATAAGTAAGCCTCGAAAGCATTTATTCCAGCGATACAAACATGCGGACAAGCTAACTTAAAAGCTCTTGCTGCCGATATACTGGATCGAACTCCTGTAAATGATCCAGGGCCGGTACAAACAACAACCAAAGATAGATCTTTGAAATTTAATTTATGTTTTGTGAGCATTTCATCTATTTTTACAATTAGAGTTTCTGCTTGTCCGAAAGCCATTTCTTGTTCAAATCTGTCAATTTCGTTTTTGTTCTCTAAAAGAATAATCGAACAAAAGTTAACGGTTGTATCAAAAGCTAATGTAAACATTTTTATTCACACCCTTAAATTTAGATTGCGTATTTCAGTTTATAATATACAATTTATAAACAAACAATGATTTTTTAACATAAGCGAAAAACAATGAACAATATTTTATTACAAGATATACTTTATTTATTCTTTATTATCGGTATTATACTTATATCGCTGATAGTTTCTTTCAAAATAACAATATTAAGATTGAAACAAAAAAACTATTTTCTTAACAGGGATAGAGAGCGTTATGCGGAAACTCTTTATGCGTCTAAAGACGGTTATTTTGCTTTTGTTTATCCCGATGAGCGTATCAATGATCCCCGAAGAACGGTAAGAGAACGTTGTTCAAGACGATTGGCTGTTATGCTTAACTTAAAAAATGGTGTGAGTTCAAGTTTTGAAGATGTATTGTCAATGTTTTACAAAGATGATGCAAAAAAAATTAGTAAATATCTTAAATTGATGCAAGAAGAAAATATACCTTTTGAAGATACATTTTCCTTAAAAACAGGAACTCGTAAAATGAGTATCTTCGGCGCACGAATCAACGCAAATGATGGAAATTTATATTGTGATATGCTTTGGTTTCGCGATTTAAGTGAGGAAGTCCTTAAAATCGAAGAACTTAATGATAATCTTGATGAATTAAAAAATAAGTTTCGTAGTCTTAATGATATGATAGATAACATCAATTATCCGATATGGCTTAGAGACGATTCTCTGAAAATTATTGCAGTTAATAAAAAATATGTTGAATATACAGGTTTGAAAGATAAACAAGAAGTTATTGATAATCAATTTGAATTTTCCGGAGTAGGAAGAAGCGATTCGGAAAATAAAGTTAATATCAATATAGCCAAATTGGCTCAGCAAACAAATAAGCTCCAAAAACAAAATATTAATATGGTTATAAATGGTCAGGCACGTTATTTTGAGATGATTGAAATACCGTTTCATGCAGAAGGACATTTGGAAAAGATATCAACAGCCGGCTCTCTTTACGATATGACAGAACTAGATGATGTTAAACGTTCATTTAAGATACACCAAAGTGCTCATTTGGATGTCTTATCAGAACTTGGAACTGCTTTTGCAATTTTTGATACATCTCAAAAAATGATTTTTAATAATAAATCGTTTTTAAATTTATGGAATCTTAAAGCAGATTTTGTATCAAATAATCCTTCTTATTCAGAGTTTTTAGAAAAGATAAGAAGTTTAAGACTGTTGCCGGAAGTAAGTGATTTTAAGAGCTATAAAGAAAATGAACTGAAGATGTTTGTAAGTTTAATTAATTCAAAAGAAGATTTATTACACCTTTCGGATGGCAGAACAATTAAAAGAGTTGTATCTGTTCATCCTAACGGTTTGATTTTTGCTTTTGAAGATGTCTCTGATAGATTGGCTGCTACTCGTATGATAAATGAACTATTAAGCGTTCAGCAAAGTATTTTAGATAATGTCAATGATGCTGTGCTTATATTTGGATCAGATAGAAAATTAAAATATTTTAATCAGAGTTATATAAAGTTGTGGCAGATAGATGCAATGGAAATGCAAAATATGCCAAATTTAGTAGAAGTTATTCAAATGCAACGTCCTTTTTTTCAAAATCAGGTAAATTGGGAAGAATTAAAACAAAATATGTTGGCGCATATAATTAATTTATGTAAACGTTTCAGACTTGAAAGAAACGATAATATTGTTATTGAAGTTGTTCCTAAAGTATTGCCGGACGAATCGATAATGATTACATATATGGTAAAATAGTTTTGACATTGTTTTTTTGCTATGTCATAATTTAGATATAAACGGTAATGTGCGAGGGTGTTTTGGATACAAACAATAAATTTTCTGAAGAGGAAGAGTTTTCTTTTGATTGGAAGAAAAAAGGTTTTGGCAATAACGAGCGTCTAACCTTAAAAAATGATGTCAAAGAAGCTCAAAAATATAATGATAATAAGAAAACTCCGTTATCTAAAAAAAATAAAATTACTCCGGAAAATTTACCTTTAGGGCTTAAAAAAATACGTAAAAAAATCAGAGATATTTATGATGAAGAAGATGATGATGAAAACGATACATATTTTAGCCATATAAAAATGCCGGAACAAGAAGAAGATAACACTTTGTTATATGCTCTTAATGAAGATGAGAGAAATATGTATAAACAAAAGAATATTTTTGAAAATGTAAAAATGCAACAAAATTCCGGTAAAATGGAGGCTTTGCATATAGCTAACAATTTGGCTCGGGAAGCAGGATTAAGCAATATCAGCAGAAAAGCAATTGAAGTAGGAATGCAACAAGCAACATTTGAACCACAAAAAATACAAGAAGAAGTTATCAAAAAAGAAGTAGGAGGTAAATTAGGTATTAAAGGAAAAATTGAAGATGGAAAAATCATTCAGGCTGCCAGAGGTATTAAAAAAGTTGAACAACTTGGGGGAAAGCAAGCCACTCAAAATTTACAAATGAAAGACGTCGTGAAGGCGGGTGAACAGAAACTTAGCGATATTGAATTAGCTGAAATGATTTTGGAAAAGTCAGGTCAAGATATAAAAAAACGTAAAAAGAAATTAAATAAGACAAAAGACGATATAGAACTGAAACACTTTAAACAACCCAACCAATTGGACTATGATAAATCTTCGAGAATAAATACAAATTTAGGAAGATAACCTATAAAGAAAATTGACAGGTTTAAAAACTTCATTTATCATAACAACAAATTTAACCTTTATCACAATGAGGATGCTATGGAAAATCAGTATTATACCATTATTGAAAAGCAAGACTTTTATGAGATTATTGAGAATAAGTATGGAGAATTGGCTATATTTATCGATGCCAGATCGGGAAGCCCTGTCAAACCTGTATTAGAGTTTGATGGTAAAGAAACAGCTCTATTGAAAAGAGATGAACGTTTAGCTGTTAGACTAGATAAAATAGATTCGGAAACGAAAAATGTTTTGGCTGAATCTGAATTTGTAATGATTGTAGAATTATCTGGAGATATGGTCGAACGTGTATATGGCGTTCCTGTAGATAATGTTGAAGAGATTGTTTTTATTGGTCGACAAACACGAGCTGATGAATTGGTTAAAGCAAAAAATCGTGATGATGTGTTAAAAGCTTTTGGGGCTGTAAAATCTTGGACAGGCGGTAATAAATAATGATCGGATTGGTTTTGGTAACGCATGGACGCTTGGCCGAAGAATTTTTAGCGGCAATGCAACATATTGTTGGCCCACAAGATTATGTAGCAACTGTTTGTATCGGTCCTGATGATGATATGGAAACAAGGCGTAATGAAATTATGTGTAAAGTTAAACAAGCTGATACTGGGAATGGTGTTATTGTTTTAACAGATATGTTTGGAGGAACACCATCAAACTTAGCAATTTCTATTATGGATAAAGCGAATGTTGAAATTATTGCAGGTGTTAATTTGCCTATGTTAATTAAATTAGCTGCTCTTAGAAAAGATTGTAATTTAAAAGATGCTGTTATCGGGGCACAAGATGCCGGAAAAAAATATATTAACATAGCTTCTCAATTGTTGGGATAATAATATGAGTGATGATATTTGTTCTTCTGAGCTTTTAATACAGAATAAAAAAGGGTTGCATGCAAGAGCAGCAGCGTCTTTTGTAAAATGTGTTGAAGAATTTGATGCTGAAGTTACCGTTGAAAGGTTGGGGCAAGCTGTTAACGGTTGTTCTATTATGGGCTTGATGATGTTGGCGGCTTCTTGTGGAACAACAATAAAAGTTTGTGCAAGAGGCGTTCAGGCTCAAGAGGCTATAAATGCAATATCTTTACTTGTTAATTGTAAATTTGGTGAAGAATAGTGACTAAAGCTCCACGAAATCAGACCATAAATTTATCGGTAAGGCAAATTTCTCATTATGTCTCAAGAGCCATAAAGATAAAAAAGGGGTGTTTACTTGAAGATATGGTTGACAAAGTTATATTTCAAGACGCATTTACAGCCCTAAATTATATTCCGGATAACAGTGTGGATTTAATTGTTGTTGATCCTCCGTATAATTTGACAAAGGTGTTTAGTAAGAAGCAGTTCAAGGCCATGGATATTAGAGAATATCAAAAATGGTTGGATAAATGGCTTAAAAAGGCAGCTCGTATTTTAAAGGAAAACGGAAGTATTTATATATGCTCCGATTGGAAAACTTCTTTAGCAATTCCAGAAATTGCACAGAAGTATTTTATATTGCAGAATCGTATATCTTGGGAAAGAGAAAAAGGGCGAGGAGCTCTCAATAATTGGAAAAATTGTCTTGAAGATATATGGTTTTTTACTAAGAGCGCTCAATATACCTTTAACTTAAATGATGTCAAATTGTTGCGTCCCGTAATTGCTCCATATCGAGATTCAAAAGGTAGCCCTAAGGATTGGGATGAAAATGAAAATGGTCATAAATATAGATTTACCCATCCGTCAAATGTGTGGACGGATATTTCGGTTCCTTTTTGGTCAATGCCTGAAAACACACCTCATCCGACACAGAAGCCTGAAAAACTTATTGCTAAACTGATTTTAGCTTCAAGCAATGAGGGAGATTTGGTTTTTGATCCTTTTTTAGGCTCAGGTACTACGGCGGTGGTTGCAAAAAAACTCAGAAGGCACTATCTTGGTATTGAACGCGAAAAAGAATATGTCGCATATTCGGAATATCGTCTTGAAAAAGCAGAAGAAGACAGTTCAATACAAGGATACGAAAACGGCATATTCAGATTAAGAAATTGCTGAGTTTTTTATATATTCTGTAAATTTAAAAGAAAATTAGAGAAGATAGATATTGTTTTGTTTATTAAGTGTGGTTTTGTGGAAAAAGACATAAAAACATTATTAATAAAAGTATTGACTCTTTGTAAAAAAGCATATATAAGCAACATAACTTTTAAGAAAATTAACGATAAAAAGTTTGTTTTATATATACACTCCAAGGAGTGCCGCCAGTCAGCGAGGGTTCGCACACTGGCGTGCAATAGTTTATATATACCGGCTTTAACAAGGGAAACAAAATGTTTGAAACATTAACAGATAAGTTAGGTTCTGTCTTTTCAAAAATCACCTCCAGAGGTGTTTTAAACGAAAAAGATATTGATGAAGCTATGCGTGAGATACGCATTGCTTTGTTAGAAGCTGATGTTTCTTTGCCGGTTGTTAAAGATTTTATTGCAAAAGTCAAACTTCAGGCGCTTGGGGAAAAGGTTGTTCGTTCAATTCAACCTGGGCAAATGGTTGTTAAAATTGTTCATGATGAATTAGTTAAACTTTTAGGTGAAGAATCATGTTCGTTAAATTTGAACGCAGTTGCACCTGTCGTGATTTTGATGGTAGGTTTACAAGGTTCCGGAAAAACGACAACTTCTGCAAAAATAGCCGCTAAATTAAAGAAAAACAAAAAAGTATTAATAGCATCATTAGATATATACAGACCGGCAGCTCAAGAACAGTTAGAACAACTTGGTAAACAAATCGGTGTTGCAACGTTACCCATTATTAAAGGCGAAAAACCGCAAGAGATTACAAAACGTGCACTAAAAGATGCTAAAAACGGTGTTTATGATGTTTTGATTTTGGATACAGCAGGACGTTTGCATATTGATGCTGAGTTGATGCAAGAAGTTAAAGAGATTAAACAAATTTCTAATCCGTCAGAAGTTTTGTTGGTTGCAGATGCTCTTATTGGTCAAGATGCCTGCAATGTGGCAAAAGAGTTTAATGAACAAATCGGGATTACCGGTTTAGCACTAACCAGAATTGACGGTTCTTCAAGAGCAGGTGCGGCTCTTTCGATGAAGATGGTTTCAGGGGTTCCGATAAAGTTTTTAGGAACGGGCGAAAAATTAGATGAGATAGAAGAATTTCATGCTGACAGAATTGCCGGTCGAATTTTAGGACAAGGCGATGTTGTATCACTGGTTGAAAAAGCTATGGAAAAGGTTGACCGTGAAGAAACAGAAAAAATGGCAGCAAAAATGATGAAAGGTCATTTTGACCTTAACGATATGCTGAGCCAGTTAAGGCAAATGCAAAAACTAGGAAGTATGGGAAGCATAATTTCAATGATCCCCGGACTTTCTAAATTTAAGAATCAGATTGAACAAGCCGGTATTGGTGATAATCTGATTAAAAAGCAGGAAGCGATTATTCTTTCAATGACCAAAAAAGAAAGATCAAATCCTGATATCATCAAAGCCTCTCGCAAAAAAAGAATTGCATTAGGCTCCGGTGTAGAAGTTCATGAGGTAAACAAATTGCTCAAATCATATGAGCAGATGTCAACCATGATGAAACAAATGGGCAAGTTTGGAGGTATGTCAGGACTTGCACAAATGATGAAAAGAAATCCGATGAACAATATGTTCGGAAGGTTTGATAAAAGGTTTTAAGACTTTGCCATAAGGCTTAAAACTTATAAGTGTTTTAATTTAATTAGAAAGGAAAAAATAAAATGGCAGTTCGTATAAGACTTTCAAGAGGCGGTTCAAAAAAACGCCCATTCTATCGTATTGTTGCTGCTGACCAACGTGCACCTCGTGACGGTAGATTTATTGAAAAATTGGGAACATATAATCCGTTGTTACCGAAAGATCACGCTGAACGTTTAGTTGTTGATCAAGAAAAAGTTGTAGCATGGATTAAAAAAGGTGCTCAACCAACAGACAGACTTCAAAAATTATTTGCAGGTCTTGGACTTTGTGAAGCTCCTGTTGTTCGTGAACAACCTAAAAAATCTGCTCCTCGCGCTAAGACAGTTGAGAGAATGAAAGAAAAAGAAGAAAAAGCAAGAGCTGCTGCTGAAGCCGCTGCTGCTGAAGCTTCTGCCGAATAATTTTTATTTTGTTATTAAGAAGGCTACTTTATGAAGGCAGAAAATATAAAAGAGCGCATTTGTTTAGGTGTGATTGCCGGTGTTCACGGTATCAGAGGCGAAGTAAAAGTTAAAAGTTTTACCTCTGATGATCGAGATATCGAAGCTTATGGTGCATTAGAAGACAAAGATGCTTCAAAAACTTTTGCCTTAAAAGTAATTGGTCGCAGTAAGGAACTGCTCCGTTGTAAAATTAAAGGTGTTGATGACAGAAACGTTGCAGAAAGTTTAATCGGAACCGAACTTTATGTAAATCGCAATGTTTTACCGGAACTAGATGATGATGAATACTACTTGGCTGATTTAATCGGTTTAAAAGTATTGGAACAATCATCAGAAAACGAAGTCGGAACCGTTGCGGGAGTATATAATTTTGGTGCCGGAGATATTTTGGAAATAAGGATTAATGCTACAAATAAGTTAGAAATGTTACCTTTTACCAAAGAATATGTTCCTGTGGTTAAAATTTGTGACGGATATGTTAAAGTTTCATCTACATTGATGAACTATGCTCCTGATGATAAGGAATTTTCAGATGAAGGTTAAGTTTTTAACACTTTATCCTGAAATTTTCCCCGGTTTTTTAGGTCATTCCGTAACCGGCAAAGCTTTAGGGGATGGTAAATGGTCTTTTGAAACTGTCAATATCAGGGATTATGCTTTTGATAAGTATGGTTCTGTTGATGATACACCTTGCGGAGGTGGTGCCGGTATGGTTATGCGCCCTGATGTTTTGGGGGCTGCAATAAAAGCCAATTATACATCAGGAAGGCTGATTTATATGAGTCCTAGAGGAACACCGTTAAATCAGGCCAAAGCACATGATTTGGCAAAAGAAGAAAACTTAACCATTATATGCGGTCGTTTTGAAGGTGTTGATGAAAGGGTTTTAGAGGCATACGATGTCGAAGAAATCAGCATTGGCGATTATGTTTTAACAGGTGGAGAACAAGCAGCAATGATAATGTTGGACAGCGTTATAAGGTTGTTGCCTGATGTATTGGGAAATGCACAATCGTTTGAAGAAGAAAGTTTTGAAAACAATTTGCTTGAATATCCTCAATATACTCGCCCGGTTGAATGGGAAGGAAGATTTGTTCCTGATATATTGTTAAGCGGCCATCATAAAAATATTGAAAATTGGCGTAAAGAACAGTCTTTAAAAATAACAAAAGAAAAGCGTCCTGACCTTTTAAAAAAATATCTTGATTTACAAAAGGTTTAGGTATATAAGATAACAAAATTTTATAAAATAAGGGTAAAACTGATGAATATACTTGAAAATATTGAAAAAGAGCAAATTGCAAAGCTCACCGAAGGTAAAAACCTTCCGGATTTTAAAGCCGGCGATACCTTAAAAGTTCACACAAAGGTTAAAGAAGGTGACCGTGAACGTATTCAGGTTTACGAAGGTGTTTGTATTGCTCGTAAAAATGATGGTTTAAACTCATCTTTCACAGTTAGAAAAATTTCTTTCGGTGAGGGTGTTGAACGTGTATTTCCACTTTATTCTCCAAATGTAGCAAAAATTGAAGTTGCTCGTATCGGTAAAGTACGTCGTGCAAAACTTTATTTCTTGCGTGCATTGCGTGGTCGTTCAGCTCGTATCGCTGATGATTTGTCAGCGACATCAAAAGCTGCTGCAACAGAAAAAGCAGAAAAATAAGTTTGTTAAACAGATAAAAAACTCGCCGATTTATTTATCGGCGAGTTTTTTGTATGTAGAAAACCCTGTGTTAGATTCGGGGTTCAGCAGTGTAGCTTATAGCAAAGATATTGTCTCAATGCTTCAATATTGAATATGTTGTTCGTTTATAAAATATAATCTATGGATGCTAAAATAATTTCTAACTGAATCGTGGTATAATTTTGTTATATTTTTTTAGTAAACAAGAATCGCTACAATCCCTTTATTTACAATGCTTTTAGCACTTAAAAAGTGCTGCATTTAAACGTACGTTTAAATTATACTACCGGTGTGTTTGAAAAGCTTAAAACTCAAGCCAAAGCGCTTGGTAAATGTGTTGCTTTTTAGCACTTGTAACGTTACATATTAAGAAAACCCTCGGCTTAGCCGAGGGTTTAGAATTTTCTTTAACCGAAAATTAGCGTCTGGTTCTTGTCGCATTACCACTCCTCGAAGATGTCGTAGAAGATCTTGTCGCACTACCACTTCTCGAAGGTGTCGTAGTAGGTCTTGTTACGTGTGTACTTCTTGAAGGCGTTGTAGTAGGTCTTGTTACGTGTGTACTTCTTGAAGGCGTTGTAGCAGGTCTTGTTACGTTTGTGCTTCTCGAAGGCGTTGTAGCAGGTCTTGTTACGTTTGTGCTTCTCGAAGGTGTTGTAACAGGTCTTGTTACGTTTGTGCTTCTCGAAGGCGTTGTAGCAGGTCTTGTTACGTTTGTGCTTCTCGAAGATATCGTAGAAGATCTTGTTACACTAACACGACTCGAAGATGGCGTAATTGTTGTACTTCTTGAAACTTGAGTAGAAGTAGGTCTTCTAATATCACCATTTCTTGAAGGTGGTACAACATGTCCATTACTGTGTTTTGCCGGTTCGTAATGATGCCCATTATGACCTGAATGATGATTGTGATGGTGATGCTGTGGAGGATGATGATAATGATGTGGTTTATGCCACAAATGATGATACAATCCTGCAGTTCTCCAGTGCCAATGTCTCAAATTCAAATAAGTTAACCGGGCTACATCATAATGGAAAGTATAAAATGTCGGTACATACGACATCACTATAACACTCCCATTAGGATAATAAAAATAATTACGATAATGTCCGCGGATGTACCATCCGAATTGATTATTGTAAATATATGGTCTCACACTGTAAACAATATCTGCATAAGCGAGTTCAAAGCTTACTTTATCAAATTGTTGCAGTTGATAATAATTATAACCGTTTGGGGTTACAATTACATAAATACCATTATTAGCCTCCATAACCGAATAGTCATCAAAATGCCATTGATTTCCGGTTAAAACAACTCCATTGCTCAAATAAATGTCATTGATTTGAGCTGAGGCAACTTGCATTACCAACGCAAATGCCAAAAATAATAATACCTTTTTCATATTACATAATATTTAGAAAATTAATACTTACTTTTTCAAACATATTTTAACAAAAAACATATTTATTTGTCAACAATAAAAAATCCTACAAAAATATAACCTATCAGCACGTTGATATACTGATAGGTTATAAAAGCTTATCTTATATTTTATAAATCAAGATTAAACAATACTTTAGCGCTCCAACCTATCAAAAATGCTATCAAAGCAACAGATAAGCTGATAGCAGACATTTCAATAAATTTAGGTAAGAAAGATTCTGATTTTACAACTCCAATGTAATAGTTAAATATAAATACCAAAAATACAACTATTGCAATCATGCAAATAAGAGCCGCCACATACATATCTGCTGGAAATAAAAGATATGGTAAAACCAAACATACAACCGTAACTAGATATGCAATTCCGGTATAAAAACTGGCTTTTAATGCATTAGGATTACCATCGGCTCGTTCAGCTAAATAGTTTGATGCGGCCATTGATAATGTTGCAGAGACACCGGTTATAATACCCGCCATAGCAATAAGAGTAGTATTAGCTAAAACGAAGGTCATACCGGCAATTGTTCCGGTTAGTTCTACTAAAGCATCATTTAATCCCAAAACCATAGCACCAACATAGTTAAGACGCTCTTCATCAAGCATCTCTATAAGCTTTTTTTCATGCTTTTTTTCATCGGCAATAATTTTTTTAACCGCAGGAATTTCATCTGCAAGTTGTTTAACGGAGGCAATTCCATCATCTTCACGTGCTTCCAAGAGCTTTATTATAAAGGTATATCCTAGCAAATAAATTAAAATACGGTAAAACCATACTTTAAACATATTAGGTTTAATTTCCATATTTGTATATTGTTGCCAAATATTTGCGTGAGCCATTTCATCTTGTGCTATTTGTTTTAGAGTTTTTTGCTCTTTTTTATTTTTAACTCTTTCGGCAAAATATGTATAAATATATGAACTGGTTATTTCATCTTTTTGAAATTCAATCATTAATTTTTTTGCTTTATCCGAAAACTTTTGTTCTTTTTTCATTACATAACTCCAATACTTTTAATATCAAAACCAAGATTTATAGCTTCTGTACGATTTATCAAATTCCTTAAATCAACAATTTTAGGATTTTTCAACAATGACTTTACTTTTTCCAAATCAATTGTTTTAAAATCTACCCATTCAGTTAAAACAGCCATAACATCTGCACCATTTAAAGCATCATACATATCGGTTGCATAATATACCTTATCTGATAATATGGCTTTAGCATTACCAAGAGCTTCTGGATCATACAGACGTATATTTGCACCTTTTTCCAGTAAGATTTCTATAATTTGCATAGCAGGAGATTCTCTACAATCATCAGTTCCGCCTTTGAAGGCGGCACCTAACACACCTATAACAGGTTGCCTTATGTCTGAAACTTCTTCTAAAATACGTCTTGCCATCTGAATTTTACGTTTATCATTACCTCTGATCGTGGCTTCAATTAAAGATAAATTTACGCCCTTAATGCGTCCCATATATGCCATAGCATTAGTGTCTTTGGGAAAACAAAAACCACCATAGCCAGGTCCAGGATTTAAAAACTTATTTCCAATTCGAGAATCCAACCCCATACCTTTAGCCACTTCATAAACATCAGCACCAGATTTTTCACAAAAATCAGCCATTTCATTTATATACTGAATTTTCATGGCTAAAAAAGCATTTGATGCATATTTTATTGTTTCTGACGAACGACGTTTGACATATAAAATTGGAGTTTGGGCTTCAAAAGATTTATAAAGCTCAGCAATTTTAGCTTTTGCTCGCTCACTGTTTGCTCCGACGATAATTCTATCGGGATTAAAAAAATCATGCACAGCAAACCCTTCACGCAAAAATTCGGGTAAAGAAACAACATCAAATTCACCTTTAGGATTTTGTGATAAAATAATTTTTTCCACCTCATCACCTGTGTTTACCGGAACTGTGGATTTAACTGCTACGACAGTGTATCCTGTTATGTAATGAGCCAATTCTTCAGCAGCAGCATGTATATATTTCATATCAGCTTCTTTAGTTATCGGATTTGGAGGTGTGCCAACTGCCAAAATCACGATATCGGCATTTTCGACTCCTTCTTGCATAGAAGTTGTAAACTTTATATTTCCTGATTGAACATTTTTTGCAAAAAGTTCAGGCAAACCATCTTCAAAAATTGTAAGTTTACCGTTTTTAAGAGCGTTTATCTTATTTTCATCTTTATCAATACATATTACTTCATTTCCAAGTTCTGCCAAACCAACTCCGGTAGGTAAACCAACATAACCCGTTCCGACAATACCAATTTTCATTTTGCACCTCACTATTTTATTTAATATAAATCACTATATAGTAGGTAATAAAAATTGCAATTCAAGAAACAAGCTTATCTACCTTATTTTGACCTAAAATTACACAGATAATACCGATTACAATCAACACAGCCCCAAAAATTTGGCTATCAATAAAACTGTCTCATCAAAAAAAATATATGTCGAAAAAAAATTTTAAATATGAACCTAATATTAAGTCTTTTCGTTATAGCATAATGTAAGGAGAAATTTTATGGAAGAAATATCAAAACTCATACAAGAAGCAAAACCTTTATATTTTGCACGCAAAAGACGTCGCAGAATATTGACGTCGATTGGTACTGCAATGTGCTGTTGTTTAATTGTCTTTATGGCAACATTTAAGCAAAGCACACCTATCTATGATGTCTGGGAACAAGAAGTATATAGTGCATCAAACGGTTCCATAATTGAAGATATGGGATTACCTGTGGATGAATACGGATTATTATGGATTGGCTAATGAAATATATAATTGAACAAAATAAAAAATATATCAAAGCCGTTATCCGTAAACTAACCGGTAGTTACAATGAAGATATTGAGCAAGAAGTTTATATAAAAACGTGGCAAAATTTACCTAAATATGAAGAACAAGGAAAATTAAAGCAATGGATTTGTACGCTAACAGCCAATATTTGTAGAGATTACTTTCGTTCTAAAAGCTTCAAAACCGGTTTAAAAGAAGTTTCTGATGATACAATAGTTGAAAATTTATCATATGAGAGCACTCCCGATGTTATCATAGATGAAAAGCAACGGCAGAAAATTATTTTAAAAGCTGTAGATTCTTTATCAAAAGAACATAGAAAGGTTGTAATATTATATGAGTTTGAAGGTTATTCTATCGAAGACATTGCAAAACGTTTAGGTGTTCCTCAAGGAACTGTAAAATCCAGACTTTTTAATGCACGTAAAATTTTAAAAGAAAAACTAAATTTTTTAAGAGGAGAAAATAAATGAATAAATTTTTATTATCTACATTTTTAGCAACAACCATTATATTTTCTAATGTAGTAAGGGCTGAAGAAACTGATATTGTACCGGTTTCGCAAGAAGAAGTATTAAAAATGGAAAATAATCATCCGAAATTTGATAAAAATTTCCATGAAAAGATGGCTAAAAAAATGGCAGAAAAATTAAATTTGACGAAAGAACAACAAGAACAAGCTGCTAAAATTCGTCAAGAAGGACGCAAAAAAATTGAACCTCTCATGAAAGAAATGAAAGATTTGCGTAAAAAAATTGATACTGAGCGCCGAGCAAATATGGAAGAATTTGAAAAAATCTTGTCTCCAGAACAGAAAAAGATTTTTGATGAAATGAAAAATAAAGCTCCGAAATTTGAAAAAAAGAATATGTTCGGAAAACATCACAGAAAAGGACGTCCACATCCTCATATGGAAAAAGATGCTCCTAACAAATAAGTTGCGAAATTAACTTTTATCACACATCTCCGTTATATAATGACGGAGATATTTTTTAATTATCTGAAGATATATTTATGGCTTCAAAAACGCTGGTTTCCACAGCTGCACAAAGAACTACCTTTAATGCCCATTTTTTAGCTTTTTGCCTTAAAATGTACAATAAAACACCATCCATGTTGTTAGTAAGTTTTTCCGGATTCTGTGCCAAAAATCGTCCTACTCTTTCAGTGATATAAACAGCCTTATTTCTTTTTTGTTTTGATTGACTCTTTTTATGAGCTTTTAACATTTCTTTGAAAGATTTTGAACTTATCATACGTTCAAAAATCATATTAGGATATGTTTTTCTTAGCTCGTATGCCGTCATAATTGCTTTTTTATACTTTTTTCTGGCCTTTTCAATAATCCTATTTACAATCTCTTCATCTGAACACATGTTGTAACGAATTGTATACGGGACTATTAAATGACGCTTTTTATTGCCATCATACCAATTAATATACCGCACAGGTTCTTTGTTTTTAAGATATAATATATAATCTTTGCGCATAACATCAAAAAAATCCGTTAAAAAAAGCTTTAACGGTTCATTGCTGGTTTTTATATAAATATACGGAACGATATATTTGCTGTTACCGATAACAACACTTTCAGGCTTTAAATCAGCTTGTTCATATTCTGAACATAAAAAATCAACATATTCCGTTTTCATAAAAATTCTCACATATATGCATTATAACCACAATTATATAATCTTTGTATTATACTGTCAAATAAAAATTTTCAGAGTATTTTTCTGTTTATTTTTTAAAAAAAATGATTAAACTATGCACTATGACAGAAAAAGAATTTAAAATAGAAAGCCCGTTTGAAGCTTCAGGAGATCAACCTCAAGCAATTGATGAGCTTTGTCAAGGGCTGATAAATGGTGAAAAAAATCAAGTTTTGCTCGGAGTTACAGGTTCAGGTAAAACATTTACCATGGCAAAAATTATAGAAAAAGTTAAAAGACCAGCTCTTATTATGGCTCCAAATAAAATTTTAGCAGCTCAACTTTATGCTGAAATGAAAGAATTTTTTCCTCACAATCGGGTAGAATATTTTGTTTCATACTATGACTATTATCAACCGGAAGCATACATTCCAAAAACGGATACTTACATTGAAAAAGATTCTTCCATTAATGAACAAATAGATCGTATGCGTCATGGAGCAACTCGCAATGTTTTAGAAGAAAATGATGTTATAATTGTAGCTTCGGTATCTTGTATATATGGCTTAGGGGCCATGGAATCATATTCTTCGATGGCTTTTAGCCTAAAAGTGGGTAACGTAATTGAGCTAAACGATATCTGTAGAAATCTGGCAGAACTTCAATATGAGCGCAATCAAATAAACTTTGTCAGAAGCACCTTCAGAGTAAATGGTGATACTTTAGATATTTTTCCTGCTCATTACGAAGACAGAGCTTGGCGAATTTGCTTTTTTGGAGATGAAATAGAAAGCATTTCCGAATTTGATTCATTAACAGGTAAGAAAACTGCAGATTTAACAGAAATAACGGTTTATCCGGCCAATCATTATGTAACACCTCGTCCAGCGCTTTCTCAGGCCATTACACATATCAGAAAAGATTTGAGTATAAGGCTTGATGATCTAAAAGCACAAAACAAGCTTTTAGAAGCTCAAAGGTTAGAGCAACGAACACGTTTTGATCTTGAGATGCTTGAAACAACCGGACATTGTAAAGGTATCGAAAACTATTCCAGATATTTAACGGGAAGAGCACCCGGAGAACCACCTCCGACATTGTTTGAATATTTTCCAAAAAATGCACTTTTGTTTATTGATGAAAGTCATATTTCAGTGCCACAAATAGGTGCAATGTACAGAGGAGACTTTAATCGTAAGAGCACACTTGCAGATTATGGTTTCAGACTTCCGTCTTGTTTGGATAATCGCCCATTAAAATTTGAAGAATGGGATAAAATGCGTCCGCAAACAATTTTTGTTTCAGCCACCCCGGGAGATTGGGAATTAGAACAAAGCAAAGGTTCTTTTTCTGAACAAATAATCAGACCGACAGGGCTCACAGACCCCATTTGTGAAGTTAGACCTGTTGAAAACCAAATTGATGATTTGATGCACGAATGCCATCAAATTGCTCAGAGAAAAGAACGAGTTTTAGTAACAACTTTAACCAAAAAAATGGCTGAAGATTTAACAGAATATTTGCATGAAAACGGCATAAAGGTAAGATATATGCATTCTGATATTGACACATTGGAGCGCATTGAAATTATCAGAGATTTAAGACTTGGAGTGTTTGATGTTTTAGTCGGAATTAACCTGTTGCGAGAAGGTTTAGACATTCCGGAATGTTCATTGGTGGCCATTTTGGATGCTGATAAAGAAGGTTTTTTACGTTCTACACGCTCTTTAATTCAAACAATAGGAAGAGCCGCTCGAAATGAAAACGGACGTGTGATATTATATGCCGATAAAATAACCGGCTCAATTAAAGAAGCTTTAGATGAAACAAACAGACGTAGAGAAAAACAAATCAGATATAACATTGAACATAACATCACTCCAAAAACCATTAAAAAAAGTATTTCTTCTACATTAAAAGAAATGACAGAAACAGATTTTGTTAAAGATGATAAAGTTTCAGTTGATGAACTTAAAAATATAGATAAAAAGATTAAAGAATATACCAAACTTATGAAAGAATCTGCCCTTAACTTAGAGTTTGAACAAGCTATGGTTTATAGAGATAAAATTAAAGAACTGGAACAATTGGCCATAAAAAATTTATAATATATAACTTTAAGATATACAATTTATATTGCCTATTTGCTTTATCTGAAAGTCAGATATAAAAATGGCGGAAGAATAAACACTTCCGCCTAAAGTTGATTTTATAGAATGATGTTTATTCCATACCATATATAACCGTAACGGTTGATTGTCCGGATAATGGACCGCTATAATTCATCCCATCACTACTTGTCGACAAATGTCCACCAACAAAATAACAAATTTTCCCTTCTTCTGCAGTATTATCTTTTTTATAAGGATTATGTCCGTCCCCAATCTCTTCTGAAGTATCTATATCTGAACCAAGAGTCCAAACTGCGATCATTGTATCTTCATCCATAAAATGAACGTCCGTGAAATTAACTGTAGCCTTTGCTTTTAAGTCGGTAAAACAAATTTTACCAGGCTTCTGTCCTGTATGAAATTTTACATTGTTAGTCATCTCTTCTTCAGGATGGGTTGCATATAAAATCACTGATGCATAGTCTTGAGTATTATCCCATGCGATTGTACCAAAATTAATATGATCTACAACCTCAAGATCAAGTGTTTTTACAATGTTAGCTTCAACATTTATCTGTTTTGATTCTGTAAGATCAGCCATTGCATTCATGGTGTTCATTGATAAAATGGCTGTGCTAGCCAATAGTAATTTAAAATTTTTCATAATAAAAGTCTCCTTATATGTAACGTTACAAGTGCTAAAAAGCAACACATTTACCAAGCGTTTTGGCTTATGTTTCAAGCTTTACAAACACATAAGTAGTGTAATTTAAACGTACGTTTTTTTAACGCAGTGCAAAAAGGAGAAATTTGCAAAATTTAAAATTTGCATTTTGTTGTTTTTCAAGGAGATAGAGAAAATTAGAAAATGTAAAAAACATCAAAAAAACTGCTTGATTTAAACGTACGTTTAAATGCAGCACTTTTTAAGTGCTAAAAGCATTGTAAATAAAGGGATTGTAGCGATTCTTTTAACCTAAATTACAGTCCAAAAAACTTTATTAATTTTATTTACAAAATGAGGTCCCGTATCGTATATTATTTTTTTGTATTATCCGTAAATGGCGATGATGATTTATCCGATTTGTAATCTATCAAGAGCGCCCTGTAAAATATATGCTGCCGCTGATGAATCTAAAACTTTTTTTCTTTTTGATCGTGATAAATCTACTTCCTTAATCAAAAAATTTTCAACGGCACTTGACGACAATCGTTCATCCCAAAACATAAACGGAAGTTCTGTTTCGGTATAAATCTTATCTGCAAACTCCCTGACTTTTAATGCAATTTCACCTTCTTGCCCATTCATCTGTAGCGGAAGACCATATACAATAGCTCCAATTTGCTTTTCTTTTATAATATTTTTTATTTCTAAAATGTCATTTCCCCAATTTTTTCGTTCAATGATTTTGTGTGATGTTGCAATGGTTCTTAATAAGTCAGATACGGCGATTCCTAACCTCTTAGTACCAAAATCGATCCCCATAATTGCTTGATATGGTTTTAAACATTGTTTAAACTCATTAAGTTCCATTATATTCTACTCCTCTAACTCTTTTTGGGATATAATATTTTTTAAATCACTAAGCCTGAGTTTTAGCTGTTCAGGTGCAGTTTTATACGCTTCTTCAATTTGTTTTTTTGCGGTTTTATAATTCTTCATAGCAACACTATATTGCGCAGAAGCATACAAGCTTTGAGCTTTTTGGTTATTTTCAGCGTATGCTCTTGCAAGTAGCATCCATGCAGTTGTTGATGGTACGTTTAATTGTACTTTGTTTAATGTTGCTATTATATTTTTGAGTTGATTTTTATCATGAGGAGCTTCAAGTGCCGTATGAGCCCAACTTAGCATTATTTCTTGAGATTTTGGTTTAAGTTTTAAAGCATTTTCATAAGCCTTTAGAGCATCATTTATCTGAGAACTTTCAAATAAAAATTGTCCCTTAAGTTCATAAAAATACGGGTTTGTAGGATATTTATTTATTAGTTCATCTAAGATTTTTATACTTGTTTTAAAATTATTTTTTTTATATTCGATAATTGCATTTGCATATCTTCCGGCTGTAGAATTATCGTTGTCAGGATATAAGTTTTTTGCTCGTTCAACAGGTAATAAAAATGCTGACAATTTCGCTTTGATTAACTTAAATTCATCATCGTAAGGTGATACATCAGAATAAGTGTTTTTTTGTAAAGCCTGTTTAAAAAACTCTTCTCTTTCGATGCTTAAAGGGTGAGTTCTGAAATATGAATTTTCTTTATATCCTTCAAGACGATTAACAAATTGTATTTTTTTCATAAAGTTTTTTAATCCGGCAGGCGATTGTTTAATCTCTGTTAAATATTTTACAGCACTTTCATCTGCACTTCTTTCTTCTTGCATCTGATAGGCTGTCATAGCGTTTATGAGTGAACTTTGTGAACCAAGCATAACAGCAAGTGCAGCATCTCCACGTCCTGTTGCAATGGCTGCCGCTCCGGCTGCCACAAGTGAGGCAACTGAAAGACCTTGTAATTGCTCAATACGTAGTTTTTGTCTTGCTATATGACCTCCGGCTATATGTCCGGTTTCATGTGCTAAAATGCCATTTAACTGATTTACGTTATCTGCATTAATTAAAGTTCCGGTATGTATAAACATATAATTACCATCACTGACAAAAGCATTTAAAGAATTGTCGTTTATGATATATATTTTATTTTTATCAAAATTAATACCGGCTACATTAAAAATAGGATGAATCAGTTTAGCTAAAAAAGTTTGTGTTTCGTCATCAGATATAAGAGATGGTAAAGTTTGAGCCATGCAATCATTTATCCAAACCGCTGCTGTTAAAACAACAGCAAGCAGTTTGGATAATAAGCTTGTTTTTATCCGATAAGTCTTCTCCACCATGCGGTTTTACCTTCTTTTTTGCTATCTTTGTCAGCATCTTTAGATTTAATATTTATATCTTCATGGCTGTTATACAAGATAACAGGAACTTCTTTTTCCTTAGAATTATTGCGATTATAATCGCGTCGATTACTGCGACGTCTTCTGTCATAATGTGAGCGACGCCCCTTAAATCTACGATTGTTGAGCTCATTTTCTTCTTGAGTATCAGAATCATCGTCATAAATATCATCGTCGGATAAATCTTCATCATGATTAGAATATGTAGTTGCAATAGTTTCTTCGGCTGATGTTTCTTCAATTTTTACGGTTTTGACACGTTCTATACGATAATCAGAAACCATTTTGATCTCATTGTCGGCGGAAATGATAATTGACATTTTATATTTATTTTCTAAATCGGTCAAATTTTGACGTTTATAATTAAGCAAATAAATAGCTGTGTCTGTAGGTACAAAAACAGTAACTTTTGACGAACGATTTTTGGTGCCTTCTTCTTCAATTGCACGTAAAATGAGCATTGCGCCAGATTCTGTTGTACGAACAACACCTTGTCCTTTGCAATAAGGGCAGGGTTGATAATTGCTCTCCATAAATGAAGAATGCATACGTTGACGAGAAATTTCCAAAAGACCAAAACAACTCATTTTTGCAACCTGAATGCGTGCTCTATCGTTTTTAAGAGCATCTTTCATACGCTTTTCAACCAATTGGTTGTTCTTTGGCTCATCCATATCTATAAAGTCGATAACAATTAATCCGGCTAAGTCTCGCATCTTAAGTTGGCGAGCAATTTCATCTGCCGCTTCTAAATTGGTTTTTAATGCGGTTTCTTCAATGTCCTTCTCTTTTGTAGCACGACCTGAATTTACATCAATTGAAACAAGTGCTTCTGTCGGATTAATTACTAAATAGCCCCCAGATTCTAACTGAACAGTCGGATTGTGAAGTTTATCTAATTGAGATTCTACCTGAAATCTTTGGAAAACGGGCATTTCATTATTTTTGCGAGTTTTAATTTTTTTCAAACTGCTTGGAGATAATATTTTGATAAATTCACGCGCTGTTTTAAAAGCTTCGCTTCCGTCAACTATAACTTCGCTTATATCTTTTGTAAACATATCTCTTAAGGCTCTTTTTATTAAGTTTCCTTCTTCATATATCATAGAAGGAACTTTATTTTTAAGAGCTCCTATCCTTATCTGATTCCATGTCCTTATAAGGTAATTATAATCGCGTACAATATCAGATTTTTCTTTTTCTTCTCCGGCTGTACGTATAATCATCGACATATCTGAACTTAGAGGTAATTCTTGCATAATTTCTTTTAGGCGTTTTCTGTCTGCGGCATTGGTGATCTTACGTGATACCCCACCACTTTTAATGCGGTTAGGCATTAAGACGCAATAACGCCCTGCAAGAGAAAGGTATGTGGTACACGCAGCTCCTTTGTTACCTCTTTCTTCTTTCACAATTTGCACTAAGAGAGTTTGACCTTCTTTGATTACATCTTGAATTGTTGAATAATGATATAACTTGCGTGCTTTAATCAATTTACGTTGTAATTCAAAATCATTATCATCATCGTCATCAGTTTCTAGGATGTCATCATCGTTATTATCATCATGCAATTTATAGTTAATATCTTGCTCTACTTCTTCGCAAACGATAGGTTCTTTATCTTCAATTTCATTGGCCAAAACCTGTAATTCTTCCTTTTTATCTTCAACTGTTTGAGAAGGTATTGTGGATTCTTCTTCAGTGGTAGCTACTTTCTTACGACGAGTGTATTTTCTTTTAGGTTTTATTACTTTTTCTTCAGTGGTACTTGTCTCAGATTTTTTATTTTCTTCTTTAGATTCTTCATCTATGCTGTTGATTTCTGTTTCTTTTGTGCTTTCTTCTTTGATCTCTTGAATATCATCTATATTAACAGAGCTTTGGTTTTCCATATTTTCCGATTCTGCGACCGTTTCTTCTAAAACTTGGTCTTTCTCTTGAGATAATCGTTCCTGTTCTTCACGAAGTTTTGCTTCATACTGTGCTCTTTTTTCAGCACGAATTCTTTCACGATGTTCTTCACGTTCTTTTATATATTGTTTCTTTTTTTCAATAATTTCATCAACTTCTCTATCAACAGAATCAATCATTTCTTGGCTTATATTGTAGTAGTCTGGATGAATTTCTCCAAATGCCAAAAAACCATGTTTGTTTCCGCCATAATCAATGAAAGCTGCTTGTAAAGAGGGTTCAACCCTAATAACTTTTGCTGTATAAATATTTCCTTTAATTTGTTTACGACAACTTGATTCAAATTCAACATCTTCTACTTTGTTGCCATCTACGATAACAACTCTTGTCTCTTCAGGCTGAGTGTCATCAATTAACATTCTCTTTGTCATTTTTTTATTCCAATTCAACAATCCGTTAACTTAAAACGGAAAATTATGCCTTTACGAGATAAGCGTGAAATAAAAACAAAGGATTAACCAAACTACAACTTAAAACATCAGCAACATTTGATGTTGCCGGAATTTTGTATTTTACATCACCTGTCGGATATGGAAAGTTGTTATTCTTGCTTAATTAGTCTTTCCATAAGCAACGTTAAATCTCGCATATTCTCTCTTTGTCAGGTTTTGTTTGTATGTTAGGGCAGAAACCACGGTTATTATTTATTATTTTAGTTTCTTTAAAATCAGCACAAAACATCTGACCAATCTCTACAATACAAAGATTATTTTAAATTACAACAATAAAATACAGTATATCAAAAAAATTTAACGGATTAGTAACTTGTTTTATGTTAATAAAAAACACGATGTTTACGATGTTATTTAGATATATAGGCCAAATGCTATCAAAATTTTTGAAAAACATACTTCAGGGTGCTACTGTTGTGTGTCTTTTGTTGTTTGGGTATATATCGGTTGTTCATGCCGGAAGCATCACCAATATGAGAATCGGACAACAAGTAGGAAGTGTTCGTATAGTTTTTGAGGCGGATAAAAATTTTGATTATAAAGCCTTTTTATTAAACGATCCTAAAAGACTTGTTGTTGATGTCTATGATATGGATATAAAAAAAACATTACAAAATGATGTTAATAATTTGGTTGTAAATACAAGAGTCGGTAAGTTAGATGCTAATGATAAAAGAGTTGTTTTTGATTTGAAAAAGCCGGCCGTTATAAAAAAAGCTTTTATGTTACCACCACAAAGTAATATGAAGTGGCGTTTTGTTGTCGATGTGGCAATTTGTTCGGAAAGAGACTATCAATCAAAAGTTGGTGCTAAATATGCTTTTTCAAGTTCTTCGGATGATAAAACAAAAGTTGCAACATCTAATTGGATTTTTGATGAAGATGCAAATAAAAAAACAAAGCCTAAAAAGAAGGTTATCGTTCTTGATCCAGGACATGGTGGTAAAGACCCCGGAGCAATAGGTGTATATGGTAAAACTTATGAAAAAAATATTACTTTAGCTATGGGAAAAGAGCTAAAGTCTATGCTTGAGAAAAAGGGGTATACAGTCTATTTAACCAGAAGTACTGATATTTTTATACCTCTTCGTCAGCGTGTGAAAATTGCACAAAAACACAAAGCTGATTTATTTGTATCTATCCATGCCGATAGTGCTCTCAATCGTAAAGCAAAGGGGTTATCTGTTTATACATTATCGGAAAAAGCTTCCGACAAGGAAGCAGCAGCTTTAGCCGAACGAGAAAATAAGGTTGATATAATAGGTGGAGTTGATTTTTCTGAAAATTCAAAAGAAATAAACGATATTTTAATTTCCTTATCACAAACAGATAGTCGTAATAAATCATCTAAATTTGCAACGTATATTGTTGGAGAGATGAAAAAAACAGTAAAATTACTTAATGATAGTCATCGTTTTGCTGGTTTTGCTGTGCTTAAAGCTCCTGATATCCCGTCCGCATTACTAGAAATGGGATATTTATCAAATAAGGCGGAAGAAAGTTTGTTAAAACAAAGCTCTTATCGTAAAAAACTTGCCAATTCTGTGGTTCAAGCCGTGTCTCGCTATTTTAATGATCCGGAAATTGCGGCAATTTATTAAATGATGCACATTGATTAAAAAATTGGTTTGCTTTTAAATTTAGATGTTATAGAGTGCATATACGTTTAATTTAAGAAAAAATAGGTTCAAACCAATATGTTAAGAATATTTAGGGTGTTAGTCAGCGCTGGATTGTTTTTTGCTACAATAGTTTTTATTGTTGTAGTTATATTTTTGAGTAAAATTTCTCGAGAACTTCCTGATTATCGTCAGTTGGCAAAATATGAACCTGCGGTGACAACGCGTTTATTTGCAGGAGACGGACAACTTCTTATGGAATATGCTGCAGAAAAACGTTTATTTGTTCCGATTGATAAAATTCCGGCAAAAATTAAACAGGCCTTTATTTCCGCAGAAGATAAACATTTTTATGAGCATGGAGGAATTGATTATGTAGGTATAGCGCGAGCTATATTGAATAATCTTAAAAATATAGGTAAAGGCCGAAGACCGGCAGGTGCTTCAACCATTACACAGCAAGTAGCAAAAAATTTCTTACTAAGTTCTGAAGTATCTTATATACGTAAAGTCAAAGAAGCAATTTTAGCTCATAGAATGAATAAAGCTTTTACAAAAAATCATGTTTTAGAATTGTATCTCAACGAAATATATTTAGGGAATAGATCGTATGGTGTTGCAGCCGCAGCTCTAAATTATTTTAACAAATCTCTTGAAGAATTAGATTTAGAAGAAATTGCATATTTGGCTGCTTTACCTAAAGGACCGAATAATTATCACCCGAAAAAAAGATATGAAGCTGCTGTTACAAGGCGTAATTGGGTTATTTCTCGTATGGTTGAAGATGGGTATGTGAGTAGCGAAGAAGCTGAAATAGCAAAACAAAAACCTTTAGTTACGACTGAAAGAAAAACAGGATTTTTAAAAGATGCAGAATATTACAGTGAAGAAGTAAGAAGAGCTATATCATATAATTTAGGAGATGATGCTTTATATGAAGGAGGACTTATAGTAAGAACAACTATTGATCCGAAAATTCAAAGTATTGCAACTAAGGTGTTTCGTAAAGGACTGATAGAATATGATATAAGACATGGATACACTGGAGCAAAGAACAAAATTGTTATTGATGCTGATTATAAAAATAATCTTAAAAAAGTAGAGCTTTCCAAAGGTGCTGAAACATCTTGGAAGAAAGCCGTGGTATTAGAAGCATCTGATAAAGAAGCTAAAATAGAAACTGTAGATGAAGATACTGGATATATTTATTTAGAAGATATTACATGGGCTAAACAACGATTAAAGAATAATGCTGTAGGTACAGAGCCAACAGATGTGTCTAAGGTTTTAAATGTTGGAGATGTAATATATGTTGAAAAACTGATAAATTCTAAATCCAAAAAAGACAATGCTTATGCTTTAAGACAAATTCCTGATGTTGAAGGTGGTATGGCTGTGATTGACCCTCATACAGGAAAAGTTTTGGCTTTGGTAGGTGGATTTGCTTTTGAAAAATCTCAATTTAACAGAGTGACACAAGCTTATAGACAGACGGGATCATCATTTAAGCCTTTCGTATATCTTACTGCCTTAGAAATGGGATATTCTCCCAATGATTTAATTTTAGATGCTCCATTTGTTTTAGATCAAGGTGTTGGACAGCCTAAATGGAAACCGGCTAACTATTCTAAAAAGTTTTATGGGCTTATGACATTACGACAGGGGGTCGAGCAATCAAAGAATTTAATGACAGTAAGATTGGCTCAAGATATTGGTATGGATAAAATTGCAGATATGGCGAAGCGTGTAGGTATAAATGATAAATTGCCTGAATTTTTATCCTCGTCATTAGGGTCTGCAGATGCCAGAATATTAGATATGACAAGTGCTTATGCTATAATTGCAAATGGTGGAAAAAAAGTTAGTCCATATTTGATAGAACGTATACAAGATAGAACAGGAAAGACTATATACAAATATGACATTTTTGATTGTGTAGAGTGCAATGTTGCTAATTGGGATAATCAAAATCCTCCGATTAAACCGGATTTAAGAGAACAAATAATAGATCCTATAACAGCTTACCAAATGACCTCTATTTTAGAAGGTGTAGCGACAAGAGGTACGGGAGCAAGACTAAGGAACTTAAAACGTCATTTAGCCGGAAAAACCGGAACGACCAATGATAATAAAGATGCTTGGTTTATAGGTTTTTCTCCGGATTTGGTTGTTGGTGTTTATGTTGGTTATGATGAACCGAAAAGTTTAGGCAAATTTGAAACTGGAGCATCTGCAGCTTTGCCGATTTTTTATGAATTTATGAAAGAAACTTTACAAGATGTTCCCGATTCTGATTTTAGGATACCGCAAGGAATTAAATTGGTTCGTATACATCCTAAAACAGGGAAATTATCAGAGCCAGGGGATGAAACTGTAATTATGGAGGCAATTAAACCTGATTATAGTTTTGATACAACAAAACAAAGAGTAATAGGAAATGGTGATGAGCAAAACACACTGGTTATAGATACGCATGATGCTGCTCTTCAAATTGGTGGAGAATATTAGAGGGTAATATGAAAGCTGAATTTATAAATAAGATAGAAAATATTAAGCAGTCTTTAAGTCTGCTGAGGAGGTCTCTTTGATTATGATAATGCTGTTTTAAGGTTAGAAGAGCTTAGTGCATTAAGTGAAGATCCTCTTTTATGGAATGATTCTGAAAAAGCCTTAAAAATAATGAGTGAAAAAAATTCATTAGATGCAGCATTAAAATCTTATGAAGATATGCAAAAAACTCTTTCATATTATGAAGAAATGGCAGAAATATCTGAAGATGATGAAGATATGCAATCAGAAATTTTTATACTTTTAGAAAATTTAGAAGCAGAAGTTTCTAGATTAGAGTTGGAGGCATTACTTTCGGGTGAAGTTGATGCTAATGATGCTTATGTTGAAATACATGCAGGAAGTGGAGGTACAGAGGCTCAAGATTGGGCTGAAATGCTTTTACGAATGTATACTCGTTGGGCAGAAAAAAGGAAATTTAAAGTTGAGTATCAAGAGGAAACAGAAGGTGATGTTGCCGGAATTAAGTCGGTTACAATAAAAGTGGTGGGGCATAATGCTTACGGATGGCTAAAGTTTGAAAGCGGAGTTCATCGTTTAGTTAGAATTTCTCCATTTGACAGTGCAGGAAGGCGTCATACAAGTTTTGCCTCGGTTAATGTTTTTCCCGTTATTGATGATACTATAGAGATTAATATAAATGAAGCGGATTGCCGTATTGATACTTATAGGGCATCAGGAGCGGGCGGACAACATGTAAATAAAACAGATTCAGCAATTAGAATAACACATATTCCGACCGGTATAGTTGTACAAAGCCAAAGTCAACGTTCACAATTTCAAAATCGTGATAATGCCTGGAAAATGTTAAAAGCTAAACTTTATGAATTAGAACTTAAAAAACGTGAAGAAGTTGCCCTTGAACAAAGAGATATGCAAGGTGATAACGGATGGGGGTATCAAATAAGATCGTATGTATTGCAGCCATATCGTATGGTTAAAGATTTAAGGACTGAAGTAGAAACATCAGATTGCAAAGCTGTTTTAGATGGTGATATTGATATGTTTTTAGAAGCAGCGTTATCAAGTAAGGTTGGCTAGAATGCTAAAATTAACAATTTGTATTTTTATAATATTAAGTTTTTATACATTATTGTGCTTATGTATTTATGCTAAGCCTGAATATTTTTTTTATATGCCATATAATTTTTTTGGAAATGTAAAAAATGTTAAATTAGATGGTTTTGATGTAACGGAAGTTGTTTATCATACTTATGATAATATGAATGTAAAAGGTTGGTTATATAAAAATACGAGTAAACAAAATAATCATAAAGTAGTGCTATTTTTACATGGTAATGCATATAACATAGAAAAATATTATCATAAATTGGTTCCATTTGCTGATAACGGATATTCTGTTTTTATACCGGAATATCGTGGTTTTGGAGGACAAGGTAAAAAGATAAGACAGAAGTTTTTGACACAAGATTCTCTGAATGCATCAAGATATTTAAATAGTATAGGTTTTGAAAATGAAGATATTATTATTTATGGATTTTCTTTAGGTTCTCATACTGCTTTATATACAACGGTAAATGGTCAGGACAGGGGAAAATATAATGCTCTTATTTTAGAAGTTCCTTTTACATCATTACTTGATGTTGTAAAGGTTCATACAATGTTTATGGGAGTACATTTATTACCGCTTGATTTGTTGGTAAAAGATAAGTATAATAATTCGGAGTTAATAGGCAAAATTAATACAAGGTTGTTAGTTATGACCACAAAAAGTGATAAATTAATACCATATACACAAGCCCTGAAACTTTATGAAGAAGCGTTAGAACCTAAGGATATAATTTTATATCACGGTGCTTCGCATGATTTACTTTATAATTTGCGTAATTATAACAAAATTATGGAGTGGTTAGAGAAATAATGAAGAAAATTTCAGGAAAAGTATATTATTTACGTAAAACAGCAGATTATATGGGAGTTGGTTTATTACTTTTCCTGTTATATTCTCTGTGGATTTTATATAAAGGTCCATTATCTGTTAATTTTTTAAAACCTTATATTATACAAGCAATAAATTCACAAGACACAGAATATTCAATGAGCGTTGGAGAGGTTAACTTAGAAATAGTTCGTTCTATTCAACCGGTAAAAATTATAGCTAAAAATATTGTTTTTAGAAAAAATGATGATAAATTTTCAATTAAAGCTCCAAGCTTGTCCCTCTCTTTTAGTGTTCGTGCGTTACTTAAAGGTATCATAGCTCCTAGCAGTGTTAGAGTAGAAAATGCCCAAATATCAATTTTTACTACATATGGAGTTGAAAAAGAAAAGAGTAATGAAATAAATAAGAAAAAATTTGAGTATTATGTTGATTGGTATGAGAGGTTTTTAGATCGGTTTAATTCTGATGAGATGGTATATCCGGAAAGCTTTATTAATGAAATCGAAATTAATAATGCGTCTGTAGAATTTCATGAGGTAGATTTAGGGCACAAGCTTACTTTTAATGATGTAAATTTTGATTTTAATCGTAATGTTACAAATTTAGATCTCAGCATTCAAGGTTTACTGGAAAAAAACGAGAGACTTGTAAGTTTGAATTTAAATGGAGATTATAATACATTAAAAAATAAATTGAATTTAGGTTTTGTTTTTTCTGATTTTATGGTTTCTGATTTCACTGGAAACAGAAGTGAAAATAGTGTGAAAATAGATATACCTATAGATGGTAAAATTTCTACAGAAGTTGATTTTGTACAAATTATGAATAATAAAGAAGATGTGGTACAACATATTGATGATATTGTTAAAGATATTAATTTTCAAGTTAAAGGCGGTCAAGGAGAGGTTATTTTTAATGATCAACAACGATTTAATTATGCAATCGATTCGTTTGTGTTAGAAGGAAATGTTAGTGGAGGGCTCGATTCTGTAGTTATTAGAAATGCTGATTTTGAAACATCTGGTCAAAAAACCCGTTTAAGTTTAGATGTTTCAGGCTATAAAAAATATTTTTTTGAAAGATCTTTGAAAGATTTAAAAATTGTTTTTGTATCTGAAATAGATAAATTTCAGTTAGCAGATTTATCAAAGTTTTGGCCAAGATATTTGGCAGAACCTGCTTGGCAGTGGTGTAAAGATAATCTTATCGGAGGACAAGCTCAAAATGGTAGATTTGTGTTTAAATTTAACTATGATGAAAATAAAGAATTTCTTTATATGTCAAGTTTAGAAGGTTCTACTGAGATTGTAGATGGTGATTTAACATATTTAGAAGGTATGCCAGTGGTAAAACATGTTTATGGTGTAGCAAAGTTTAGTCCTTCATCTATAGATATTGATATTGATAAAGGTGTATCTGCCGGCGTGTTGGTAAATAAAGGAAGAGTAAGCCTTTATGATTTGAATAAGGATCATAACTACATTGATATTAAAATAAATGGCAATTCATCTATTACAGATGCATTAAAGTTTATAGATAATCCGCCTTTAAATTTTGCATCGGGTATGGGTGTTAGTCCGGAAAAAGTTTTAGGAAATGTTGACATTAAATTAGGTTTAAATTTTGAATTACATAGAAATTTAACACCAGAAGAAATAAAAGTTGATGTGAAAGCTGATTTACAGGATGTAAAAATAGAAAATGTTTCCGATGGAAAAGATTTGACAGCCGAAAAATTAAATGTTGAAGTTAATTCAAAAGGCTTCTTGGTTATAGGAAATGCTGTTTTTGATGGTATAAATCTAAATTTAGTTATAAATGAAAATTTTTCAAATAAGGCCTATAAAAATAAATCAAAAATTTCATTTAAGCTTGATGAAATGGTAAAACGTAAGCTTGGAATAGAAAGCTCAATATTAAATCCTCCATACATAAACGGATATGCTGATATTGTTGCAGATATAACTGTACAAAATAATGATGATGTAGTTTTAGATATAAATGCAGATATTACAAATGCGGATATTGATTATAGTTTTTTAGGTTTCAAAAAAGAAAAAGGTCAAAAAGGTAATATAAAAACAAAAATTGAGATAGCCGACAGTAAAGTTAAATCAGTTCCATCTTTTAGTTTATCAAAAGATGATTTTTCTTTAACTGGAAATATGGTAATGGATAAAAAAGGACAGATTGAGATAATTGATATAAAAGATATTAAAGGTCCTAGAACATCTGCAAGTGCTAAGATAGAAATTGTTAATTTGCCTAAAAGAAAATTTAAAGTAAATGTAAGTGGCAATAGCTATGACTTGAATACGTTGTTTGATAAAAGAGAAAAATCAAAAAAACTTTCTGATAAAAATAAGGAAGATGATAATTTTAAAGATGTTGTTGATGCTGAAATTTTCATCGCTGTAAATAGTTTATGGACCAATAATGATACTCCAATTAAAAATTTTGCCGGTAGTGCTATATTTAGAAATGGTATAGGTATAGATGAAGTACATATGGTCGGTAACTATGGTACAGATAAGTCAATTAAATTAAAATTAGATTATGTGCCAAGACCGGAAGGAGAACATTTATTATCAATTGATTCTAATAATGCTGGAAGTACGTTAAGAGTATTACGTTTGTACGAAAATATGAGCGGAGGTATATTAAAAATTGAAGGAAAACATAGCACCGATAACGGCTTTATCGGTCATGCTCAAATTAGAGATTTTAGTATCAAGAATACTCCATTATTAGCAAAACTTTTAACAGTTGCTTCGTTTAAGGGAATGCTTGATTTATTAATGGGTGATGGAATTACTTTCTCACATTTTGATGCTCCATTTGAATATGTTGATAAAACTCTTCAAATTAAAGATGCAAAAATGTTTGGAAATGTTATAGGCTTTACAGCTTCAGGAAAGTATAACACCTCATCGGAACAACTTGATCTAAAAGGTATTATATCTCCAGCGCATAGTATTAATGCATTTGTTGGTAAAATTCCTCTGGTTGGAACCGTACTTGCCGGTAAAGACGGCAGTGTGATTACGGCAAATTATGGTATAGAAGGAAGTTTGGCAGATCCTCAAATTAAGATAAATCCTTTATCAATGTTTAGCCCCAGTTCATTAAAAGAATTATTTTCTTCAGCCTTTGGAGGCGATGATGAATAAAAAAATAAAAATAGGGATAGATTATCACGGAGTTATTACGGCAAATCCACTTTTTTTTAAAAATTTCAACGAATATGCTTTAGAAAACGGATGTATTATATATGTTATAAGTGGTGGATACAAAGCTGATATTGAAGAATATCTCAAATTATATGATATAAAATATTCTGACATTTGGTCGATGGTGGAACATTTTGATCATTTGAGAAAAATTACATACTGTAATGATGGTTCATTTAAGGTAGATAATGATTTATGGGATAAAGCAAAAGCACAGTATTGTGCAGAAAATAAAATAGATTTTCATATTGATGATTCTGTTATTTACGGTAAATATTTTACTACCAATTTTTGTTTGTATAGTGCTGTTAATAACAATTGCGTCATTAAGGACGTTTGTATTGATTTTTCGTTACCCGTAGATAAAATTTTAAACAACATCTTAAATGTAATTAATTCAAAGTAGGAAATAAAAGCAATGGATTTAAATCAAAAATTGGAAGGAAAACGTATTTATTTACAAAAGCCGGATGTTTCTTTTGAATTTGCATTAAAGATGTTTAATGTTGTTGATTCCAATAGAGATGTTGTTATTCCGTGGCTTGCTTGGGCGTTGCCGGAAATTACCAAATCAGCAGAAGATGATTTTTCTTATGCTCTGGAAGCAGATAAAGCGTGGAAAAATGGCGAAAGGTTTGAATATGTTATATATAACAAGGAAAATGATGATTTTTTAGGCGCTATAGCGCTGATGAAAAAAGGTAATGAAAAAAATCAAGCATTTGAGATTGGATATTGGCTTAAAAAAGATGCACAAGGAAAAGGTTATATTCAAGAAGCAATAAAGCTGGTGGAAAATGAATTTTTTTCTAACGGAATAATCCGCTTAACAATCAGAGCAGATGTCGAAAACGAAAAGTCTAATAATGTGGCTAAAAAAGCAGGATATACTTTTGAGGGCACATTGAGAAAAAGCCAATATAATATGTGCTTGCATGAATTTAGAGATATGAATTTATATTCGAAAATTAAAGAATAAAATATAAATATACCATTTGAAAAATATCTTTGATAGGTCGCGGTTATAATATTGCCGTTTTCTAAAAGCGTGGGAAATTTATGTAGATTAAAATATAGTATAAAACATGTTTAAAATATTTGCTTTTTTATGGGCTAGGGTGTAGTTTTAACGCAATGTTGTTTTTTAACTATAAGGAAACCTTAATATGTCAGATGTAAAATTTAAAATGATGGATGGTAATGAAGCGGTAGCATCTGTCGCTCATCGTATGAATGAAGTTTGTGTAATTTATCCGATTACACCTTCATCTCCGATGGGTGAGTGGGCTGATGCCTGGTCTTCTGCAAAGCAAAAAAACATATGGGGTGTTGTGCCCGAGGTTCAAGAAATGCAATCAGAAGCAGGGGCAGCCGGAGCTTGTCACGGTAGCGTTCAGGCAGGAGCTTTAACCATAACTTTTACGGCATCTCAAGGTTTGCTCTTGATGATACCTAATATGTATAAAATTGCCGGCGAGCTTTTACCGTTTGTTATGCATGTGGCAGCACGCTCTCTTTCTTATCATGCGTTATCAATTTTTGGTGATCATTCTGATGTTATGGGGTGCAGACAAACCGGTTTTGCAATGCTTTGTTCAAATTCTGTGCAAGAAGCACACGATATGGCAGCCATTGCGCAAACATCAACATTAAGAGCAAGAGTTCCGTTTATGCACTTTTTTGATGGTTTCCGAACATCTCATGAAATTAAAAAAATTAAAGTTCTTTCCGATGACAATTTACGCTCTATGCTTGATGGAATTGATTATACGTTTGTGGCTAAAAATGCTCTTAATCCGCAAAAACCCGTCATTAGAGGAACCGCTCAAAATCCTGATGTGTTTTTTCAAGGAAGAGAGGCTTCTAATCCGTATTATCAAAAAGTTGAAAACATTGTTCAGGAAGAAATGGATAAGTTTTCTGCCATTTCCGGACGCAGATATAATGTTGTGGATTATGTTGGCCCCAAAGATGCCACAGATGTTATAGTAATTATGGGATCAGGTGCTGAAACCGTTGAAGAAACCGTAAATTATCTTAATGCAAACGGTGCAAAAGTTGGTGTGTTAAAGGTTCGCTTGTATAGACCGTTTCCTGAAGAAAGCTTTGTTAAAGCATTGCCAAGTACAGTAAGGAACGTATCCGTATTAGACAGAACAAAAGAATCGGGCGCAACCGGTGAACCGTTATATCTGGATGTTGTTGCGACACTTTCTAAAGCTTTTGCAACCGGCAAAATTAAATCTATGCCAAAAGTTTTAGGGGGGCGCTACGGCTTATCTTCAAAAGAATTTACCCCAAATATGGTTAAAGCTGTTTATGATAATGGGGCAAGTTCAAACTCAATCAACGGCTTTTCTGTAGGAATTGTTGATGATGTAAATCATACCTCTTTGCCATTTAGTGATGATTTAGATACAGAGTCAAAAGATGTTGTAAGAGCTGTGTTTTACGGACTTGGAGCAGACGGTACGGTTGGCGCAAATAAAAACTCTATAAAAATTATAGCAGAAGATGCCGGAAAATATGGTCAAGGATATTTTGTTTACGATTCTCGTAAATCAGGTTCAATGACAACTTCTCATTTAAGGTTTTCCGATAATCCGATTAAATCGGCATATCTTATAAGTAAGGCAGATTTTGTTGCGTGTCACCAGTTTTCGTTTATGAATAAGGTTGATATATTAAAAATAGCAAAAGAGGGTGCAACATTCTTGCTTAATGCTCCATATTCAGCTGATGAAGTATGGAACCATTTACCGGTTGAAGTTCAAGAACAAATTATTGCAAAAAAACTTAAGTTTTATACCATTAATGCAATTGACGTGGCAAGAAAAACCGGTATGGGACAGCGTATTAATACGGTTATGCAAACATGTTTCTTTGCAATTTCTGATATATTACCTAAAGATGAGGCAATTGCTCAAATTAAGGCGGCAATCAAAAAGACATATTCTAAAAAAGGCGAAGAAATTGTTAAAAAGAACTATGAAGCCGTTGATGCTACATTAGAAAATTTACATGAAGTTGCATATCCGTTAAACGTTACATCTTCATTTAATCGTTTATCGCCAGTTCCTGCGCAAGCCCCGGAATTTGTTAAGAAGTTTACTGCAGAAATTATTGCCGGTAATGGCGATTTGTTACCTGTGTCAGCGTTTAAGGATGTTGTTGACGGTACATATCCGACCGGAACTACGCAATATGAAAAACGTTCAATTGCAACCGAAATTCCGGTATGGGATGAAAACACTTGTATTCAATGTGGTAAGTGTTCTTTAGTGTGTCCTCATGGTGTTATCAGAATGAAAGTGGCATCTGATGAAGACCTTAAAGATGCTCCTGCAACATTAAAAACGGCAGATTATAAGGGTAAAGAATTTGCCGGTAAGAAATTTATGTTGCAAATTTCTCCTCAAGATTGTACGGGATGTGGTTTGTGTGTATCTGCATGTCCGGCCAAAAATAGGGAAAATTTAAGTAAAAAAGCAATCAATATGGATCATGTTGAAAAACATATGGAAGATCAAATTGCAAATTGGAAGTTTTTTGAAACTCTTCCTTATGTTAAAAGGGCAGATGTTGTCAAAAATTTGCCGAAAACAACACAGCTTATTCGTCCGTTGTTTGAATATTCCGGTGCTTGTGGCGGTTGTGGAGAAACTCCTTATATCAAATTGTTAACCCAACTCTTTGGTGATAGAATGGTAATTGCCAACGCTACAGGCTGTTCTTCAATTTATTCAGGTAATTTACCGACAACCCCTTACACTAAAGATGATAACGGATGTGGTCCGGCTTGGGCAAACTCTTTGTTTGAAGACAATGCAGAGTTTGGTTTGGGAATGCGTTTTTCAATTGATCAACAAACAGAATTTGCTAAAAACTTGCTGGAAGAATTAAAAGATGAAATTGGAGCAGAGTTAGTTCAGAAAATTTTATCAAATGAGCAAGAAAATGATGAACAGATAGATGCTCAACGTCAAAATATTAAAGTTTTACGTGAAAAATTAGCTGATATAGATACCGAAAAATCAAAACATCTTAATGATTTGGCAGATTATCTAGTTAAAAAATCTTTATGGATTTTAGGTGGCGACGGTTGGGCTTATGATATTGGTTTTGGTGGCTTGGACCATGCGATAGCATCGGGTAAAAATGTCAATATTTTGGTTTTAGATACCGGAGTATATTCAAACACCGGCGGTCAACAATCTAAAGCGACACCAATGGGCGCTTCAGCAAAGTTTGCAACATCAGGAAAATCTTTACCGAAAAAAGATTTAGGCTTAATTGCAATGTCATACGGCAATGTTTATGTTGCACAAGTTTCGTTTGGTGCTAATGATATGCAACTTATTAAAGCCTTAAATGAGGCAGAGGCTTATGATGGTCCGTCACTTATAATTGCATATTCTCATTGTATTGCCCAAGGGTTTAATTTGGCAGATGGTTTAAGTCATCAAAAAGATGCCGTTGAAACAGGTGCTTGGCCATTGTACAGATATAATCCGGATAATACCAAAAAAGGTATGGCGCCATTAACACTTGATTCTAAAGCGCCTACAAAACCTTTGGCTGAGTATATGTCAAATGAAACACGTTTCCAGATTGTAAATAAACTCAATCCGGAAAGATACGAGACATTGCTTAATAAAGCACAAGAAAATGTTTATGAAAAGCGTTCCTTGTTAGAACATATGTCTCAGATAAAGAAAGTATAAAACAATAAACAAGATAAAATACTATCTTCGGTTAGCTCCGGAGATAGTTTTTTTTATCCCGAAAACCACGCGTCTAACGCGTGGTTTTCGGGATACAAAAAGATACCTTCGTTTTAATCGAAGGTATCTTTTTTATATACATCTTAATCCACCGGTTTAATATGCCAAATATTTTTAGCATAATCCATTATGGATCTGTCACTTGAAAAATAGCCGATACGAGCAACATTTAAAAGAGCCATCTTATTCCATTTTTCACGATCTAAATAATCTTTCTCAGCGCGATGCATTGCGTTATTAAAATCTTCCAAATCAGCCAAAATGAAATAATAGTCGCGGTTAAGCAATTCTTCAACGATAGGCTTAAATAACAAAACTCTGTCTTTTTCACAAAACATATTTGAGTTAAGAGCATTTAAGATACGTTTGATATAATCTGATTTTTCATATATTTCACGAGGATTATATGAGTTTCTCATTTCTTTGATTTTTTCATCTCTTAAACCGAACAGATAAAAATTGTCTTCTCCGGCGGCTTCTCTGATTTCGATATTTGCCCCGTCATAAGTTCCGACTGTTAAAGCCCCGTTCAATGCAAATTTCATATTACCAGTTCCGGAAGCTTCAAAGCCGGCAGTGGAAACTTGCAAACTGATGTCAGCAGCCGGAATTAATCTTTCAGCCATAGATACTTTATAATCCGGAATAAAGATCACTTTTATTGCGTCATTAACTCTCGGATCATTGTTAACTACTTCTGCTACATTGTTAATCAGCTTAATGATAAGTTTTGCAAATGTGTATGAAGGAGCAGCTTTCCCGGCAAAAATATAGGTTTTATTTTTTACAGGACGAACGTTATCTTTTGTAATAGCCAAATATTCTCCAATTACTTGTAATATGGTCATTAATTGGCGTTTATATTCATGAATGCGTTTTGCATGCACAATATATATGCTGTCAGAGTTGATAATTGTTCCTGTTGTTTTGAATGCCAAAAATGCCATACGTTCTTTATTAGCCTTTTTAATATTGTCAAACTGTTTTATAAAATCTTTATCATCTGCAAATTTTTCTAATTTATGCAAATCATCTAAATTTGTTATCCAGTTTTGGCCAATTTTTTCAGATATCAAATCAGCTAAAGCTGTGTTTGCGTGTAAAAGCCAACGACGAGGAGTTATACCGTTTGTTACATTAGTAAATTTTTCCGGCCATAATTCATAAAATTCGGGAACTAAAGATTTTTTAATGAGTTCTGAGTGAAGTTTTGCAACACCGTTAACCGAAAATGAGCCGACAATGGATAAATTTGCCATGCGAATTATCTGATTGTCGCCTTCTCCCGAAACAATAGATACTTTTGAAAGTTTAGCAGAATTATCTCCAAATTTTGTTTTCGCAAATTCAATAAATCGACGATTTATTTCGTATATAATTTGTAAATGTCTTGGTAACAATTTTCCTAAAATACGTGTCGGCCATGTTTCTAAAGCCTCCGGTAACAATGTATGGTTGGTATAAGCAAAAATTTTCGAGGTGATATCCCAAGCATCTTCCCATTCAAGCCCATATTGGTCAATCAATAAACGCATCATTTCTGCAATGGCAAGTGCCGGGTGAGTGTCATTTAATTGAATGCAGACATATTCCGGCATTTTATCAAAATCATTACTTTTTTCCAAGAAACGTCGGATGATATCTTGGATTGCGCATGAAACAAAGAAATATTGCTGTGTCAAACGCAAAGTTTTACCAGATTCGACAGCATCTGAAGGATATAAAACTTTTGATACGGTTTCTGATTTTATTTTTGCTTTTACAGCTTCAATATATCCACCTTCATTAAACACATTGATGTCAAGTTCGGCATCCGTTTTGGCAGAAAACAGACGTAAATAGTTTACTGACTTTCCGTCATAGCCGACAATAGGAAAATCGTATGGTACACCATATAATGTTTGTGTATTTACCCAAGTGAAATAAGGTCTTCCATTAGCTCCTATGTAGCTATCAACATTGCCGTATATCGGGATAGCAACCTTTCTGTCATTACGAGCAAATTGCCAAGGAGAATTTTCACCAAGCCAACTGTCAGCTTGTTCTATTTGCCAACCGTTATCGAATTTTTGCTTAAATAACCCGAATTGATAGTTAATTCCGTATCCGAAGCCGGCAATTCCTAATGACGCCATAGAATCAAGATAACAAGCAGCAAGTCTTCCTAAACCACCATTACCGAGTGCCGGATCATATTCGGCATTATAAATTTCTTCCATGGTAAGATTTGGAAAACCGTCAATTTCAATATCTTCGATAAGTTTGAACAAACCTAAATTGTGGAGATTGTTTTCTAAAGAACGACCAATTAAATATTCAATAGAAAGGTAATAAACTCTTTTGGTTCCGACTTTATTGTAACGAGCAATGGTTTGATACATTTTATCCATTGCAAATTCTCTTACGGCCAATGCAATGGCCTCTAAAGCTTCTTCTTTTGTGAGTTCACAGGCGCGTTTGCCGATAAAATATTTTATATAATGTTCAATAGAAAGTTTTAAGCGAGCTTTATCAATTTCATTGATAACGTTGGTTGATCCTTTTTTCACGTTTTTCTCCTAATTTAAAATACCCAATTATCCAACATGTTATATAAAAATGTTTGAAATTTACTTAATAATATAAGATTATTTTTTTTAAAATAAAAGTTGCAAATTTTTCTATTTTGATAGATAATTTGTCCGTTGAAATTAGATTAAACAGGAAAATGTGATGAAAAAAAGTTTTTTATTTACGTTATTAACAGTAACTTCTTTATCAAATATAGCTAGTGCTAGCGATGTTTTTGAGGCAATGAGCAGAGCATATGTGAATAATCCTACTTTGCAAGCTCAAAGAGCTTATCTTAGATCAGTAGATGAAAATGTTGCAATTGCAAAATCAGGTTTCAGACCGACATTAGCTGTTCAAGGACGCTATAGCGATTCTCATGTTCATAATGAATTAGTTGAAATGGATACAGGATATGATGAATCTGTTTCTGCAGTTGCCAGACAATCTGTATTTAGCGGTTTTTCTACATATAACAGTGTTAAGGCAGCAAAAGAAACCGTAAAAGCTGAGCAAAATAATTTAGCAAATGTTGAACAACAAGTTTTGTTAGAAGCTTCAACAGCTTATTTGAATGTTTTACGTGATGAATCTATTGTAAATTTACAAAAGAATAATGAAAAACTTTTGAAAAAACGCTTAGATGAAACAAAAGAGCGCTTTAATGTCGGCGAAGTTACCAGAACAGATGTCTCTCAAGCAGAAGCACGATATTCTCAAGCAATTTCGGACAGAATCTCCGCAGAAGGAAATTTAGCGTCTTCTAAGGCTGTGTATGTGCAAGTTATAGGGCAAGCCCCAAATAGTTTAATCGAACCTGAAGGGCTTTCGGCATTGTTTCCGACTTCTATTGAAGATGCTCTTTCTTATGCAAAAGAACATAACTATGGTTTGAAGGCGGCAAAAAACGTTTTGAATGCACAATCTCATAACGTTAATGCAAATAAAGGAGCTTTGTTGCCTCAGATAGATTTTGAAGCCTCTACATCAAGAGGACAATCTTATGCACCATTAACAAAAGATCCGGAAACAAACAGTTATGCTTGGGGTGTCAGTATGACTATTCCGTTATATAATTCTGGAGAAAGTCGCGCTAAAATACGTCAGAGCAAATATAAAAAATGGCAAGCTCAAGAAGTTGTTTTGGAAGCAGAAAGAGCAATGGTTTCGGCTGTTAGCAGTAATTGGGAATATATGATGGCAAATAAAGCTCGTATAAATTCGGTTAAAGACCAAATAGAAGCTTATGCAATTGCTTTAGATGGGGTTCAACAAGAAGAAGCTTTGGGTAATCGTACAGTTTTAGATGTGTTAGATGCTTATCAATCATTGCTAAATTCTAAGGTGGAAGAAGTTAGAGCTCGTCACGATTACTATGTTTCAGGTATGCAGTTGTTGTTATCCATGGGAAAACTTACGGCTAAAGACCTGAAATTAGATGTTGCAGTTTATGATGCTCAAAAATATTCAAAAGAAACAGCCGGTAAATGGTTGTCATTATCTGTTAAAAAATAAAAGATGAAGGAAGCAGATGAAAGAAAACGAGGAAGAACTATCAATAGATGAAATTTTAGCATCAATTAGAAATGTCTTATGGGATAAAGAGGTACAAAAAAGTGCCTCTCGTTTTTGTATCAGAGATTATGATAAAGAAAGACAAGGAGATATTTTTGAGTTAACCCCTAAGATGTTAGCAAAAAATTGGAATGTTCCATATGAATATGCTAATTGGGATTTTAATGATGTAGCAGCAAGAATCTTGCATAAATATTCTCAAGTGTTTGCTTTAGAAGAAGCAAATTATAGAAGAAAAGACAGTCATGAGTAGAATGATAACTCTTTAAAAGGAGAAAATATATGAAGAACATTTTATTATCAATTGTTATGGTTTCATTTTTAAGTGCATGTGCAACAGATCCATATACTGGAGAACGTAAAGTGTCAAAAACAGCATGGGGAACAGGTATTGGAACGGCTTTAGGTGCAGGTGTTGGTGCTATCATTGGCGGTGAAAAAGGAGCTTTGATTGGTGCCGGAATTGGCGCCGGTGTTGGTGCTGCTAGTGGTGGATATATGGATGTTCAAGCGGCAAAACTTCGTCAAGAATTGCAAGGTACTGGTGTGCAAGTGGCAAGAGACGGTGAAAATATTCGTCTTATTATGCCCAATGCAATAACTTTTAATACAAATGAATCAATTATAAAATTTACGGCTAATTCGGTGTTAGATTCTGTTGCTAAAGTAGCAAAAGAATATGATAAAACCTCTTTACAGGTAATTGGATATACAGACAGTACCGGAAATGATGCAATTAATATTCCGTTATCACAAAGAAGAGCCTCCGCTGTTTTGGAATATTTATCATTAAGAGGTGTTAATAAAGACCGTATCAATGCGTTAGGTCTTGGTGCGCAAAATCCGATAGCCAGTAATACAACTTCTGAAGGACGTGAACAAAATAGACGTGTTGAAATATATTTGATAAATCAACAAAAATAAACCAATATGTTTGTTAAAAGATAAAGCCCCTGTTAAAAAGGGGCTTTTATATAACGCTTTTATAAGAGTTTCTTTAGCTCATAAATTTTATCAAGGGCTTCTCTCGGAGTTAGTATGTCCGGATCTGTTTCTTTTAACAATTCAAGAGCCGGATTTGTTTTGTTGAGATCTTCTTCTTGTTTTTCAATTTTTTCTTTTAATACAGAAAACAAAGGTAAATCATTTTCTATGTTTGTAATCGAAACTTTACTGGGGTTTTGTTCTAATGATTGTAAAATTTGTTCTGATCTTGATATTACAATTTTAGGAAGACCAGCCAATTTTGCAACATGAATACCATATGAACGATCAGCAGCCCCGTTGACTACTTGGTGTAAAAATACCACGTTGCCGTTAAATTCTTTAATTTTCATACAATGTAGGCTTAAATGTTTCAATTTATTAGATAAAACAGTTAGTTCGTGATAGTGTGTTGCAAAAAGAGCTCGACATTTATTTATTTCATGTAAATGCTCTACAACAGACCAAGCAATTGATAAACCATCATACGTCGCTGTTCCTCTGCCTATTTCATCTAATATAACAAAAGACCTTTCTGTTGCCTGATTTAATATGGTTGCAGTTTCTACCATTTCGACCATAAAAGTGGAACGTCCTCTGGATAAATCGTCAGAAGCTCCTACACGAGAAAAAATCTTATCAACTATACCGATTTTTGCATAAGAACAAGGGACATACGATCCAAGTTGCGCCATAATTACAATTATAGCATTTTGTCTTAAAAATGTAGATTTTCCGGCCATGTTAGGACCTGTTAAAAGCCAAATCTTATTGCCGTTATTTCCCAAATCACAATCATTACTGACAAATGTTCCTACAAATGATTTTTCAATACTTCTTTCAACTACGGGATGACGTCCATCTTTAATTATAAAATCTAGACTGTTGTCTACAATAGGGCGACAATATTTTTTTTCAATAGCCAAATCGGCTAACGAAGAAGCAATATCAAGTTCAGCTATAACAGATGCAACATCATATATATCGCTTGTAGCACACAAAATCTTATCTATTAAATTGTTGTATAAATTAACCTCTAATGCAATAGCTTTATCATCAGCAGTGTTTAATTCTTGTTCCATTTCATTGAGTTCAACAGTAGTAAAACGAGCACCGCTTAAAACAGACTGCCTGTGTATGAATTGTGGTAATTGTATCATATCTGCAGCCATCTTTGTTGGAACTTCAATAAAATATCCTAAAACACTTGTGTACCTGATTTTCAAATTAGAAATATTTGTTTCTTGTATATATTTTTGTTCTAACGCTTCTATAGATTTTTTCTGATTTTCTCTAATGTTACGAAGATGATCTAAGTTTGCATTATATCCATCTCTTATAAATTCGCTTATGCCGAGTTTGTTGGGAAGTTTATCGTAATCTTGCAGAGCTTCCGCAATTTCGGTAACTAATACGCTAAAATCAGCTATACTGGATAGATAATTATCAATCTCTTGCGGTATTTTATTTAAAACAATATTATCTTTTGAAATGTTGTATATAAGATTTTTTATCTTTGGTAAATATGATAAAGTTGTGCCTAATTCAAACATTTCTTTTGGTGGACAACGATTTAAGCTCATGCGGGTAATTGTTTTTTCTAAATCAGATACTTCTTTGAGTAATATGCGAAGATTGTTTCTTATATCCGAATTTTGTATGAAAAAGTCTATCATATTTAGGCGATTGTTTATTGTAGCTATATCAATTGACGGACTAAGTAAACGATTCGATAATAAACGAGATCCCACAGCCGTAATTGTCCTGTTTATAGTATTTAGAAGTGTCGCTTTTTTGTTATTTCCATAAGTTTGAGAATTTGTTAGTTCCAGACTCTGTCTTGTAGAAGCATCAATTTCTAAAAATTGGCTTTGCGTTTGGCAAATTGGTTTTTTTAGTTGAGGAAGTTTGCCTTTTTGAGTTGTTTCTATATAATCAAGAATTATGCCAGAAGCTATTATTTCTTGTTTTGAAAAACAACCGAATGCTTCAATGGTTTGAATTTTAAAAAATTTTTCAATCATATTTTGTGTATTGATAACATTAAAACGAGCCTGAGGTAAGACAGTCAATTTTTCTTGATAATATTTTAATACATCAAATAAATTAGTATGTTGCAATAAATTGTCAGAAACAATAATTTCTCCGGCTTCTATATAAGATAAGAACGATTGCAAAACCTCAGCTTTTTTATCAATCGCAAAAGGTACACTTTTAGTATAAAAATCTCCGGTAGACATATCTAACCAAGAAAAACCAAAATTTTTCTCGTGCATAACACAACATAGCAAGTAGTTGTTTTTTCTGGCATCTAACATATTGTCTTCGGTTAAAGTACCTGATGTTACTAATCTGACAACTTCACGCCTTACCAGTGCTTTTGTGCCACCACGTTGTTTTGCTTCTTCAGGAGTTTCGGTTTGATCACATATAGCTACCTTAAACCCTTGTCCGATTAGTTTAGCTAAATAACTTTCATATGCATGAAAAGGTACACCACACATTGGTATGGGTTCTCCCATATATGTACCTCTATGGGTTAAAACAATATCCAAAGCTTTAGAGGCTTTGTGTGCATCATCAAAAAACAGTTCGTAAAAATCTCCAACACGATAAAAAAGTAAATAATCTTTGTATTCGTTTTTAATTTCAAGATATTGTTTTGTAGAAGGTGTTACATCGTCTTTAGTTTTAGCCATTTTTCTTCATTCAATTTTAAGTGATTTTAAACTTCTTTCATAATAGAATATTTAAAATTCAAGTCTATTTTTTTTTGCATTTTATACGGGGAAATTTTATGAAATTTAAAAAAAACGGCTTTACGGCAATTGAAAAGAACTCTGATTTTGTTTTTAGAGTGCTAATTTTATCGGTTCCTTCAGCATTGGTTTTTATAATGTTGACGGTTTTTGATATTTTACCGCCATATTGGGCCGTTATTTCTTATGCAATGATTGTTGTTTTTAATGTCGCTTTTTTACTTCCGATAAGCTTTGAATTACAACAGGTTAAAAAATATATTTATAATTTAGCAAAAGGAATCCAAACAGAAACCTTAGATATAAAACTTTCGGAACAAGAAGCAAGAGAAATTGCCGAAGCGATAAATTCAATGCATAAGTTTTGGGTAGATAAAACAGATGAGCTTGAAGCTCAAAGTATGTCTGATACAGCCGTTTTAGATACATTACCTGATCCGATTTTAATGATAGACAGATCTGGTAATATATTAGGAGCAAATCTTTCAACAAGAAAATTGTTAGGCGATAATATTACAGAAAAGAATATTGAAAATATTTTCAATTCAAACAGTTTTATTAAATCGGTAAGTAAGGTCTTAAAAAAAGAAAGTGAAGCTGAAAATCTTATTTTTTATGCAAAAGAACCGTTTAATAAAAAAATTTATGCTCATATTAAGCAACTCCCCTGGTTCTCAAAGGGAAGGGCAGTAGCCGTTATTTCACTTTATGATTTAACTAAAGCTATGAAAATTGAAAAAATGCAATCAGATTTTGTTGCAAATGCCAGTCATGAACTTAGAACTCCTTTATCAGTTATTTCCGGTTTTATTGAAACATTACAAACATCAGCTAAAGATGATACTCAAGCAAGAGAGACGTTTTTAAAAATAATGTCAGATCAAGCCCAGTATATGTCTGATTTAATAGAAAACTTGCTTTCATTGTCTCGTATTGAATTGTCACAAGATCAAGCTCCGGATGAAAAAGTAAGAGTAGATTTAATCGTAGAAGAGGTGGCTGAAGCTTTGTCGTTAAAAGCTAAAGAACGTGATATGAATGTTGTAGTGGAATTGCCTGAAGATTTACCACAAATTATTGCTGATGCAAATCAAGTACAACAATTAGTGCAAAATTTAACTGATAATGCTTTAAAATATGGAATAAGTTCGTCAAATGTTACGATAGAAGTTAAATGTGTTGATGGTATTCCACCATCAAAATTGTTTAATGTAGCAGAAGGAACAGCAATAGCAATTTCCGTAAACAATAAAGGTCCAAAAATAAGTGCAGAAGATTTAGCAAGAGTAACAGAGCGTTTTTATCGTCTGCAAGAACATAAAAATCTTAATATAAAAGGAACAGGATTGGGCTTATCAATTGCTAAGCAAATTATTTTACGTCATAAAGGAAATCTGACCGTAAGTTCTACAAACTATGACGGAACAACATTCACGGTTTATTTGCCTTTAGCAATTTAATTGTTGAAAATTACAAACTGATGAGCTAATTATTTTAGTTATGCAAGTTGATTATAAGAATATATTCAAAATAAGCTATCCTATACTTATCAGTATGCTTATGCAACAACTGATAGGAATTACTGATATTATCTTTTTAGGTAGATTTGGTGAAATAGAGTTGGGTGCTTCTGCTTTGGGTTCTACATATTTCTTTACTCTATTTATGATTGCTTTCGGTTTTAGTATTGGCGCTCAAATTATTATGGCACGAAGAAACGGAGAGCAAAATTTTGAAAAAATAGGTCATGTTTTTTATCAAGGGTGTTCCTTTCTTATGGCGGTAAATTTTTTATTTATCTTATTATCATATTGCATTACCCCAAGTTTATTGAAAGCGCTAATTGAGAGCCCTGAAATTTATCAATCTACTCTTAAATACGTAAATTGGCGTATATGGGGGATTTTATCGGCTTCTTGCATTATTATGGTCAGAGGTTTTTTTGTTAGTATTACTAAAACAAAGGTATTAAGTATAGTCTCTGTTATTATGGTTCTGTTTAATGTTATTTTGAATTATATGTTTATATTTGGAAAATTTGGTATTCCTCAACTTGGAATATCTGGAGCTGCGATAGCTTCGAATATATCTGAGATTATTGCGGTTTTAGTGTATGTTGTTTATTTTTTTGTAAAAGTAGATTTAAAAAAATATGGTTTTACACAGTTTGTTTATAGAGATTTTACTTTATTAAAATCTATTTTATCTGTTTCAGTATGGACAATGTTACAACAATTTATATCCATTTCTACTTGGTTTTTCTTTTTTATAGCTATAGAACATTTAGGTGAACGAGAATTAGCTGTTTCTAATATTGTTCGTAGTTTATCTTCTTTTCCTTTTGTCGTAGTTAACGCTTTGGCCTCTACTATGAGCTCTATAACAGCAAATCTTATTGGAGAAAATAAAACCAATGAGGTTATGCCCTCGTGTATAAAAGGTGTGTCATTATGTTGTTATATAATGTTACCTATGTTGATAATTATGGCTGTAGGATATTATCCATTTTTGCGTATGTATACAGATAATTTTGTGCTGATAAATCAATCTGTGGTGACATATTTAGTGATGCTTGGAAGTTTTGTGTCAGGAATTCCTGCATGGATATTATTTAATGTTGTTGCTGGTACGGGAAATACGCAATATGTAATGAAAATTGAGTTTATTACAATGTTCGTATATGTTTTATATGTATTTGTTGTGGTTGAATATTTAAAACTATCACTTCCTATTTGTTGGTTAGCAGATTGGATGTATAATATAACTATCTTAATTTTATCGTATCGTTATATGATATCTTACAAATGGTGTAATAAAAAAGTTTAATATATTTTCTTCAGTATACTATATATATCTTTATGTTTTTGAATATTGAAGATAAATAGCGCAGACTTCCTTATTGATTTAAAAAGTTTTTTTGATTTCAAACGTTTGTTTATAAGATATAAGAAATATAAATTTACTCCATATTTCCATTGATCAATATTAAAATTAAATATGTGATTAGTAGCTTTGATTAATTTTTCTAAATGCTTTTTAGGAATAAATAAAATACAATGCTGTAATATAGAAGATAGTAAAAATTCAGACCAGTCTTCTATAATAAAACCATATCTTA